>NZ_QWVS01000001.1 GCF_003570725.1 Peribacillus asahii
TAGATAGTTGCCATGCCTGGCACACTAAGAAAAGACGGCTCATTGTCCTTTTGAGCCGTCTTTTACTTCTCCCATTAATATGTCAAGCTTCCCGCTACAATTAACCCCACTGTAATGCCGACTGCAAATAAGCTAAAACCGACTGCTGTATTTCCTTCCTCTACCTTTTTTGCTAGATTTGTTTTCGGTGTTAAAATATATTCAATAATTAAATAAGCTACCACTTGTGTCACGATTCCAACCAAGCCCCATAAAAAAGCATCCACTAAATTCACACTGCTTCCCCACACTGTATAGAGCGTAATCCCTAAACCAATGACTTTTCCCCATAGCTTTAAAGCAACCGCAAGATTCCCTTCTTTAATTAATTGCCATTCTGAAAACTTCGTCGTCAGCGCAAATGCGATTAATCCAAGTACAATTAAAACAAATCCTGTCCCCACATAAGCTAAAAAATTTAAAAAGCTATCCGAAGATATAAAATCCATCTCTATTTCTCCTCCTCTTTATCTAAGCCGATTGGCAAGAAATATGATTCATTATCTGTAATCTGTCTACCAGCACGAATGCCAATCGAACTGGCTTGACCATTTATATAGAAACACCCGTACATATAATGTACTTGCCTCTCGCCTTGTTCTGTTTGCACAACTGTTTTAGGGAGCTCGATAAACTGTTGATAAACCGGCACTGAATCTTTATATGTTTTATGCTGATCTTCGTCTACCTTTTGACCCGTGCCTCCATAAATTTCAACCGTATCTCCTTCACGGCCGAAAGCAGGTTTTTTGACATAGTTCATCTTTTGCTGCCAAAACCAATCCTCCTCCATATAAGTAGGCAAAAAATAGGTAGAAATCCATTGATGTTCTTCCTCTGTATAAAAAGAATGCCTTACTTCATGTAATCCCCAAATAAGAGCCATAATAGCTTTTGATTGCAACAAAAAAGCCGAAGGGGGATTGATAACAGCCAACTCTTTTTCTTCCACAAGCTTCATTAAAAGTTGTCCTACTTTTTCTTTCGTTAAAGGGTCTTCATCTTCGATTAGATGTTCAAGTGGATACGTCTGACGATACAATACATCTACTTTTTCACCTTGGTCATCGTACAGTCCGCGCTCTACTACAACTTCTCCATTCTCCTTGATTGCTTCCGGTACAACTCTTAATCGATCAAGACTTGTAAAATGGCTATTAAAGCCACTCAATTGCTGTAAATACATAGTTGTTAAACGGTCTTCTGTGTGATCTCCATGGGAAGCAAAAACAATATGAGGAGCTTTTCTTTTTCCAAAAGAGCCAACAGCTGCTTTAATAGCCTTCTGAAGCGCTTCTCGAAGCTTATCCTCACACGCCTCATTCGGATTTTTAAGATGAAACGCTTTGCACACTTTTTCATTTATATTAAATGTCTCCATAATAAAAGTCGGTGTATCCGCATTCATCTCAAGTAGCTTTATATCCTGTTCTGTCACCACTAGATCAAGGCGGGCGATAACACTTTCAAAAGGAAGGGTCTGTAAACGAATATATGTAAAAGATTCAGGGGGAAATCCAAGTTGAAGAAATGTCTCATCATCTAAATTCCTTAGCAATGGAGCCGTTTTATAAAAAATATGACCGATTCGCTCCGCCGCTGTTCGGATGCGTCCAATCGTTTCTGATGTTTCCTTTTTCACATCCCACAAAGCGTATTCCATACCATATAAATCAGACCAAAATCCGTCGATTTGTTCATAAAACTGCTTCCTTTCATCACGAAACGTACTCATTTACCCTCCAAATCCACCTTTTGTTCCACTTCCAATGCCTGACTTTACATAGGACTGATAAGAAGAACTTGTTTTTAATGCTTTTTTATTTGAATAAACAGTCCCGTTGTGATAGTAGCCACCTGAGTGCGAGGAACTATCGTCATCACAGTAATACGTTCCCGTCTTCTTATCCCAGTCCCAATCATCACAATCATATCCAGTCGGTTCAGGCGGACGATCTTCCCCGCAAGCAGTTAAAGAAGCAGCAAGCGCCGCGGTTAATACTCCTGCCATCATTTTCTTTGTTTTCTTCAATTTCTATACTCCTCTCCTCATGTTCACATCGTATAACCAGTTGGTGTTACATATAACACATACACTTTCCGATCTTCATCAATTTCTGCTGAATCTCGCTCCCATTCCTTACCGTACTCATATGTATATACACTGCCAATTACGCTTAACACATTTAAGTGGTTCATCATATATTTAGACGCAATAAGCGGATGGTTCTTCTCTGCGTTCAACTCACGAACTTCAAGCTTAATCCCCTGTGTCGAATCCTCCTCTTTTTCTATTAGTCCTTCTTCATACACTTCCACATAAATGACAAACAAATCATTTTCGATGGCGGAGGAAAGCTGTTTATATGTGATCCCTTCTTTAACGAAAAATTCACATTCTCTTCTCGCCAAAATTTGTTCTAAGTCAATACCTGGATAATGATAAATCGGGATAAATTGCTCAAGCCCCTTTTGCAGCCGATACTCCAAAATAACAGATTGAAACTCCATGCAACTCCCCTCCTCCTATGTATCTACCTTGCGTTTTGTTCATAATTCGATTTTTATTGTACTGGAATATTCACATAATCAATATGAGAAATACTATCTATTTTTTGTAAAATACCCGCGAAACAATATCGTAAAAATAATATATTTAAATTTTAATATAATCGTAATATTAGTCACAAAATCATTTAAACCCTAATATTCCCTTGGTTTAGTTAATATTTCGTAGTCAATTTGTCATAATCTTAATATGTTAATATACTCGTTGGAGAATATTATTCTCTCAAATATTACAAAGTTAGGAGGACATCATGACAAACTGCACAAAAATTCTCACCTGCGTACTCACTTTCATGTTGGTTTGTTCAGGCTTTCCCGTACTAAGCCACGCAGAAACCATTCAGAGCAGTTCTGATAAGGCCATCGTCTTGTCGGAAAATGAAGAACTGGTCCCAGTTTTAAAAGAAGAGACAGCAAACAGTGAGATTTTAACTTCTATCCCAAATCAATCAGAAGTTTATGTACTACATACAGGAACGAGCTATACATACATAAGCTTTACCGATCCACTCACGGATAAGGAAATAACGGGGTATATCCAAAATTCATTGATTTCTGTACCCGAGACAGCGGATCCAGATTCAATAAACACAAAAATGAATGAGGAATCTTTAGACAGTGCTCTTGAAGAAACACGTACACCTAATGAAACAACTAGTTCGGAAACAAAAACAAAAGCACTAGCAGCCGAACAGCAAACAGAAAGCGAAGTCATAGCCGAACAGGTACCATCGTCAAGCGAATCGGAGACGATTGAAGCTCCAGCTCCAACGATGCGCGGATTAGTTGTACAAGATTCTACAAATGTATACGCACAAGCGGAGGGCAATGCCGATGTACTGAAAAGCTACCCAGAAGGAAGTATCTTAAAATATGCATCATTCAATGATGATTGGTACATTTGTAAGGTTTATGTAAATGGTGTCGCTACGACATCTTTCATCAACAAAGAGGATGTAGAAACAATCGATTCTGAACAGATGACTTTAACAGGAATTGCAAATGACGAGCTTTCCGTTTATTCAAAAGCCACAACAAATTCAAACGTCTTAAAGTCTTATGTTCAAGGTTCTGTTTTAAAATATAAAACATTCTCTTCCGAATGGTATGAAGCAACGATTTATTCCTCTGGTAAAGCTGTTAAAGGGTATATCAGTACAACAGATGTAGAAGACAGTGTTACACCGCAGGAATCACTAAGTGGTGTTACACCAACTAAAGTATCTGTATATGCAAAAGCTTCTACTAGTTCTAAAAAGTTAAAATCCTATTCTTCAGGTACCACTTTAAAATATAAAACCTTCACTTCCGAATGGTATGTAGCCACTGTTTATGTAAGTGGTATCGCTACTAAAGGTTATATTAAAAAAAGTGATATGGAAGCAAAAGGAACAACGTATTATGTATACGGAGCATCTTCCTTAAACATTCGTGAGGGTGCAGGCACAAACTACGACATAGTAACAGCCGTCAGAAAAGGACAAGCCGTGACCTTATTCGAAACAAAAGGAAACTGGGGTAGAATCGAAACGAGTTCCGGTATTACGGGCTGGGCGTCCCTATCCTATTTAACCAAAACTAAGCCTTCTCAAGGATTAGAGGATCGAGTCATTGTCATTGATGCAGGCCACGGAGGAAAAGATCCAGGAGCCTATTATATTGAAAAGAATCTAACCCTTCAAACGGCGAAACAGCTTCAAACCTTGCTGAAAAAAGCAGGAGCAAAAGTAGTTATGACGCGTTCAACTGATACGTACTTAACACTTGCTCAACGAGTAGCTGTTAGTCATAACAATAAAGCAGATGCATTTGTTAGCCTTCATTACAATTCAAGCTCCAGCTCAAGTGCAAAAGGAATTGAAACTTTCTATTGGGCAACAAATGTTAACGAGAAAACGCTTGCTCAATATGTTCAGGCTGAAGTCGTTAAACAAACAGGCTTAAGTAACCGAGGTGTAAGGACAGGTAACTTCCATGTTATCCGTGAAAATAAAAAACCTGCTATATTAGTAGAGTTAGGCTTCCTTTCTAATACAACAGAAAGAAACAAGGTTTCTACAGAAGCCTACCAATACAAATCAGCAGTTGGAATTTATAAAGGTCTTGAAAAATACTTTGATTAATCCCCTCAATAGGGGATTTTTTTATTCACAAAATAGAGAGTTACTTATTGTTGCAATGAATAAATGACCTTTCTATACTTGGTAACTAAAGGAGGCGATTCTTATTTTAAGAAAAATCATTAAATCACTCTTAAATAGCGGAAGCAGCTCTAAACATAAAAGATATTATTCAAGCAGCTCTCGTAGAAAGCATTATTCAAGTAAACAAAGTTATTATGGTCATAAGCATTACAAAAAAGGACATAAAAAAGGCTTTTTCGGTTCTCGCAGCTTTTCAAGCAGTTAATCATGAGGGGTTATTAAGATGATTCTTCAACACCTTTATGAAATCAAATACAATCGATTATTTATCGACCACATCAACCAAAGTAATAAGTACAAATTTTTAGACACCTTAGGGATTGGATCCTTTGGAGTTGCTTATTTACTTCAGCATAAGCTCACTAATAAGAAGTATGTTTTAAAACGACTGCGTGCTAAGCATAAAAATAAAGCCTCAACAAAATATAACTTTCAGCAAGAAATTGCGTTTCTCCAAAAGGAAATGCATCCGAACTTGCCTACTGTCAAAGAGGAGGGCTTTGTTAAAGGCCTTCCATTTTATATGATGGATTTTATTGAAGGTCATACGTTTGAACATCTTATTTTTAATAAGGGACAAACATTCTCCGTCCATGAATCATTAACACTCGTCAAACAATTATTTGAAATTGTACTAACGATTCATGATCACGGAATTGTTCATCGCGATTTACGTATCCCAAACATCCTCCTTCATCACAATAAACTATATGTCATTGATTTTGGCTTAGCTTGTTATATGAAAGAGAGTACAAACATCGATACGATAAAAAATCCGAAAAAAGCGGAAAATTATATTATCGACCTTTACTATATCGGACATTTCTTACTCTATTTACTATATTCTAATTACACACCTCACGACAAAAAGGAACGATGCTGGCAGGAAGAACTGCAGTTACCTCTCTATATACAGCATTACATAGAACGTTTGCTTCTAATCAAACGAGCATTCCCGGATACTCGGACAGCTTATGAAGCACTTCCACTGTAAAGAGGGCCCATAACTTTGAAGCGGGCCCTCTTATCAATGATTTTTTAGTTTTATCTATTGAACTATAGGACTTGAATGATATCCTGATTTTGGCTGGCTACACCTTGATTAAAGTGCAGCTTTGTTTGAAAGCGATAAGATACTTCATCTAAAGAATAATTTAAAAATAGAAGCTAAAGTCATCAAGATTTCTACAAAAAATTCCACCTACCTTCTTTTTCTCCTCGAAATTTTGACATAGAAATCTTGAGGTTATGTGCAAACCTAACTTTTCCAAATAGTTGAAATTATAGTGTAGTTTCAATACAATAGATACAAACATACATTCTTTTTTTATTAAATTGAAGGGAGGAATATAACATAGAGAAGTGGGAAGCAGCATATATAGCAGGAATTATAGATGGAGAGGGTTCCATTACATTGACTAGAATGCATGAAGGTGAACACCGCCGGCCATGTATTACAGTTGCTTCAACTGACAAAGAACTATTAATTTATCTCCAATCTTTAACCGGCGGTACAATTAATAATAAAAAGAATTACAAGCCCGACCGGCATAAAGATTCCTTTACATTAACTATAAAAAAGAAAGAAAATGTCATGTTTATTTTAAAACATATTTCTCCCTATTTAAGAGTCGATAAAAAGAGAAAACGCTCCTTATGGATATTAGAACACTATGAAAAGGTAACTCTGAGGAATGGAAAATACAGTCCAGAATTATTAAGAGCTAAACTATCATTTGAGGAGTTATTCTTTCAAATATAATGTAAAATCTGGGCTATAGTTTTTTGAAACTATGCGATAAAGTGAAGGGGAATCACCTCCCGCCTTCATATTCCTTGGTTCTTCAAAACATTGAAGTGGGTTGTTAATTTATCATTAAGTAAATGCAAGATAAAAAGGACAAAATAAAAACCACCAAATATGTATTTGGTGGAGACGGTGGGACGTGCTATTCCATGCTTTCGTCATGGCACTGACTATATCTTGAACCTGTAATTAATTATTCAGGTCCTCTGGCGTATTATGCGAAATATAAATTTACTAAATAGAAGTAGTATTCCGCATCCTAGTACTACCATTTTCAAATGGCAGCCTATAAGTCGATACACGGCTGTTGGATTGCTCCACATACCGCTCGGCATTGCCTTATCGCAATAAATGCGAGGTAGGTTTCACCGATAAAGCCAGATTTTCACTTGCATGTTACCATACAAGGCGACTATTTACTAATCGAACCCACGTCCAGACATAACGGTACTTAAGCTTCTACGAGTGTAGTCGACATATTCATGTTTCGCTTACTCATTTGCCTGTCGACAGGCGTTTGAGCAGCTAGTCTGATTGTTCTCTTCCTTCATCCTCAGACGGTGGAATCCGGCGTAGCCCACTTAGAGTGAGTCCCTGACCCTACCACATGGGCAATGGAGGGAGGAACAGCTATCGACTGTTATTAAGCAGCGAAAGCTAAGTTGTTTTGTTGTTTGCCAGTTATAGGCTTTGACGTTTTAACGAGGCCGATCCCCTCGACTCGCAACCTAAGCTCGAACTATCCCTGTCGAATCCGTAACGTCCCCAGTATAAGAATGGAGCGTACGAGAATGAATAGCCAGCATCGTTTGCTGTTATTCAGTTGTCATCGTTACAAGAATAATTATAGCATGTTTCTTCAAAAAATCAATTGTAAGTTATTGTAAAAAAACCTACATCTTTTGACGTTCACGGAAAGCTCGTTCAATATCACGTTTTGCTTCTTTTTTCTTCAAGTCATCACGCTTATCGTATTGCTTCTTCCCTTTACCAAGCCCAATTAATACTTTTGCAAAACCATTTTTTAAATATAACTTTAACGGAACAATCGTATAACCTGTTTCTTTCGTTTCACCAATTAGTTTATTAATTTCCTTCCGATGAAGCAATAGCTTTCTCGTTCTTAGTGGATCATGATTATAACGATTTCCTTGCTCATACGGACTAACATGCATATTATGCAAATATAATTCCCCACGTTCAATTTTCGCAAACGAATCCTTTAAATTCGCTTTTCCTGCTCGAATCGATTTAATTTCTGTTCCTTGAAGCACAATACCCGCTTCAAATGTATCTTCAATAAAATAATCATGGTACGCTTTTTTATTTTGTGCTAATTGTTTGCCCATTCCCTTTGGCATCTTACTCTCCCCTTCTTTAGAGAGGATGATGACTCATCCTCTCTCGTACATTATCTCTTTTTTGGCTTTTTCTTGCGCTTAGCAGACGGCGCATTTTCATAAAACTTTTTCTTCTTTTTCGGTTTTCGTTCAGACGAGGAACGTTCAGAGTTTCGACCTTGACGTCCTTCATCACGACCATTTCTTCCACCGCGACCGCGCTTTTTCTCTCCTGCATTTGCCTTAAATACGCGTCTTTCACCAGAAGAGGGACGTGGACGACTCACTTTCATACCGATGATTTCAAAATCAACTGCACGCTCTTCTTTATTTACATTGCTAACCCGAATAGAGATCTCATCACCAATTCGGAACACTTTTCCTGTTCGTTCTCCTACCATCGCTAGTTGACGTTCGTCAAAGCGATAATAATCATCCGTCATATAGCTTACATGAACAAGTCCTTCAATGGTATTTGGTAACTCCACAAACATACCAAAATTCGTAACAGAGCTAATAATACCATCATACTCTTCGCCAATTTTATCAAGCATATATTCTGCTTTTTTCAGCTCATCCGTTTCGCGCTCAGCATCTACAGCGCGACGCTCCCGCTTAGATGTATGATCTGCAATATCCGGCAGCAGGGCGTTCCATTTTTCTTGTGTAGCAGGATCCAATTTGCCTTCAATTAAATACGTGCGAATAAGACGGTGCACAATTAAATCTGGATAACGGCGAATTGGGGATGTGAAATGTGTATAAAATTCCGTAGAAAGACCAAAGTGACCTAAGCTTTCCGGATCATATTTCGCTTGCTGCATTGAACGAAGCATGACAGTAGAAATAACCATTTCTTCCGGCTTACCTTCTACCGCTTCAATAATTTCTTGTAAAGCACGTGGATGCACTTCATTCGCTGATCCACGAACAAGGTAACCAAAGTTTGTAATGAATTCGAAGAAGCGTTGTAACTTCTCTGGCTTTGGATCTTCATGAATTCGATAAATAAACGGAACATCTAACCAGTGGAAATGTTCTGCTACTGTCTCATTCGCTACTAACATAAACTCTTCGATTAATCGTTCTGCCACAGAACGTTCGCGTAGAACAACGTCCGATGGATGCCCTTCTTCATCAACAAGCACTTTTGCTTCTTTAAAATCAAAGTCAATGGCTCCGCGATTCATCCGTTTACGACGAAGAATCTCAGCCAACTTCTCCATTTCCTGGAACATTGGAATAATCGGCTCATAACGCGCAAGCAATTCTTCATCTTGATCTAATAAAATTTTATTCACATCGCTATACGTCATTCGTTCTGTCGTTTTAATGACACTTTCAAAAATTTCGTGCTGTACGACTTCCCCTTCAGGTGTAATTTCCATTTCACATGATAAAGTAAAACGATCGACTTTTGGATTCAAAGAACAAATCCCATTTGATAAACGATGTGGAATCATCGGAATCACTCGGTCTACTAAATAAACACTTGTCCCTCTTTCTAACGCTTCTCGATCAATAGGTGAACCTTCTGTTACATAATGACTAACATCGGCAATATGAACGCCAAGCTTGTAATTGCCATTATCGAGCTTCGTAACCGTAACGGCATCATCCAAATCTTTCGCATCAGCACCATCAATCGTTACAATCACGTCATTTCGTAAATCACGGCGATTGCCGATTTCACTTTCCGCAATAGTATCTGGCACAGCATTCGCTTGGTCCATCACTTCCTGAGGAAACTCTAATGGCAAACCATGCTTATGAATCACAGATAAAATGTCCACACCTGGGTCATTTTTATGGCCAAGAATTTGAATAACTTCTCCTTCTGCACTTGTACGCCCTTCAGGATAAGAAGTTAATTTCACAACTACTTTATGTCCCTCAATCGCGCCGCCATTTGCTTGTTTTGGAATAAAGATATCGCTCGCAATCTTTTTATCATCTGGGATGACAAATCCAAAATGTTTGCTTTCAGAATACGTACCGACAATCTCCGTTACGCCCCGTTCAAGAATTCGAATCACGGTTCCTTCTCGTCTTGAACCACTTGTTTCCGTAGAAACTCGAACCATAACAGTATCGCCGTGCATCGCACTCTTTGTTTCATTTGGTGGAATGAAAATATCATCTGCTCCCGGCTCATCTTCAGGTGTAACAAAAGCAAACCCCTTCGCGTGCCCAGATAGCTTCCCACGAATTAAATTCATTTTTTGCGGCAAGCCATATCGATTGCTTCTCGTCCGAATGACAAGACCCTTTTCTTCCATTTTGACAAGCGCCTTCACAAAGTTCTTAAAATCTGCTGAATCTTCAATCCCTAGAGCTTCTTCTAGCTCTTGAACAGTTAACGGCTTATATGCCTCTTCTTTCATATAAGATAAAAGCCGTTCGATATGTTGATCGATTTGTTCTTCCATATTCAAAACCCTCCTTACATTAGGGTATATTTTACTCATTCCAATCTAAACTTTCTAAAAATGAAAAGACATCCTCATGCAATTGTGTACGTTCCTTATCTAGCGTAATAACATGGCCTGATTCCTCATACCACTTTAGTTCTTTCATCGAAGATTGTACAGAATCGTAGATAATATTGGCACTATCTATATTAATCATCGCATCATGCCGCCCTTGGACAACAAAAGTTGGCGCATAAATATGATCCACATGATTCCGCACATCCTTAATTAATTGCTGCAACGCTTGTAACGTATTCATCGGTGTTTCTACAAACTTCTTCATTTCTAATTCGATTTGCTCAGGTTCTTTTCCCTCATGTTTTTTAAAATTACGAGCGTATTGTAAAACACCTTCATACATGATTTCTTCGCTTTTTATATACATTGGTGCACACATTGTTACAATACCCTTAATAGGGACAGTATATCCTAATTTAAGAGAAAATACGCCTCCGAGAGACAGCCCTGCTACAGCAATTTCCTCATGACCTTTCTGTTTCAAAAAATCATAGCCCGCTATTACATCTTTCCACCAATCTGCAGGACCTGTTGTGACTAACTCCTCTGGTGGGACACCGTGACCTTTATAGTGCGGTGCGTGACAAGTATAGCCTCGTTGCTCTAAAAAACGGCCAAGCATTCGAACATCAGATGAATTCCCAGTGAATCCATGCAGCAATAATACAGCACGTTTCCCGCCTTCAAATGTAAAGGGCTGCGGCAATCTAATCTTCATTCCAAAAACTCCTTTTACACGAAACGTTTATATCTCTTCATAAATAGGGAAAAATATTCTTACCCTACTAAATTTTTCATTTACTACTTCTCAACTATACCTGTTAAAGTCATAAAAGTGCAAGGCGAGTGTCTCCTAGCTGAAACTAGACACCAAAAAGGAACGAAACTTTATACATTTAGCTATAACAAAGCTTATACTTTAAAAAAGAACATAGAAAAAAGCCTAGCTCATTAGCTAGACTTCTTTAATATTCGTTTATTCAAAATAAGCGATTAGCAACGTTAGAGCAAAGAAAATAATAGCTAATACAATTGTCGCTCTATGTAGAACTAAATCTAAGCCACGCGCTTTTTGTTTACCGAATAATTGTTCTGCACCACCGGAAATGGCGCCAGATAGACCTGCGCTTTTTCCTGACTGCAGTAATACACAAGCAATCAATGCGATACAAACGATTACTAAAAGTGTCACTAATAAAGCATGCATGCATGAACACCTCCAAGACATTACTTTTACTTTACCATATTCACACGAAAAGCGAAAGCACCTTGGGCAGCCTGTAAAGAAAATAGGAAGAGGCCCGGAATTTTATAGGTTTCTCGTAAAAAAGGAGAATCGTCATTTCTTTTCTAACTAAACTTTGAGATAATTTTTATAAATGTGTAGAAAGAGGGAAAAAACATAAGGATGCTATTAGCGAAAAAGGTTAGGTTAAAACCAACTAAAGCACAAGAACAGCAATTATGGAAATCAGTTGGCACTGCTCGGTGGACCTATAATTGGACATTAAATAGACAACAAGAAAATTATAAACAAGGTGGGACATTCATTTCCAACAACGATTTGCGAAAAGAAATTACTCAACTCAAACAAACAGAAGAATTTAAATGGTTGTCAGATGTATCAAATAATGTTGCCAAACAAGCAGTCAAAGATGCTTGCGATGCCTATAAAAAGTTTTTTAAAGGTTTATCTAAAAAGCCTAAGTTTAAGAGTCGAAAGAAATCAAAACTATCTTTTTACAACGATACCAACAAGTTAAAAGTAAAAGAGAATTTGGTCTTAATTGAAAAAGTAGGATGGGTTCGAACTAGAGAACAAATCCCTATGAACATGAAATATACTAATCCACGCATTAGTTTTGATAATAAGTATTGGTATATTTCTGTAGGAATTGAACAAGAGTTTAAACAAGGAGAATTGTCCGATAAAATCATTGGTATTGACTTAGGGATTAAAGAATTAGCCGTCTACTCAGATGGTCAAATGATTAAAAAAGTTCAAAACATTAACAAAACACATGTAGTACGCAAGATGGAGAAACGACTTCGTAGGTTGCAACGACAAGTTTCTCGTAAATATGAAATGAATAAGGAGGAAAGCCGTTTCGTCAAAACAAGCAACCTTATAAAAATCGAAAAGCAGATACAACACCTACACAGGCGATTAACTAACATCCGGACGAATCACATTCATCAAGCGACACATGCTATTGCGATAATCAAGCCTAGCAAAGTAGTCATGGAAGATTTGAATGTAAGTAGGATGATGAAAAATCGCCATTTATCCAAAGCATTAGCTAATCAAAAACTTTCTGAATTCATTCGCCAAATGGAATATAAGTGTAAAAAGTATGGTATTGAATTCATTCAAGTAGACCGTTTTTATCCATCATCTAAAACCTGTTCATCATGCGGAATAATGAAGAAAGATTTAAAACTATCTGACCGTATATACTCATGTGAATGTGGATTAGTCATAGATCGGGATGTAAACGCATCTTTGAACTTAGCTAACTTTGGAAAACGAACAGCTTAATCACCTTCAAGATACTGTTTGTGTGTAGGATTCGTTGCATCCGAATTGACGTCTGTGGACTGTCATAACAAACGAAAGTAGCTTCGGCAAAATCGGACAGGAAGAAGCAGAAAGCAAACAAAAGCTTATAGACTTTTATAGGTTTTTGGCAACGGTGTCGTTGATGATACAAAATATATTGCGATTTCTCGATTTTCTAGCTATTATTTTATCTGGTATAGCTAGCTATGCTTTATGGACAAGCGGTAGCAATATCGTCAGCATGTTATTAATCGTCCTTTCCCCTATTTTGCTTTTGCTTGCAAAATATCAAGGAAATCGATTATTGCTGTTTGCAGCCTATGTTACAACAACTGTTTATTTTACAGCTATTATTTACAACGGTTTGTCCAATAGCCCTATTGACTTTTTTCAAGCTGATTTTCGTATATTACTTTTTGGACTCATTGCCGTCGCATTAAGTTTAATTGCCGCTGTTATTGGATTTGGAACAAATACGTTAACGATTCTTTGGCTCTCACTTCAAGGCATCGTCCTATATGAAACATTTAGTCAATTTCCTGCTAACCGTTTTTTAGAGCATTTTTGGTCGGCACCTATTATCGATGCTGTTGTTCGTGATGATTATCCCATTTTATTAATGGTTATTTGGATTGGATTATTCCTTGATAAGTATCAAAAAGAACTACAGCGCGAATATTGGTTTCGATAAGTACAAATGAAGGAGTCTTACTCATGTTAAAACAAGCAATTACAGCAACCGCCCTATCTTCCTTGTTATTCATTTCAGGTTGTTCATTTACACAGCAAGATAATCAACATATTTCTCAAGAAAAAGAACAAAAAGAACCAGTTGTACAACAACAGGAAGAGCGCGAAAAAATACGTGAGGTGGCAATCGACGAATCCGCCAAACCAGCTCAAGCAGGGCTGTACACGTTAGCCGAACCTGAAAATATCGCTGTTCTTGTGAATAAACAATATAGCCTGCCGGAAGAGTATAAACCTGCTGATCTCACTTATCCGAAAGTAGACTTTATTTTTAAAGAAAAAATTGAAAAAAGAATGATGCGAGCGGAAGCAGCAAAGGCTTTAGAAAAAATGTTCAGCGCCGCTAAAAAACAAAACAGACATTTAGCGGGTGTTTCCGCCTATCGTTCTCACGAAACCCAAGTATCACTTTTTAACAACTATGTAAAACGCGACGGCCTGGAGAATGCTAAAACATACAGTGCCCTTCCAGGAACAAGCGAACATGAAACAGGATTGGCTATCGATGTCACAACAATTGATGGGGCCTGTGCCGCGCAAGATTGTTTTGGGGATACGGCAGAGGCAAAATGGCTAGCGAAACATGGACATGAATACGGTTTTATTATCCGCTACCCAGAGGGAAAAGAACATATTACAGGCTATAAATATGAACCTTGGCACTTACGTTATCTTGGCATAGAAGCAGCAACAGAAATTTTTGAAAAAGGTATTACATTAGAAGAATATTATAATGCTGTACCTGTTGATACAGAAACAACAAAAAAATAATATAAAAAGTGCCTAATCCGTTTATTAGGCACTTTTTATGTTATTATCGAGTAGCTTAACATAGGCTAAAAATATTGGAGGAAGTTCATTAGAAAGATAACGAAGGATACACAGTTATTCTTAACTGTTTCATCTATTTTTTTCGAGAGGGGAATATCATGCAAGCACAAACGCAAGAAAAGACTCAACAAGAGCAGAGGCAGTATAGAACCTTTCCGATTTTACTGTCATTTTTAATTGCTGGATTTATCGGTTTATTCAGTGAAACTGCGCTCAACATCGCACTAAACGACTTAATTCAAATTTTCGCCATTCAACCTTCAACTGTTCAATGGTTAACAACAGGCTATTTATTAACACTCGGCATATTAGTTCCTGTATCAGGACTTCTACTTCAATGGTTCACAACGAGACAGCTCTTTATTACATCACTCATTTTCTCCATTATCGGAATGCTTACTGCCGCTCTTGCGCCGAGCTTTGAAGTTTTATTAGTAGCTCGTGTTATTCAAGCCATTGGTACAGCACTGCTTTTGCCTTTAATGTTTAATACGATTTTACTGATTTTCCCGATCCATAAAAGAGGGTCTATTATGGGGCTTATCGGTCTCGTCATTATGTTTGCACCTGCCATCGGTCCAACGATTTCGGGATTGGTTATCGCAAACCTTAGCTGGCACTGGATTTTTTGGCTAGCACTTCCATTCTTTGTTCTTTCCCTTATATGCGGAATTGTGTTTATGGAAAATGTATCAACGATTACAAAACCAAAAATTGATATAGTCTCGATTATCTTATCCACATTTGGCTTCGGCGGAGTCGTGTATGGCTTTAGTGCCTCAGGAGAAGGAGAAGGCTGGGGCAGTTCAAAAGTAATCATTGCTTTACTGGTTGGAGTTATTGCTCTTATTTTGTTTACTATTCGACAATTATCGATGCAGCAACCGATGATGAATTTACGCACCTTTAAATTTCCGATGTTTACATTAGGCGTCATTCTTCTCTTTATTGGGATGATGACCATTCTGTCCTCCATGATTATGCTGCCGCTCTATTTACAAAGCGGGTTGGCGCTATCCGCCTTCGCTGCCGGACTCATTTTACTACCAGGCGGTATTCTCAACGGGTTCATGTCACCTGTTATGGGACGTTTGTTTGACAAATACGGTCCGAAATGGTTAGTTATCCCCGGAATGGTCATTGTAACGATTGTTCTTTGGTTGTTCAGCGGTGTTTCCATGGATACAGCCATTACTCTTATTGTTGCTCTACATATTTTCTTAATGATTGGCGTTTCCATGATTATGATGCCTGCTCAAACAAATGGTTTAAATCAGCTGCCGCCACAGTTTTATCCAGATGGTACTGCCATTATGAATACACTCCAACAAGTAGCAGGAGCAATTGGTACAGCAGTTGCTATAACCATTATGTCAGCTGGTCAAAAAAGCTATATGAGTAACGTGACAAATCCTAATGACCCATTAAATGCTGTTAACTCTTTAAACGCAGGTATTCAAGATGCCTTTGTATTCGCCCTAATCGTCTCCGTGATCGGGCTCATCTGTGCCTTGTTTATTAAACGTGTAAACGTTGAACAAAAAAACTAACTCCCTTCCGAGTTAGTTTTTTTGTTTGGATATCCAGATAACTATATTGCTTAATTCAATCGCTCGATAAAATCATGTAATTTATCTAATGTGATGAGGTTATAATTACATTTCTGACTATCTTCACAAATATAATTCCCTCTTTTAATAAATGTGCCTTGTTCCCCTCCTTTTCCTTTTGCCTCAGACATAAACATTCCTACTTTCTCATGGGCATTACATAATGTGCAAATTCCTTTTTTATTTAAGCTCGTAAAGGTTCCCTGCAGCCCCTTCAGCTTATGATTATGCCGAGCTATTATATACTTTCTATTGGATCCTTTATCATACCAACTTACATATGAAGTTTCCTTTAAATTCACATTTTCTAAGGTAGGAACCTTTAGCTTCTTTGCTTTCGGAAACAATTTCTTTATCGTTTGCTCTGTTATCGTTTGAAAAGGAATCACATACGGTTCCACTTGTAAAAGAAAGACCTCGGCTCCTTCATTATCTTTCACATCCATAATTGGAATGAGCAACTGTTCTTGTTCCTCACTTATCTCTTCAAACAAACCAAATACTTTTTCTTTTGCAAGCGTCTTTAATGTAGTCAAAACATGTATATCATTAGCAGTTGCATGACCATTTATTAAAATCTGCGTTTGCTTGCGAATAAAGTTATACTGGTCACTTCTTATAAACGGCTCCATCTTTATCACTCCTACTTATTAAAAAAATCTCATCTAGCTTTTACTTTAAAAGATTCACTTTTTTTATTCAATGTAGAAAATGAGTAAGAAACAAATTTGGCATATAAGAAAAAAACGACTTATCGCTCATAATGGCGAAAGTCGATGTTTTTTCTTATACTATCATCCGCTTAATCTAAATTCTGATGATAGTACAAAAAGCACTGATTATCTATATAAAAGATCCCCAGTGCTAACCATTCTTATTTAGAATATACAATCTTCTTAATTGTTTCTACGGAGAGACAATATTCCTCAGCTAATTGATCAATCTTTAACCCATTTTGAAATGACTTTCTAATATGAGTGTTTCGATCATCAATCCACTTTCTGCTTCCAGAACGCGTCCCCCATTTCTGATGAGCTGCTTCTGGTTTTGGAATATAAATCGTTGCTCCTTGAACGTATTTTTGAATTTCATTAATAAGCGCTTCCGGTAAAACAGCCGTCGCTTTTACATATTTCATTTCTGCCAGCTCCTTATTTTTTAAAAATGAAAATAAGGTGCAAAGCCATATATTAGAAATGAATCTATGCTTACTTAGGCGATATTCGTTTAATGAAAAGTCCGCCCCATGCAAAGAATCGCCTTCCCAATACTAGGCTTTGCATGAGTCGCTGCAGATTCTGGCAAGCTTATCCTGTTTGCCATTTTCTCCACCTCCTTATAATTCATATTATTATAAAATAAATGACAGTTTCTTGCATCTTGTTTACTTTTATTGAAAAAAACCTCCCATTCATGCGGATTACTCACACATAAATAGGAGGTTTCGAGCCATAAACGCTAGTCAAAATTAGCGTTTGATGTTATAGAAAGATTTCAAACCATCATATACCGCTAAATCACCAAGCTCGTCTTCGATGCGAAGAAGTTGGTTGTATTTTGCGATACGGTCTGTACGTGACATAGAACCTGTTTTAATTTGACCAGCATTTGTTGCAACAGCGATATCAGCGATTGTTGTATCTTCTGATTCACCAGAGCGATGAGAAACAACAGCTGTGTAACCAGCGCGTTTCGCCATTTCAATTGCTTCAAATGTTTCTGTTAATGTACCGATTTGGTTTACTTTGATTAGGATTGCGTTACCTACGCCTTGCTCAATACCTTGAGCTAGTTTTTTCGTATTTGTTACGAATAAGTCATCGCCTACTAATTGAACGCGGTCACCGATGCGCTCTGTTAGTAATTTGTGACCTTCCCAATCATTTTCATCTAAACCGTCTTCGATAGAGATGATTGGGAATTGATTTACTAATTCTTCGTAGAAAGCAATCATTTCTTCAGATGTTAAGCCTGTACGTCCTTCACCAACAAGATCATATTTACCTGTTTCTTTGTTGTAGAACTCAGAAGAAGCAACATCTAGTCCTAAGTAAACATCTTCGCCTGCTTTATAGCCAGCTTTTTCGATTGCTTCGATAATTACTTCAAGCGCTTCACGGTTAGAACCAAGGTTTGGAGCGAATCCACCTTCATCACCAACTGCTGTGTTTAAACCTTTAGAAGCAAGAACTGATTTTAATGCATGGAATACTTCTGCACCCATACGGATTGCTTCTTTAAATGTAGGAGCTCCTGTTGGAAGAATCATAAATTCTTGGAAGTCTACGTTATTATCTGCATGTGATCCACCGTTAATGATGTTCATCATTGGAGTTGGTAATTGCTTCGCATTGAATCCGCCAAGGTAACGGTATAATGGTAGCTCCGCAAATTGAGCAGCTGCATGAGCTGCCGCCATAGATACACCAAGGATGGCATTTGCTCCTAATTTCCCTTTGTTTTCTGTACCGTCTAAAGCAATCATCGCACGGTCGATGCCTACTTGATCTGTTACATCAAAGCCCATAATAGCTTCAGCGATAATTTCATTTACGTTATCAACTGCTTTTTGAACACCTTTTCCAAGGTAACGAGATTTATCTCCGTCACGAAGTTCTACCGCTTCATATTCACCAGTTGAAGCACCTGATGGCACGATTGCACGTCCGAAAAATCCGGATTCTGTTCCTACTTCTACTTCTACTGTTGGGTTTCCACGAGAATCTAATACTTCACGTGCATAGACATGTTGGATATATGGCATAATAAATCTCTCCTTTTTTGTTCGTAATTATATAGTGATTAGGGATTTCCCTGTCATCTCAACAGGTTTTTCAACACCAAGCAAATGTAACATTGTTGGAGCTAAATCACCTAAAATACCATCATTTCTTAATGTTACCTCATTTTTTGTCACAATAATAGGCACTGGATTTGTTGTATGAGCGGTCATTGGATTACCTTGCAGTGTTACCACTTCGTCAGCATTTCCATGGTCAGCTGTAATAATCGCTGTCCCGCCCTTAGATATAATTAAATCAACAACACGACCTAGACATTCATCAACTGCTTCAATAGCTTTTACAGTTGGCTCAAGCATACCAGAATGTCCGACCATATCAGGGTTAGCAAAGTTTAAAATAATCGCATCAAAACGATCTTGTTCAATTTGCTCTACTAATGCATCGGTCACTTCATAAGCACTCATTTCTGGTTTCAAATCGTATGTAGCAACTTTTGGTGAAGCAATCAAAATTCTTTCTTCACCTGGGAATTTATCTTCACGTCCGCCGCTCATAAAAAACGTAACATGTGGATATTTTTCCGTTTCGGCAATACGCAGCTGCGTTAAGCCGTTTTGCGAAAGAACTTCTCCTAATGTATTATCAAGATTTGTTGGCTTAAAAGCAACATATCCATCTACTGTTTCCGAAAAGTGCGTTAAGCAGACGAAATGAAGGTGCTTCGGATGCTTGTCTCCGCGATCAAATGAACGGAAATCTTCATTTGTAAACGTGTTTGAAATTTGGATGGCACGGTCTGGACGGAAATTATAGAAAATAACCGAATCATCATTTTGAATCGTAGCAACCGGCTTGCCTTCTGCATCTGTCACAACGGATGGCAGAACGAACTCATCATAAATTCCATTCTCATAAGAGTCGTTTACACACTCAAGTGCTGATGTATAAGCTGGACCTTCACCATAAACCATAGAGCGGTAAGATTTCTCTACGCGCTCCCAACGCTTATCGCGATCCATAGAATAATAACGTCCAGAAATCGTCGCGAATTGACCTACGCCAATTTCCTTCATTACTGCTTCTGCTGCTTCAATATAGCCTTTTGCTGTTTGTGGACCAACATCGCGGCCATCTAAAAACCCATGAACGTATACATTCTTCAAGCCTTCTTTAGCAGCAAGCTTTAACAACGCATACATATGATCAATATGGCTATGAACACCACCGTCTGAAAGTAACCCCATTAGGTGAAGGCTTGTACCTTTTTCCTTAGCATGATTGATTGCATCAAGGAATGTTTGGTTCTGAGCAAACTCCCCATCCCGAATCGCAATATTCACTCGTGTTAAACTTTGGTACACAATTCGACCTGCACCGATATTTAAATGACCAACTTCTGAATTCCCCATTTGCCCTTCAGGTAAGCCGACCGCTTCCCCGCTTGCTGTTAAATGGGAATGAGGATATTGTCCCCAATAACGATCAAAATTCGGTTTTTTCGCATGAAAAACTGCGTTTCCCTTTTGTTCAGGACGGCATCCAAAGCCGTCCAAAATAATTAACGCAACTGGTGCCTTACTCATAACGTCCCGCCTCCAATAATTGTAAGAAAGAAGCCGTTTTCAAACTTGCTCCACCAACTAACGCACCATCAATATCAGGTTGCGCCATATATTCTTTAATATTCTCTGGCTTCACACTTCCTCCGTATTGAATACGGACTTCTTCCGCTGTTGATTGCGTTGTTTGCTTCGCTACAACCGCACGAATATGAGCACATACTTCATTCGCATCTTCCGCTGATGAAGATTTACCCGTTCCAATCGCCCAAATTGGCTCGTACGCAATCACAGTTTGCTTCACTTGCTCTTCTGTTAATCCTTCAAGAGCTTTTTCAATTTGGCCGCCAACAAAATCAAACGTTTGTCCCGCTTCACGCTGCTCAAGTGTTTCACCGCAGCAAACAATTGGGGCTAGACCATGCTTAAAAGCCGCATGTACCTTTTTATTCACGGCTTCATCTGTTTCATTAAACATCTCACGACGCTCTGAATGACCTAAAATGACATAAGCTACATCGAGAT
Source organism: Peribacillus asahii (assembly GCF_003570725.1). GTDB lineage: Bacteria > Bacillota > Bacilli > Bacillales > DSM-1321 > Peribacillus > Peribacillus asahii. The sequence goes on from NZ_QWVS01000001.1 coordinate 21,027, forward strand.
CCGCTAATGCCACAGGACTAATTTCTCCTGTAAAGGCACCGCTTTCTTCAAAATGCATATTTTGAGCACCGATTTTAACATCTGTTTTTTCAGATGCTTGAACGAGCTGACCAAGAAAAAGAGCTGGAGCACAAACAACCGTGTCTACTTCATTAGATGCTGGTACTTGCTGACCAATTTCTTTTACAAAAGATGTTGCTTCTGAAAGCGTTTTGTGCATTTTCCAATTTCCTGCAATAATCGGTTTACGCATTTCCTCCATCCCTTCATTCTATTATATGAGCTTTTATTTATCGTTCAACGCAACAACACCCGGCAATTGTTTCCCTTCCATAAATTCAAGAGATGCACCGCCGCCTGTTGAAATATGCGACATTTTTTCAGCCAAGCCAAACTTTTCAGCTGCAGCTGCCGAATCACCACCGCCAACTACACTATATGTATCATTTGAGTCCGCTAAAGCTTGAGCAACTGTTTTTGTACCATTTGCAAATTTATCAAATTCAAATACACCCATTGGACCGTTCCAAATAACAAGCTTAGATTCTTTAATAATATTCGCATATAGTTCGCTCGTTTTCGGACCGATATCAAGTGCCATTTGGTCTGCTGGGATGCTATCAATGTTCACAGCTGTCGCTTCTACATCTGCAGCGAATCTTGGTGCTACAACAGCATCAATCGGCATATGCATCTTTACACCTTTTGCTTCTGCAGCCGCAATAAAGGATTTGGCCAGTTCGATTTTATCTTCTTCAAGAAGAGATGTACCAATTTCATAGCCTTGTGCTTTAACGAAAGTAAAAGCTAATCCACCACCAATGATTAAATGATCTACTTTTTCAAGCAGGTTTTCAATTACATCAATTTTATCTTTTACTTTTGCTCCACCAATAATCGCTGTGAATGGACGCTCAGGATTCGCTAAGGCATTACCTAATACATCTAATTCTTTTTGCATTAACAAGCCAGAAACAGCTGGCAGATAATGGGCTATTCCTTCTGTTGATGCATGGGCACGGTGGGCTGCTCCAAACGCATCGTTAACATAGACATCTGCTAACTCGGCAAATGCTTTCGCTAACTCCGGATCATTCTTTTCTTCACCAGGATAAAAACGAACATTTTCTAATAATAAAAGCTCGCCTTCTTCTAGCTTATTGACTTCAGCTAATACGGCCTCCCCATATGCTTCGTCCACTTTATGTACTTCTTTATCTAATAATTCACTTAATCGCTTGGCAACTGGTGTTAAACGTAGTTCTTCCACTACTTGACCTTTTGGACGACCAAGATGGCTAGCTAGAATCACTTTTGCCCCTTGTTTGACTAAATAAGAAATCGTTGGCAGCGCTGCTTTAATTCTTGTATCATCTGAAACTTGTCCATCTTGCATCGGAACGTTAAAATCCACTCGGCAAAATACACGTTTCCCTTTCAGTTCTACATCTTTAATCGACTTTTTATTCATAGTGTAAAGAACCTCCTTAAAATTGGTCCGTTTTTTATTTATCTGTCAAAAAGGGAGATGCCGATGAAGCCTGACCCTCCCTGTTCTCTTTTTCAGTATAATCTGTTTGCTTTGTTTTATCCAAAAGCAGGTTATTACGGCTATAACTGCACAACCCTATCTATGATATCATTTTCCGTATTATTTTTTTA
>NZ_QWVS01000010.1 GCF_003570725.1 Peribacillus asahii
AAACAGTCCCTTTAAAGGGACTGTTTTTGTTCGTTTGCAAGACTCCAACCCTGCTCGACTTCACTCATGAACCGTGCTTATGACAAGATTTCAATATAAGTTACCTTAATCATGTTATTTTTAGTAACTAATATCAAGTGGCACCATTATTTTTATTGGTTAACTAGTTAACTCCTTATATATCAATGTTTTAAAGTTAACCCATTACCGAAGTTCAATACATACAGCTAGCCTTAAAGGCTAAGAAGTTGCCATAAAGGCAACCGTTTAGTCTGTAAGGAAGCTTGCTAGTAATTTCGAGAAATCCGGCGAAAACGGGAGAACAGCCTTTTCGTTTATGAAGGGCTTTTTCACGTTATTTCCCACCATCAAAACCCCTGAATTTCGCCGATTTTGGCTGAATTCAGGGGTTGACTTCGTTTTTCGCTTCCATGATGGAACCTTATGTGAACTAGATTGGTATAGAGTATTCATGTGTTCCTTAGAAACCTTGTTCAACTAAAGGGCCATATTATTGAGGAAACACCCTGAAATTGTGAAGCTTTACACTTAAAGGGGCAGGTTTATTTAAGAAAGAATTGTATTATAATGGTGTTTCATATGACATATAAGGGTGAAAAAATGAAACTCTATAATTTTACATTGGTTTTGATTTTATTATTAAATACTACTTTTATTATTAACTTTTTCAAGTTTCCCAATTACTCATATATTTGGTGGTTTATTCTTTTTATTGCTGGATTAGTTTTTTCGATTAAATCGTTGAGGAAATATCGTTCTAATAAAAATAAGATTTATCTTTCTGTAATTGCAATTGTAGTTAATATTATTAGTTTAAGTCTTTGCTTTTTAGTCATATTTGCAGAGTATATCATGGGACCACCCGCTTAAGATAAAAAATTCGCTTCTTCAAGTAACGGGTGCAAGAGTTGAAAAGGAATTGCTGCGGCACCTCTTTTTCTTATTCGACTAACGGTTAATTCAAGAAGAAAACAAATTTATAATATAATTTAGCCTAAACTTAGGAGGAATCATTGATGGAGTCGTCCCAATGGTTGCAAGGAGGTCCTTTCCTTGAAGTTAGTTTCTTGTTGGAACTTAAAGAAGCGAAAACAAAAGGTATACAGGATATTATTAATAAGTTATCTAAAGTCACAAATAAAATTGAAATCGTTGATAAAAACATTGATGAAATTATTGATTTTTTTGAAAGAGGTTATACCTATGATGAAGAAGACCCAGAATCAATTTGCTTACATTCTTTAAAATTGAGATTATATGTCTATTTATCCAAGAAACGAAAGACGACATTACAAATAGAAAAGGTTTCTTCAAATGCATTAATGGTGAATTTTTGGTTCTTTGGCTCACTCTTTGATGCCCCGGAATGGGATCAGATTGGAATAAAGGAAGACGAAATTACAGACTTTACAGATTTTCTTATGGAGTTGTTTTCAGTTTATAAATATAAAGTAGGTGGAATTGCAATCGAAGAAGATATCCTTGACTTATTTGACTGTAACGAAACATATCCTAACGAATGTTATTGTTATGAGAAAGTATCTCCTGACCATTTTCTTCAAGAACCATCTCATTTCATAAATATAGTTTGGAATGAAAAGTACAAGCAAATAAACCATATTCCTTATAATCATAAAAGGTTTGATAGGGAAGGAATTCTTATCAAAACGGGGAGTTTCAATGACTAACCTTATGCAATTAAGGGCGCTTTAGCGGAAGAAAAGCTTGTATAAAACCCCACTTTTTTATACAGCTGCCAGGCTTCTTCAAAAGCCAAAAACGTTGATCTATCAACGATGTATAAAGTCGTGCATAATCGATAAAAAACAGACAAGAGCCAAACCCTTGAACTAGATGGGTTTGGCGTTTTGGCGTACTTCTGAAAATTGACTTTATGTTAACTAGAAATGTATAGAGTATACACTTTTTTCTTTAATTAGATCGTAAAAATGATTTTTCCAATTGCTTTTCGTGAAGTAAGATGTGAAAATGCTTGATTCCATTGTTGTAGAGAGAATGTTGAATCAATAACTGGACGAATTTTTCCTTCTTCAGCTAACTGAATAATATGTTGAAGTGCTGATTGAATAACTTCCTCTGGGATAGCGTAAATACTGAATCCAATAATCTTCGTCGCTTTCGCTAAAAGATCCATTAGATTGATCGTTGTTTCCATACCAGCAGCATACCCAATACTTACAAGACGACCAGCTTGTGCTAAGGAACGAAGGAGCAGACTTGTTCCATTACTACCTACTGGATCAAGCGCTACATTAATACCGTGATCATTTGTAATACGAGCAACGCCTTTGACAATGTCTTCTTGTGAAAGATTAATAATCCCTTCTGGTTGAGCTGTTAAAGCTTGTTTTGCTTTTTCATCCGATGACACGATAGCAATTGGTTTAGCACCTAATGCTTTGGCAAGTTGAAGTGCTGCATAACCAACTGATCCTGTTGCGCCTGCTACTGCAACCCATTCATCTTTTTTAATTTCACCAGAATAGGTTAATGCTAAATAAGCAGTTAAATAAGAAACTGATAAAGCAGCACCTTCTTCAAAGCTAAAGTTCTCTGGAAGAGGAATTAATTGATTTTCAGGTACAACCATAAACTCTTGATGTGTACCGTCTTTGTTAACACCTAGCGCTCCACCCTGAATAATCACTTTTGACCCTTTAGGAAACTTTGATGAGTATTCTACAACTCCTGCCCCTTCATTTCCGAGAATAAGTGGAGGATTTTTAGCAAATGGTAAATGACCTGATTTAACTGTTAAATCAAGGGGATTTAATGCTGCAGCATATACTCTGACTAAAGCCTCTCCTTGATTGGGGGTTGGTTTGTCTCTTTTTTCAAGTACGATTTCAGCATTTTCTCCATATTTTTCAACAACTAGAGCTTTCATTTTATCAATTCCTCTCTACATTTTGTAAGTTTTATTTATGTTCAATTTGATTCATTGCTATCCATATGACACACTATACTAATATTCATGATTAACTCGCTAAAAACTGTTGCAGGTTCGTTAAAGTGATTATAATATGTAATAATCTTTAATATAAGTACGCACTATAAAGTGGTATAGTACCTATTAGGAAACCATTGATGGAAACAATAAAAAAATGGAGAAAAGCCCAACATATGAACATAAAAAAAACTGATCCAGTAGAAGCTACTTTAGAATTAATAGGGGGAAAGTGGAAGCCGTTGATCATTTGGCATCTAACGGATAAAACTATGCGATTCAGTGAATTAAAAAAATCGCTTCCAAAAATTACACAAAAAATGTTAACTCAACAACTTCGTGAAATGGAATATCATGGGCTTATTCATCGCAAGGTTTATGCTCAAGTACCACCTAAAGTAGAATATTCACTTACAGAACTAGGAGAAAGTCTAGTACCCTTTCTAGAAATAATGTGTCAATGGGGAACTAAGTATCTTAAAAATGTGAAGAATAAAGCAGAAGATTAAAAATGTAGCGATATTGATTGCCGATAACATAGCATTATGTTAACTAGATAAAATGAATAATTATCCAATGTGATACAATTGGAAATGTACTTAACTTTTTACAATTTACTTTCAAAAAGGTGATGTCAATATGAAGGATTTTCTATCTAGTTTTCTCCTTATTACTAGTTGGCTCATATTTGCTATAAGTGCATATCTATTATTCTGGGCAATATTAATACCTTTATGGGCTTTTATTCCTTTCTGTTTAGTCCTGGGTATTGGCTTGCTATGTTTTTATTGTTCAAAAAAACTTGATAATAGACAGAAAACTGAGTGATTTTTTAACTCAAAGTATAGCTTCTTATTCAAGTAACGGGTGTTTCGTTTAAGAAGATGCCTACAAAAAGAACTCATAAATGGGTTCTTTTTCTTTTGATGAAATATCAACCCCTGAATAGATAATGAAATAAAAGAAAAAATCTATAAAACTCCTAAATTAACTGTCTTTATAAATAATTTCATCTTTTCCTTTGAATTTTTCCAAATCTATATTTATTAATTTTTCTCTATGTTTCTCAACAATTCCTTTCATTCCAAAAGCTATTTTCTCAGCTTGATCTACATCCTCAATATCAAAATACTTCTCAAAAATCGCCCCTACTTGAATCAATCGTCGCGTACGCTCCTTCCTTTCCTTTTCCTTCATTCGACTTTCAACCTGCTGCTTTCTCGCCTTCAACTGCTCCAACTTTTTCTCTAATTCTAGTAAACGTTCTGCATCTGTTTTCCTCGCCACCTGTCCTCATCCTTCCGTTGGTTTTAGGTTTATTCTATCTCACCAAGTTAAATTTTCCCACTCAAAGAATGACTACTAATCTATTAATGTGTTACAATCATCCCAACGAAATAAAATGAGGAAGGGCGCACTTATACAAACTTCGTTTGTGTGCGGTTGCTTCGCAACGGAAAAGCAAATTCGCCAATGGCGAATCCAAAAACGCAAAACCCTCATTCAGCTTACAGCCGAATGAAAAAAAGAATCGACCCAATCGGCCGATTCTTTCTCCATCCTGCCTTCGGCAACATGGAGAACATCTACTACCCAAAAGGAGGTGCTTAATCATGGCGATTTACCATTTCTCTGCACAGATGATTTCCAGAAGCAAAGGACAATCGGCAGTCGCTGCGGCTGCCTATCGTTCTGGTGAACGATTAAAAGATGAACGGACTAACGAAAGAAAATTTTATAAACGAGAAGTGAAACCAGAAACCATGATTTTGGCACCTTCACATGCACCAGAATGGGTACAAGATCGAAACCGTCTTTGGAATGAAGTCGAAGCATCCGAAACAAGAAAAAACTCACAAGTCGCAAGAGAAATCAATATCGCTTTGCCTAGAGAATTATCAAAACCAGAACAAGTCGAACTCATTCGTGGCTATGTTCAAAAAGAATTTATCGAGCAAGGCATGATTGCAGACGTAGCCATCCACCGAGATGACCAAGAAAATCCGCATGCTCATGTGATGTTAACCACTCGTGAAATTTCAGAAGAAGGCTTTACGGTTAAAAATCGTGATTGGAACACAAAAGAATTATTAGAGCAATGGCGTGAACAATGGGCCGAACATGCGAATAAAGCCTTAAAACGTGAAGGAATTCAAGACCGGATTTCTCATCTTTCTCATGAAGCCAGAGGACTAGAAGTACTTCCTACTGTTCATCTTGGTCATGTGGCTCATGAAATGGAAAAGCGCGGTGTAGAAAGCGATCGAGGAAATATCAATCGTGATCGTGAAGAATATAATCGTGTTGTCGTGGATCTACAAAAATACCGGGAAGAAAAAAGAGCCCTGGAACGGGAATTAACTCGTCAACAAGAACAAAAACAAAACAAAGAACGTTTCTATACAGCTGCAGAACGTGTTCATTTACAAGAAGCTGCTAAACTCTTACAAACTGAACCTACTTTGCCAAACATAACGAAAAAACGTGAACAGCTTCATCAATGGGAAAAAGAAGTTCATACCCATACACAAGCAATTCGCTTAAAACAAGACACCATCAACGAAGTCGACAATCATTATAAATGGGTTCAGACCTTTAAAAATCAGATTGAACAAGCTCAGCAACGAATCGATCAAATCAATTGGCTGAATCCGTTGAAAATCAAAGAAAATCGAATCACAAAAGAAAAAGCTATTCAGGAAATTGCTTTTGCAAACAATCAAATCCAATCCCATGACGAAAAGCTAAATGATTACCGAATTCGACTTGAATTTAGTACCGAAAAGGAATTTCGTGACATTCAACATCTCTATCAAACCAATTATCCAAGACTCTTAGAAGAAAATAGACAAACACTTGGACACATCCATCATGAACGAGATGTCTTAGAAAAGGCAGAAACGGCCCATAGAAGCGCTTTTGTACGTCGAGTAGTGTCTTCCTATCCCGAACGACCTGAAATGCGTTATATAAGCTATGAGACGGCTCAGAAGATCAATAAACTTCAAACGTTGAATCAAAATAAAGTCATACCGATTGAACAAATGGAAAAAACACTAAATAGCCGGAAAAATGAAATTCAAAGGCTTCATGGTGAACTAGATCGAGTGGATCAGCACCGATCACGTTTACAGCATGCGGAAAGATATCTAAAACATTACGAACAGCAGCATACCACTGTTGAAAAAATAGAAAACAATCCTTTCCTTAAAGGAAAAATACTCATTTCCAAATCAGCTAAACAAGACTATGAACAGGCCATTACTAAACGTGATCAGTACCATGACTTGATGAAAAATGAAGGCGTTTCTGGAAGAACTGACTTTCAATCACAGACTGAAACATTAAAAAGAATGGAAACACAAATACCTAAAATAGAAAATCAAATTCAGTCCCAACAAAATGGACTTGATTTACTTGAAAGCATTATAAAAGGTATTGAACAAGCAACTAGAAATATGCAGTGGGACCAACAACGTCAAAATCGTCAGCAACAGAAACCAAAAAGAGGAAAACAGCAGCAATGGGGAATGGACAGATAACAGAGTCTTACAAACTAGGTTTTTGGCTGCCTTTAGTGCAGCCTTTTGGCCTTAAAGGCTTATGTTTTTCAAACGTAAAAAAATATAAAAATAGGGGTTGCTAATTCGTAGCCGAATTGCTATTAAATATAAGAGTAAGAAGGAGAGATAGTATAAAAGTGGGTTAAACCCTTGGTATTACTGCTTTTTTGGGTAGTCCCGTAGTAATGAAAAATCATTACTTTCGTAATGAAAAATCATTACTACGAAACAAATAAAAAAGAGCCTTAAATTTAGGCTCTAAAATAATTTTTCCGGTAATTTTTTTAATACAGCAGGAGTTTTTCTAAACATAGCTTTTAAAGTTCCATTAACATTGTCTCTGTCGCCCGAAAACATAATATGAGGATTTACAAATAAAGCATATGCCCTAACATTATTATCTTCTAAACCACTTTCAGAACGTGCTAAAATGCCTTTATCAATTAACCCTTTTATAATCGGATTTACATTTTGCTTTTTCTTTCCCAAAACCGTTGCAAGATCACTTTGAGTCAATGGTGTTGAATTGTTTTTTTTGCAATCTTCTACAATACAATTAGATTCAATTTCAACGTGAGGTGCAATGTCCATTAAAAAAGTCTTTTCAGCAGTAGTTAAATATTTAATATCACGTAAATATAATAGATTTGGCTGGTTCAATTGAACAAACCTCGCTTTATTCTTTATTTTCTTTTCAGGAATTAAAAGCATTCCCCTAGCTGTTGCTTTATTCTGCAATTCATTTGCTATCTGAATTTCTTCATCAGTTAAAGCCTGCTGTTTTTTCTCATTTTCAATATCTCTTAATCTTGCTTTTCTTTCAGCTTCATCAAAATTAACACTATTTTTTTTCATCTAATTCCTCTCCCCATATGGCAGGAATTAGCCCCAATATGTTAGAATATGAATATATATGTAAGTAAATAAAGGGATACTAATTCCTTTCCCATTTTGCAGAAAAGCCCTCCGAGTCCTCGAAAACTTGAGGGTTTTTCTGTTTTTTCTATTTCGACAATACCAATAATTTCCCCTTTTTTCTAGTTATTTTCTAACTTCGCTTTTAAACTTGCTAGAAGCTTATCATCCACTCGTTTCGGTTTATATCCCATTCTATCAATTAAGATACCTTCTATCACCCTCATACGAGCCGTATAACGCCTATAATCACTTTCCGCAAAGGCTAACGTATCTGAATCTATTACAATGCCCTCTGGAGCCTTCTGAACGCTTCTCATGAGCCTATAACATGTTGAACGTTCTTCCCTCACTAAACGAAGTAAAATCAAAAGATCATATGTATGAAAAAGAGAAAGCTCACTAAATGGCAGCTCACATTGTTCCAGGAATAAATGATCTCTCAATTGTGGCCGTCTTGCTTTCAATGGTGCTTCACAAAAAGTGCACAGAGCACTTTCGTGACTATTTTCTTGACCGCAGTAAAAACAAATCATGAACGCTCTCCCTTTTCTTCCAGACCATTTAAAATGAACTCTCGAAGATACGCAGACATCGCCATATCTCCTTTTTTACCCTCAATCTCTTTCCAAACTTTATCTGGTAAAGTGATCGAAACCTTTTTTGTCACTCCAATCGCAGGGCGACCGGCTCCCTCACGATAACCGCCATGCTTTGCCCGACAATCTAAACAAGTATTGTGCTCCTTGTATGCTTTCTCATAAACACGACTTTGAATATCCAATTGTTTACTACATTTAGAACATATAAAAAGCATCTTACTTCCTCCCTTTGATTTTAGTTACTCTAATAATATTATTTTAGGTAACTAAAATCAAATTATACCACCTATTTGCAATAAGATATTGCAAATAAACTACATAAACGTTGCACAGTTTATTCTGCATAACTAGTAAAATAAAACCTAAAGGTTAAAAGGTTGCCCTAAAGGCAACCTAGTCGTTAACACTTCCACTAATAATGAGTGCTGCCACATTAAAAACTACTTAAGAGGATATTGGCCTTATATCGCCAATATAAAGGTAAGAGGTGAATGCTATGAACCACAAAAAAACTGATTTTGACATTCTAGATGATGTAATAGATATGCATGTTGAGTTAAAAACCAGTGACATTGCAGAAAACTTAAAAATGCCTGAAAGTACGGTAAGAAAGTATGTCGCATTACTAGAAAAGGAAGGATATGAACTAATCAGGAACGACCTAGATCACAGAGTTTACACCCAGCAAGATCAGCAAGCAATTTCTCAAATGTTAAAACTTAAGAAAGACAAGAAGATTGGGCCAGAAGCAGCTGCTGCTATAGTGGCATCACATTATCGTAAGGCGACACAAAATGTATCGGAGGTAATCCCTTATGGGACAAGCATTCAAGATAAAAGTGAACGACATGAATTATCTGTTGTAGCGGACCAAATAAGAACCATTCAAACTCAAGTTGAAGGCCTTATGAATAAAGAACAAGGCCAAGCAATTCTTAATGCTTTAGAACATATTGCATCTTCCAGTGAAGAAAGCCGTCAAGAAATGCAGAGAATGAGACGAGATTATGAAGTGATGAAAGAAAAAGTTGATATTGTTAATGACTTTATTCAAAAACAAGCTGAATCTGGAAACGGAGAATCAAAGAAAAAGAGAAGTGTACTGAATCGACTATTCGGTAATTAGTTATATGTACTCAACAGCCATTAGGCATTAGCAGCTGTTGAAGTAGGTGTCAAATCCAATCAATGTATCAACATATTTATGATATTATTTTTTAAATGGAATTTTTACAGCCGGAACATATTATAAAATAATAGGAGCGAATTTATTTGCCTGAAGTCGAATTTCAACCCACTACTTTTTTCTTTCATGGTACAAACAATCTTTACGCCAAACTGATTTCAAAAGAAATAATAATAACGAAACGTAAGGGAGCCGGTGTGGATTTTGGACCTGGTTTCTATTTAACTCAGAATATAGAACAGGCAAAAGAATTTACAAAGATCCGGACAAAGACTAACAACTGGGCAGTCCCTCAAAAAAATATATTAGATAAGTTAAACATGAGCGTCTCCGATTTTTTAGGAATGAAAAATCAGTTAGAACCAGTTATAATGGTTTACAAGCTTAAAAACCCTTCATATTGGGAAGAACTAATCAAGGATAAACAATTAATCCTTTTCAACAAAGCTAATATGAACTGGAAAAGGCATGTATGGACTTGGAGACTTTCTGAGGAACCACCTATTGACTGGTTAGCTACATTTGGTCCTGTTGCTGATGGTGGTGGAATATATAGTTCAACATTTGAAAATATTAAAGCTTTTGATGGTATGGATCAATTAGCTATACATGATGAAACATTAGTAAATGACTATTTAGATTTAGTGGAGGTGACTACATGTTAAAAGAAAACATTGTAATTCAGGAAACTGAAATCCTTACAGGTTTAATTGCAAGAGAATTAGTCGCTGTTTTCGGAAAAAGTGAAAACGAGGCCAATGAATTAATTGAAAAATTTGAGGTTAAAAATAACTTGATTAAAAATCCAATTCTTCTACATGATTCACCAAATCACTGGGCTTTAGCTCTTTTAACTAATAATAATGATGTAGAAGCCATCGAAAAATATTTAAATT
>NZ_QWVS01000011.1 GCF_003570725.1 Peribacillus asahii
CGTGGTTTAGTGCGTAATAAGCATGGTGAGCCAGGTACTTTCCGCCATACACTTTTTGGAACAGACCGTCTTAGTGAGCGCCACTCTGCTGCAAAATATAGAGGTGCTTTTTCTTCTAATGTAGTCACTCGTTGATACGTAGTAAGGATGGTTAGGAGGTGGTTTCTTCAAAAAAGGAATGGTTATTTTACACATAAATACGACTATAAATATATGAATAATAATATTTAGGGATAAGGGAGTGTAGTATATAATGCCTAAACAAAAAGAAATAGAAGTCGAAGATATCAATAACAAAAAAGATGATTCGAGCTCGCCAAAATTTACTGCGCCAGTAAAAATTGATTCGCCTGAATTCGAATTATTGATTGCTGAAATTGCTTGTGATGCAGCAGAACGTAGAAATGCTAGTAGTGAGGCTCGTCCCTTTTATGCGATTGATTTAATTAAGCAATCTCGACTTAGTGCTCTGCAGTTACCTATTGAGTATGGCGGCAGTAATGTAAGTATTCGTGATCTTTTCTACGTTGTAGTACGTCTAGCTGAAGCCGATCCAGATGTAGCGCATATTCTTCGAGCTCATTATGGCTATGTGGAGCAATTTCTTCGTGAAAGTAATAATGAAGAAAGACGTAAAACTTGGTTAGCAAGAATAGCTGAAGGAGCCATTATAGGGAATGCTTTTACGGAGATTTCATCAAAAAATGTTGGAAATTTAGTATTTGAAACTACTCTATCTCCAGATGGGGATGGTTATCGCTTGAATGGCACCAAGTACTTCAGTACGGGTACTTTATATTCAGATTATGTAGTGGTGATGGCATCCACCCCAGAAGGGTTGCCGATATCAGCGATTATCCCAACTAATCGGGAGGGCGTCAGCTTAGAGGATGATTGGGATGGTATCGGACAAAGGTTGACTGGAAGTGGTACGACTCGTTTACATAATGTTTTCGTCACTAGTGAAGAGGTAATTGAATTGAGTGGTGATAAGACACCATTTAATTCCTTTGTACAGCTTTATCTTCACGCTGTTATTGTAGGTATCCTACGAAATGTTGTTTCAGATGCAGCGGCCTTAGTGAAGGGAAGATCCCGTACATTTAGTTATGCTGCCGCTGATATACCACGTGAAGATCCACAGCTGCTACAGGTAATTGGTGAAATTTCAAGCATAGCTTATGCTGCTGAAGCAACTCTGCTTGCGGCTGCAGATTCTCTTGATATTGCAGTGAATGCAGCGGTGGATGGGGTCATTGATTATTCACTTAGTCATAATGCTTCGCTGAAAACTTCACAGGCCAAGGTCATTATAGATGAACTTGCGTTAAAGTCAGCATCATTACTATTTGAGGTTGGCGGTGCATCGGCGACAAAGCAGTCAGCGCATCTTGATCGCCACTGGCGGAATATTCGTACATTAGCCTCTCATAATCCAACCGTTTATAAAGCCCGTGTTATTGGTGGTTATGTGGTAAATGGGACGGAGCTACCGCTAAAGGAAGTATACTTTTAAACGATTCCTTTATATCTTGAAAAATACTAAAAAAATAGGGGGGTTACATATGAGTAATGTAGTAACTGAAAAAAATATCTATTCAAGATCGTATATTGAGGAAATTAGAGAAAAAGTTAAACCAATTGTAGAAAATGTGATTAAACCCAATGCCGGACTCGGTGATAAAGAAGGCTTGTTTCCTCGTGAAAGTTTACTAGCTTTAGCTAAAGAAGGTTGGAATTCTGTAACAATACCAGAAAAATGGGGTGGGCTAGACTTAGGGTACGTCGGTTTGTCCGTTGTAGCAGAAGAAATCGGTAAAGTTGACGCATCTACTGGACTTGTCTATGCGATGCATGTTGGTGCTGCTCAAACTATTAATTTATTTGGGAACGATGATCAAAAAGCACGTTGGCTATTGCCGATTCGTGAAGGAGCAATCACAACTTTTGCAGTCAGTGAAAAAGCAACAGGTGGGCATGTATGGTATAACCTAAGTCAGGCTGTACAAGACGGGGATGAGTATATTTTAAATCTTGAAAAGTCATTTACGACAAGTGGTGGACAATCCGATTACTATGTTGTTCAGACTCGTACAGCTGGTAGTACCGATCCAAGTGAGCATAGCTTTTTTATCGTCGATGGACATCAAGAGGGAATTACAGCTAAGCCATGGAAAGCATTAGGTGTACGTGGAAATCATAGTGGACCACTAAAGTTTGAAAATGTGAGGGTCCATCATCGTGATTTACTGCAAGTAGCTAGTCATGATGTAATCAATGGGACGGGTGCGATTCTAGGCTTAAACGCTGTATGGCTTGGAGTGGCACAAGGTGCTCTTGATGCGGCAATCGCACATGTCACAAAAACGACTCATAAAGATTTCAATAAAAACTTGGCGGACTATCAAGTGATTCGTCAAAAATTGGCGGAAGTAAAAATTCAAATTGCAGCCGTACGAACATGGCAATATGATTTAGCTAGACAATATGATGAACTGTGTAAAAACAATCAATCGTTGCTGCCTCTTGCTGGTGAACTGACGGAACATAAAGTCCTAGCAACTGAATTAGCTGATACTGCAGCTCGAGTAGCGATGGATGTAGCAGGAGGTTACGGCTATATTGAGGGTACATTTGAACGAATTTATCGTGATGCACGAGGCGGAATTCCAATGGCTCCTTCTAATAATTTAGCTCGTGAACAAATTGGAAAAGGCTTAGTTGGCCTACCACTAGAGCTTTTTGAGGAGGGAAAATAATATGAAGAAAAAGAGAATTTATTTAAATGCCTTTGATATGAATTGTGTGGCTCATCAATCACCAGGTCTATGGGTGCATCCTGAAGACCAATCCCATCGTTATAAGGATATTGAATATTGGGTGGAGCTTGCTAAAATCTTAGAAAAAGGTAGATTTGATGGTTTGTTTATTGCCGATGTTATAGGGATTTATGATGTGTACGGTGGAGATAAAGAAACGACCATTCGTGAAGCAACACAAGTGCCTGTAAACGATCCAATTCTGCTTGTATCGGCGATGTCGCATGCGACTAAACATTTAGGATTTGGCATTACATGTTCTACCACCTTTGAACATCCATACACTTTTGCAAGAAGGATGTCTACCTTAGATCATCTCACAAATGGAAGAATTGCGTGGAATATCGTAACCTCTTATTTGGAAAGCGGAACGAAGAATATTGAAATCGGGGATAAATTCCAGCATTCAGAAAGATACAATATAGCAGAGGAATATTTAGAAGTTTGCTATAAGTTGTGGGAAGGCAGTTGGGAAGACGGTGCTGTCGTCAAAGATAAGGAAAAAAGAATGTTTACCGATCCAACAAAAGTACATGAAATCAATCATCATGGCAAATATTTTGATGTACCTGGTATTCATTTATGCGAACCTTCGCCTCAAAGAACGCCTGTTTTATTTCAAGCTGGAGGTTCATTAAGAGGACGTCAATTTGCAGGTAAACATGCTGAATGTACGTTTATTTCAGCCCCTTTAAAAGAAGCAACTGCTGCGTATGTGAAAGATGTAAGAACACAGGCAAGGGAGCAGGGAAGAGATCCTCAAAGTTTGAAAGTATTTGCTTTGTTTACACCAATTGTGGGCCGAACAGAGGAAGAAGCATGGGCAAAGTATGAGGAACTATCAAGCTATATTAGCTATGAAGGTGCTCTTTCTTTATTGAGTGGATGGTCAGGTGTGGATTTCTCTCAATATGATCCAGATGAAGAAATTAAATATATTGAAACGAATGCCGTTAAATCGATGCTTGAAGTGTTAACAAAATCTAGCCCGAATAAAAAATGGACGGTCCGTGAATTAGCAAATTTTGCTGGAATCGGCGGGATGGGTCCTGTTGCAATAGGAACTCCTGAGCAAATAGCTGACACTTTTGAAGAGTGGATTGACGAAACGGATATTGATGGATTTAATCTTGCGTATGCAATCACGCCAGGAACGTTTATAGACTTTACTGAGCTTGTTGTTCCAGAACTTCAGCGTCGTGGTCGATTGAAAATGGAATATGAAGAAGGTGTCTATAGAGAAAAACTCTTTGGAAAAGGTCAAGTGAGATTATCAGAGGAACATATAGGATCAAGTTATCGTAACAATCATTTGCAAGAACAAGCATAACAAATGAGGGGGAAGAAATGTTCATACCGGAGATATTTACAGTAGATATCTCTGGTTATTTTTTACCTTAAATAAAGTTACAATTTGATGAATTTTATTTAAAAGTTCACTGAATCGTAAAAAATGGATATAATCTGCCCCTTCGAAATGAACAAAATATAAAGGATTTTTTTGGAGTTAAGAAAACTATTCCTATTTGTTTAGTTTAATTTAAAGAATGAGTGGAGGGATTGATAGTGGCGAAAGTTCTCGAAAAATTTATAAATTTGAAAACGGAAAATGTCGCTGTTCCTAATAAGATTGAAGCTAAGTCTATTTATTTTGATTATGATGGTTTAGAAATTTTGAACAATATTAATCTAACTGTTAAAGAAGGAGAATTTGTCGTCTTTATGGGACCTAGTGGATCTGGGAAAAGTACATTTCTTCGATTGCTAACAGGATTAGCTCAGCCTAAACAAGGTGAAATTTTGGTTAACAATCAGTCCGTTGCAAAATCGTTACCAGATAGCTCAGTTGTATTTCAAGATTATTCATTATTTCCTTGGTTAACGGCAGAAGAAAATATCATTCTAGCATTAAAGCAAAAATTAAAAAAATCAAAAACAAAAAAAGAGTTAGAACAGTTGGCTCAAGGTTATTTGGAATTAGTTCAGTTAGGTCATGCTATTAAAAAATATCCAGGAGAAATGTCAGGTGGGATGCGCCAACGTGCAGCTATTGCAAGAGCACTTTCATTGGGGTCAGACTTAATGTTCATGGATGAACCGTTTGGGGCACTTGATCCGGTTACAAGAATTAATCTACAGGATTTGATTCTTCAAGTGAACCGTGAACAACAGCGAACGATTGTATTTGTAACACATGACGCGGAAGAGGCTATTTTCTTAGCGGATCGTATTGTGATGTTTACTCCAGGGCCGCCTGGTAAAATTGCAGAAATTATAGATGTTCCTTTTCCTAAGACTCGAAATCGTAAACAGTTATTCGAAAGCTTAGAATTTATAAAGTTTAGAGATTATGTGTTAAGTGTTATGAATCGAGGTGTTTTCGAAAAACTGGAAGAGAGTTATGAAGTACGTGTTGGAGGAGAAGGAATTTAATAACGATTGAGGATTAGTGGGAGGAAGTAGAATGAGAAAAAGAAAATGGTTAGTAGGTATGGGGTTATCAGCAGTATTAGCTTTATCAGCTTGCAATGGGCAGGAAAAAGCGTCAACAAAAGATAACGAAAAAACATATGAGCTAAAAGTTGCGTATGGCAATTTATATGGAGCACCTCTTGCGGATATTGCTAGGGCGGAAGGTTTTTTCGAAGAAGAGAATTTAAAAGTGGATATGGTTGGTTTATCAGGAGATGGATTAACTCCATTACAGGCAGAAAAAGTAGACATTGCTCTAACATTTGGTTCAACCGCTCCTATGAATTTTATTGCTAATGGTGCTGATTTTCAGATGATTGGCGGGCATATGGAAGGCGGACATCCGCTTGTCGCAAAAAAAGAGAATGTAGATCAATATAAGACATTAGAAGATTATAAAGGTAAAAAAATTGCTGTCGTGCATTTAGATACATTGGATGTTTACTTTAAAGCAGCACTTCAGGAAGCCGGAATTGATATTAAGAAGGATGTTGAGTTCATAGAACTAGACTCCAGGGCTTCAGTACTTGAAGCGGTAAAAACCGGAAAAGCTGATGTAGGCATTTCTGGTACAGGACATTTAACAAAGACGTTAGAACTTGGTTTAGCACCGGTTCAATGGATTAATGATATTGAACCAGATGCAGTTTGCTGCCGAGTTACTGTAAGAGGCGATATATCAGACGAACAAGCAATTGCTTATAAAAAATTTATGAAAGCTCTTATTAAGGCCGAACGTGTGAAGTTAGAGAGTCCCGAAAAAAATCTAGAAGCATCGATAGATAGATTTAAGAATTTATCTGAATCTACCATTGATGAAATTGTAAATGAACCACATTTAATTAATACAGCTGATCCAAACAAAAACGAGACGTTAGAATTATGGGAGAAAATGAAAAGTATTGGATACGTCAAGAAGGAAGCAGAAAATATTGATATGAATGCTCATTTTAATCTTTCATTCTATGAACAAGCTATCGATGAACTTATTGAAGAAAATCCGGATGATGAATATTATCAAAAACAATTAGAGAGATTCAATCAACAAAACTTCTAGGAGGGTCCTATGAGAAAATTTTTTCATCTATATATTTATTCGACTTTAATTGCCTTTGCTTTTCTAGGATTATGGGTTTACATTACTAATTTTACAGAATTGTTGGATCCAGTGATTTTTCCTTCTCCAGAAATTGTTGTAATAGCATTTGGTAAAGCAATTTTAGATTTATTTAAAGGATTTTTAAGCTCAATGGGGTTATTAGTCCCAGCTTTTGCTTTAGCGTTAGTATTAGGTATTGGTGGAGGGTTATATTTCGGTTTACACCATAGATTTAGGGTAATTTTAGAGCCGTTCTTCCAGACTTTTAGCCCGCTTCCACCAACTTTATTTATTCCGTACGCCATTGCGTTGTTTCCAACTTTTAAGTCAGCCTCTATTTTCATTTTATTTATCACAACTTTTTGGCCAATCTTTCTTGGTACCATTCAAGGGGTATTATTAATTGATAAGCCTTACTGGGACAATGCAAGAACAATAGGGTTAAAAGGAAAAGACCTGATTTTCAAAGTTATTCTTCCGGCAAGTTCGCCATTGATTTTGAGTGGTATAGGTACGTCTCTTGGATTTTCGTTTATCGTGTTAATGATGGCAGAGATGTTTGGAGCCGAATCGGGAATGGGTCATTTTATACAGTATTATACAGATTTTACTCAATATGATTTTGTTCTAGCAGGCATCATTTTTAATAGTTTAATCATTTTAGCCATTATGATCATTTTTGAAAAAATCAAAAAGCGGTTGTTGTTCTGGACGAATTTAAAAAGTGAAGCCAATTAAGTAAGAAAAATTGTCGTAAGACTCTCCCTCATTAAAAGAGGGAAGAGTCTTTACTTTCATTAAGGAGTAGTATGATGCGAACAATTGTAATCATTCTGTTTATATTCTGGCTTGCTGGATGCTCAAGTTCAGTTGAAAATCAAATAAAGGCTGAAAAGCCAAAAGAATTAGAAGTGACAATAGAAAGTGATCCTAAACAGGTTCAAATTAATGAAAAAGTTACCTTTACTTCAACAGTGAAATATGGGAATGAGGACATTAGTAAAGATGCTGAAGTTATGTTTGAAGTTATTGAAAATGGAATGTCTTATGGAAATTTGCCGATTGAACCAAGTGCAAATGGGACCTATCAATTAGAACTGAAATTTAGTGAACCCGGTGAACATCAAGTTATCGCTCATGTTAGTTATAAAGATTTACATGAAATGCCAATCCTTCCCTTTCAGGTGACGCAATGAAAGGAGTCAGATGTTTCTGATGAGTAATGTAAAAAAAAGAGCTAGTTTGTTTATAAAAGGGTTGGTCGCCGCTATTTTAGTTTTAGGTATAGGTTATGCGATTTATATGAATTTTTTTAAAGAGAAAGAAGTGACTGCGATTGATAAAAGTGATCTTGCTTCTAATTTTACTTTGAAAAATTTAAAGGGTGAAGAGGTCAAATTAGAGGATTATAGGGGAAAAGGTGTGTTTCTTAACTTTTGGGCTACATATTGTCCTCCGTGTGAAAAAGAAATGCCGTATTTGGAGTCTGCATATAAAGACTATAAAGATAAAGACATAGAAGTACTAGCAGTTGATGTTGGAGAACCAAGAATAATAGTTAACCAATTCGTGTCAAAAAAAGAGTTGAGTTTCCCAGTTTTACTTGATTGGAATGCAGATGTAGCTGATTCATATGAAGTTAATACGCTTCCTGTTACTTTTTTGATTAACGAAAAAGGAGAGATTAAAGAAAGAATTTCTGGTGAAATGACTGAGGAGAATATTCGTTATTATTTAAAAAGTATTGTTCCAGAACGATGAATATATTTGTCATATAACTAAATATTAAGAGCAGTTAAATAAAGTGACTAGATTACTATAGGCTCTCTATTCAAGATGAATGTATCTTGGAAGGAGGGTCTTTTTAGTTTTAATACTCAATATCTGATTAACGCCATAAAGGAAATATTCTGTATATTAATAATTTTAAAAATACATTGAAACTAATTATTTTGGAACACAGGTAATTACAAATGAGTCAGAAGAAATACCTAATCTGTCTTATTTAGGAAATCGATTAAAACAATTACATAAGGATATGGATGATATTTTTATAAAAGAAGAAGAGACTGACAAAAGAAAATTATTCGAGTTGAGACAGTCTGAAAAAATTATTAATAATTTATTGAAAACTTTAGTTAATTATTTTCTAAATATTGCGAAAATATTAGAGGGTGGCAAATTAGATATGCTATTCTTAAGTGATGGCTTATCTTTCAATAATCTTTCACATCCAGCAGAGCTAGTTAGATTTGAGCCACTTACATTATTAGCTTCTTTATCTGCTGTTACAACAAATATCGGACTTGTAGCAACAGCATCTACAACGTACAATGAACCATTTCATATTGCACGTAAATTTTCTTCCTTAGATCACCTAAGCGGTGGCCGTTCTGCTTGGAATGTCGTGACGTCTTATTATCAAACGGAAGCGAATAATTTTAACCAACAATCTCATTTAGATCATTCTTTGCGTTATAAACGAGCAGCGGAATTTGTAGAAGTTGTGAAGGGATTATGGGACAGTTGGGAAGAAGATGCTTTAGTGCGAGATAAAAAGTCGGGTCAGTACTTTATTCCAGATAAATTACATACATTGAATCACCAAGGAAACTATTATTCTGTAAAAGGCCCGCTTAATTCATCGCGCTCACCACAAGGTCGGCCAATTATTGTTCAGGCAGGGTCATCGGATGATGGTATTCATTTAGCGGCACAAACAGCTGATGTCATTTTTACTGCACAGCAAACATTAGAAGATGCACAAGCATTTTATAAAAAAGTAAAACAGAAAGCTGTAGAATTTGGTCGTTCTCCTGATGATGTGAAGATTATGCCAGGTGTCTCTCCTTACATTGGTCATACAGTAGAAGAAGCCTTTGAAAAATATGAACAACTTCAACAGCTTATTACACCTGAAATAGGTTTAGAGTTTTTATCTGAATATCTCGGAGGGCTTGATTTATCCGCTTATGACTTAGATGGTCCTTTACCAGATGAAATCCCAGAGACAAATGGAAATCAAAGTCGACGTCAACTCATTATTGATCTGGCCAAGCGTGAACAGTTAACGATTAGACAACTCTATCTTCGAATTGCCGGTTCAAGAGGGCATAGAATGATTTTTGGAACGCCAGAACAAATTGCAGATCAGTTGGAAGAATGGATTGTGAACGAAGCGGCAGATGGCTTTAATCTTATGTTTTCACATTTTCCTAATAGCTTAGAAGATTTTGTGAAAGAGGTTATTCCAATTCTTCAGCAACGAGGGCTGTTTCGGACAGAATATGAGGGAAGTACTTTACGAGAAAATCTAGGATTATCGCAAGTGGAATCAAGATATGCGAAGCAAGCAACGACAACTGAATAGTTGTCGTTGCTTGTTTTTGCTATAATGAAGAAATTAAAGAAGTAGATTATGAGAGCACGGAGCATTATCAAATAACGAAGTATTTTTTACAGCATCGGGAGAAAATGCTGATGGAGTTGTTTATGGAGGAAGATTGAAAAAAGAGCTTGCAGAATTACTTCGCAACATATTTGTGTAGGACAAGAGGGGGAAATTACATGGTCAAAATTCGTAAGGCTTTCAATGATGAAGTAGAAATGCTTCGACAGCAAAGAATAGAGGCGTATGAAGAACATGCACAAAACATCCCGGAAGGACATTGGGAAGCTCTAAAGAAATCTATCGCGTCACATGCTGATGAACAGGAGGAGGTTGAACTTCTAGTTGCTGAATTAGATGGGGAAGTGGTAGGCAGTGTTGCTCTGTTTCCTGCGAAATCAGATGCTTATAAAGGACTTGTTGATATGTTAGATTACCCTGAAATAAGAATGCTTGCAGTCACACCACAGTCACGAGGAAGGGGTGTTGCTGAGGCATTAATAAAAGAATGCATTAGTCGGGCAAAAGTAAAGGGTTCACAGTATATCGGCTTACATACAGCAGACTTTATGAAATCTGCTATGCGGCTGTATGAACGTATGGGCTTTGTACGAATGCCGCAATTTGATTTTCAACCTGCTGATGACGGAATCATTGTAAAGGCATATCGACTATCTATCGAATGAAGAATATGGAAAAAGAAACAGCCACGTGTTTTCTAGTATATAGAAATACGTGGCTGATGAATGTAATTATATGATTAATGTTAAAACGCCCAATCTCCATTACGGAAGACAGGTTCAGCAGTACCGTCAGCTAGAATGCCGTCGATGTTCATTTTGTCAGAGCCAATCATGAAGTCAACGTGGGTTAAGCTTTCATTTAAGCCATGTTCAGCTAGCTGTTCTGGTGTCATATCTTTCCCGCCTTCAAGACAGAAGGCATATGCACTGCCGATAGCTAAGTGATTTGATGCATTTTCGTCAAATAGTGTATTAAAGAACAACACATTAGATTGTGAAATAGGGGAGTTGAATGGCACGAGTGCGACTTCTCCTAAGTAGTGGGAGCCTTCATCTGTATCCACTAATTGTTTTAAAATTTCTTCGCCTTCTTCTGCTTGTACCTCGATAATGCGTCCATCTTTAAATGTAACAGAGAAGTTATTGATAATATTTCCACCATAGCTAAGCGGTTTTGTGCTTCTTACTGTTCCGTTAACACCTGTTTTTAATGGAACCGTAAACACTTCTTCCGTCGGCATGTTGGCCATAAAATGATGTCCGTGTTGGTTGATGCTGCCGGCGCCGCACCATAGATGTTTTTCAGGAAGCTCAATTGTTAAGTCAGTTCCTGGAGCTGTGTAATGAAGTTTTTTGTAGTGCTTGTCATTCAAATAATCTACTTTTTCATGCAAGGTGTCATCATGTGTTTTCCATGCTTCAACAGGGTTTTCTGTATCAACACGAACTGCTTTGAAGATAGCCTCCCATAATTTATGTACGCGATTTTCAGCCGGCTCTTCAGGGAATACTTTGTTTGCCCAAGCTTCAGAAGGAACGGCTACAATCGACCAGCTTACTTTATCGGATTGCATAGCTTGGCGCCATGGTTTTAAAGCAGTACCAGATGCTTTTTGGAAATTCGCAATTCGCTTTGAATCTACGCCTTTTAATAAATCAGGACTGGAGGAAATCACCGATAGAAAGGCTGCCCCTTTTTCAGCTAGTTCAATGGTTTCTTTTGCACGCCATTCAGGATATTCGTGAAAGACTTCGTCCGGTGCTAATTCATATTTTGTGCGATTCACAATGTCGTCGTTCCAATTGACAATTACATTATATGCGCCAGCTTCATAAGCCTTTTTGACAATTAAACGTACGAGCTCTGCACCTTCTAGTGTCGTATTGACAACAAGCGTTTGTCCTTGTTGAATGTTAACACCGACTTTTATAGCTAGCTCTGCATATTTTTCTAAATTTGCTTGGAAATCACTCATTATGATTCCTCCTTTTCCAAAATCTACAACTTATATTGTACTAATAGAGAAAGAAAAAAGAAACTTATAGCATCCGTAAACAATGAAAAACAACAAACTGGACCTGCAGTTTGTTGTTTTTCATTGTTATTTTAATACGTCGTGATCAACATAACGCTCGCCGTTTATTTCGCTGATTAAGTTGATTGCGACTCTTGCGCCGTCTCCAGCTGTCACGATTGTATGTGCGCTCGTTCCTGCACATGCTCCGGCAGCCCAAATGCCTTCTACGTTTGTTTTTCCAGCAGCATCTACATCAAACACTTTCTTTGATCTTGGCTCTGTACCATCTTTTGTTGTGATACCTGCTTCTTCAGCTAAGCTTGTTAGCCCGCCCGTTGCTAAAATGATTTGTTTCGCTTCAACTGATCCGTTTTCTGTTTGAATCTGAAATCCTTCAGTTGTTTTAGTAATTCCCGTTACTTTTGTTTCAATTAACTCTGCACCAAATTTTTTCGCTTGGGCTAGACCTGTTGCTAATAAATCAGGTCCAGCAATTCCAGCTGTACCGTAATGATTATCTAACCAAGCTCTTTTTGTGCCGCTTTGATTGCTGTCTAGAATGACTGTTTGTTTTCCTGCTTTCGCTGTAAAGATAGCGGCGCTGCCTCCAGCAGCTCCAGCTCCAATAATCGCTATTTCATACATAGGAAAAAACCTCCTTTTTTATATTCATGTTCATTTTAACAAATGAGGGAGGAGGGGAGGTAATGATTGAGACTAAAATGGCAAGATTTTACCCGGAATTGGCGAAATTCTGCCCTGAATTGGTTAGATTATTTTCCGAATTGGCGAGATTACGGCATAAAAGAAAGGGCCCCCATTCGTATGAATAGGGGACCCATTTTCTTTAGTATTATCGATTTAAATTAATCCAAACGCTCTTCACTTCTGTGTAGTTGTTTAGAGCATAGGAGCCCATTTCACGGCCGATACCGGATTGTTTGTATCCGCCAAATGGGGAAGCGGCATCAAATGCATTGTAGCAGTTGACCCAAACTGTACCAGCACGCAGTTTGTTAGCAATATAATGAGCATTGGCAATGTCGCTTGTCCAAACACCAGCAGCAAGGCCGTATTCACTTGCATTTGCCCGCTTGATGACATCATCTAAGTCCTCATATGGTAAAGCTGAAATAACAGGACCGAAGATTTCTTCTTTCGCAATCGTCATGTTATCTTCTACGTTTGCGAAAATAGTAGGTGCAACAAAGTAACCTTCTTCGCTAGGAGGAGCTCCGCCAGCTAGAATTTCTGCACCTTCTGTAATCCCTTTAGCAATGTAGCCAAGCACGCGCTTTTGTTGTTCTTCGGAAACAAGCGGTCCAATTTGAGTATTTGGATCAAGCCCTGTTCCTTGTTGAATGGATTTAGCATGACTTGCCATGTCGGCTACCACGTTATCGTAATGCTTCTTTTGAATAAAGACACGAGAGCCGGCACAACAAACTTGTCCTTGATTAAACATAACCCCGTTTAGCGCGCCAGGAATCGCTTTAGAGAAATCAGCATCAGGCAGGATAATGTTTGGTGATTTTCCACCAAGTTCAAGCGTCACACGTTTTAGTGAATAGGAAGCAGAACGCATGATGCGTTTACCGACTTCTGTTGAGCCAGTGAAGGCAATCTTATCTACTTCAGGGTGATCGACTAAAGATTGGCCTGCTGTTTCTCCGAAGCCAGGAATGATGTTGATAACTCCGTCTGGGAATCCCGCTTCAGAAATTAATTCAGCAAGGTAAAGGGCAGACAGAGGCGTTTGTTCTGCCGGTTTTAGAACAACTGTACAACCAGTGGCAAGGGCAGCCCCAAGCTTCCACATGGCCATTAAGAGCGGGAAGTTCCATGGGATAATTTGTCCAACAACTCCAACAGCTTCATGTCTTGTATAGTTAAAATAATTGCCGCTTACAGGGATAGTTTGTCCAACGATTTTCGTTGACCAGCCTGCGTAATATCGAATATGTTCAATTGCCAATGGAATATCTGCATTAGTTGTTTCTCTAATTGGTTTACCGTTATCTAATGTTTCAAGTTGAGCAAGCTCTGTTTTATTTTCTTCCATTAAGTCTGCGAGCTTGTACATTAAACGACTGCGCTCCGCTGCACTTAATCTTGACCATGGGCCTTCATCAAATGCTTTACGAGCTGCCTTGACGGCTAAATTAATATCCTCTTTATCACCTTCATATACTTCAACAAGTTTTTTACCTGTTGCTGGATTCGGAGTGGAAAATGTTTTCTTAGAAACACTTTCAACGAATTGTCCATTAATATACAGCTTTTTTGGTCCTTGTAAAAACTTTTGAAGCTTTTCACTAACTTGCAAAGTAAGATTTGACATAAATACCTCCTAAAATATGCGTAAATTGGTATTGTGCAAATCATGGTGTGGGATAAACAGGTGAGAGCGTTTATGATATGCCCCAATTCATCTTAACAAATGTAATGATTATACTCAAATGTTAAATAGTGTAATTTTAATATTTTTTTTAAAAGGTGAAAATTTCTCTTTAAAAGGCGTGCTAAATCACAGTTCTGCACGAAATTAGTCAGAAATCATCAGCGTTCTTATGATAGATTTTAAAAAAATGTCTATATTTTTGTCATGACAGTTGTATTTACTATAGTCATAAACAAAAATAATAGATAAAATAGAAATGGGATAAAAATATAAATAGTAGGAATTTTTTTAGTGTTACGGAAGTTCATCAGGAGGAATTGTCATGGATAAAAAAACAAAACCGATAGCAGATCGCAAGCTGTTAGGGATTGCTGGAGCAGCCTGGATGTTTGATGCCCTCGATGTGGGGATGCTCTCCTTTATTATTGCGGCTTTGAAAATGGAGGAAGGATGGAATCTGACTGATGTGCAGGCTGGATGGATTGGAAGTACGCAATCGATTGGGATGGCTGTCGGGGCTTTGTTGTTTGGAGCAATGGCAGATAAAGTAGGACGTAAAAATATTTTAATTATTACGCTTTTACTTTTTTCTGTCGGAAGCGGATTATCAGCATTAGTAGGGACGGTTAGTTTATTTTTAATTTTACGCTTTTTTATCGGCATGGGGCTGGGAGGAGAGCTTCCTGTCGCATCTACACTTGTAAGTGAAAGTGTAGCACCGAGCAAACGTGGACGAGTCGTTGTCTTATTAGAAAGTTTTTGGGCGTTAGGTTGGATTTTATCGGCTCTTATTTCTTATTTTATCATTCCGGCATACGGCTGGAGAATTGCTTTAATCTTAAGTGCGTTACCAGCTTTTTATGCGGTATACCTGCGTTTTAGTTTACCAGACTCACCGAAATATGAAGAGTTGAAGCCAAAGGAAAAACAATCGATGCTTCAAAATATGAAAAAAGTGTGGGCGAAAGAGTATTCCAAACAAACCCTCATTTTATGGGTGCTTTGGTTCTGTGTTGTCTTCTCTTATTACGGCATGTTTCTATGGTTACCAAGTGTGATGCTGATGAAAGGGTTCAGCTTAATTAAAAGCTTTGAATATGTGTTAATTATGACGCTTGCGCAGCTTCCAGGTTATTTTACGGCCGCTTGGTTTATTGAAAAAATGGGTCGTAAATTTGTATTAATTACTTATTTAATTGGTACGGCAGCGAGCGCCTATTTCTTTGGAACAGCTGAAGAGCTGCCATTGTTAATTACATCAGGAATTCTTCTTTCTTTCTTTAACTTAGGTGCATGGGGGGCTTTATACGCTTATACTCCGGAACAATATCCAACAGTGATCCGGGGAACGGGAGCAGGGATGGCAGCGGCTATTGGACGTATCGGAGGAATTTTAGGGCCATTATTAGTTGGGTACTTAGTAGCTGCCAATACGTCGATTAGTATGATTTTTACGATTTTTACCGTTGCCATATTAATCGGTGTCATCGCGGTTGCTTTCGGTAAAGAAACGAAAAATACAGTATTAGAATAGAACTTTGAGAAAGGAGTGCACTTGCACTCTTTTTTTATTTAGGTTATGCTAGCATAGTTGAGCAAACGATTTCTTATGTCGATATTGACATTTATTTACTAATCATATAGTATTTATATACTTTCATATTACTTTTTTAATTCTTATCCAGAGAGGTGGAGGGATTTGGCCCTTTGAAGCCTCGGCAGCAGACCTGTTATAGGAACTGTGCCACATCCAACAAGCAGATGCTTGGAAGATAAGAAGAGTCGAATGAATACAGTAGCCTCTTCTTGGATAAGAAGAGGCTTTTTAAATATGCGCTTGAATACAGCTGGAATATGGAATGATATAAGGGGTTCAAGTATTACATAAACAGAATAGAAAGGGGCTATACATATGGAATTATTTAAAAAGATTGAAGAGAGAAAAGCGCTGTTAATTGATAAATTATTAGCAAAAGGTGTATACAAAACAAAAGATGAGCGGCATTTATATGATGTTCCATTAAGAGTATTAGAAGATGAATATAAGCTTGTTGTCAATAAACCCGATCAACATTCCTCTTCCTCATGGATGACATAGTGAAGGTTGATTTGTTTACATAAAAATGAAAATTGGAAGTTATGTTCGGATTGTCACAAAATATTCAAGAAATGTATTCCTATTTAAAGATATTTGCAAATTTATTACAATTAGAAGGGGTAAATTAGATTGATTTGGGGCTAATTATCTATTATGATATTTTTGTAAATATATTGAAAAGTGGGAAATGAATGATGGAGAAGCTATATGCTGAACTCATTAATGAAAAAATTGAAGAAAAAAGACAAGAAATGATTAGATTAGCTATAGATTTTGGCTTTACAAGTCAGCTGGCGGTTCAAGCAAGTCAAGAGCTCGATTCTCTTTTAAATGCGGCTGCATTTAGAGACAAATAGTAATACACTTCCCTGTCAAACAGATATTAAAAAAATTCCTGAAAGCTATTGCTAAAAAATGAGCAATAGCTTTCTTTTATGTTGGCTATAATAAGCTTGTGAATCTAAAGCGATATTTAATAAAGCCTTTAGGGGATGATTGCCGTTCATTCACAATTAGAATCCCTTAAGGGGGAAGATTAATGATACTACAGGTCGACAAAAAGGGGTGTCATCATGGAAAAAACAAAAAAATGCCGGGACTCTCTAGTTGTTAAAACAAGTATCGTTCTTCCTCCAGACACAAATAATATTGGTACGATGTTTGGAGGGAAATTAATGGCGCAAATTGATGACATAGCGGCTATTTCAGCGATGCGCCATTCTCGGTCACATGTTGTAACGGCCTCAACGGATTCGGTGGATTTTCTGCATCCAATTTTTGAAGGCAATGCGGTTTGTTTAGAAAGCTTTGTTACTTATACAGGCCGCACCTCCATGGAAGTGGTTGTAAAAGTAGTAGCTGAAGATTTGCAAAGCGGTGTTCAAAATTTATGTGCTCTTTCTTTTTTAACTTTTGTAGCGATTGATGAAAAGGGAAATCCTATTCCGGTTCCTCGTTTAATTTCGGAAACAGAAACGGAGAAAGCGCTATATGAATCAGCGAAAGAACGAGCACAAGCTAGAAAGAAGCGGAGAACAGATACACAATATATTGCCGATACTATTGGAAACGACCTTGTTTGGTCTTTATGAAAAATCGAGTACATACTCGATTTTTTTGTTGTCTAAAAGGTATAAAAAAATAAAAATGATAAAAAATAACAGTAATTATTTGAGAAAATAACTAAAAAATGTTAAAAGTTGAGTAATGCTATAAAAACGGTTAGGGGGATAGGCATGGAAAAAGAACTCCTGCGAGTAGAAAACCTAACAACCTCATTTTGTATTGATGATCAATATTATGCAGCTGTTGATGACTTATCTTTTGCCGTTCATGAAAATGAAATTGTTGCCATTGTAGGAGAGTCAGGCTGCGGTAAGAGTGCACTTGCTTTGTCTATTATGCAATTGCACGATAAAAAGCGAACAAAATCAGAAGGTTCTATTATATATAAAGGAACAAACTTATTGAATGAAGCAGAATCTAAGTTAAATAAAGTTCGCGGTCGACATATTAGTATGATTTTTCAAGAGCCGTTAACGGCATTAAATCCCCTTATGACAGTTGGTAAACAAATAGAAGAAAGTCTTCATTATCATACAGATTTATCAAAAAAACAGCAAAAAGCCAAAACGCTTACTCTGCTTGAACAAGTTGGGATTCCGTATCCAAAGCGCACCTATAAGCAATATCCTCATGAATTGTCAGGAGGGATGCGCCAAAGAGTGATGATTGCAATTGCTGTAGCTTGTTCTCCTTCCCTTGTTATTGCCGATGAACCAACCACCGCACTAGATGTAACCATCCAAGCACAAATTCTAGATTTATTAAAAGACATTCAACAAAAAACAAAGATGGGTATTATTTTTATTACCCATGATTTAGGCGTTGTCGCAGAGATTGCTGATCAAGTGATTGTGATGTATGCGGGACAAATTGTTGAAAAAGGAAGTGTAAAAACAATATTGGAGAGGCCGCTTCATCCTTATACAAAGTCTTTGCTTCACTCTATTCCTACTGTGAAGAAAGAAAAGAATCGATTGCATGTAATTCAAGGGATGGTGCCGTCTATTGCGAAAATGAACAGAAGCGGCTGTCGGTTTAAAGAAAGGATTCCATGGATTTCTGTGCAATCGCATGCGCAATTTCCGAGGCTTCATGAAGTGGAACCAGGTCATTTTGTTCGCTGCACTTGTTATAAACAGTTTCATTTTCCGAAAGAAGGAGGTACAGCGATTCGATGACGTTGCTAAAAGTAGAAGATATTAAAGTTTATTTTCCAATTCGAGGCGGTTTATTTCATACAGTAGTAGACCATGTTCGGGCGGTGGATGGTGTTTCTTTTGAATTACAGAAAGGAGAAACGTACGGGCTTGTTGGCGAGTCGGGAAGCGGTAAATCCACAACAGGAAAGGCCATTGTAAAGCTGCATCAGGTGACTGCTGGAACCATTACGTTTCAAGGCAAAGATCTTACGTATTTGAGCAGAGGAGAAATGAAGCCTTTTCGTAAAGATATTCAAATGATATTTCAAGATCCATATTCCTCTTTAAATCCGAAAAAGCGCGTGCTGGATATCATTGCGGAGCCAATTCGAAATTTTGAACGTGTATCGGTAACGGAAGAGAGAAAAATTGTGCAACAGTATTTAGAAAGAGTGGGACTAAATCCAGATTCTATTTATAAATATCCACATGAATTTTCGGGTGGACAGCGCCAGCGGATTGGTATCGCTCGTTCTTTAACGTTGAAACCTAAATTGATTATTGCGGATGAACCTGTGTCAGCCTTGGATGTATCTGTCCAGGCACAAGTGTTGAACTTTCTTCAAGATTTGCAAAAAGAATTTCAGTTAACGTATTTATTTGTAGGGCATGATCTTGGTGTCATTCGGCATATGTGTGACCGCATTGGTGTGATGTATCGTGGGCGATTAGTGGAGGAAGGAACGAGTCAAGATATTTACAAAAATCCACAGCATATTTATACGAAACGGTTAATGGCTGCGGTTCCCGATTTATCACCTGATGCTCGCGGGCAAAAAATAGGGCTTCGAAAACAGGTAGCTGAAGAATACAAGCAATTGTATTCTACCTTCTTCGATGAAAATGGAAGAGCGTATGATTTAAAGCCGATTAGTGCCACACATAAAGTAGCATTGCCATAGGAGGTGAGAGGAAGCCTATGTGGAAATTTATTGTACGCCGGTTATTGATGATGATTCCACAGTTATTTATTTTAAGTGTTCTCGTATTTATGATGGCTAAAGCAATGCCGGGTGATGCTTTAGGAGGCAGAGAAATTGATCCGCGAGCTAATCCGGATGTCATTGAAGCACAGCGAGAAAAAATGGGATTAAATGACCCTTGGCATGAACAATATATTCGATGGGTGAGCAATGTTTCAAAGGGAGATTGGGGAGTATCGTATACACATAAAGTACAAGTAACGGATGTGATTGAAGACCGAATCTGGAATACAGTGAATTTAGCTCTCTTGACTTTAATTTTTACGTATTTAATCGCTATACCACTGGGGTTAATAAGTGGACGGTACAGCGATTCATGGATTGATAAAGTGATTACAGGTTATACGTATATAGGCTTTGCGACTCCTATGTTTATCTTTGCGATTATTATGCTCTTTGTATTCGGTTTTTCCCTTGATTTATTTCCGACGGGGGGAAGCGTTAATCCTACAGTGGAAGAAGGGACGTTTGCCTATGTACTGAGTAAAATTAATCATATGATTTTACCGGCGTTTAGTACGGCAATTGTTTCTACAACAGTGATTATTCAATATTTAAGGAATGAAGTCATTGATAATAAAATGAAGGACTTTGTTCGAACAGCAAAAGCTAAAGGCGTACCAGAAACAAATATTTATACTCATCATGTATTACGAAACTCTTTTTTACCGATTGCGGCTTTTTTAGGCTATGAAATTACGGGCTTAGTAGGTGGGGCTGTAATTATTGAGACGATTTTTAATTATCCAGGCATCGGTCAATTATTTCTAAGCTCTGTTCATGCTCGTGATTTTAGTGTTGTTACCGCTGTTGTCATGATGACTGGCTTTGCTACCCTATTGGGGACTCTTCTGTCCGATATTATTTTAAGTATAGTTGATCCGCGTATACGGATTGACTAAGGAGAGGTGAAGCGAGTAATGGAATTGAACGTAAATACAGAAAAACATGGACAACCTATACAAATAACACCTTCTGGAAGACAGCTAATTTGGCAGCAAATGAAAAAAGATCGTTTAGCGATGGGGTCGTTCATTTTATTAGTTTCCATCCTGCTCTTTGTGTACAGCGCAGCTTTTGTTATGGATGCGGAAGAAGTTGCTCGAATTAATTTACGAGCTCTTCATCAACCTCCTTCTCTGGAGCATTGGTTAGGGACGGATTATGGCGGACGAGATGTATTTGGTCAATTAATTATTGGAACGCGTAATTCGTTTACGATTAGCTTTTGTATCACATTGTTAACCGCTTTGATTGGGTTAACAACGGGGCTGGTGGCTGGTTATTTCGGTGGGGTGACAGATCATGTCGTCATGCGCATTATTGATTTTATTATCTCTTTACCGACGACGATGTTTATTATTGTATTAGTAACGATTATTCCCGAATTTACAATATGGTCGTTTATTTTGGTGATGACTTTGTTTTATTGGACGGGCAAGGCCCGATTGATTCGTTCCAAAGTGTTAGCGGAGCGGGAATTAGATTATGTGCAGGCTTCACAAACGTTAGGAACTCCACATTGGAAGATTATGTTCTTTCAAATTTTCCCTAATGTAAGTTCGATTATCATCGTGAATTTTATTTTGAATTTAGCGGGGAATATTGGGCTTGAATCAGCTTTAACGTATTTAGGATTTGGATTGCCGGAAAGTACACCGAGTCTTGGAACGCTCATTAGCTATGCAAGAAATCCAGATGTGTTAGAGCATAAATGGTGGGTATGGCTGCCAGCTTCTGTCATGATTCTTGTGATGATGTTAAGTATCAATTTTGTCGGTCAAGCGATTAAACGTGCGACGGACGCTAGACAAAGAAGATAATGAACAACAAGAGGAAGGTTTTTTATGAACGCTAAAGGCTACCAAGTATTATGCACATTCATAAGCTTCATATTAGTAGCAGTTTGTCAATCAGGACAAAAGATAGAGGAAGTCCATCAAGAAGTGGCAGGTGTTAGAACGAGTCAGACATTTTTAACAAAAACAACAAACACAGCTAATGCACTTGAAGGTGGTCATT
Organism: Peribacillus asahii; assembly: GCF_003570725.1. Classification (GTDB taxonomy): domain Bacteria; phylum Bacillota; class Bacilli; order Bacillales; family DSM-1321; genus Peribacillus; species Peribacillus asahii. The sequence goes on from NZ_QWVS01000011.1 coordinate 21,588, forward strand.
TAAATTATGGTTTAGTCGCAGACAGTCCGTTCGAAGGAATATTAAATGGAGTTTTTTTTGAAAATGCGTATGATGCGGAAATCTTGCAATTTTTTGATGAAGCGCTGCTCGCGACAGATGAAAACTCGCAATTTACTCAAGAGGGTGCCGCGACATATGAAATGTCTAAAGACTATAAAACGATGACGATTACGATTCGAGACGGTGTTAAGTGGCATGATGGCAACCCCGTAACAGGGGAAGATTTAGAGTTTGCTTATTTAACAATTGGTCACCCTGATTATAACGGATCGCGCTATGATACAACTTTCCAAAATATTATTGGAATGGATGAATATCATGCAGGAAAAGCAGAGCGTATATCTGGTATTAAAGTGAACGGAAATCGGGTTTCTTTAACCTTTAAAGAAGCCAATCCATCGATTTTAACAGGGGTGTGGACATATCCGCTTCATAAAAAGTATTTAAGGGATATTCCAGTTGCACAAATGTCAGCTTCTGAGAAAATTCGTCAACACCCAATCGGTTTTGGACCATTTAAAGTAAAGAAAATTGTTCAGGGGGAAGCGATTGAGTTTGAAGCTTTTGATGAGTATTGGAAAGGAAAGCCGAAGCTTGATCGTATTTCTCTATCTGTTGTGAACTCAACCACAGCCGTTAAAGCGCTGCAGGCTGGAAAAATTGATATTGCTAAGATTTCAGCTGATTTGTATGAGGGAACAAAAAAGTTAACGAATGTCAATCTTCTTGGACAAATGGAATCAACCTATACGTATATCGGTTTTAAGCTAGGTCATTATGATTTAGATAAGAAAGAAAATGTAATGGGCGGAACGAAGTTGTCAGATAAACGTGTTCGCCAGGCAATCGGTTATGCAATTAATAATGATGAGGTCGGACGATTTTTATATAAAGGACTCCGTTTTCAAGCGAATACGGTGATTCCGCCTACACAGCCTAATTATTATGATGCAAGTTTTCAAGGGTATACGTATAATCCTGAAAAAGCAAAGAGGTTATTAGATGAAGCAGGTTATGTGGATCGAAATGGTGACGGCTTTCGGGAGGATCCAAAAGGCAAGAAATTTGTACTTAATTTTGCCTCGATGGCTGGTGGAGATGCAGCGGAGCCATTAGCTCGGTACTATATTCAGCAATGGCGGGATGTTGGTCTATATGTCCAATTGTTAGAAGGAAGGCTTCATGAGTTTAACTCTTTTTATGATCGCTTGAAAAAAGATGATGAAAAAATTGATTTATATCAAGCCGCTTTTGGCGTTGGTTCGGATCCTGATCCATCTGGCCTTTGGGCAAGGGACGCCGCTTTCAATTATACTCGGTGGGTGAATGAAAAGAATGATGAGCTTTTGCAAAAAGGCGTTTCAGTAGAGGCGTTTAATAATGAGTATCGTGCAGAGGTTTATAAAGAATGGCAAGCATTGATTAAAGAAGAAGCACCGCTTATTCCTACTTTATTTCGCTATGGATTTCTAGGAGTGAACAAACGGGTGCGAGATTTGAAGCTTGAAACAGGCAGTGTCTATGTAGATTGGTCGAAGGTAGCAGTAACAGCTGAAAAACCAATTAAATAATCAACAAACAGCCGATTCGCTTGCCGAATCGGCCATTTGCTATGGAGCGTTGCTTTTTCCCATAAGTAAAAAACGGTATACTTAGTGTACGAAGAAAGGGAGTGTTAATCTTGGTTTCTATGATTCATGAAAAAGAAATTGTTTCCTACATAAAAGAATTAGTTACCATTCCTAGTCCATCGGGGTATACAGAGGAGGCGATTGCTTATGTTGCTGCGTTTATGAAAAGAAATCATGTTTCGTATCAGCTAACGAATAAAGGGGCTTTACTGGCGACAATACAAGGGAAGGACCAGAATAGACATCGTTTGTTGACGGCCCATGTGGATACATTAGGTGCGATGGTGAAAGAAATTAAACCGAATGGCCGCTTGAAATTAGCGATGATTGGAGGGTTTCGCTGGAATTCCGTTGAAGGGGAATATTGTACAATCCATACTGTAGAAGGGAAGGCGTATACAGGAACGATCTTAATTCACCAGACATCTGTTCATGTGTATAAAAATGCCGGAGAGGTGAAGCGTGATGAAGAAGCCATCGAAGTACGGGTTGATGAAGCCGTGAAATCTCAAGCTGAAACAGAAGCTCTCGGTATTTCTGTTGGAGATTTTGTTTCATTTGAACCACGTGTAGAAGTAACAGAGAGCGGTTTTATTAAATCTCGTCATTTAGATGACAAAGCAAGTGTCGGCATTTTGCTTCATATCATTGAGCGCATTCAAACGGGAGCCATTTCTTTATCGCATACGACACATTTTCTCATTTCTAATAATGAAGAGATTGGTTATGGAGGAAATTCGAATATTCCAGATGAAGTCGTCGAATACATAGCGGTTGATATGGGAGCAATTGGAGACGGGCAAGCGACGGATGAGTACAGTGTCTCTATTTGTGCCAAAGATTCATCAGGGCCGTATCATTATAAGCTGCGTCAACATCTTGTATCCTTAGCGAAAGCTCATGCGATTGATTATCGAGTCGATATTTATCCGTATTATGGTTCTGATGCGTCCACAGCCATTCGAGCCGGACATGATATTGTACATGGATTAATTGGCCCTGGAATCGATGCGTCCCATGCATTTGAGCGGACACATATTTCTTCGTTAAAGCATACAGCGAATTTACTTGCGCATTATTTACAGTCGGATTTAGTGGTTTAATCTCTTTTATCCATTTCACCGATACTACATCAGAAATGGTTTTTGTAACAGAAACGATGTGTAGAAGGGAGTGACAGATATGTGTTTGATAAATTTCGCATATAAAATGGATGCACGATATGACTTAGTTGTTGCTGCCAATCGGGATGAATTTTATGAAAGACCGACCGCACAGGCGTCTTTTTGGGAAGACGCATCGCATGTGTTAGCAGGCAGGGATTTAGAAAAAATGGGAACATGGATGGGGGTCACTAAACAAGGACGTTTTGCGGCTCTTACCAATTATCGTGACCCAGATAATGAAAGCGGCAATATGCGTTCTCGTGGAGAATTAGTTGGTCAATTCTTAATGGGGGACAATCAGCCTCAACAGTATTTGCAAATGATTCAACAGCATCGTGATCAATATCCTGGATTTAACTTAATCGTTGGGGATGGAAGTTCCCTTTACTATTATTCGAACATAGAAAATGAAATTCGCTTGTTACAACCTGGGCTGTATGGACTGAGCAATCATTTGTTGGATACGCCGTGGCCAAAAGTACGTAAAGGAAAAGAAGGATTGGAAAGCTGTTTGAAAGGTTCAACTGAAACATTGAAAGACTGCTTATTCTCGAGCTTGCAATATGCCGACCCTGCTCCAGATGAAGAACTGCCAAGTACAGGTGTTTCTTTAGAGTGGGAACGAAAGCTTTCTCCGCTATTTATTCAAACTCCGGATTATGGAACAAGATCGTCTACTGTTTTGTTCATGACCGATAAAAATGTTCGATTTGTAGAACGAATGTTTAAGGAGAGAGAATATGAGGAGAGGGAGTTTGTGTTTGAAATTGAGCGGTGACCACTCCTGTGACTAAAGAGGCTATTGAAAAAAGAAAACGATGGGATACTATGCTTCCTACGAATATCAGAAGCTATTCGTACCATATGACAAGTAGCATGAGACATAAAGAAAACTGTTATGATAATGCTTGTATCGAATCATTCCACGGTATTCTTAAATGAGAGTTTGTTTATCAAACAAAGAAAAAGTGTACGGTCATTAAAGTAACCCGTACACTTTTTTGAATTGTCTTTTGAAACAAAAAATATAGTGATTCATTTATGTATGAACGAACATATTCTTTGTCAAAAGGGTACCAATAATATTCAATTGATACGTATGAATAATGGAATGCCTCTGACGGGATTCGAACCCGCACTCACAATCGTTAAGCATAGGCTAGGAGAGAACGCGCCTCCCTACGGATTTTCACCAGAAGAAATTCCATCTGCCTCAGCTAATTTGCTTTTCGGTGCTTCTGAAACCCTTACCTTGTGACCAGACACTCTTTCCATTCTAAGAGCTACAGAGGCGAATTGTTACGATACAAATTAAGTTTTTATACTATATGTCCAGTCCCTAAATACATTCTATGGCGTTCAATATCTGAAACGGAAGTCCGAAGGGTGGTAGAAGCGCCAGTGAATAGGTACCTTATTCAGGGGAGGTTTGATTACTTATAAAAAACTGAGAAATGAGAGAGTTCAGCTCATGTATTATAGATGGTAGATTCCTATCATGGTGGATTGCAGTATATAATGTCCTTTTTATCATAGGATTGTTTACTTGAATTATGTTAATATTTTTTTCTGTTTGAGAATTTAAATGGCTTTCGAATATTAAAGCACTCCCTAATTCAGAAGCAACTAGGCTAATAATTGAGCTGGTTCTGCTAGTTTCAAAAGCAATATTGGGTTTTATATCATTCTGATTGAAAGCAGCCATTGTAATTTGGCGTGTATGATAATTGCTCGGGAAAAAAATCAGAGGCTCTCCGTCTAAATCAGTAAAACTAATTTCTTCTCTATTGCTTAAATGATGATGTAGCGGAGTAATTAATACTAAAGGCTCTTCAAAAACAGGAGTAAACTTTAATACATCTGTATCTTGGCAATTGGAAGTGATTCCAATATGCACATCATATTGCTTTAATGACTCCGCAATTTCCTCTGCTCCCATTTCCTTAATTTTAATAGGGATATGTGGGTATCTCCTTTTAAACTCAGGAATTATTTCACATAACCATGGGATACTAGTTACATAAGCTCCGATGCTAATTTCACCTAAACCTACATTCTTAACATCTTCCATTTCTTTAGTGGCATTTTTCAGTTGTTGTAGAATCTGCACTGAATGCTTATATAATACTTTTCCTGCATCTGTTAAAGTAATTTCTCTTGTATTTCTTTTAAACAACTTACAATCTAGTTCTTGCTCAAACATTTTCATTTGTTTACTGAGAGATGGTTGAGAGATATGTAGCTCCGATGCAGCTCTAGTTATGTTTTTATTCCGAGCTATTGATTCAAAGTACTTTAATAAACGAGTATCCATCATTTTTACCTCCAAAGTATTTCTTAAAGATTCATAGCTTGAGGTTATGGTTCTATAAATAGGAAGTATTGGTATTATAGCACAAAAATCATTTATAGTAATAATTACCAAATGTTTAAAGCAGACAAAAAGTATACACTCATTTTTTATATCCAACACTGAAAGTGTTTCAAATAAAAATACTAAAAATGTAATAGTATTTTTATTGATTGAAGGGGGGATTTGCTTGAATGTTGATGAAGTAAATAACTAACAGTTATCAGTTCATAGATAGTGTTGTGATGTGTCATTGAAGATTATAAGGTAAATTACATTTGATTATGTAAGCGGTTAAATTAGGGTTCTATTTTACATTAAGAAGAGAGATTTCTAGTTTTGTAGTACGAACTCTTGAAAATAGATGAAACAAATCCTTTGTAACAATAAATGAATTATTTTATAACGGAGAATTGGATTTTATTCGTAATACCACATAAAGGGAGGGAGAAATAATGAGTCAAGCGTTAGAAGGCTTACTAGTGTTAGATCTAGGACAAATATATAATGGTCCATACTGTTCCTTAATGTTAGCTTATCAAGGAGCTAAGGTAGTTAAAGTGGAACCAATGGATGGTGAATCTCTACGGAAAAGAAGAAAAGATTGCCATGAGTTTTTAATGTTTAACTCCAATAAATTAGGGATTACATTGAATTTAAAAACAGAGGAGGGGAAAGAGCTTTTTTTGGATTTAGTCAAAAAAGCAGATGTAGTATTAGAGAATTATGCTAGAGGTGTGATGGATCGATTAGGGCTCGGTTATGAAACGCTGAAAGAGGTTAATCCACGTCTGATTTATGCAACTGGTAAAGGGTACGGATTAGAAGGTCCTTATGCAGATTGGCCTGCTATGGACATCACTATTCAGGCAATAAGTGGTGTGATGAGCAGCACAGGATTTCCAGATGGACCACCAGTAAAAGCTGGACCTGCCTTTTCGGATATAATGGGTGCTATTCATTTATTCGGTGGAATTACTACAGCTCTTTATCAACGAGAAAAAACGGGCAAAGGACAATTAGTAGAAGTAGCTATGCATGATACGATGTATCCTGTTTTAGCTTCACCATTGGGAGGCTTCTATAGAAGCGAGGGTACGTTACCAGAGCGAACTGGGAACCGTCATAGCGGATTAGCCATTGCACCTTATAATGTATATCCAGTGAAGGATGGTTATATTGCTATCTTTTGTGATGCTCAACGACACTGGGAATCATTGGCGAATCATATTGGTCGAGCAGATTTGCTGGAGGATTCACGTTTTCGAACGAATGTAGATCGTGCTAAGAATGTAGAGGTTATTGATAAGATATTAACGGATTGGTTAGCCGACAAGAAGAAGTGGGACATAGTGGAAGGTTTCTATGAAGCGCGTATTCCATCTGCACCCGTCTTATCTATTGCAGAAGTGGCTGATGATCCACATTTAATAGCCAGAAAGATGATTGTTGAGATTGATCATCCAGAAAAAGGGAAAATAAAGGTTCCGGGTTCTCCTATACGATTATCCGACTCTCCATTAGATGAAGTGGTACCTGCACCTTTATTAGGCCAGCATACAGATAAAGTGCTAATGGAGTATGTGAACTTAAATGAAGAACAACTTAGTGACTTACGTAAAAAACAGGTTATTCAATAAAGGCTCGCGAAAGAATAAATATAATCTGTAAGAGGGATGTGAAGGGAGAATTATGACGTCAACAATAATAAATCAAATAGAAGACCATGTTCAAATTATCACCTTGAATAGACCGGAAAAGAAGAATGCGTTTAACACTGAAATGATTGAAGCGTGGGTTGAATCTTTAGAACAGGCACAGCAAAATGATGACGTACATGTAATAGTTATTACTGGTGCTGGAGATGCCTTTTGTTCCGGAGGTGATGTAAAAACAATGAATGAGGGGAAAGACTCTCCCTTAGATCATAAACATAGACTTTGGAAATTTATTCATCGTGTTCCATTGACTCTGAAAAAAATGGATAAGCCTGTGATTGCGGCAATTAATGGTCCAGCAGTAGGAGCAGGATTGGATATGGCTCTTATGGCGGATATCAGGACAATGGCAGATACAGCTAGAGTAAGTGAAGGATATGTAAAGGTAGGGCTTGTTCCCGGAGATGGTGGAGCATATTATTTGCCTAGATTAGTAGGAGAGGCAAAGGCACTGGAGCTCTTATGGACCGGTAACTTTATCGATGCAGAAGAGGCTCTGCGATTAGGATTGGTAAACCAAGTATATCCACGAGAAGAATTTATGGAAAGAACATTAGAGTTGGCCAAACAAATTGCATCCGGCCCTCAAGTAGCAATTCGAATGACTAAAAGGGCCGTTAAACAGTCACTAAAAATGGACTTAGAATCATCGTTAGATCTCATTTCCTCTCACTTTGCTATTATCAAAGAAACAGAGGATCATAAAGAAGGCGTGCTAGCATTTTCTGAAAAAAGAAAACCAAAATTCCAAGGGAGATAGCATTGTTTTAGAAGCTTGATTCAATATAAAACTAGTATAATAAAAATTTTTCGAGTAGTAAGCATCGCATAAAAAGCTATAACCATAAAAGAAAACTGCAAAGATAATAGAGAAATATATATGCTTCTAAAAAAGAGGGGGTGCAGTGATGGGAAATGCTGTTTTAGCATTACTAGTTTTTATAGGAATTATCATCTTTTGGAATGTCTTTCTGAAAAGAAATATTGGAGAAGCGATGTTTTTTGGTTTTATAGGGACTGCGTTGTTTGGTGGGACCCAGGCTCCACAGTTAATATGGGATGGATTGGTGTATGCCGCCACATATGAAGTAATGTATGCAGCATTGGCATTTGTGTTTATGTCTTATTTAATTGACAGGACAGAAGTGCTAAGTGGGATGCTACTCATTCTTAATTCTATATTTGGACGTCTTCCTGGCGGAGCTGCCTATATAGATACAATAGCCTCAGCTGCAATGGGTACCTTAGCCGGATCAGGTTCAGCTAATACCGCGGCTACAGGGGCTTTTACAGCTCCATGGATGGTGAAGACAAATTGGAGTCGTGAATTAGCCGCTACAGTAGTAGCTGGAAATGGGGGATTGGGAACAGCTCTTCCACCTTCGAGTTCTATGTTTATCATGTTAGGTTTTGCACCTGTTGCTGCCTTGGTTTCAGAAGTTAACATATATGTAGCCTTGTTCGTAGCAGGAGCCTATCAAGTGCTATATAGAATAATTTTAATTATGTATCTTGTACGAAAACACAAAATTAAGGCAGTTTCACCTGAATTTGTTCAACCATTAAGCCATTCATTACGAGCCGGTTGGAAATCTTTGTTTATTTTTCTAGGAGCTCTTATTCCAATGATTATTACCATTGGACCTGTTTCAGAAATGCTAGCAGCCAACCCAAATATAGGGGAGGAAGCGATAGGGAGTATATCATTAATCACGTGGATTCCTATTTTAATCATATTTATCGGATTAATAGTAGGTTGGACAAAGCTGCCAAAAAGTTCAACGGATTGGTCTAAATTTTTAAACAATGCCATTCCTCGTTTCGCTTATATTGGTGCTATTTTATTATTTGCCTTTGCTGCAGGAGAAGTTCTAAGTAATTTAGGATTGGCTGAAGATTTAACAACCTTAATGGAAACGCTTTCTATATCAAAATGGTTAATGGTCGCGATTATAGGGGTATTAGTTGTTTTAGTAGCAGGCCCCCTATCTTCTACTGCCACTTTAACTGCAGTGGGAATGATTTCTTTCTCTGCGCTTATTTCAGTAGGAGTCCATCCAGTTGCCGCGGTCATCTGCATCCTTGTATTCGCAAGTACAGAAGGTTCTTCACCACCTGCTTCTGGTTCAATATTTATTTCTGCTGGGTTAGCGGGTGCCGACCCGAAAAAGATGTTTGTTCCGTTAATTGCTTATTACGTGGTCCCAATTTTTATCATTGGATGGTTAATTGGAATGGGAGTATTACCTCTCCCAATACATTAATAAGAGAGGTGAAATGATGAGAAAAACTTTTCAATTTTTATTTAAGGTTAGCTGCGTATTATTTTTGTTAAGCGGTTCCTTGCTAGTTATTGGACAAATGGTAGGCCTTCTTTTACTTAATGGGGATCTTATCATTTTCAGTGCAGATACTTTTGGAAAGCCTACGTTTATTTTGAGTACCTTTGCTGGATTATTTGGTTTTGCATTGAATTATATTCCTAATACTGTGCCGGTAGATAATTCGGAACCAATAACACAACAAATGGAAAATAGTCAGTCTACACCAACTTAATGTTTAAAAATCCATATTTCATTATTATTTGTAAGCGTGTTCAAATAACAAGTTAAGGTTTGATTGTTCTCAGATAAAGACAATTTTTCTATTAACGTAATATTTTAGTAGTTTATATACTTTAATCATATAAATAAGGAGTGAGAGGAAATGGATTTTACATTACCTGATGAAATAGAAATGCTACAGAAGTTAGTTCGTAACTTTGTAAAAAAAGAATTAATGCCATTAGAACATTTAGTAATAGAGAACGAAGCTAATCGAGGTTTAGACAATTCGCCGTTACTTCCTCCTGAGATAGAGGAAAATTTGCTTAGGAAAACAAAGGAATTGGGATTATGGGGATTAGATATTCCAGAGGAATATGGTGGGACAAATTTAGGGTTTTTAGCTAAGGCTGTTGTGATGGAGGAGTTATCTAAAACCATAGTTCCTTTTACTTTACCTCCAGATGCACCGAATGCTCACTTTTTAGCTGCTTGCTGTACAGAGCAACAAAAAGAGCGTTATCTATTACCGTACATTCGAGGAGAAAAGAGATCGGCTATCGCAATTAGTGAACCAAATGCAGGCTCCGATATTGGCGCTATGCAAACAACCGCTGTGAAAAAAGGAGACAAGTGGGTATTAAATGGCACAAAAATTTGGATTAGTCATGCCGATAAGGCAGATTTTATTATAACGATGGCTGTTACGGATCCAGAAAAGAGACAGCGAGGGGGAATCACAGCTTTTTTAGTAGATAAAAACACACCAGGATTAACGATTTCTAAAGGTATACCAACTATTAGTTATCAACATCCATATGAACTTATTTACGAAGATGTAGAATTAGATGAAAGTCAAGTTTTAGGTGAAGTTGGACAAGGTTTTGTTCCTATGGCGAATCGTCTAGGGGTTCGGCGTTTAGAGCTTGCCCAGCGTTCAGTTGGAATGTCAGAGCGAATGCTAGAGATGATGATAGAATATGCGAATCAAAGAAAAACATTTGGCCAATACTTAGCTGACCGTCAGTCTATTCAATGGTGGATTGCAGATGCAGCGACTGATATTCATGCAACACGTCTTATGGCATATCATGCTGCATGGAAGATGGATCAAGGGGCCAAAGATATCCGTCGTGAAGCAGCTATGTTAAAAGTATTTGGTACTGAAATGGCTCAAAGAGTAGCTGATCAAGCTATTCAAATGCATGGAGGAATGGGCTTAGCCAAAGAAATGCCGCTTGAATTTATGTATCGATATATTCGTGTCATCCGTATCCTAGAGGGAGCTTCGGAAGTCCATCGCTGGACAATCGCCCGAGATCTGTTACGTAATGGTATAAGATAAACTACAAAGTCTATCTTATTTAGAAAGTCGGTGCTGTATGGAGACGATAATAGAATGGATCGTAGAAGAAGACATAGATAGTATGGATCATGTCAATAATTGTGTATATGTTTCCTATCTAGAAAAGGGCCGAAAACATTGGTATCAAGAAGCAGGAGCTTCAAAACAAGATTTGAAGAAACAAGACTTAGGAACAGCGGTATTAAAGCTGGATGTTTTATTTCGTAAAGAAGCAAGATTAGGGGAACGCTTATGGATTAAAACCTGTACTGCTCGGTTGGGAAGCACGAGCTTCGTACTTGAACAAAACATTATTAATGAAGACGGAGAAATTATCACAGAAGCCATGGTAACGAGTGTGATGTTTGACCGGATAGAAAGAAAAAGCACAGTAGTAGCGAAGGAAATCTCAAGGTGGTTTATAGAATATGTGATGAAACCATAATGATTTTAATAAAGGATGATAAATTAGAACATAAAATCTATCAATTAAGAAAAGAATTAATCCAGATTGCAGAAAAAACTGGATTAAATAGCCCTGACACTATATGTTACAGTCAGAAATTAGATCAATTTATTACGATTTATCAAAAGACTTCACTTTTAAAAAAGAGAAAATTAAAATATGTAGTTCGAGAGATGAATTCAGTGAAGAATTAGAACTTGTTCGTCATGATAAAATAGGCAGACGAATTCCTTAGGAGTCGTCTGCTTTTCCCTTTTTCCAGTATGATCAAAAGGAATGGGTGTGCTTATGTGACAAAAAGGAGAAAAATAAATAAAAATCTCGTTTTTATATCTACGACGTTGTTTATGGTTAGCATTGCCGGAAGCAGACCGCTTCTTCCTTTGTATGCAGATGAACTCGGTGCAAGTCATGCTGAAATTGGACTCATTGTTGCATTATTTTCTTTTTTTCCATTATTCTTATCTATTCAATCAGGAAGAATGATTGACCGGATTGGAGTTAAAGGACCACTGATTGCAGGTGTTATATTTGGTATTTTATCGATGCTTATTTTAAGCATATTTCATAATTTAGTAGGAGTATATATTTCACAAATCTTTTCAGGTTTCGCTCAACTCGTATTCGTCTTGTCGATGCAAGCATATTCTGGTCAATTTCCAAAGAGTAAATTGCGTGAATATTATATTTCCGTATTTAGTATTGCTATAGCTGCGGGCAGTTTTTTCGGTCCACTCTTTTCTGGTTTTTTAACCGACTTAATAGGATATAGTACCGCTTTTTTAACATTAAGTTTCGCGTTAGCCGGACCACTGCTATTGTCTTTATTTTTTTCAGAGAAAAAAGCGATGCCGATACAAGAGAAAAAGAATGAAAAGAACTCATTTCAGTTACTTCGCATTCCTGATTTAAAAAGAGCGGTGCTGGTCAGTTCAGTCGGGCTGTTAGCAAAAGATACGTATATTGCCTTTTTTCCTTTGTTTGCTGCAGAAAATGGTTTATCCCCTTCAGCGATTGGCGGAATCATTGCGCTGAATGCGGGAGCAGGAATGTTTATCCGAAGCTTTTTGCCATGGGTTTCCAAGCGTGTGGATCGTGATGTAATCATTACTACTTCAATTTTGGTTTCCGGTATCATGTACATGTTGAATCCATTGTCCAATCATATACTCTGGCTGAGCATTTTATCAATCATTCTCGGTTTTTGTACTGGAATTTGTCAGCCATTATCTATATTTGCAACAATTATTGCTTTGCCTAAAGAGCGTGTAGCAGAAGGGTTGGGTCTTCGTTTAACATTTAATAAATTGACCCAAGTTGTAGGTCCCCTTTCATTGGGATCATTGTCCTCTGTATTTGGGATTGCTGGTGTCTTTTATGCGTGCGGCGCAATAATTTTAATAGGTTCTTTACATCCGAACAAGTTTCTTTTTTATAAGAAGTGACTAATGATATCCAGTTTGGAAATAAAGTCAACTACGTTTATTATCGTAAAATCAAATTCGATGGTTAATAAGCTAAGAAAGGTGCCGAAAAAAAGTTTTATGCAATGGCATAAGTTAAATTCTAAGACTTATATTCGAGCATTTAAATGGTTAAGTGAAAGGATAAAAGAAAAGGGTGTAATAACTTTTGCTTCCAATAGTTCATGTTTTGATGGACGTGCAATGGATGGATTAAGAAAAGAACGGGAAATATGTTGGAATAGCGAAGGAGCTATTCTTTTTTGATTGAGGAAAGTTATCATTGAAATCTAAAAAAGATGACTCCGCATAGGAATCATCTTTTTTACAGTGCCTAGCTTTTTTCCAACGTTGTTTCAGTCGATTGGTTTGCAGGCTGTTTTTTATAGATTCGATTGAACAACATAGATTGCCCAATTAAGAAAAGTCCGCCGACTGACCAGTATAGAGGGAGAGCGGCTGGAGCAGAGAATGAAATAAATAGAATCATAATGGGAGAAAGCAATCCCATGAATTTCATTTGTTGCTGCTGTTCTGTAGGCATTTGATGTAAAGAAAATTTGAATTGCAAGTAATAAATAACACCCGCAATAAGCGCCATAATAATATTAGCTTGACCAAGGTTAAACCAAAGAAAGCTATGTGTCGCGATTTCGTGAGAGCTTTTAATCGCGTAATAAACGCCCATTAGAATCGGCATTTGAATAAGCATCGGCAAGCATCCCATATTTAAAGGGTTTACGCCGTGCTTTTGATAGAGCTGCATCATTTCTCGTTGTAGTTCTGCTTTTTTTGTCGCATCTGTTGTTGATTTTATCTTCTCTTGAAGCGTCGTCATTTCAGGTTTTAGGGCGTCCATCTTACCTTTCATCGCCTGTTGAGTTTTATACTGTTTCGCGGTAAGCGGCATAATTAAGAGACGGATTATTACTGTCATGAGTATAATGCTCCACCCGTAGTTACCATGAAATAAAGTCGCATTAAAATCTAAAAGAGATATGATTGGATTCACCAAGAATGTATGAAACATTCCGTCGTTATTGTCAGTGAGTGAGCATCCTGAAAGCAGTGATGTAAAGATTACAGCTATCATAATTTTTTTCAATTGTTTTCCTCCTCAAATTGTTTTTGTATTAAACAATGTGAAGAAGGTTTGTTTTATCTGAATCATCCGGTGCGCTTCTTTGTCGAACTTTTGTAAAAAAGCCTTGAAACATACGGTAGTCAAAATATCTATCAAAATTAATCGGGGTTTGAGCGTGTTTGGCTTGAATTAAAGCTTGATGTTTATGATTTAATTTTGTGCTCTGTGTGTTTAAAAAATAAACAGCAGCAAGAGGAAAGACTAATGTCATAATATAGCCGGCCCATAAAGCCTGTTGAATCGTTTGATAATCAAATCCTATTAATAATTCCAGCATAGGAATCCCTCATTTTTTGATTACATGTTATAGAGGTACTATAACGAATTGTCTTCAAGTCGTCAAACATATGTAAAAATATAACTTATGTCAGCAGACTTAACTGTAAGTCAAAGCCCTTGATTCAACATGTACTTCTTGCCGATAAATTAATTAAGGCAGGCACTATATTTTGGGAAATACATATGGATAAAAGGAAGCTGAATGATGAGGTGAAGAAATGTATCCATATAATCCATATCATGAACAACAGCCTTATATGTATCCACTAATATCGTATGACTATAATCCATATACTCAACCAATAGCAGAAGATTCATTCCGTCCGCCCAACCCGCCACCACGCCCACCCCAAGGAGGATATGGTCCACCACCGGGCCCTCCACCATATGGAGGCGGCCAATATGGTGGTCCTGCACAAGGCGGCGGACCGCCAACAACCCCTCCGCCTGCATTTGTGCCGCAGCTTTCACAAGTATCAACGCAGGCTATAGATGCTCCTTCTATGCGTGGTTGTTTATACCGATATACGTATGTCTGGCTGAGGAATAGACGCTCATTCTGGTTTTATCCAACATATGTTGGCAGAAATTCTGTTGCAGGATACCGTTGGAGAGAAAGTAGTCAGCGCTGGTCGTATTTCGGCATTGATGCCGATGAAATTCGTTCTTTTCAATGTTACTAAATTTAAAAAGCGATCTCCCCTAGATAAGGGGCAGATTGCTTTTTTGATGTTTAAGGAGAGTTTTTTAACAGCTGTTTCCATAAAAGGAGGTTGATTTACTGGAAAAGGCTGTTTATAATCAATGTGTACTATGTTAAGTAGTACACTTGGTACAGTGAGGAGAGGGATGATGTTCGAGTTAGATGTTCGCAGCAGAAAGCCAATTTACGAACAGTTGATGGATAAGTTAAAAGAGCTAATCATCACAGAAGTGCTGAAGGAAAATGAACGGTTGCCTTCAGTTAGAACGTTAGCTCAACAATTAACAATCAATCCCAATACGATTCAAAAAGCATTTAGACAGTTGGAGATGGAAGGGTTCATTTATACGCTTCCTGGGAAGGGAAGCTTTGTTTCATCAGCGAATAGGGTGAGAGATACAGCAAAGGAACAGAAGCTTAAGGCAGAGCTTGCTAAGATTGTGAGTGAGGCTCTTTATTTAGGTATCGATATCGAAGAAATTTATCAAATTATTGAGCAAACACGGGCTGGAATAAGGGGGGATCATCATGATTGAATGTAAACAAGTGACAAAGTTGTATGAAAAGAAGGAAGCGGTTCATGATTTAAATATAGCAATTGCAACAGGGTCAATTTTTGGATTGCTTGGCTCAAACGGGGCTGGAAAAACAACGTTCTTAAAAATGCTAGCGGGTATTCTGGAGCAGGATGCAGGAGATATTCAGATTGATCAGCAGCCTGTGTTTGAAAACACACAGTTAAAGAATCGTTGTGTGTTTATCCCTGATACACCTTATTTTCTTTCTAATTATACGATTTTACAGATGGCTCACTTTTATAGCCGGATGTACAGTGACTGGAACGAAGCGCGTTTTACTCAATTGCAAGAAGTATTTCAACTTCCTATACATAGTAAAATCCATCGTCTGTCAAAAGGGATGCAACGGCAAGTCGCTTTTTGGTTAGCGTTATCAACAATGCCCGATGTGTTAATTTTAGATGAACCATTTGATGGGTTAGATCCAGTTATGCGTCAAAATGTCAGACAGCTTTTGATTCAAGATGTAGCGGAGCGTGAAATGACGATTGTCATCTCTTCGCATAATTTACGTGAAATTGAAGATTTAGCAGACCATGTGGCAATTTTACATCAAGGGAGAATTATTCTTGAGAAGGAATTGGATGATTTGAAAGCTGATGTACATAAAGTTCAATTTGCTTTTAAAGATAAAATTCCAACCGGGTTGTATCGCGGTTTGCATATTTTACATAAAGAAAAACGAGGCAGCGTCGTGATTTGCATTATAAAAGGAAATGAAGAAGGAATTACGGATCATTTTCATTTGTATCAGCCGGATATTTTCGATATGTTGCCGCTGACGTTAGAAGAAATTTTTATCTATGAAATGGGGGATGTTGGGTATGCCATCCAAAATGTCCTCGATTAATCAAGAACTGTGGAAGTATATGTTTAGAGGCTCCGGCTGGATTTCCATTCTATCTATACTAGGGTTACTGTTTGCTTTGCCGCTGGAGCTCTGTATCTCAATCGTAGGAGAACGAACAGATTATTATGGACAAGTAAAAAATTTATTTGCTATTCATAGTACGATTCAATATGCGTTAATGGTCGTTGCTCCTGTGTTAGTTGCTGTCTTTTTGTTTCGCTTTTTACAAGTGAAACAAATGTCTGACTTTATTCATAGCTTGCCTATATCAAGAAAGCAAATTTATGGTCATCATCTTGCTGCTGGTCTTGTTTTTCTACTCGTCCCGATTATAGTAACCGCATTTATTTTATTTGTTTTTTATTGGACGATAGATGTAAGCGGGCTATTTACGTTAAAGGATATCGGAGTATGGGCAACTGTCACTTTTTCGATTGAAGTGCTCATTTTTTCAGTGGCTGTTTTTATCGGGATGATTACGGGATTATCGGCTTTGCAGGCTGTGTTAACGTATATTACGTTACTTCTTCCTGTTGGTTTAGTTATTCTCCTAGGTGCTAATATTCAGTTTTTATTATTGGGATTTTCGGAAAGCTATTATACGAATTCAGTTGTTGAGCGATTATCACCGCTCGTTAAAGCAACTCATTTAGGCGGGGAGAAGCTGCATTCAATTGATATTTATATATATATCCTTGTAGCAAGTAGTTTGTTTTTTGTTTCACTGCTTTTATATCAAAAAAGAAAACTTGAGTATGTGTCACATGCCTTTGTGTTTCCGATTATGAAACCGGTATTTAAATATGGGCTAACAACATGTGCAATGTTACTAAGCAGTGTGTACTTTCATGGTACGACGGAACGTATAGGATGGCTCTTAGGTGGTTTAATAATCGGGGCATTGGCTGGCTATGTAATAGCAGAAATGGTACTGCAGAAAACGTGGCGAATTCAACTCGCATTTACAGGATTCGGATACTTTACGATAGCAGTATGTATAGGTGTCGGCTTAATCAAGCTTGACCCGCTAGGCTTTGAAACGAATATTCCTAATTTAGCACAGGTTGAAAAAGTCTATATTCGAAAGGAACTCGGGAGTTACAGTGATGAGATAAATAGTGCATACGTTGCCTTAAAAGAAGAGCGTAATCTGAAGGTGCTCCAAAATTTACATGAGCAAATTCTCGAGCATGGCAAGAGCGAAATGTTAGCATCGGATCGTCGTTACCAATCTATTTCTTTAAAGTACGAGTTAACGAATGGAAAAAAAGTAGTGCGTGAATATTATTTGCAAAATTATAAAGCTTTCTCTTCTTATTTAAAAAACATCTATGAATCTGAGGAATATAAGAAAAAAGCTTATTCTTTATTAACGACATCTCCAAAGGATGTGTATCGAATTTCTATTTCTGCTAATAGTTATTTAGATAAATCAATTGAGCTGCGTGGTTCAAAGGAAATTACAGAAGCGATTCAAGCGATACAAACGGATCTTTCCAATCAGAGTTATGAAGAAATGCTAAATCCAACTGGCGAGTATGCAGATATTTCGATTGTGTTAGAAAAAAATCGTTTTATTCATCTATCATGGAAAGCTTCTATGCAACATTTTACGGAATGGATGAAGAAAACAGGGAAAGACAATGACGTACGGATTCTTCCGGAGGAAATCGATTATATGCTCGTGCAGCCATATGATTCGCAGGTAGATTACTATAATGAGAGGTTTGTACCAGATAAGAATGCATTAAAAATAACAAATGGCAATCAAAAGGAAGCGGTATTAAATACGCTAGTGTCCAATACAGGTGAAAGCTATATTGTTGCCGTTTATTATAAAGAAAGTAATGAAATAGATATTAAGGGACTATCGAATGAATACGCACCTGCTTTTATTAAAGAGCATTTTAACCAATGAGGGGAGAGAGAGAATGAGCGAGGGGAAAGTATCGGAGGAATGTAGTTTTACTTCCACCTATAAAAAGTTTTATAAGCGGCTCTATTACCTTACTTTAGCGATTATTAAATGCCCTCATTTAGCTCATGATATTACGCAGGAGACGTTTATTAAGGCTTATTATAAAAAAGATACGATTGTCGATATGGATAAGGTGGGTGCTTGGTTATCGACGGTGGCGACAAGAACAGCGATTGATTTTTGCCGGAAACAAAAGCGGATTTGTCAGGTTTTTCAGCAAGAATTAATGGAGGGGATGGGCTGCCATATAATTGTTGAATGTGAAATAGAATTAAGTTGTTTAAAGGAAGATTTATGCAGGCAAGTAATGAAATTGGCCGATAAGCAACGTGAAGTATTATTATTGAAGGTGAATGGCGGGTTGAAGGAAACAGAGATCGCGGACGTTTTGCATATGAAGCCGACGACGGTAAAAGTAAACTTATATCGAGCTCGAAAGCAGTTGAGACGAGCATTAACGGCATAAAGTAAGAAGAGGGATACGGCTCATATAGAGCTGTATCCCTCTTTAAGTGTTTGTTTCATATAATGTTTAATTTAAATTATAATTTCACAACGTTTTTAGCTTGAGGTCCGCGGTTGCCTTCTTCGATTTCGAATTCAACTTCTTGGCCTTCATCTAATGTTTTGAAGCCTTCACCTTGAATAGCAGAGAAGTGTACGAATACATCGTTTTCGCCTGGCACTTCGATGAATCCAAATCCTTTTTCGCTGTTAAACCATTTTACTTTACCTGATACTGTCATACGATAAATCCTCCTAAACATTAACAAAAGATTAATGGTGACACTTTTTTTCTTAATTATAGAAAAATAGGCATTCACACATTAGCAAAAACCTTCAATCTTCTTTCAGAAGATGTTTGATAATATGTGAATTTTTTGATTAAATGGTAAAACCTATTATATTGAATTATAAACTAAAATATTCGAAATAACAACAAATAAACGATTTAATATCTAAAAAATTCCATTTATTTTAAATTTAGTAAAGAGTAAGACTTTAATATATAAGTAGAAGAAATTTTTCTTTTATTGTATACAGGATTGAAAAATATGTGCTTGTCGACATTTGAAACTCTTTTTTTGGCAAAATGCATTTTAGGTGTACATCTTTTTTTCGCTCATGTTAAAATGGAAAGGTTGAACAGGCTATTGTGCATAGTTAAGATAACAGTTGTACAATCAATTGTTTACCGTACGATTTTAAGGCTCTATTCTATAAAGATGAAATGTAACATCATACTATACATGAAATGTAAAACTTTGATGAACGAAAGGAAAAAATTATGCCAACTTTACATGATCAGGTTCAATCAAGAAGAACCTTTGCTATTATTTCTCACCCGGATGCCGGGAAAACGACATTAACAGAAAAATTACTATTATTCGGTGGTGCGATTCGTGACGCTGGTACTGTTAAAGCACGAAAAACAGGGAAGTATGCGACAAGTGACTGGATGGAGATTGAAAAGCAGCGCGGAATTTCCGTTACATCATCGGTTATGCAATTTGATTACAATGATTTTCGTGTGAACATCTTAGACACACCTGGTCACCAAGATTTCAGTGAAGATACGTACCGTACATTGATGGCTGTAGATAGTGCTGTCATGGTTGTCGATTCAGCAAAAGGGATTGAGGACCAAACGATGAAGCTATTTAAAGTTTGCCGAATGCGCGGAATTCCGATTTTTACCTTCATTAATAAAATGGACCGTCAAGGAAAGGAACCTCTAGAATTACTCGCAGAGCTGGAGGAAGTACTAGGCATTGAAACATATCCAATGAATTGGCCGATTGGGATGGGGAAAGATTTTGTAGGTATCTACGATCGATTTAACAATCGGATTGAGCAATTTAAAAGTGAAGATGAAACTAATCGTTTCCTTCCTTTAAATGAAGAAGGCGAGTTAGAAATCGAACATGAATTACAGGAATCTCCTCTTTATGAACAAACATTAGAGGAAATTATGTTATTAAGTGAAGCGGGAAATCAATTCTCAGAGGAGAAAATCGCTAATGGTACATTGAGTCCTGTGTTCTTCGGAAGTGCGTTAACGACATTTGGTGTACAAACGTTTTTAGATGCGTATTTACAGTTCGCTCCAGCACCGCAAGCGAGAATGTCAACGAGTGGGGAAGTGGATCCAGAAAGCGAAGATTTCTCAGGTTTTATCTTTAAAATTCAAGCGAATATGAATCCGAAGCATCGAGATCGAATTGCCTTTTTACGTATTTGCTCTGGGAAATTTGAGCGTGGTATGAGTGTAAACTTAAGTCGTACGGGTAAACCAATTAATCTGTCTTCTTCTACACAATTTTTAGCTGATGACCGAAATACGGTAAATGAAGCGGTTAGCGGAGATATTATCGGGCTGTATGATACAGGGAACTATCAAATTGGGGATACGATTACAACGAGCAAAGAGATGTATCAGTTTGAACGTTTACCTCAATTTACGCCAGAGCTATTTGTTCGGGTTACGGCTAAAAATGTCATGAAGCAAAAGCATTTTCATAAAGGCATTCATCAGCTTGTTCAAGAAGGGGCTATTCAGTTGTTTAAGACCGTACGAATGGAAGAGTATCTATTAGGTGCAGTCGGACAGCTTCAATTTGAAGTATTTGAGCATCGAATGAGAAATGAATACAACGTCGAAGTGTTGATGGAGCGAATTGGCAGTAAGGTGACTCGTTGGGTAGAGGCAGATAAAGTAGATGAAAATCTACATAGCTCACGAAGCATTCTTGTGAAGGATCGATATGACAAGTATGTATTTCTATTCGAAAATGATTTCGCTCTACGTTGGTTCGAGGATAAGAATCCAGATATAGAATTGTATAATCCAATGGATATAAAGTGAACCTTCCATCAGTGGGGGTCTTACTGCCCGTTAAGAGTGGGATAAAATAAGTGTTTAATTTAAAGCTCATGTATAGCAGTTTGCATGAGCTATTTTTTGTTGGCGTTGATTACAAATGCTATTGATTTTTTATTTATTTAGGTCTAAAATCATAGGACAGGACATACCATAGTTAATTATTTGATGGAAAATAGTTATAAAGTCGTTGTTTTTATGGTTTTTATACGATTCTGCATGTACAATTAATAATAGGTAGAGCAGTTATATACGGGGGCCTTTATAATGGACAAGATGTGTTGTAGTTCATGTGACTTAATGTTTGTTTTTAGAGAGGAAGGATATTTATTTCTTCATGGGATGGATGACATGGAAAATATGTATCCAGAAGCTATTAAGGCAAATGGCGGATTGTATCTCTCTTATCGTTCCAAAGAGGGCGTGATGGAACAAGTACAAACAATCCTTTCAAAATTAGATAGATGCGATCACATAGAAGGGAATCTAGTTCAAGCAATATGTCAGCCGTCTATTATGTACTCGCTTCATCAATTATTACAAAATATAAAAGAACATGACATGATTCAAATTATTCGTCAGACGGAATTTATCAGCTTCTTTCAGCCTATTGTTTCGTTGTACAGTAATGAAATCATTGCCTTTGAAGCTTTATTACGAGATCCTTTAGCTAGAGTTTCACCTGGCCGGTTGTTTGAAGCTGCCCAAGCTACAGGACTGCATTATCTATTAGATATGAAAGCAAGGAAAACAGCCATCCAATCTCGAATGGGTGTTATCCCTCATGGAATTAAAAGTTTTATCAATTTCTTACCTTCAACCATTTATAATCCAGCATTCAGTGTAAAAAGTATTATCCAACACATTGAGCGCCATCATGTACGACCAGAAGATATCGTATTTGAGGTTGTTGAAACAGAGGAAATCGTAGACATAGATCATTTAAAAACAATTTTTAGTGTATATAAACAGGAAGGGATTAAAGTAGCGCTAGATGATTTCGGAAGTGGTCATTCGACATTAGAAGTGCTAATGCAGCTTGTTCCAGATTATGTGAAGATTGATCGAGCACATATCATGAACTGCCATCAAGACCTAACTAAACAAAAGAGATTAATTGAACTAGTTAATATTTCTAAAGAACTTGGGATAACGTCGCTTGCTGAAGGGGTTGAGCGAAAAGAAGAGCTTGAATTTTGTCGTGATATTGGTATTGAACTGGCTCAAGGCTATTATCTTGGCAAACCAGAAAAAACACCCAAAGTATTAGTGAGTGTATAACATAGTTATTTAGGAAACAATTCTTTTCTCGTTTGAAGTTGCAGGTTTGCGCTGTTAGTCTATCATAAAAAGTAACAGCCAGTAAGTGTTTACTGGCTGTTATGTATCTCCTCCACAATCTTTGGAGTGCTATTTTCTTTTTCTTCGAGTAGATTCATACGCATAATGATATTTTGAAAGATTCCCATTGAAATCATCATGAGCAGCAATGAAGTTCCTCCATAACTAATAAAGGGCAAAGTGATTCCTGTAATTGGAATTAAGCCTATTACTCCGCCAACATTGATAAATACTTGAATGCCGATCATTGAAGAAATTCCAATTAATAATAGACTTCCAAAAGGATCCTTGCATTTAGCGGATAGTATAAATCCACGCAGCACGATAAATCCAAGAGTAAGCAATACAAATCCTACTCCAAAAATACCTAATTCCTCAGAAATAATTGCCAAAATAAAATCGGTATGTGCCTCTGGAAGATATCCATATTTCTGTACACTATCGCCTAGACCTACCCCTGTTAATCCTCCCGATCCAATGGCAAGAAGTGAGTTAACAAGCTGATATCCATCATCACCAGCTTTACCAAAAGGGTCCATAAATCCTGTGAAACGAGCTATTTTATTATCGGAAAATACATTCGATAAATTTCCTGTAATAAGTACAACTAGAGCGAAAATACCCGCAAAAATCAGGAAGATAATTGTAAGTTTGCTTAAGCTCTTTAGCGTCATTCCGGAAGAGACAATGATTGTACAGGAAATGAAAAAGATAATGGCTGCTGACCCATAATCGGGCTGGGCAGCAATCAAATAACAAATCCCAATGAGAAACAAAATCGGCGGGATGACTGCTTTATCAATATTGTTAATACGATCTTGTCTTTTTCCGTACATAGCGGCAAGATAAATAATCATCGCTAGCTTCGCGAATTCCGCTGGTTGAAACGAGCTAGATCCTATTCTAATCCAACTTTGAGCCCCGCTTGAAGCATGACCGAATAAATCGACGGCGATTAATGAGCCTGCAATACCAAACATGAGAAACATGAGAAACTTTTTATTTTGATAAGCTTTATAAGGAAAAATCATCGTCGCAATCATGGCTACAAAAGAGAGGATTAGTGCCATCTTTTGCTTGTCATAAAAATAATCCATTGGGTAGTTGTAACGCCCTACAGCTGTAATCATGCTAGAACTGTACACCATAACGAGTCCGAATAAGCAGAGTAGCACAATAGCGATAAAAATTGGATAGTCGTAGGCTTTAATTATTCTTTTCACCTGTGCGTTCACCTCTATTTTACATATGAGCGACCAAATCGCCCTTCTCTATAGTAACGGAAAACTGCCTGTAATGGTAAAAAAAATTCCTCTAAAATCATATTTTCGCCAAGAAGGGGCAAACTTCCTTTGGAAAATGAAATTTGAGGTTTTTTTCTTTGAAATAGCGTGAAGGTGAAATGTTTTATACAATAAGCTTAGCGGATATAGCTGATTTTTTTAATAATATGAACAAAGTTATATAATGGAGCTAAGATGAATGATGACAGACGAGGATGAGGGATACATGGTGCAGCAACAAATGAAGTGGAATGTATATGCTCCAGCAACTGGTGAGAAGATTGCTGAGCTGGAGGAAACGTCGCTTGACTCCATTCCTAAGCTATATGAACAATCACATAAGGCCTTTGATATGTGGTCAACACTTTCTATTTCGAAGAGAATTGAATATATTCGGCGGTTAAGGCTTTTAATTGTGGACAAGATGGATAAGCTTGCTGACATCATCTCGAAAGATACAGGAAAGGTCAAAACAGAAGCACTTGTGGCAGATTTAATGCCAACGCTTGATGCCATGCTGTATGTTGAAAAGCATGCTGAAAAGTTATTTAAACGAAGAAAAATGAAAACACCTTTATTATTAATCGGGAAAACATCATATGTGGAGTATATGCCAAGGGGAACTGTACTTGTGATATCCCCGTGGAACTATCCTTTTCAACTAGCGGTAACTCCTATGATTTCTGCCCTTGTTGGGGGGAATACAGTCATTGCGAAGCCTTCCGAAGTAACTCCTCTAGTTGGTAAAATGATAGAAGAATTATTTGTAGAAGCTGGTTTTTCAGAAGGTGTTGTTCAATTCGCTCATGGTGGAAAAGAGTTAGGTGCGGCACTTACAGAACAAAAGCCAGATTATATTTTCTTTACAGGCTCTGTGCGAACAGGAAAGATTATTGCAGAAGTGGCGGCAAAGCAATTGATTCCAACGACACTTGAGCTAGGCGGGAAAGACCCGATGATTGTTTTTCAAGATGCTAACATAGAGAGGGCTGTAAATGCAGCTTTATGGGGAGCATTTACAAACAGCGGCCAAGTATGTATGAGCGTTGAACGACTTTATATAGAACGTCCGATTTACGAACAATTTCTGACGCTATTGAAGAAAAAAGTAGCCTCCTTAAAACAAGGAGATTCGCTGCATGATGATGTTGGTTCGATGACATTCCCTGCCCAATTGGATATTGTAGCCGATCATATTCGGGATGCTCTTGATAAAGGAGCAAAGCTTGAAATAGGGACCGCACCTGACGAATGGGAGCAAGGTACGTGTTTTATCCAACCTTCACTTTTATCAAATGTGAATCATACGATGAAAGTAATTAATGAAGAATCCTTTGGCCCCCTGCTGCCTGTTATTCCTTTTGATACAGAAGCAGAGGTAGTTCAGCTTGCAAATGATAGTGCATACGGTTTAAATTCAAGCGTTTGGACCTCTGATGAACATAGAGCAAAGCGGATTGCGGCGCAATTAGTGACAGGGGCTGTTAATATTAATGATGTGCTTGTTTCAGTTGCTAATCCTCATTTACCGTTTGGCGGTGCGAAACAGAGTGGGATTGGCAGCTATCATGGTGAAGGTGGCCTTCGTATTTTTTGTCATGAAAAAGCAATTGTACATGATTCAGGGAAAAAGTCCGCTGAAATTCAATGGTACCCGTATGAGGGTAAATATACCCATTTCCTTTCGCTTTTTCAACAGTATTTCGCTAGGAAAATCAGTTGGGTTTCTTTTATAAAGAGCTATCGACAATTACTTAAATTATCGAATTTTAAGGATAAATAAGGAGAATTTCCCTGTTTTTTCACAATCAATTAAAAAATACTTGTGTTATAGAAAGGTATATCATATACTACTAATATATTAAATATGATTTTTCCTTAATCAAAGGGGAGTAGCGTTAGGGTTCGCCCTAAAACAAAGTCGTCATTACATGGATGGAGACATTCATCGGCTTTGTTGACATGACTTCATGTTCAGCAAGACCTTTGCCTATTACGGCAGAGGTCTTTTTGTTTTGCCGAATGCCGATAGGGGGGAAAGACATACTGACTATTGGAGGGAAAAGTAAATGGATGCATCACTATTATTGGAATACGGCTGGGTTCTTCTCGTATTAATTGCCCTTGAAGGACTTCTTGCCGCAGACAATGCAGTTGTTATGGCTGTCATGGTAAAACATCTACCAAAAGATCAACAACGAAAAGCGTTATTTTATGGATTATTTGGAGCGTTTATATTCCGTTTTGTCAGCTTGTTTCTTATCACATATTTGGTTAATATATGGCAAATTCAAGCGGTTGGTGCCTTATACTTACTATTTATTGCTTTTCATAATATTTATAAAAAGTATTATGGGAATGAGCTGGATGTTGCGCCGAAAGCGAAAGCCACTTCTGGCTTTTGGATGACTGTTTTAAAAGTAGAGCTTGCAGATATTGCCTTTGCGATTGACTCCATGCTTGCAGCTGTAGCGTTAGCAGTAACCCTTCCTGAAACAGGATGGTTCAAAGTGGGCGGCATTGATGGCGGACAGTTTTCGGTGATGTTCTTAGGTGGAATCATCGGCCTAATTATTATGCGATTTGCAGCTAATGCGTTCGTGAAAATATTGCATCAACGACCATCACTTGAAACAGCAGCCTTTTTGATTGTAGGTTGGGTTGGCGTAAAGCTGGCTGTTCATACACTTGCTCATCCGTCATTAGGAGTCATTAATGAACACTTCCCAGAATCGATTGTATGGAAGTCGATTTTCTGGACTGTGTTACTTGGAATTGCAGTTGGAGCTTTTCTATTATCCGGAAAAAAAGACAAACAGGACAAAAAAGACAAACAAATACAAGAAGTCTAAATAACAATTCAGGTGTCTGATATGGCGCCTGGATTTTTTTTTGAATCGAATATCCCCATAAAAAAATCTGCTATCTCGTATTATTATAGGGAGTTCGGATAAAGAGGAAACACCTAATCTGAAAAATGGGCATTCTTTCTTATGTTTCATAATGGAAATATCAGTTTGTTTTGAAAATAGGACTTTTGAAACTGTGATTCACATCTGCTCCGCTTAAGATTAATATATTGACCTTATGTTTAATGGTCAAAAGGAGTGAGATGTACGCATGATAGGTTTTTTATTTACAGCATTGAAGAAAAAACGTTCATTAGAAGAGTGCGTCATCAAAATTCAACAAGGTGACACGAAGCTTCGAAATGACACGATCGATTCTTATAAGCCTTTTATTGCTAAAACAGTTTCAAGCGTTTGTAATCGATATATTCATGAATCAGATGATGAATACAGTATTGGTCTGATTGCTTTCAATGAAGCAATTGATAAATATTCATGTGAAAAAGGAAAGTCTTTGCTTGCGTTTGCTGAGGTTATTATTAAGCGCCGAGTGATTGATTATTTAAGAAGTCAGTCAAGGAATAAGGAAGTGATTTTGGAGTCTGTTTGGAATGAAGAGGGGGGCGATGATTCATTTCTCGATGATCAGAATTCCATCCAGGCATTTGAACAGGAGCAAGAAACATTAAAAAGAAGAGAGGAAATTCTTCTTTATAATCGTCGTTTACAGGAATTTGGCTTATCTTTTCAAGAATTAGTTCATCATTCACCAAAGCATATAGATGCTCGTTTAGGAGCGATTTCTATTGCAAAGACATTAATGGATGATGAGGAGCTAAGAGAACTTTTGTTTATGAAGAAACGGCTTCCGATTAAACAATTAGAAGAAAAAGTACGAGTGAGTAGAAAAACGATTGAACGACATCGTAAATATATTATTGCGATGTGTATCATTTTAAATGAAGAGTTTATGTACTTAGCGCATTACATAGAAGGGGTGACTCAGCAGTGAAAAAGGGTATAGTTCTATCAGTGACTAAACGACATATTACGTTGTTGACCCCAGAAGGTGAGTTTGTCAGAAGAAACCGGGATAACGGAGTGTATGAAATTGGTGATGAAGTAACGATTATCCCAGTAGAACGAACGTTTCCCATTTCTTCTAAGAAAATAGCCGTTATTGGTACGTTTGCCTCTGCTTGTCTTCTGTTTTTCTCAATTATTACTGTTCAGCCCTCGGCTCATGTCTCTGCTTACATGACGATTGATGTAAATCCTAGTGTTGAAATAGGTGTAGATGATGATTTAGATGTGATTGAACTAAAGGGATTAAATGATGATGGAAAACGTGTCGTGAAGGAATTGGGTGTATGGGAAAATAAAGAGCTTTCGACGGTGACTGAAAATATTGTTACTAAGACAAAGGAACTAGGTTATCTGAAGGGTTCTACACGGAAAATTGTCGTTTCCACAACCATGATCGAAAAGAATAAGAAGGTCAGTCAGCAATTAAATAAAGAGCTGCAGCATATGCCCAAGCAATGGCCGATAAATCGTACAAAAGTACAAGTTATTCAAGCGACAAAAGAAGAGCGTAATGAAGCGAAAAGACAAGGGCTCTCAACAGGGAAATATGTTGAACAAAAACGGGAGAGTCAGCAAAAGAAGATTCAAACGAATCAAGACAATCAATCACAAGAGAAAAGTCAAATAACGAATACTCCTATTCAGAAGACTGAAGAGAAAAAGACGGCTCAGCCTTTACAAACGAATCAGGAAACAAAACAAGCAACAAATGAGAAATCTTCTAGTCAGTCGGGGTTGAAGGATAATCAAAAGTCAGTAGAAGTGGAGAAGTCTAACAAAGAAAAGCTATCTTCATCAAAAAAAGAACATGTAGTGAAAAAAAGAGAAAGAGAACAGCAAAAAGTACAACGAGAAAAAGAGAAGGAACAGCAAAAAGTACAACGAGAAAAAGAGAAGGAATGGCAAAAAGTACAACGAGAAAAAGAGGAGGAATGGCAAAAAGTACAACGAGAAAAAGAGAAGGAATGGCAAAAAGTACAACGAGAAAAAGAGAAGGAATGGCAAAAAGTACAGCGAGAAAAAGAGAAGGAATGGCAAAAAGTACAGCGAGAAAAAGAGAAGGAACGGCAAAAGGTACAACGAGAGAAAGAGAAGAACTGGCAAAAAGCGCAACGAGAGAAAGCGCAACAAAAGAAAGAGCAGCAAAGGAAAGTACAACAAAAGAAAGAGCAATAAAAGAAGAGAAATCCCATTGAGGTAATGAAGGTAATCACAAAAAGAAAATAATGATGGAGAGAAGCATCGTCATAATGATTAACGAAAGAGCCCGGTCAAAGACCGGGCTTTAGCCATGTTATTCTATTGTATTAAAATTTACCGCTAAGCTGAGATTGAGCTTGTTGCACTAATCGTTTTGTGATTTCTCCGCCTACAGATCCATTTGCACGTGCTGACGTATCAGATCCTAATTGAACGCCAAACTCAGAAGCGATTTCATATTTAATTTGTTCTAAAGCTTGTTCAATTCCAGGAACAAGTAATTTATTACTGCTGTTATTATTAGCCATGTTATAATCTCCTTTAGTTTATATGTTATACAGTAGCATTTGCCGCTGTAGTCATAGTATAAGTAGATTAATTTTTTTTAGTTGCGTTGAGGTTGCTTTTCTATTGGCAAGAGCACCGTATAGTTGAAGGAATGGAATAAGCCGAGAAGGATTGGAAAATGGTTGAAAAACGGGTACACTAGGTTAAGAAATTATTTTAATTCAATAAGTTAATGGTACGGGAGATTCATGGCTTGACAAGAATTGATAATTTCGATCCAGGATCAGCATCCTACAAAGAGGATGTTTGACCGAGTAGAGCTGTATTTTACATACGTTTGAAGAGAATGTCAACAGAATGAGAGGAACGGGAACGTGTAGATGACTATGTTTAAAAAAATATTGGCTAGGCTTTCTCCTGCTCAGCTTATTATTGGGTATTACTTTATTGCCGTTAGTATTTCTACAGGATTGCTTAGCCTCCCAATTGCGATTCGGCCAGAAGTGGAATATAGCTTTAGTGATGCCTTATTCACGGCAGTGAGTGCCGTTAGTGTAACGGGATTATCGGTTGTTAACGTATCGGAAGTGCTTACGGTTCCGGGTTATTTTATCTTGATGTTTGTTCTCCAATTTGGCGGAATTGGGATTATGACGTTAGGAACCTTCTTCTGGCTTATCGTAGGCAAGAAAATCGGTTTAAAAGAACGTCAATTAATTATGGCCGATCAAAATCAGATGCAATTATCAGGTGCTGTTAAATTATTAAAACAAATTATTGAAATCTTTTTGGTGATTGAATTTATAGGTGCACTTATTCTTGGAATATGGTTTCTCAAATATGAGCCAGACTTAGGAAGCGCGATGCTAGATGGTTTGTTTATGTCCATTAGTGCAACGACAAATGCCGGTTTTGACATTACGGGGATTTCTATGGTTCCGTATCAACATGATTATTTTGTTCAAACAGTCGTCATGATTTTACTGATTTCGGGAGCAATTGGTTTTCCTGTTTTAATCGAATTAAGAGAATTTTTTACGTCAAGAAAACGCACATTTAAGTTTCGATTTTCTTTGTTTACAAAGTTAACTTCCATTACATTTTTTGGACTAGTAGTTGCTGGTACTTTATTTATTTTATTAATGGAGTGGAATGGTTTCTTGCAAGATAAAAGTTGGCATGAGTATTTATTTTATTCCTTATTTATGTCTACTACAACGAGAAGTGCAGGGCTTACCACGATGGATATTACAGCTTTTTCGGAGCCTACCTTATTACTCCTCAGTTTGCTGATGTTTATTGGTGCTTCCCCTAGTTCTGTTGGAGGGGGAATTCGGACGACGACTGTCGCCATTCTTCTTTTATTTGTATGGAACTTTGCGCGAGGTCGACGGTCGATTAAGGTGTTTGAGAGAGAGATTCATCCTGATGATATTTTTAAAGCGATGGCTGTATTCATTGTTGGTTTACTTCTCAGCATTAGCAGTATTTTTATTTTAATGATTACGGAAGATTTTACGTTAACTGCGATTGTTTTTGAAGTATGCTCTGCTTTCGGGACAGTCGGTTTGTCTTTAGGAATTACGCCTGAATTAAGTGAATTTGGGAAAGGTCTTCTGATGATTTTGATGTTTATTGGTAGAGTAGGGATTACATCTTTATTATTCAGTGTAGGGCGTAAAGAAGTAACGGAAAATTATCATTATCCAAAAGAACGAGTGATTACAGGATAAGCAAAGAAACCCCTTTTCATCAGTCTGGATGAAAAGGGGTTTTGTTCATCAATTAGTTGTATATGAATAGATGGTGGAGCCTTTTCCGCTAGGATCAAAATAAGCAACCATAACAGAGGAGTGGCGCATCATTTTACCTGTAGTTAAATACGTATTTAAATCAAATGGAAGTTCTTCAATCATTGTATGCTTACGCAAATCTTTTTCATTTAATTGCAGGGAAGCAAACTGTTCACCTAACTTTGTTGAATCTGCTAGAATTTCTTCGTATATCCAGTTACGTTCTTGCTTTTGAGAAGGTTCCCACCAAGTTTTTCGCGGTTTATACTTCTGACTGTTTAAATAGTCATATTTCATTAATCCGGTAACAAAATCTGTTTCAATCTCGTCTTTCGTCGCTAAAAATTGCTGTAAGCGACGGAATAAGTCTTCCAATTGATGTCCGATTCGAGACCATCCTTTTTCATCCCAATACGTCCCGAACTGTTGGAAGAAATCGAATGGAGAGGGGAATGTATTCTGAATTAAATACTCAATCGTATAGTCCATCCGGTGATCATTCCAATATTTTTCTAATACATCTTCCACTTGTTTAATACGTACAATATCATCGAACGATAGCACATTATTACCAAGAATTTCGTAAGGGGCATGGTCGCTGTATATATAATCGTGTTCATTAGCGCGAATACGCAACCCTGTTCCGCGCAGCATTTTTAAAAAGCCTAGTTGTAGTTCCTCTGGTCTTAGTGCAAATACGTCATCAAAGGTCTTTTGGAAAGAGTAATAATCCTCTTCAGGTAAACCAGCAATTAAATCGAGATGCTGATCAATCTTTTGCCCTTCCTTCACCATTGTCACGGTTCTTGTCAGCTTTTCAAAATTTTGTCTTCGTTGGACAAGATCATTTGTTTGATCATTGGTGGATTGTACACCAATTTCAAAGCGGAAAAGCCCTGCTGGTGCATGGTCATTTAAGAACTGAATTACTTCCGGTCTCATAATATCGGCTGTGATTTCAAACTGAAAAACTGTTCCTGGTCGATGCTCGTCTATTAGGAATTGGAACATTTCCATTGCATAGCTTCGGCTAATATTAAAGGTTCTGTCGACAAACTTAATTGTTTTGGCACCGTGCTCCATTAGGTAGCGAATATCTGCTTTAATTTTCTCGCGATCAAAATAGCGGACGCCCACTTCAATAGAAGATAAACAGAATTGACAGTTAAACGGACAGCCACGGCTCGTTTCAATATAGACGACACGTTTTGAAAGCGCCTCTCGATCTTCTTCAAAACGATACGGTGATGGTAACGTCTTTAAATCAATTTTTCCAATCTGTGGCTGAATGATTTTCTTTCCATCTTGACGGTAGGCAATTCCGCCAATTCTTTTGAAGTTTCTTTCACCGCTTAGTTCTGTTAATAATTCTTTAAAGGTTATTTCTCCTTCACCAATAACGATGAAATCCGCATCAGGAATAAGATCGAGCCATTCACTAACATCGTACGTTACTTCAGGTCCACCGAGAACGATACATAAATTTGGATTGATCTTCTTTAACATGGCTACGACTTTCATCGTTTCTTCAATATTCCAAATGTAACAGCTAAAGCCAATGACATCTGGCTTCTTCGCATGTAAGTCACCAACAATGTTCATGATAGGATCTTTAATCGTATATTCAGCTAATTGAACAGAAAAATCAGGTTCTGCATAAGCTTTTAAATAGCGAATGGATAGAGATGTATGGATATATTTTGCATTTAATGTCGTAATAATTGTATTCATAATTACAATGCGTGTACACGCAATGCCTCCTTCGTAAACAATCACTTGTATAAATTAAGTCACTAATCATTTATTTTAACATAGCAGCACGAGATTGAAAAATGAATCTTGCATCCTACACTCGTACAACGAATAGTTATGTGAAATTTTATGATTAGACTTCATTAAAAAACGTTGTTTATTTTTGGCTCTTTTAAGCGGAAAATTGCATCAATGTCTATTAACATAGCCTAATATAAAAAGCACCTCCGTAGAGATGCTTAATGTGTTGTTGATTCATGCTGTTTTGTTCGTTCAGCTTTGGGATGTTGCCTGAATTGTTTAAATCGAGATAGCTTTAATTCAATCATTGGTTGAGCAAATGACCCTACAAGGTTGCTTGAAAGAATAATCGTTAATACAAACGAAATGGCAACGAGTATGATGAAATACTCTGTATTATTAAAGTAATTATGAAATTCACTTTCACGGAAGAATTTAATAAAGAAACCGTGGAGTAAATATACATAAAGAGTTTGTTTTCCCCAGTTTGTGAAAAAGTATTTTCCACGAGGAATTAACGATAAGAAACCAAATACCATAATTAAACTTAAACCATAAAAGCCAAGCCGCTTAAACATGGAAATAATCGTTGCTTCTTCAAGTTCTGAATAAGGCTTAGAACCGAGCAACCATTTATAATTAATATCGGGATATACATAAAAACCGATGAAAACAAACAACATGATTAAAAACGATGTCATTCGAATACTTGGTTTCGTTAGCTTCTTTAAGTTCTCTTTACTAATATGATAGCCAATTAAGAATAGTGGGAAGAACACAAATGTTCTCGATAAACTTAAATAATTGGAAATCGAATCGATATACCCGACTAATAAGGCAATAATAATTGATAAAATAATGCCTATAGAAGGGGGAAGTTTTGCGAAACCGAGTAACATAATGTTCCAGCAAAATAAGCTGATTAAAAACCATAAAGACCATTGCGGGTCAAGTAAGTCAACCGATAATGATGAACGCTGATATAAATAATAATAGTAAACCGTATAAATCACTTGGAAGATGATATAAGGTAGAATTAATTTTTTTGTGATTTTTAAGATATATCCTTTTTCATAAAAGCCTTTAGCAAATAATCCTGATACAAGGATGAAGGCTGGCATATGAAAAGAATAGATTGTTTTATATAAGGCTTGAATAATCTCACTTTCATAAATATATGAATTAAGCAAATGTCCAAAAACAACAAAAGCTATCAAAATAAATTTTGCATTGTCAAAATAAGTATCGCGATGTCGCATAGCCCCTCCTTAAAAGTGTAATAGAATCCTTTTGGTAATTATTGTATTTCGGTCTGGTTTTTCACTAAATAATCATAGCTCTATCGATATGATGATGCAACTAGGAATTCTTTCATGTAGTGCTAGTATAAGAAAATCGGACGTAATGATGGTAATCTGGCTTATATTAAAGGTTAAAGGGATGCTACTAATTGACAGAATCTAGTTTATTGGTTCCTTTTAATTTATATGAAAACCTACAGAAAATGTCAAAAATTATTTCTTTGTTCGTTTGTTTGTACAGCATAAAATGAAAAGTTTTGTCTTATTTTGCGAATCTATTTACATATATTGTTTAATTTGTAATACTAGTTAATTATAGAGACTATAATTAATAGGGGGATCAGGCCAATTACTATGAAGTTGAAAAAATTAAGGAGCCCGAGAGAAGTCTCGGCTGAAATAAATATAAAGAGAATAGAGATGATGGAACTGGCCCGAGTGTATGGAATGAATGGTGAGCCGACGGTTCGTTCAAGTCAAGAATTGGATTTATTAATTAATGAATATTTGATTTTACAGCATCATTTAGCTGTGAAAGTGAAAGTAAAAGTGAAAGAGAGTTTGGTTATTGGGCATGATTGTGGGTAAACCGACCTGTATACAAGGAATATAACAGGTAGACAAATTAGAAATATCTTTTGGGTAAATTTTCTCAAAAAAGGTTGCATTGTTTGGTATAATAAAAAGCATCACGATGGAACAAAGGAAGATGGTATGGAGTTTATACAATTATTGAAGAATCAAGAAGTTACGCAGGCTGCTCTTTTCTCAGTTGAAGGGGAGCTAATGAATGTAATTATTAAGGATTCAAAAGAGTTTCATGCTGGGGATTCTGTTGCTTGTGTAGTTAATGATCAAAAGTTTGATACAAAAATTATAAAAAAACAACAACATAATTTATACCTATATATCCCTTGGTTTGATCAGTTAAATTTAAGGGAACGTAGAAAAGCCGTTCGTACCTGTTGTGAAATACGTGCTTATATACAATCAGAGCAAAAAGAAATACCTGTTACTGTTTTGGATGTGAGTATTACGGGACTAGGCTTTTTTTGTGCGCGTAAGCTCTCGGCGCATAGGCCATACAAAATATCGTTTATGATGGAGGAGACTATGAATCATCTGGAAGTAATGATTCAACATGTACAAGAAACCGAAGATGGTTTTCGTTATGGATGTCAGTTTATTAATAGTAGGGAAGGGACTTTATTTCCGATTCGACGGTATATTTTAAAACAGCAACTTACAAAGTTAGAAGACGTATAGACGCTGCTAAAGAAGGCTGACCCCCTATAATCATCGAGTCAGCCATTTATTTTGTTTAGATTTCTAGTAAAAGAATCATAAAAAGTAATCCAATAATAAAGGAATATGTTGAGGATTGCTCATTCCCGTCACCGTGACTTTCAGGAATTAATTCTTTATAGATAATAAATAACATAGCTCCTGCTGCGAATGCTAAGCCGTATGGTACTAAAAAAGTAATGTAAGAGGTTAAATAATATCCTAATAAGGAAGTAACAATTTCAATCGATCCTGTTAAGGTTGCGATAATGAATGCTTTTAGCTTACTAATTTTTTGATTAAATAGAAATAAGGCAACTAATAAGCCTTCAGGGGCATTTTGTAAGCCGATTGCAAAAGCAATTAAATTCCCTGTTTCCGAAGCTGAATCCGAAGCATAGCTTACACCTACCGATAAACCTTCTGGGATGTTATGAAGGGTAATGGCTGTAACGATTAGCAATGCTTTCTCATCGAATTCAATTCCGCTCTTGTTATGGTCTAGATCCATATGTGGAATGTTTTTTTCAAGTAATGTTAATGTTAGCACGCCAAGGAAAATGCCAATAACAAGCTGAATGTAGCTTCCATTTGCTAATGATTCAGGAATTAAACTCATAATGGAAGCAGCCATCATAATGCCTGCTGTAAAGGCAAGCAATGTATCTCGAAAGCGATGGCTGATTGTGTTTTTAAGAAATAGAATCGGTAAAGCGCCGACTCCGGTTGAAAGGGCAGATAAAATGCTGCCTATTAATATTTCACTCATATCGTACTCCTTACTTCATTTAGATAATCTATTGAAAGTATACAAAAGTTAGAAAAAGGTTATGCATACCATTTTTTTAATAGGTCATCTGAAGGAAGAATGATTGCTATAATACCTAAAATCGGCAGAAAACTAACGATTTTAATCATCGTAATAATCCCCATTACGTCTGCGATTGCTCCTAAAGCAACAGAGCCGACAGCTCCCATTCCAAAAGCAAATCCAACGGTTAGACCAGCCATTGTGCCAACTTTTCCAGGAAATAATTCTTGTGCGAAAATCACCGTTACAGAAAAACTTGTCATAATAATAAAGCCGATGATTAGTAACAAGATAAAGGCTATAGTAGATGATACAAATGGTAATAGAATCGTTAATGGCGCGCTCAAAATAAAGGAATAAAGAATGATATTTTTTCGGCCGAAACGGTCAGCGAATGGCCCACCAAAAAACGTACCGATGGCTCCAGCTGCTAAAAAGGCAAAAAGAAAAAGCTGTGCTGTCTTAATCGGAAATCCATATTGCTCAATTAAATAAAAACTATAAAAGTTGGTCATACAAGAAATATACCAAGAACGAGCAAAAATGATAAATAATACGATACTTAATGCGATGGACACTTTTTTCGTTAATGCTTTGTTGTGCGTCTGTACTGCCTTTGTCTTCGGTTTAAATTCTACCAGTTTATGTGCATACCAATTCGCAATATACAGTAATAGCATGACAGCAAGAAAGGCAATAGGTGTAAACGAAAGAGCTCCTTTTTGTCCGAATGGAACTAGTATAAGGGCTGTAATAAGTGGAGCTAATGCCTGACCGCTGTTGCCTCCTACTTGATAAATGGACTGAGCAAGTCCACGTCTTTGCCCCCCTGCCATAAAAGCAACGCGTGAGCCTTCTGGATGAAAAATAGCAGAGCCAAATCCCATTAGCAGTACCGCACATAAAATGATAGAATAAGTAGGTGCAATGGCTAGCAATGTAACTCCTATTAACGTGCTTGTCAGTCCAATGGGAAGGGCATAGGGAATCGGTTTTTTATCTGTATAAAAACCGACGGCAGGTTGTAAGAGAGAAGACACGATGTTTAAAGTGAACGCGATCATACCTAATTGGGTATAACTAAGAGACATCGTCTTTTCTAAAATTGGAAACATAGCTGGAACAACAGCTTGTAGTGAATCATTTAATAAATGGCATAAGCCAATGATGAGTAACACACGTAATGTCATTTCTTGACTTTGTTTGGTTGTTTTTTGACTAGTTGTCGCCGTGTTCATGATACTTCTAGCTCCTTCATTTATGTATTTTTCTTTCCTTTTAATAAAGGAAGATGGATGATATAAAGGTTTATGCTGAATCATGGGAAGCACGTGAAGATTTATTGGTATGAATTTACTGTGCTGTTTCTTAGTATATCAAACTGTATAAAGAAACAATAGCCTAGTGTTTAATAGGTGAATTTGACAAAGAAAGAGAAATATATTACAATCATTTAAATTCGAGATATTTTAATTAAAAATATTTAAAGGTTGTGAAGTAATGGAGAAAGATAGTATTCAGCGTTCTTTAAAACTGTTTATTGTGTTATCGCGAGCACATCGCTCTATC
The DNA here is from genome assembly GCF_003570725.1 of Peribacillus asahii. Taxonomy (GTDB): domain Bacteria; phylum Bacillota; class Bacilli; order Bacillales; family DSM-1321; genus Peribacillus; species Peribacillus asahii. Next base: position 59,282 of record NZ_QWVS01000011.1, read on the forward strand.
AATGATATCGTAAATAAACACATCGCTGAACATGGGCTAAATCCTACTGAATTTGCTGTGTTAGAATTGCTTTATCATAAAGGAGATCAACCACTGCAGCAAATAGGAGGAAAAATTTTGCTTGCGAGCGGTAGTATCACATATGTTGTGGATAAATTAGAGCAAAAAGAATATTTAATTCGTGTTGCATGTAAAGATGATCGTCGTGTTACGTTTGCACAAATTACGGAAAAAGGAAAAGCATTTATTGAGGGGATGTTCCCTGAACACGAAAAAAGAATTGATGATATTATGAGTGCGTTGACTCCAGAAGAAAAAGAAACAGCAATTGAATTAATTAAGAAGATTGGTTATGGCGTGCAATCTTAATAAATAGATGGACTGAAGAACACCTTATACAAGAGGTGTTCTTTTTGTTGGATTAAACATGTTTGTTGCATAAATCTGTTATCTTACATAGATGATCTTCAACATTTTTTTAATGATAGGAGAAAAGATTTCCAATGTCGGATAATATGCTATGCTTACAGGGAGGTTATACACTAGGGGTATATATTATGAAAGAAAAGGGAGTGCGGGCATGACATTTATGGAATACGAGTATAAACGTCCACAAATAGGGGAAGTGAAAGAGCTATTTTCTTCCGCTATGGAGAGGTTTAAAAAAGCAAAGAATGCGGATGAACAAATAGAAGCCGTACAAGACATTAATCAAATGCGTAATTCTGTGGGCACAATGTTTAATATTGCTCACATTCGTCATTCCATTAATACACACGATGAATTTTACAAAGTAGAAAATGACTATTTAGATGAGTTCGCTCCAGAGATGGAAGAAGTAACATCGTTGTTTTATGAAGAGCTGGTACGTTCTCCATTTAGGAAAGAGCTTGAAGCTAAGTGGGGGCCTCAGCTGTTCAAACTAGCAGAAGCTCAGTTAAAAACGTTTTCGCCAACGGTTATTCCGTTATTGCAAAAGGAAAATAAGCTGTCTAGTGAATATTCACAACTTATTGCTTCAGCGAAAATCGAATTTGAAGGAGAGGAGCGTACGCTTGCTCAATTACAGCCATTTATGGAGTCGCCGAATCGCGAGCTGCGGAAGAGTGCAAGTGATGCGTATTATCAGTTTTTAGCATCCAATGATGCAAAGCTTGATCAAATTTTTGATGAGCTCGTAAAAGTACGTCATGAAATAGCGACGAAGCTTGGGTATAAGAATTTTGTGGAGCTTGGATATTACCGTATGGCCCGAACAGATTACAACGCGGAAATGGTTGCTAAGTTTCGGAAGCAAGTGGAGGAAGTTATCGTGCCCCATGTAAGCCGTTTAAAGAAACGTCAACAAGAGCGTATCGGTGTTGAGACTTTAAAGTTTTTTGATGAAAACTTTGAATTTAAAACAGGAAACGCAACACCAAAGGGAAATGCTCATTGGATTATTGAGAACGGTAAAAAAATGTATAGTGAGCTTTCTGCAGAAACGAAAGAGTTTTTTGACTTTATGGTAGACAATGAGTTGATGGATTTAGTTGCGAAAAAAGGAAAAGAAAGCGGTGGGTATTGTACATTTATTGAGGATTACAAAGCTCCGTATATTTTCTCAAATTTCAATGGTACATCTGGGGATATCGATGTATTAACGCATGAAGCAGGGCACGCCTTCCAGGTCTATCGAAGTCGCTTGCAAGATATTCCTGAATATTATTGGCCTACTTATGAGGCATGTGAAATTCATTCAATGAGTATGGAGTTTTTAACTTGGCCGTGGATGGAATTATTCTTTAAGGAAGATACCGATAAATATAAGTTTTCTCATTTAAGCTCTGCGTTAGTGTTTTTGCCATACGGTGTAGCTGTCGATGAGTTTCAGCATTTTGTATATGAGAACCCTGAGGCAACACCAGATGAAAGAAAGCAAGCATGGAGACAGATTGAGAAAAAATATTTGCCGCACCGTGATTATGATGGTAATCCTTTTTTAGAAAAGGGTGGCTTTTGGCAGCGTCAAGCACATATTTATAATTCGCCTTTCTATTATATTGACTATACGCTCGCGCAAATTTGTGCGTTTCAATTTTGGAAACGAGCTATAGAAGGAGATCGTACCGCTTGGGACGATTATTTACATTTATGCGATTTAGGCGGCAGTCGCTCATTTCTTGGTCTTGTTGAGGCAGCTAACTTAAAATCACCATTTGAAGATGGAACTGTTCAAGAGGTTGTTGCTACTATTGATACGTGGTTAGCAACCGTTGATGACAAGGCTCTATAAGCAGGGAAAAGCTAATCTACGCGATTAGCTTTTTTTATTGATGGAGGTTTTACTTTATGATAACCAACAGAGTTCGATAATAGAGTCTTAAATAGAGAATAATATCTGCCCATTCTCATAGCTAAAGGGGGAGCGCACCTTCTTTTCGCAAAATCCGTAATAAGCTTGTCTAAAACGCCTTTTCTACACATATAGATGGGATAAGGAGGCGAAGGGATGTTGTCACGGTGGGCAGGAGTTTTTCAGATTGCCGCGGTTTATGTTGGAACCATTGTAGGTGCCGGTTTTGCAACTGGAAAGGAAATTGTTGAATTTTTTACCCAATACGGCCTATACGGCTTTTTAGGGATTTTAATAGCAGGTTATTTATTTATCTTTATAGGAACAAAAATGATGCTTATTTCTTCTCGAATTCATGCGGCTTCTTATGAGGAGTTTAATGAATATTTATTCGGTAAAAAGATTGCTTCTCTTATTAATTTGTTATTTTTAACGATGCTGGTAGGGGTTAGTGCTGTGATGCTTTCTGGAGCAGGAGCTGTCTTTGAGGAACAGTTAGGAATGTCCAAACATACTGGTGTTTGGTTAACGATTGTGCTTGCAATCGCAGTTCTAATATTTGGAACGCAGGGATTATTTGCTATTAATTCATTTGTTGTGCCAATCATGATTAGTTTTAGTGTACTCTTATGTGTGTTAACGATTGGAAACGGGCGTTTTTTTGAATCGTTATTACATATACCAGAAACAGGAATAACGGTAAAGGTGTTAGTTTCTCCTTTTTCGTATACAGCTTTTAATTTAGCACTGGCGCAAGCGGTACTTGTGCCCATTGCCTATGAAGTTCAAGATCAGGCAACCATTAAGCGCGGCGGCATGCTTGGAGGAATCTTTCTCACTATTATTTTGTTATCGGGTCATTTTGCTTTAATGACTTTGCCTAATATAGCGGATTATGAAATTCCTTCCGCTATTATTATGAAATCAGCAGGAGAGACTTTATATTGGGTATTTATTCTTGTGATCTACGGGGAAATTTTCACATCAGTTATTGGAAATATATTTGGTTTAGAACGACAAATTAGTGGATTTTGGAAAGTGCCAAGTATTTGTATAATTCTTCTCTTGTTTATGATTGCCTTTTTTATTAGTGAGGTAGGCTATGGGAGATTAATTGGCTATTTATATCCACTGTTTGGGTACATCAGTTTACTTTTCTTAGTGCTTGTTTGGCGAAGTAAAGTTGAATGAATAGACAAGAGAAAGGAGCTATTTGCGCCTTTCTCTTATCGTTGTTTTATTTTTTTGCAAGAATCGTTTTTGCCATCTCTAAAAAGGCACTTCGATAATCATCTTCTTTTGTTGTAAACATTGTAAGAAGAACAGGAGCCTTCTCATTTTTGATTAAAACGGAGGTAACGACTTCATCGTCTGGTGTCACTACTTCATAACCGACACCATTTTCAATCTGGAGCTTCGGATCAGAAATTGATTCTGAAATACTGCTAAGGTACGTTTTCATATATTTTTCTGTCTCTACTAAATCTGTACCTTCTGGTAATAGCTCAATACGCATCGAAATGGCATCATTTTCAGATAAAAAAACGAGATCTTTTCCAGGTTCTTCAGAGCTTAATTCAAATTCCGGAAGTACGTACATGTTAAATGGTTGGTTGTCGCTCGTTTTTAAAAAAGCTGTTTCTTCTTTGCTTTCCTTGTTTAACGTATACTTTAAATTTTTTTCCATGACGTGTGCTTCGTTGGATTGTTCTTCATTTGTCTCCTCATTTTCTGAAGAGCCATTTTGGTTGTCATTTGTTTCTTCAGCTTGTGATGAACCATTTTGCTGTTCGTTTACTTCTTCGTTTGTTGGTTCTTTTACTTCGTCTTTATCTGTTGTGCCGCATCCTGTTAATACTAATGTTGCTACAGCAACTCCTGATAAGATTGATGTCCATTTTGTCATACTGTTTTCCCTCAACTTTCTGAAATGTCTATTGTGTTTATGAGCAAGAATATTTCCGACAGGTCCCTTCTATTATAGCCGTTTCTTTTAGAAAGGAGTTATAGGAATGTGTAAATATAAGCACAAATGCCACAAATTAGACATTCTTATCTACAAAGTTGAGGGATGTACAACTGTTGTGTTGTATACTGGGAAATTATTTAATGATTGTATAGTTTTTATGGTTGACAACTGTTCTTTGTTCAAGATCTAAATCTCGATAATTGTCCATATAGGTCACATCGACAATGACAGAGTTTTCATTTACTTTCTCAACGATTCCTTGTAAACCTTCGCGAAATTCAATAATATTACCTACTTCTGCTTTTTTCATTGCGATCATCCTTCCATAGTTCAGATTAATGGACCAAAAAAGAGGGTTAAACTATGTATATGCTGTTTTGGTCTGTCGACTACAAAATTATTTAAGAGTCGATTGCGAGGTGGATTAAAAACACTATTCATTTGACGAAGATAAATAGTTTACTATACAGTTTGCACTATTTTTTTAGGTTCGTAAAGAAAATAGTAGAAAAAATTACAAAAAATTCAAAAAATATTTTAGGAGTGGACATGTGCTACAATGAAAAAGGTTTTTAGAACAATGTTATTTAACAGAACCTATAAGAAAAGGATAAAGGAATGGTGGTATATCCAATGAACGAACAAGACGTACAAACAATTCTTAATCAATTAGCGAATCGGGATATTCAGGAGTATAAAGTAACAAAGGAGCACTTCATGACGTTTCGACAACAGCTTGTGAAGCGAGAAGATTTTAAACATTTTCGTGGAGAAGCGAAGCATAATGGGGAAGTCGTTTATACATATTTAGATGAACCGCGTAGTTAAGGTAAACGGCCGGCTTATAGAGAGCTGGCCGTTTACTTTGTTTTTAGCTGCTGTTTTAGCGTTGTGATGGACGGAAACCAGCTGCTTTTGCTTCTTCTTCGGTACAAAACATTTCTTCTGCTTTTGTTACATCGTAGTTTGCACCGGAAGGGAGATGATAGATTTTATCTCCTTTTGAATTAATATTTCCTTTAATAGTTGGGTTTTCACAAGTTTGTTCATTAACAGTAGGCTCTTTTTGCTTTTTGTCTTTTGTATCTGCAACTGAATCATTAAATCCTTTTGATGTTACATAATTTTCGATGGACCAAATGCCAATTGCTTTCTTTTGGGCTTCTTTCTGTACGGCTTCTAGTTCATCTAAATATTTTGTATTTGGAGCATACACATAGGCTACTCGTGCAAGTCCTTTTTCAAGCAGCATCTTGTTGACCATTTTGCCATCTACATAAAAGTAGGCAAGTAAGCGTCCGTATTTATCTCGTTCACTAATGCCGGTTTCAACTTCTACTTTAGAACCAGGAGGCATTAATTCTTTTGAAAATTGACTTGCTTCTGGACCAAAAGGTTGAACAGCTTTGGATGGATGAACGGTTTCCGGTGTGTCGATAAGAAGTAAGCGGACCGTTTCTTTGTTGCCGTTTGGCAGCTTAATTTTCACGGTATCTCCATCGATGACTTTAACGATTTCTGCGGTGAAGGTGCTTCCTTTCTTTTCTTGAACGGTTTCTTCTTTGCTTGGAGAGTTAATTTGTTGTGCTGTTGCGTTCTCTGTTTTTTCTTCTATTGTTTCTGTTTCACTACAAGCGGTGAGTAAAAGGATACTCACACATACAAGTAGGATAGATTTTAAATAGGATTGTAACATAAGGAACCTCCATTTATATTGGTTGTACATTTCTGATGATTGAATTAAGATACAGAAAGAAAACATATATTCTTACTAAAGTTATAGTGTAGTTAAATGAAGGGGAAAAGTAAAGGGGCATACGGAGAGATGTTTGTTTTAGAAAAGGTCGTTTATAAAGATATTATTAACCTAGATTATCTTGAAGTGAAGTCGGGCGTTGTCACTTGTCTTGTAGGGGAAAGCGGGGCAGGAAAAACGACGTTATTACGGCTGTTGAATCGTATGAAAGATATTGATAGCGGAAAAATCTTGTATCGTGATACACCAATTGAACAGTTTGATCCCATTGCCTATCGCAGAAAGGTAACGATGCTGTCACAAACAGCTTTGATTTTCCCAGGAACGATTGAGCATAATCTTCAAGTAGGGTTAGAGCTTACAGGAAGACCTGCTTGCTCATTGGCCGAATTAGAAGAAGTATTAGAGATTGTACAGTTACCGAAAGCGTTATCGGAAGATTCCGAAACACTTTCTGGTGGAGAAAAGCAAAGGGTGGCACTGGCAAGACTTCTTCTTTTACAACCTGAAGTGTATCTGTTGGATGAACCGACTGCTACTTTAGATGAAGAAACGGAATTAAAGGTGATGACGCGCTTTCTTGCAAAGGTTAAGGAGGCAGGGGGGAGCGTTATTATGATTACGCATTCGACAAAGTTGGTTGAGCAGTGTGCAGATCAAACGATTATGCTGAAAAAACGATAGGGGCGTGAAGAAGGTATGGAGAGTAACGGTATCATTGATATTGAATTTTGGCGCCTTTGTGCAGCATATGTGTTTGTGGTGATCTTACTAGTAATCGTGAAAAGGCGGGGGGATTTCTCGTGAAAGGGAAATTATTATTGCGACTTTTCGGATGACTATTCAACTGTTTATAGCAGGATATGTGTTAACGTATATTTTCAATGATCCACATCCAGTCATTACGATTACTATATTAGGAGCTATGTCCATCTTTTCCATTATGAATATTTTTAAACAAATGAAGTTTCCAATTAAGCGACAAATCAAGTGGTGTATTGCATGCAGCATGATGACAGGGCCGATTATTACCCTATTATTCTTTAATGGCATTGTCATTCATTTTACACCATGGTATAAACCGCGCTATGTTATCCCAATAGCAGGGATGATTATAGGTAGTGCGATGACGGGATTAACGCTTGCTTTAAAAAATTTATATGAAGGAATAACTAGCAACCGTGATAAAATTGAGGCGATGCTTATGCTGGGGGCTGCTCCTAAAAGAGCGGTTAAGAAGTATGTTGATCAAGCGTTTGATTCTGCTGTTCTGCCGACGATTAATAATATGTTAGGGATGGGAATTGTTTTTTTACCCGGTATGATGACAGGACAAATTCTTGCAGGAATTAGTCCCACAGTGGCCATTGAATATCAAATTGCGGTTATTTTAGGCGGGCTTGGCGGTGTCTCGTTAACCGTTATTATCTTTATTTTGCTTAGCTATAAAGTGTTTTTTACGAAGAATGCACAATTAGATTTATAAACCAATTAGTTATAAACGAGATTTTCAAATGAATTTTAATAAGAATTTCTTGATTTTTTACTATTTGTTTGGATTTTCGTTTGTTTGTAACAAGTAGTAATGCTATTCTGAAGAATGAAGGATTGTTCCTTGTTCATCTAAAAAGAAAAGGCTTTCCTAATTTGTTGATTATCTTGATAAAGGGGTTAGATTGATATGATAGAAAAAAAGTTTAAAGTAGTTGCGGAAACAGGTATTCATGCGCGTCCAGCAACGTTATTAGTACAGGCGGCTGGTAAATTCGATTCAGAAATTACATTGGAATATAAAGGGAGAACGGTGAACCTTAAGTCTATTATGGGTGTAATGTCTTTAGGTGTTGGTAAAAATGCGGATATCACGATTACAGCTACCGGCAGCGATGAAAATGATGCGATTAAAACGCTTACGGAGACGCTGGATAAAGAAGGTTTAGCTCATTAATATGTCCACTCTATTAAGTGGAGTCGCCGCTTCTGCTGGAATAGCCATTGCAAAAGCGTATCGACTCGACGAACCTATATTGTTTGTCGAAAGAAGGACGATTGAAAACAGTGATGCGGAAATTGTCCGTTTTCAAGAAATGATACATAAGTCACGAGCTGAGCTCAAGATGATACGGGCAAAAGCAGAACAGCATATTGGTGATAATCACGCAGCCATCTTTGATGCTCATTTACTTATACTAGAAGATCCAGAATTTTTACTTTCTATTCAACATAAAATTCAAACAGAACAAATCAATGCTGAGTTCGCGCTTCAGGAAACGGTCGATATGTTTATGATGATGTTTGAGCAGAATGATAATCTATTGATTAGGGAACGCGCAATTGATCTTTACGATGTGAAAACGCGGTTGTTAGCTCATCTTCTTGGTGCTCATCTGCCTAATCTAAGTTTAATAGCCGAGGACGTCATCATTATTGCCAATGACTTGACACCGTCAGATACTGCTCGATTAAACCCTCTTTATGTAAAAGGCTTCGCCACGGAACGCGGAGCCAGTTCATCGCATTCTGCTATCATTGCCCGCTCTCTTAATATTCCGGCCATTGTAGGAGTAAAAGAAGGGCTAGCTTCTATTAATCATGGTGACATGGTAATTATTGATGGATTTAGAGGGCAGGTTCATATTAATCCAACCTCTGATCTAGTGAAGCGCTATGAGTCGGAACAAATTGCGGAACAAGCTATAACAAGCAAATGGGATCATTTTGTTCATCAACCAACTGTAACTAAAGACGGGCATCAAGTAACTTTAGCAGCGAACATCGTTTCAGAGAAAGAGGGAAGCAGCGTTCTCTTCAATGGTGCGGAAGGTGTAGGATTATTTCGTACGGAATTTTTATTTATGGGGAGAAATGAGTTACCGAGTGAAGAAAAACAGTTTCAAACGTATAAGTCGATTTTAGTAGGCATGCAAGGAAAACCTGTTGTTATTCGCACATTAGATGTGGGAGGGGATAAAGACGTCCCGCACCTGCATCTCCCTTACGAAAGTAATCCTTTTTTAGGATATAGAGCGATTCGTTACTCGTTAAAAGAGCCTGTTCAATTTGAGACGCAATTACGAGCGTTGCTTCGTGCGAGCGTCTTTGGTCATTTAAAAATTATGTTTCCAATGGTTACGACTTTAACAGAGTTACGTACAGCTAAAATGCTCTTGAATAAAGTGAAACAAGAGCTGCTGAATGCCGGAACACAGGTAAATGAGAACATCGAGATTGGGATGATGGTAGAAGTACCTGCAACAGCGATTATGGCGGATGTATTTGCGAAGGAAGTTGATTTTTTTAGCATCGGTACAAATGATCTTATTCAGTATACGATGGCAGCGGATCGTTTAAATGAACGAGTAGCTTATTTATATCAACCATACAATCCAGCTATTTTTCGCTTAATTAAAATGGTGAGTGATGCTGCTCATAATCAAGGTAAATGGGTAGGTTTATGCGGCGAAATGGCAGCAGATTCAATAGCGATTCCTATTTTATTAGGGCTGGGTGTGGAGGAGTTTTCCATGAATGCTGCTTCCATTTTACAAGTTCGTTCTTATATTCATCAGCTTTCACAAACAGAAATGAGAAAGCTGGCAGAGGCCGTATTACATATGGAAACAGCGGAGGATGTCCAACAATTTATTCAGCAAGCACTGAATGATGTATGTTAGTGAATCTCTGCTATGATTTTGATGTCGAATGGACAAAGCCATTCGGCTATTTTTCATGTATATAAACGAAAAATTTGAGAGTTTATTTCCCTATTTTTCCTAATAGACAGCTATAATAGTAATCATAGAAGTAAATTGATAACATTAGGAGGATTACAATGGACTTTCAATTAGAGAATAAAAATGCACTGATTTTAGCATCAAGTCAAGGGCTGGGAAAGGCGATTGCAGAAGAGCTTGTAAAAGAGGGCAGTAATGTGATGCTCGTTGGCCGTTATGAGGAGAAGCTTGTTAAAGCCCAAGAAGAACTGCAAAAGCTAGGATTAGGGAAAGTTGTTTATACAGTAACAGATCTTACGAAACTAGAAGATATCCAGGCTCTTGTCAAAAAGACGGTAGATGAGTTTGGAAGTATTGATATTTTAATCAATAATGCAGGGGGACCGCCTGCAGGGACGTTTGCGGATATGAGTGATGAGCATTGGCAGCAATCTTTTGAGTTGAATTTACTTAGTTATATTCGTACGATTCGTGAAAGCTTGCCTTATTTAAAGCAAAAGGGAGGAAGAATTGTGAATATTGCTTCTTCTTCGATTAAAGAACCAATTCAAGGATTGATTTTATCTAATACGTTCCGAACAGCCATTGTTGGGTTAGCTAAAACATTGTCTGTTGAATTAGCCCCTGACAATATTTTAATTAATACAGTTGGACCAGGACGAATTGCAACGGAGCGTATTCAATATTTAGATGAAGTAACCGCTGAGAAAAAAGGAATTACACAGGAGCAATTATCTCAGCAATTACTGAAAAATATTCCGCTTGGACGATATGGAGAACCAGAAGAATTTGCTAAGTTCGTGACGTTCCTCGTTTCAGGAGCGAATACGTATCTAACAGGACAGTCTTATTTAGTAGATGGCGGTATGGTTAAATCAATTTAAACAAACGTGTTGGGAGTGAGGGGATTGGTACTAATGAAGGAGAATACAATTATCGGTTTTATTGGTACAGGTGTTATGGGAAAAAGTATGGCCCATCATTTATTAAAAGCAGGATACGAGCTATATGTGTATACGAGAACAAAGGAAAAAGCGGAAGAGCTGCTGAATCAAGGGGCAAAATGGGCGGATACACCGAAAGAACTAGCACAGCATGCGAATGTAATTATTACGATGATTGGCTATCCGAAAGATGTGGAGGATATTTATCTCGGTGAGCAAGGACTTATTGTAAACGGTAAACCTGGTACATATATGATTGATATGACAACGTCTACCCCCTCTTTAGCTGAGCGAATTGCGAGCGAGGCTAAGAAAAAAGGAATGGCAGCTCTTGATGCACCTGTGTCAGGAGGGGATATTGGAGCGCGAGATGCCAAGCTTGCGATTATGGTCGGCGGTGAAGAAGAAGATTTTAAGGCGGTTCAACCGATCTTAGAAGTCATGGGGAATAATGTTGTTTACCAGGGAAAAGCAGGGTCCGGGCAACATACGAAAATGTGTAACCAAATTACGATTGCTTCGACGATGATTGGTGTGACAGAAGCGATTGTGTATGCGAAAAAAGCAGGATTAGATCCAGACCGTGTGCTGCAAAGTATTTCTACTGGAGCGGCTAGCAGCTGGTCGTTAACGAATCTTGTGCCACGGATGGTGAAAGAGGACTTTGAACCAGGTTTTTATATTAAACACTTTATTAAGGATATGACGATTGCGCTTGAAGAGGCTGATAAAATGGGGATGGATACACCAGGGCTTGCCCTAAGTAAATCATTGTATGTCCAACTTGCAGAAGCAGGTGAGGAAAACAGCGGTACACAAGCATTGTATAAATATTATAAGTGAAGCGTAAATAAGCATGCAGTCTGTGATGGACTGCATGCTTATTTCTTTCTTATTGGCTTTCTTATCGTAAAAAGTCTTCGATTCGATCCAGTGCTTCTTTCAATGTTTCCATAGAGTACGCATAAGAAATACGGAAATAGTCATCTCCGAGTGAAGAGAAAGCTTCACCAGGAACGACAGCGACCTTTGTTTGTTGAACAAGCTTCAGGCAAAAATCTAGAGAAGAGGTATATCCTTTTGGCAGTTTAACAAAAAAGTAGAATGCACCGTTTGGTTTAACGACGTCTAACTGCATTGCCTGAAGTCGGTTATATACATAGTCTCTTCGTTTGGCATATTCTTCTTTCATTGGCAGTGCGTCATTAAATCCTGTAGTGAGCGCAGCTAGAGCTGCTCGCTGAGAAATCGATGAAGCGCACGTCACGTTGTATTGATGTACTTTTAAAATATGTTGACAAATATTTGCCGGGGCAAATAAAAAGCCAATTCTCCATCCTGTCATTGAATGAGATTTAGATAAGCCATTTAACACGATTGTTTGTTCTCTTAAGAAGCTAGCAATCGAAACATGTTCTTGATCGTATACTAATTCACTATAAATTTCATCTGCTAAAATCATAATATCTTTGCCGCGCAAAAGATCGGCGATAGCTTCTAATTCGGCGCTCGTTAATGTAACACCTGTTGGGTTAGATGGATAAGGTAATACAATACAACGAGTAGCTTCTGTTATGTAGGGCTCGATTACATCGGCTGTCATCCGAAAATTATTTTGCGTTGTATCTGCGTATACTGGAACCGCACCACACATTTTTATAATCGGTTCATAGCCAGGGTAAACAGGTCCAGGCAGAATGACTTCTGTGCCAGGTAATAGAATAGTTCTAAAGGCAATATCAATGGCTTCACTTGCCCCTGTTGTCACGATAATTTCATCCTCTGCTCGATAGGAAAGAGCATATTTCTTCTTTACATATTCACGAGCTGCTTCTCTTAATTCTAAATAGCCAGCATTATGTGTATACACTGTATAATTTTCGTCAATTGCTTGTTTAGCTGCCTCTTTTATATGAAGTGGTGTCGGGAAATCAGGTTGTCCGATCGTTAACGAAATAGTCCCTTCAATATCGGCTACCATATTATAGAATTTACGTATGCCGGATATTTCCACCGATTTAACAAGAGGATTAAGTATATGATCCATCTGTTTTTATTCCTCCTTTGAATATGCATATATTTTATCATTTCATGGCGAAATAAAGAAAATAAATCTTCTTTTATTTTTTATTGTTTTTCTATTAACAAGATGGAAGAGGATAATAAGAGTTAATTGTTAAATCATTCAAAAGGATTTATGGTATGAACTTTTCTTTTATGCCGGAGCTGAATTGGTGCTATGGTTATTTTGTTGTACTAGCTATGATGGGAGGAATCGCGCCGCTTATGTTCTGGTATCTTATGAAAAAAAGCTGGCTGGATAATAGTAAGCAAAAAAGAAAAAGAGTTCAAGAATCAAAAGTACTGTAAACTTGGAAAACCTTTTCCTTAAAGCATATATACATTTGAGGCTATCATACCAGACTTTCGATTTAATATGCTGGGGAAGGCGCACTGGCTTAAAACCACCCCTTCCTTTTAAACCAAAAGTACATAGATATTCCAATAACCCCCATTAATCCAAGAGAAAAGAAATAACCATATTTCCATGTTAATTCGGGCATATATTCAAAATTCATCCCGAAAATCCCAGCAATCAGTGTTAAAGGAGCAAATATGGAAGTTATAATGGTAAGAACTTTCATCACATTATTTGTTTGATGAGAGTTTAATGAGAGATAACTATCTCTTATGTCTGCAGTTACTTCCCTATCCGTCATAATCATTTCTGATAGTTTCAAAAGATGGTCATAAATATCAGAGAAGTATTCTTTTCTTTTTTTTACACCTCTCAAATGGTGAGAGTTTAGCATACGGTAAAGTAAATCACGCATTGGATGAATGGTATGCATTAGATTTAACAACATATATCTTGTATCAAACAATTCATTCATTAAATGATTCATTGATTTATTTTGTATATTATCTTCAATTTTATTTAATTTTTCTTCTATTTTATAAATTAATGGGAAGTAATTATCCACGATTTTGTCTAAAATTTGATAAAACACATAGAATGTGTCCCATTTCTCAACATTTTTTTGAGATAGTAATCTGTCCCATACTTGAGAAACTTCTATGGCTGGATTAAGGTGGAAAGTCACTATAAAGTTTTCTCCTACAAAAAAATCTAACTCCTCTTTTAAGATTTTTCTTTTTTCTTCTCGAACGAGATGTGTAGTATAAAAAGTATAATCATAATAATAATCTAATTTTGGTCTTTGAAGTGTCTGTATACAATCTTCAATAGCGAGTGGATGAAAGTGGAAAGTTTTCTCTAAATGTGTTAGCTCTTCTTTAGTAGGCTCATTAAAATCTACCCAAAACCATTTATATTTAGAGAAATTCAAATCATCTATAAACACATGATTTTCTAACTTATTTTTATCAGTAATCCCTATAAAGCTTATCATATTAACACCTTCTAATTATTCCTTCAATAATGATTTGTATGTCATGTTTTATAACTAATTTTCCCCTTTAGTTTATTGAATATGTTAACTACTAACATTGATAATTAGTAAAATGATGAATAAGAGTCGACTACAAAAATATTTTGGCATTTACTATTAACAATTTAGTGGTGAAATCCGAATTATGTAGTATAAGGGGATTGGTGGAGCAGGGGAGTGGACGGAAATAAGGAACCTATCTCCAATACGTGAAGTTTCTCTGTTGAAAATAGGTCATTTTCACTAAAGTATCTAATTTGATAGCAACAAAACATGGTATATTAAATGTAGTAAATGGGAATTGAACTAGGAAGGACGAGGGATATGAAAGAAAACAAAGGGATTTTATTAGAAAGTGGGACAAATGAATTAGAAATTGTGGAATTTGGTATTGGAAAAAATAAATTTGGGATTAATGTCATTAAAGTGAAAGAAATTATTAATCCTGTTCCGATTACTATTGTGCCCCACGCACATCCTAATGTAGAAGGAATTATTGAATTGCGTGGTGAAGTTTTGCCTGTTGTGAATGTGGCAGACGCATTAGGGTTCCCCGCTTCAGAAAATCCGAAACAAGATAAGTTTATTGTGGCCGAGTTCAATCAACAAAAAGTCGTATTTCATGTTCATTCGGTTACACAAATACATCGTATTTCTTGGACGCAAATTGAAAAACCTTCTGATATGTATCAAGGCCTTGAAGGCCAAATTATTGGGGTCATTAAATTAAATGGTGACATGATTCTGCTTTTAGATTTTGAGAAAATTGTCGTTGAAATTAATCCAGAAACAGGAATTAGTATTCAGCAAGTGAAAAAGCTTGGGAAACGCTCAAATTCACAAACAAGATTGGTTGTGGCTGAGGATTCCCCGCTATTGCGTAAATTGCTTCATGATACGTTAACAGAAGCTGGTTTTGAGTACTTGGAGTTTTTTGAAAATGGACAAGATGCATTAGATTATTTAGAGGGCATAGTGGAATCAGGGAAACCGCTGGCAGATGAAGTGCATTTAGTTATTACAGATATTGAAATGCCGCAAATGGATGGGCATCATTTAACGAAGAGAATTAAGCAGCATCCTGAATTATCCAAGCTGCCGGTTATCATCTTCTCTTCATTAATTACTGATAGTCTTCGCCATAAAGGCCAGATTGTTGGGGCGGATGCTCAAATTAGTAAACCTGAGATTACTGCTTTAATTAAATTAATTGATGAATATAGTTTATAAAGTGAATTCCATCAGTGGGCTCTTTCGTTCTCCACACCTATCTTCTTTGTTTTCTCATAAGCTTGAGGTGGGGGGCTTACTACCTGTTAAGCGCGGGATAAATCTACATAATAAAAACGAGTTTGAGACGTATAGTCTTAAACTCGTTTTTTTAGGATTGGCGATTGGGATTTATCGTGACCTTTATCCTTAGTTCAATGATGCTAAAAAAGTAAAAATTCATTAGATTTCCAACTAGTATTTCGATCCTTTACCTAAAAAGGATGAAGGAAAGGGGTTGTAGTATCGCTGGTTAGGTTGGTTCATTTTGTTCTGCTTTTTCTTCATATCTGGTTTAGATTGTGGGTCCTTTGCTTGTCCAGTATAAGATTGTAGTATTTGTTTTGCTTTCGATAATGACATAACAGCCTTAGGGTTCCGAATGGATGCTGAACGGTTACCAAGATGGGGTAAAATTTTTAAATCTTCCTTTGTAGGTGGAAGGTGAAAGACATATGAACCGCATGTAACGATTACGTCGGATTGTTGTGCAGCAAAACGAGGGTTATCAGAGAAATGGAGACCTATTTTCTTTGCTTTACCTTCTTTCAACAATTTATTTAAAGCGAGGCGTTTTAAGTCATACAAATATTTTGGCTCCAAAGCTGTTTTTGCATGCTTGTTGACAATAAATACTGCTTGCGCAAGGGAGTCGGTTGAGGTATCTGCCATTTCAGACTGTCCTTTCATATCTTTCATTACAGGAACTCCTTTTCTTCGTGAGCTTTATGCTCTTTTTGGTAGCATTGTTAGTTCGATAATCTATGTAGTTTGTAAGTCATTTACATATCTATGCATCATCATTATACCACTTTCCAATATTTAAGAAAGTCATTCTGAGATTTATAAAAGAAATGTTTTAGTTTTACGACCTTTTTCAAAAAAAACGTGAAAGTCCCCACTTCTAATCTAGAAGTGAGGTATGATTGAAAGATATAATGAGGTAGAGACAGAACGTTTGTTACAGGTTAGGGGTTCGATTATAAATATTTATAGTATCTGATGTTGCTGCTTGTGCAGTCATTTGCGGCGGATAGGCAGGGACTCCTTGAGGTCCGAATCCACCGTAATAACCAGGAAATCCTGGGGCACCCAATCCGCCATAATAGCCAGGGTAACTAGGATAAGGCGGGTAGAATGGACGGTTCCAAAGAAGTGGAACAGCTAAACCTGCAATGAACGCAGCTGGTATGGCAAGGCCGAGTCCAAGAGGAAAAAATCTTTCGTCGTCATATTGATGGTGTTCAGGAGCGTATCGATCAATCGGGTAGGATGAATAAGTAGAATAAGGGTAAGGAAGATAAGAGTAGGCAGGGTAATCGTATGGATATGTTTGCATATAAAAACCTCCTTTTTGAAAAACTATATAGTTTCACACCTTGTAGAATGGCAGGAGCGAAGAGATAGGTTATCATTAATTGAAAGTCGCTAGAAAAGCCTATCGAATAATCTATCTACATGCTTATGCTTTTCTATATAGTGTATGGGATTTGCCCCGAAAAGAGCCTGTTTCACTCCATTCTGTTATAATGATGATATTTATCCCACATTTAACAGGCAGTAAGACCTCACCTCAAGTTTAGAAAGAAGCAAAGAAGGTGGAAGGAGATAACTGCTCTTATCTTATGTTTATCGTGAGCCGAACAGCTGCCTCTTGTAGTAAAGGTCTGATTGGCGAGATACAAGGAAATGTAACTTTTGGTTTTTTAAAGGTCAGCTTTCACCAATGAGGTCCGTACGGCCATTTGATGAAGGTGGAGCTTTTAGTGGTCGTAGAATGTGAATAACCATCTGCGGGCATTGGGGGATGAAGGAAACCTCACACGGATGGAAGTTTGAGGTGAGTATACATGTTAATTCGAATACTAGCTATTGGGGTTGGTGGTGGATCTGGTGCTGTATTGCGCTATATGATTCAAGAAGTACTGCCGTCATCCATTTTTCCATTGAGCACCCTGTTGATTAATATTGTTGGTAGTTTTTTACTAGGGGGAGTCACGAGTTATTTTATGAATCGAAATCGAGGAGAGATTCTTCAGTTAGCTTTAGGTACCGGTTTGTGCGGAGGGTTTACGACGATGTCGACGTTCTCTGCTGAAGCTGTGGCTTTAATGAGAGAGTCGATACTACTTAGTGGATTATATATCGGGTGTACGGTGTTAGGCGGACTGACCGCTTATTTCATTGGGCAACATGTATTTCTAGGTAGAAGAAGTGAGGAACGAGGATGAATGTTGTTCTTGTATGGATTGGTGGAATGGTTGGAGCTATTGCAAGGTATAGCGTGCAAACGTACTTGAAGAGGATTTTACCGGAAAGTACGATTGCACTAAGTATTTTAATTATTAATTTGGTGGGCTCTTTTGGATTAGGCGTGTGTATTTCAGCGGGAAATGAGTTGGATTTATCGTGGCAATTGTTTAGTATGACGGGTTTTTTAGGAGCTTTCACAACGTTTTCAACATTTAGTTCAGAAAGCCTATTTTTGCTTGGGAAACAGCAGTATATTAAAGCCTTTTTATATATACTAGGTTCGATTATAGGCTGTATATTCGTATTTTTTATTGGCAATATTGTAGCGATGTCGTTATTATAAATAAGAAAATAAATTTGTAAAGCAACAGAAAAAATGACATGGATTATGTCATTTCTTCTACAGCATTTTTTTGGCTAGTACAGCATTTTGTCATTATTCATGCAGGAATCAGTCTAGATGTGTGGAGATTGTAATTCATACACTGTAATTTCTGGACGCGACAAAAAACGATAAGGAAGGCGAGTTGTACCGATTCCTCTATTCACATATAAAGTGAGGGAGTCGATGTTGTACAAGCCTTCCGGATATTTCTCAGCAAAAGGTGGAGTAACAAGCGCTCCAAAAAACGGAATTTGCACTTGTCCACCGTGACTATGACCGCTTATTTGCAGGTGAATTGGATAGTTCTTTGCTGTATCTGCTAAATCAGGTGCATGAGATAATAGAATGGTATACTTCCTTTCAGGAATATCAGAAAGTGCTTCTGAAAAGTCTGGCTGACCGAGCATTGCGTCGTCAATACCTGTGAGATAAATAGATTCCTTTGATAAAAGAGAGAGCTCTATGTTTGCGTTTTGTAGGAGCGTAAATTCACACATTTCCATAATGGATTTGTATATTTCAGAACCATAACCACCGTGATCGTGGTTTCCATATACGCAGAATTTCCCTAACGGAGCATGAAGCTTTTGTAACACAGGAATAATTTCTTTGTAATTCCTGTATTTATCCGGTTTGTCCATTAAATCTCCTGTAAAGATAATGACATCCGCTTGCAGGGCATTTATTTTTTGGATAAGTGTTTGTAAGTCTTTTAATTGAAACTGAAACCCTAAATGTGTGTCGCTGAACTGAACCATTTTTAAACCGTGAAATCCTTTTGGAATGAAGGAGTGACTGATTGGAATATGATTGGTTTTTAACCAATGCGGTTCAATATTATGGATGTAGTATTTTCCGCCAATTCCTAAACCGGTGATGGTTAATAAAGAGGCAATACTTTTTTTTAGAAATGTTCTGCGTGAAATAGTTTTATTCATGTTAATCAACCTATCTAATAAATGATACTTCCTCATATTAACAAATAAAAGATAGAAAAAGAAGTGATATATTCTTTTGTTACACTATATTAAAGAAACGGAAACGGATAGGACATATTGTTTGTGCCTATACGGAGGTGCTTGATGACTCAGCCTTTGTTTATAACAGTTCTCATACTTGTATGTACAATCGCTTGTATTATATACGGAAAATTTAGAGCAGATTTGATTGCATTAGTTGGCTTAGTTGTACTAGGTTTAACTGGAATTTTATCTTTAGAGGAACTTTTAGCGGGATTTGCGAATCCGGTCGTCATCACGCTTGCTGCTTTATTTATCGTAAGTGCAGGTATTTTTAATAGCGGGCTTGTTGAAGAAGTTGGAAATTATTTATTGAAATTCGGTGTAGGTTCAGAATTAAAACTGCTGCTTATTGTAATGATAACGGGGGGATTACTTAGTGCCTTTTTTAGTGGAACGGGTATTGTCGTCATTTTAATTCCGATTGTCGTAAGCATGGCTTTGAAGAAAAAAATGAGCCCGTCTCGTTATTTATTACCGCTCGCTTATGCGAGTAGTTTAGGTGCTGTTCTTACCTTAATTGGGACGGCGCCGAATATTTTGATTAGTTATATTTTACAAAGCGAAGGCATCGTAAAGTTGAACTTTTTTGATTTTACACCTATCGGACTTGTGGCCTTTGCAGCAGGTGTAGTATTTATGCTGACACTAGGGCGAAAACTGCTGCCGGAAGAACCATTAGCAGCGAGGAACAGCGTGAAGGAGTTATCGGCCAGGGAATTAGCCGGCATTTATAAAGTATATGATCGTCTGCATTATTTACACATACCGGGCAACTCGGATATTGTTGGAGAAAGACTGGCTGATTTACATCTTCCGTTTCAGTATGAAATTACGTTGATTGAAATTAAGCGTAAAGCGAAAGAGAAGCAATTGCCTTTGCTTTCAAAGCAATCGGTTATTTCCGCTAAAGCAGATGAAGTACTGCATCCAGATGATATTATTTTAGTGTTTGGGGAAGTCGAGAATGTAGAGCGGTTAGCCGTCGATTATGAATTAGAGTATAAACACTTTAATCCAGAACAAATTAAAAAGCACTTCGTGAGCAGTAAATTTGGTTTAACGGAAATCTTAATTATGCCTAATTCTAATTATGAAAATCAAACACTAATGAATATGCAATTTCGTGAAAAATATCGTTGTAACGTATTAGCGATTAATCGTAATGGCGAATATATTCAAACAGAGGTCGGGACAGAAAGACTAAAGCAAGGTGATGCTCTTCTTATTCATGGAGAGTGGAAAAATATTGAGCGCATTTCAGCGGATCTTGAAGACATGATTGTCATTGGAAGCGCCTCTGAAGAAGTTGTCGAACAACGGGAGCGTACTCAGTCGAAGGCGCCGATTATAGCTGCTGCTATTACGGCCTTGATGACTATTCTCTTATCCATTGGCGCGATACCATTTGTCTTATCTGTTGTAATCGCCGCACTGCTGATGGTAGTAACCGGTTGTGTACGTTCGATGGAAGAAGCTTATCAGAAGATTAATTGGGAGCCTGTTTTATTAATTGCGGCGATGATGGGCATTGTGCGGGCGTTAGAGAATACAGGCGGTGTACGATTAATTAGTGATTGGTTTGCTATATTCTTTGATTATACAGGTCCGTATGGTTTGCTAGCTGGCTTTTATTTATTAACGATGCTTTTAAGTCCGTTTATTCCTTATGGAGTAACTGCGATTGTGATGGCCCCAATTGCCTTACTATGTTCTAATACATTAGGAGTAAGTCCAATTCCAATATTAATGGGAATTGCTATTGCTGCAAGTGTTGCATTATCTTCACCTAAAGCTACGTCTAGCAATACTCTTGTAATGACCGCTGGTGAATATCAGTCAAAAGATTTCGTGTTAATGGGAATTTTATTGCAAATTTTTGTTGGAATTGTCTTAGTTTTAACAATCCCATTGTTCTTTCCATTTTAAAGATAATAGGTTACTTAATGGGTTTTAAGAAATTTCGTATTATCAAGAATAGAAACTAATGGTATAATTTGTGCATATTGATGTTTCGTGATTAGGGGGAATACATCATGGATGCAGATAACATATTGGCGAATCTTGACCGAGTTGTTCCGTTTTTTCAACCGATTTTTAGTGCGGATCAACATCAGGTTATTGGTTACGAAATATTAGGGCGTTTTGAAGAGAACTCTGAATATAAGAGTTTAGGACCTTTTTTTCAAGATGCGACCATTCCAGAAGAGTATAGAATTGAAGTAGATAATTATTTACTGGAAGTAGCACTAGAACGTATTAAGGATTTCGGAGAAGAATTTCTTATTTTTATTAACCGTGACCCAAATTTACTGATGTTTGATCATGGCGAGCAATTTATGGAGACGTTGAAACAACATTTAGAATTAGACGAGCTTTCACGTGTTGTGCTCGAGCTATCTGACACTATTGATATCGATAATTTTGAGCCATTGCAGCACGTACTTGCGTACTATAAAACGTACGGTATTAAGGTTGCGTTCGATCATTTAGGGGACCATAGCCAGCTTGATAAGATTGCACAACTGTCACCTAATATTCTAAAGGTTAATGTAGAACAAATGCGTATATCTGGCGGAGATGCTTATCAAGTCGTTTTATTTTCCCTTAGTATGTTAGCTAGAAAAATTGGAGCGAGCTTATTATTTGAAAATATCGAAACAGAATACCAGCTTCGATTTGCTTGGAAAAATGGAGGGCGCTATTATCAAGGATACTTTTTATCAAGGCCCGATTTGTTATTTATTGACAAGCATAAATTGCGTGAAAAGTTTCAGCAAGAATGTCAAAATTTTATCTCATATGAAACGAAGAAATTAGAAGCTGTTTATGAAAAAACGCAACAATTCAATGAAGAGATAAATACGTTTTTGAAAGTACAGAAGCGTTATGAATCACATGAAGAAATGCTAAAAGTGCTAGCCAATAAATTAGAAAAAGTTTGTTTTCGATTGTATGTATGTGATGACCAAGGATACCAAACGTCACCTAATATTCTTTACAAAGATGGTGAATGGCTCATTCAAAAGAGTTACTTAAATAGTAATTGGAGCTGGAGACCGTATTTCCTAGAAAATATTATTAAAATGAGGAATGAAAAGACCGGGATTTTATCAGATTTGTATAGTGATATTGAAACAGGTGAAACAATTCGAACGTTCTCTTATCCGATTAATAACAAGGAATATGTTTTCCTTGATTTATCTTATAGTTATTTGTACGAAAATGATGCTTTATTATAAGAGTTGACAAAAAAAGTTGAGCTCAAAGGTTGTTTATGAACAACTTTAGGCTCAACTTTTTTCGTCTATACGTATGGATTTCCTTATATTTTGCTAATCTAATTGTAGTTCTTTTTTGATTTCTTCAAGTTCAAAGCCGATAATGGCTTTTCCATCTATGACAACAGTAGGTGTTGAATAAGATCCGTATTTCTTTGTTAACTCTTGAAGTGCAGTTTTATCTGTTTTGATATTTTTTTCCTTATAGGATATGTTGTTGTCGTTAAAAAACAATTTCATAATTTGACACGGAGGGCAGTCCGGTTGTGTATAAAGAGTTACGTCTTTCATTTTCTTCCTCCAATATGCAGTTCGATTTCGTATTCTTATTATAGAGAAAGTAACTATTCTTTTAAAGCGGTTTGCTTATCTTTTCTTCTTTTTGTTTTCTCATTAAATAATCGATGAGTCCCATTGAGCAGACTTCTAAATCGAGCGCTATAATTTCAAAAACTGGATGGTCAGCAGGAATTCCTTGTTTTGCTAGTAAATCACGTGTTTTGTCATACAGTGTTTTCTGAGTCATTGACACTTGTTCATCAAAACTTGAACATGAATGGAAGGCGCTCTCAGCTGTTTCTATATAAATAGGGAGCCATGTTTGGATTTGACGGTAAACTTCTTCAGGGTTGTCAGATACACCGTAATGACCAAAATAAATGCGTTCAACCCCGATGCTCCGATATAAATCAATGGCGGCTAACATCGCTGTTGGATTAAATTGATTTGGTGAAGTAGATGGCATATACCATTCAATTCCTGCCTCATCTAAATCGCGATAATAGACACCGATTGTATCTCCAGAGAACATTCCTTTAGAAGTCGAATCAAAAATGCTGAGATGGTGATTCGCGTGTCCTGGTGTATCATAAAAAGTAAGTGAAGCTCCATTAGCGAGTTGAAGGATATCTTGGTCGTGCTTAATAATGAGCTTGTCTTTGGGTATAGGTAAAATAGGGTTGAATAATTCATCGAATTTATCACCATAGACAGCCTTGGCGCCTGCAATTAAACGGGAAGGGTCTTCGAGATGTCTAGCTCCTTTAGGGTGAACAATAACTTTTGCATTTGGGCAATGTGATAAAAATAATCCCGCACCGCCAGCGTGATCTAGATGAATGTGGGTTAAGATGATGTAAGCAATATCTGCAGGATTAATATTTAATTCGGCTAAACCTTTTAAGAGATGAGGAATAGAGGGACTTGCTGATGTTTCTACAATCGTTAAAGGTGTATCGTGTATGAGATATGTACCAGTTCGATGTTCTCGGTTTAAATCGAATCCATCGATTAATGATATGCGAAATCCGAGTTCAGAAATTGTGTCCATTTAGGCCACCTCCGTAATTTATTATGTACAAATGCTTGTCCTTATTTTATTCTGTTAATAGTGCCATGTAAAGAATGAATAATTAAGTATTCTGAATTTATTTGGTCGTGGTTATTGGATAGAAAAGTATGATATAGTGAAACCTATCGAAAAGGTTTTATATTAGAAAGGAGTGGTAGTATGTCTCAATTACAGGGCATTCTTACCAGATTGAAAAATCTTCAAGAGCAAGCAAAGGAAACCGAGTCTGCTCAACGTTTTTTTGAAATAGATGGAGTGAAAATCTGCCAAGTTACATATTTCAGCAAAACGGACATGTTTGAGCTGGAAGTATACAGCGAAAAAGGGAAGTCTTCGAAATATCAATTTGATAATGTTGATATGATTACAATCGAAATCTTTGATTTACTTCAATCTTAATAGTACATGCTAAAAGAGCCAACCTGATCTAATTTTAGGGTTGGCTTTTTTCTATGAGGCTATATGTATGCTGCTATTGCTTGTAAGAGCATGTTAACCTGAGGCCCCGTCCATTCAAAGGTAGTGCTTCTAGCCTATTCATAAATCATTAAACATCGAGGAATGCTATACGTGGAGGGGTCATATGAATAAAATAATGGTAAGATGTCCGAGTTGTTTAGATGAAAGGAATATTGAATCTGTGTTAACTGCTCAATCTAATCAAAATGTCATTTATGAGTGTCCGAATTGTCGATATGTGGCGAAAAATATACAAACAAGTAAGGGATGATGAATGCGTTTACATTTATTTGAAATCGAGGATATTTGGTGAAGCGATTTCTCGTTACCTATGTTACACTAGAAATAAGAGAGAATTTTAATAACATATGGTAAGGAGTTTTTACATGATTGGTACTCATGATGGGAATTTATTAGATTCAAGCGTGAAAGACTTGATGATATCTTCAGAACGGGTCGCCCACGTGCAAGTAGCCAACAATCTTGAACATGCGCTTTTAGTATTAACAAAAAGTGGTTATACGGCGATTCCGGTACTAGACCCAATGTATAAACTGCATGGATTAATTAGTACACCTGTGATTCTTGAATCCATATTGGGACTCGAACGGATTGAATTTGATAATCTTGAAAATAAAAAGGTTTCCGAAGTTATGATTCGAGATATCCCTCGACTTCATGTAGAGGATTCAGTGATGAAGGGGTTAGAGTTATTAATTGACCATCCGTTTGTATGTGTTGAAACAGACGAAGGGGTTTTTGAAGGTATTATAACAAGGAAAGTATTATTACAGCATGTATATGAAGAAGAGTTGGACTCTTAAGGGATAATGAAATTGGCCTCCGCAATGGAGGCTAGTTTTCTTTTTATAGCAGAGTTTTTCTACATATTGTGCAGCGTAAGTGAAGCTGTACCGGAAAGGGTGTTGGTATGGTTCGAGATGAACATACACTACAGAAAAATAAGTCATTAAAGCGACCGTTAATTCTTGCGGCTATTATGTTAGCGATGTTTTTAAATGCTATTGAAGGAACAATTGTATCGACGGCTATGCCGGCCATTGTGAATGAATTAGGCGGTTTTGCCCAATACAGTTGGGTTTTCTCTGGCTATTTATTAATGAACGCGGTTACGGTATTGATTTATGGGAAATTATCCGATTTATTTGGACGGAAACCGATTTTTTTATTTGGTATGATTCTTTTTTTATTCGGTTCGATTTTATGCGGCTTCGCTAATACGATGACCGAGTTGATTATTTACAGGTTTATTCAAGGTTTCGGAGCTGGAGCTGTAGCGCCTGTTGCGACTACGATTGTCGGCGACATTTATGATAAGCGAGAGCGCGCGCGGATTCAAGGGTACTTGTCTAGCGTATGGGGGATTTCTGCTGTAATGGGGCCGGCTCTCGGTGGTTTAATTGTTGAATCCCTCACCTGGCGTTTAATATTTTGGATAAATGTGCCGTTAGGTATTTTATCAATCATAGGGATTTGGTTTTTCCTTCATGAGAATATTGAAAAGAAAAAGCATAATATTGACTATAAAGGTGCTCTTTTGCTCACACTTGGGATTTCTACATTTATGATTATTCTCGTTGAAGGCGGCGTAAGATGGACATGGATTTCATGGCCTATCCTTATACTTATGATCACTGCTCTTAGTGCCTTTTTCTTTTTCGTACGAGAAGAGAAAAAGGCACCTGAGCCCATGATGCCGTTTAATATTTGGCAAGAGCGGGCGATTTTAATTGCTAATATTGTTTCTTTAACAACAGGTATTATGATGATTGGTTTGTCCAGCTTTCTCCCGACATTTGTTCAAGGAGTTATGGAGCGTTCACCGACAGTTGCTGGCTTTACATTAACAGCCATGTCGATTGGTTGGCCGATTGCGTCCGCATTTGCGGGACGGTTAATGCTGAGGATTGGTTTTAAGGAAACGTCGTTACTCGGCGGCGTATCTTTAATCGTCGGAAGTATTGTACTCGTTTTTATGAAGCCAGAATCAGGGCCTTTTGTCGCTGCAATGGGATCCTTTTTTATCGGAGTCGGAATGGGCCTAACTTCCACTTCATTTATTGTATTAATTCAAAATAAAGTAAGTTGGGAGCAGCGGGGGATTGCAACAGCCTCAAATATGTTTATGCGAAACGTAGGGAATACGGTTGGAGCTGCTTTGCTTGGCGGTGTTTTGAATACCCGCTTTCAAGCTTATTTAACAGAGCATACGAAACCAGAAGAGAATGTGACTTTAGATACGGCTAATCAATTGCTTGATAGTGAGGCGCGAGCAAAGCTGCCAGATCACATTGTTGAGGTGCTTCAGACTGGTTTGACACTTTCTTTACATATGGTCTATCTTATTGTCTTGCTGCTAAGTGTCATTAGCTTTCTATTATTGCTATTTGTACGGAAAAAGAAATAATAGGATGTACGGCCTTTTCTTGATTAGGAAAGGCTGTTCATGCTTTTTAGAGGTTAAGAAAGTATCACATTTCGCTGCGTTTTGGTGTCTAGCCCCAGGCCAGCATTAATTGCTTCGGAAGGCAAAGAACGTATCTGCTAGCCGTTTATCTTATACTTGCGCTTTTTGCTTGTATTATAAAGCGACTTTGTTGATAATGAAACGTGGGATAAATTTAAATAAAACGATAAGAAAAAATTATCAAGGTGGATGTTTAATGTCATTTTCTGAATATCATTTATTATCTGTTCTAGCTGAGGAAATGAATATGCGGAAAGCTGCAGAACGATTATTTGTATCACAACCAGCGCTGTCACAGCGACTGCAGACGATAGAAAAAGATTGGGGAACCAAATTATTTTTACGTTCACAAAAAGGGTTATCTCTAACACCTGCAGGAGAGGCTGTTGTTCGTTTTGCCAACGAAGTACGTGAGAAGGAAGAAAAGGTACGCGAAAGCATTCAAGCAATGGATCATGAGGTGTATGGAACGTTAAAAATTGCCTGTGCATCGATTGTCGGACAAAATTGGTTACCTCAAGTGTTAAAGAAGTTTGTCCAAAAATATCCGCATGCAAAAATTTCCCTCATAACTGGTTGGAGCAGTGAGATTTTAAAATCGCTCTATGAAGGGCAAGTTCATGTGGGCATTATACGTGGAGCTCCTGATTGGAAAGGGGTTAAACAGCATTTATTTACGGATATGCTGTATTTAGTGGACACGGAAATGAAAGAGCTAGATCAAGTGCTTGAGACGGATCGACCGTTTATTCAGTTTAAGAGCGATTCGAATTATTATCAAGAAATTCAAGATTGGTGGCATAGACAATTTCAAACCACACCGAAAAATACGATTGTTGTCGATCAAATTGAGACATGTAAACAAATGGTGTTTAATGGGATTGGCTATGCGATTTTACCAGCGATTACACTTCATGATAAAGATACGAATATTTTTAAGATTCCTCTTTTTGATAGCCAGAATCATTCCATTGAGCGTGATACGTGGCTATGCGGCTATGAATCGGCGTTTCAGCTCAAACAAGTACAAGCTTTTACAGAGGTAGTGAAAGAGCATATTCTCGAGCAAGGAATGATATAAGAGAGGTTAAGCGATTCGAATTTATTCTGTTCTTGTGAAGTAATAGGAAATTATATCCTATTTTTCTGAGTAAAACAAGCAGGTTATGTTTTTTCGAGAGATTCAGCTTGTTTTACGAGCAGTTGTCTGATAAATTAAAAACGAGTAAGGATACATAACTAGGGGGTTAAGCGAAATGAAGCAAATGGATGCACACGAAATTATTTCATTTATTGCGAATAGCAAAAAATCAACACCTGTAAAGGTTTATGTTAAAGGTGATTTAGAAGGTATCGATTTTGGAGCAGAATCTAAAACATTCATTACTGGAAACACAGGAGTTGTTTTCGGTGAGTGGGCGGATATTGAAGCAGCTCTTACTGCTGCTGGAAGCAAAATTGAAGACTATGTAATTGAAAATGATCGTCGTAACTCAGCGATTCCTTTATTAGATTTAAAAGGAATCAAAGCTCGTATCGAGCCAGGCGTTACAATTCGCGATCAAGTGGAAATTGGCGACAATGCAGTTATTATGATGGGTGCAACAATCAATATTGGTGCTGTCATCGGTGAAGGTACAATGATCGATATGAATGCTACACTTGGTGGACGTGCAACAGTTGGAAAAAACGCTCACATCGGTGCTGGAAGCGTATTAGCAGGTGTAATTGAGCCGCCTTCTGCTAAACCAGTTGTTGTAGAAGATGACGTTCTGATTGGAGCAAACGTTGTTGTATTAGAAGGTGTAACGATTGGTAAAGGTTCTGTTATTGGAGCTGGTGCTGTCGTAACGAAAGATATTCCACCTTACTCTGTAGCAACGGGTGTACCTGCACGAGTTATTAAAGAAATCGATGAAAAAACAAAATCAAAAACAGAGATTTTGCAAGAACTTCGTCAACTTTAATTTTTTATGTACAATAAACAGGGGAGAGCGTGGATATTTTTTATCCGCGCTTTTCTTAATAGAAAGGGAGTAGAATCATGTCGCAATTAAGTCCATTTGTTGCTATTCGTCGGGACTTACATCAAATTCCGGAGATTGGCTTTCAAGAATTTAAAACACAAGCTTACTTATTAAACTATTTGCACAGTATTCAAAATGACCGAATGGAAATCGAAACGTGGCGAACAGGCATTTTTGTAAGAATTGCTGGAACGAACCCGCGAAAAACGATAGGATACCGAGCAGATATTGATGGTTTACCGATTAAAGAACAAACTGAGTTAGCGTTTGCTTCTCAGCATGAAGATTATATGCATGCGTGTGGACATGATTTTCATATGAGTATTGCACTAGGTGTACTGACTCATTTTGCTAAGCATGCTATTGAAGATAATTTGTTATTTATTTTTCAACCTGCTGAAGAAGGACCTGGCGGGGCAGAGCCTATGATGAAATCAGAGACAATGCAGAAATGGAAGCCAGATATGATTGTTGCGCTGCATGTGGCTCCTGAATACCCAGTCGGGACTATTGCTGTAAAAGAAGGATTATTATTTGCGAATACGTCTGAATTGTTCATCGATCTGAAAGGTAAAGGTGGACATGCTGCATACCCTCATGAAACAAATGATATGGTGATTGCTGCTTGTCAATTAGTTGGCCAATTACAATCTATTGTATCTCGTAATGTGAATCCGCTTGATTCAGCTGTTATTACAATTGGAAAGATTACGGGAGGAACTGTTCAAAATATTATTGCCGAAGAAGCTCGTTTAGAAGGGACTATTCGAACGTTGAACGCGGAGTCAATGAACAAGGTGAAGTCTAGAATTAGAGCGCTTGTAGAGGGAATAAAAGCAGGCTTTGAATGTGAAGCGGAAATTGATTATGGTTCAATGTATTATCAAGTGGATAATGAGGAACAATTAACACGAGAGTTTATGAAATTTACTGATGAAGCAGCAGAGGTAGATTTCTATCATTGTAAAGAGGCCATGACGGGAGAAGACTTTGGTTATATGCTAAAAGAGATTCCTGGCTTTATGTTTTGGTTAGGAGTCCAATCGGAATATGGGCTGCATCATGCAAAGTTGAATCCAAATGAACGAGCGATTGATCTAGCGATTACCCATTTAGTGAATTACTTTACATTTAAAGGTAATTCGTAATAATTATGAAATTATAATTGTTAAAAAGTGAAGCACATTCGACAAAATAAGCTAAATTCTTGACCTTACCATCATTTGGTTCTACAATAGACTATAGTGGTAAAAAATAACTGAGAATATTAATTCACATTCTCAATTGAATACATATTGGAGGGAATTTAAATGGCAGAACGTTTTGTAGGAAAACAAGCACCACGCTTCGAAATGGAAGCAGTATTACCAAACAAAGAATTCGGAAAAGTA
Organism: Peribacillus asahii; assembly: GCF_003570725.1. GTDB lineage: Bacteria > Bacillota > Bacilli > Bacillales > DSM-1321 > Peribacillus > Peribacillus asahii. Next base: position 89,395 of record NZ_QWVS01000011.1, read on the forward strand.
AGTCTTGAAGAAAACATTAAAAATGACAAATGGACAGTTTTATTCTTCTATCCAATGGACTTCACTTTTGTATGTCCAACAGAAATTACAGCATTATCTGATTGTTATGATGAGTTTGAAGATCTTGATGCACAAGTAATCGGTGTATCAACAGATACAATTCATACTCACTTAGCTTGGATTAACACAGACCGTACAGATAATGGTCTTGGTGAGTTAAAGTACCCGCTTGCTGCTGATACAAATCATGTTGTATCTCGTGAGTATGGTGTATTAATTGAAGAAGAAGGGATTGCTCTTCGCGGTCTATTCATCATCAACCCAGAAGGTGAGCTTCAATATCAAGTAGTAAATCATAACAATATTGGTCGCGATGTTGATGAAACATTACGTGTACTACAAGCACTTCAAACTGGTGGTCTTTGCCCAGCGAACTGGAGACCTGGTCAAAAAACACTTTAAGTTTCATTTACTGACTATTAATAGTAAGACCTAACTTATTAGTTAGGTCTTTTTTTAAAGATAGGTGTATCCAATTCGAGTAACACAAACGATGAACATATACGCTTTAGACGGTGATATGTATATAATGGAGGGGTTTACGATGAAATTACGCGATCAAATGCCAGAGTTAAATGGTGCAACAGAATGGTTAAATGGAGAAGTAACGAAAGCTGAATTGATTGGTGAAAAACCAACGTTAATTCATTTTTGGTCAATCAGTTGTCATCTTTGTAAGGAAGCTATGCCGCAAATTAATGAGTTTAGAGATAATTATAAAGATAAATTAAATGTAGTGGCTGTACATATGCCGCGTTCTGAGAAAGATTTAAATGTAGATGAAATTAAACAAATTGCAGCGGAACATGACATTACTCAACCAATTTATATAGACAGTGAATTGAAATTGAATGATGCTTTTGAGAATCAATATGTTCCAGCTTATTATGTGTTTGATAAAGAAGGAAAGCTTCGTCATTTCCAAGCAGGTGGAAGCGGAATGAAAATGCTTGAGAAACGTGTGAACCGTGTTCTTGCTGAAAACGAACAAGCTGAATAAGCCCTTAGAAGTCCTTAGTCATGCTATAACAGTTCGTTTTATACCTATTAATGGTTAATATGGTAACATATTACTAGATACGGCTAAGGGATGTTTGGAGGGGTGACAGTGAAAAAAGTGTTTGCGGTAATTGGTCTAGGTCGTTTTGGTGGCAGTATTGTTAGAACGCTTGCTCAAGAAGGTATGGAAGTTCTAGCAATCGATGCAGATGAGGATCGTGTAAATGAATTTGCCAAAATTGCTTCACATGCCATCGTCGGGGATACGACAGATGAAAATGTACTTAAAAGCATTGGCATTAGTAATTTTGATCATGTCATCGTCGCAATCGGTGAAAATATCCAAGCCAGTATATTAACGACGCTTATGTTAAAAGAATTAGGTGTAGATCATGTAACGGTGAAAGCGCAAAATGACTATCATGAAAAAGTCTTGCGTAAAATTGGGGCTGACACAGTTGTTCATCCAGAACGGGATATGGGGCGTAGAATTGCTCATAATATCGTTTCCAATAATATATTAGATTACTTGGAGCTTTCTGAGGATCATTCAATTGTCGAGATTGTCGCAAGTGAGAAAATGAGTGGGAAGTCTATTTTTGATCTTAATATTCGAGCTCGTTATGGACTCAATATTGTGGCTATTAAAAGGGGAACTAATATTAATGTTTCTCCACAGGCCCATGATGCCATTAACGCAGGTGATATTCTCATTGTAGTCGGCGCAGATACAGATATTAGTCGTTTTGAAAGAAAATTGTGTGGTGTTTAAAGCATAAAAAAGTAAGCATGTGAGTCGATGCTTGCTTTTTTTGTGCTTTTTACGATATATATAACGTAATAACGATTAGAATAACAAAAAAAAGCCTCTAGCTAAAATGTGCTAGAGGCTTTTTTTATACTTCCATAATGATTGGTAAAATCATTGGACGACGTTTTGTTTTTTCATATAGGAATGGAGCTAGTGTGTCAGTAATTTCATTTTTAATTTCTGACCATTGTGTTGTTTTACGCTCCATGACTTTGTTTAAGTGTTTAGAAATTAATGCTTGAGCATCGTTGATTAAGTCACCAGATTCTCTCATATAAACAAATCCACGAGAAATAATGTCTGGTCCTGCTGAGATTTTAAACTCTTTCATATTAATGCTGACAACGACAACAACCAATCCTTCCTCTGAAAGGATGCGACGGTCACGTAGAACGATATTTCCGATGTCGCCAATTCCGTTTCCATCGATATAAACGGATCCAGAAGGGATTTTTCCAGCTACTTGCGCTGTGTTTTCGCTTAACGCAAGTACCTCGCCGTTATCCATGATAAAGCAGTTTTCTTCAGGTACACCACAATCGATAGCATGTTGAGCGTGCAATTTTTGCATGCGATATTCTCCGTGAATTGGCATAAAGAACTTCGGTTTAATTAGACGCAGCATTAGCTTTTGTTCTTGCTGACCGCCATGACCAGATGTGTGAATATCACTTAATGGTCCAGAGATGACATCTGCACCAGCTCGATATAACTGATTGATCGTTCTAGATACGCTGACTGTGTTCCCTGGAATAGGAGATGAAGAAAAGACCACGGTATCCCCAGGGATAATTTGGATTTGACGATGCGTTCCGTTCGCAATACGAGAAAGGGCAGCCATCGGTTCGCCTTGGCTACCTGTACATAGAATTGTCACACGGTTAGCTGGCATTCTATTGATGCTTTGTGCATCCATAAAAGTATCTTTTGGTGCAGTAATATAGCCTAGTTCTTGTCCAATTGTAATAGCTGCTTCCATACTGCGTCCAAAGACAGCGATTTTGCGTCCGTTTGCCACTGCTGCTTCGACAACTTGTTGAAGACGATGAATATTTGAAGCAAACGTAGCAAAAATAATTCGCCCATCTACTTTACGGAACACATCATGAATCGTATCGCCAACGCGACGTTCTGACATCGTAAAGTTAGGGACTTCACTGTTTGTACTATCTGATAGTAAACAAAGCACGCCCTCTTTTCCGATTTCAGCCATCTTTGTTAAGTTAGCTGGCTCACCGACAGGAGTAAAGTCGAATTTAAAATCTCCTGTATGGACGATTTGTCCAGGTGGTGTTTTGACAACAATTCCATATGAATCTGGAATACTGTGAGTTGTACGGAAGAAAGACACCGATGTTTTTCGGAATTTAATAACTTCATCTTCTGTAATTTCGATTAATTTTGTCTGACGTAATAGACCGTGCTCTTCTAATTTATTACGAAGCAGTCCAAGTGCAAGTTTACCACCGTATACAGGAATGTTTACTTTTCGAAGAAGGTAAGGAATTCCGCCAATATGGTCTTCATGCCCGTGCGTAATAAATACTCCCTTAATTTTATCTACATTTTTTTCTAAGTAGCTGTAATCAGGAATGACATAATCGATACCGAGAAGTTCATCTTCTGGGAATTTAATTCCAGCATCAATGATGACAATTTCGTCCTGAAATTGAACAGCATAAGTATTTTTACCGATTTCGCCTAGACCGCCCAATGCGAAAACGGCTGTTTGATCGTTTTTGACAAATTTCATAAATTATCCTAGCTCCAATACTTTATAATCTTCGTTTTGTTTTTCATAATCTAAATAAGCTCCTTCAACAACTTCCACGTATTCTACGTTAAAGGGTTTTTGTTTTAACTTTTGACGAACGTCGCGAACAGATTTTCCCTCTACATAAAGAATTTGCGTGTTTTCTCTAATTGGAACCTCTGCTATATTTACTTGATGGTATACCTTAAAAATCATAATAATCTCTCCTCGTTTAATTACATTGCTTGTTTCATTATATATAAAAACAACAAATTTTTCATGTTTTACAACATCATACCAATAGAAAACTAGTTGTACTGCGTGTTAAACATCATATTAGTCACATAAAACTTTATTTGAATAATGAGTGATATGATAGACTATTGTTAATTAAAACTAATTAATCAATAAAACTGTACGTAAATAGTGTAACATATATGTATCGTTGGAAACGCCTATATATGTAATCCGTAAGAAGTACACTTAAATAAAACTTTACAATAAGGAAGAAGTCCTTCGCAAGTTTTAGAAGGACCGTTTTAAAAAAATATCGCAAATAGGTAATGTACCAGTAGATTAAGTTGACGCAAATTCATAGAGGTACTTTAGGCGATGGATTTTTTCTAAGAAGATCATTCCATTGTTTAAGCAGTTTTTTACGCAGCTTTTTTAACATGGTGATCACGCTCCCTTGATATTATTGTATAGCAATATTTAATAATGTAAATATTTCTTTGTAGTACTTGCCGTATTTTTCTAAAAAGCGGTAGTCGATATAGTAACCATTTGAAATACAAGAGTGGTTTATTCATCATTATCATATGTCATTTTGGTAATAAATTACGTTGATAAATATGGGAATTTGAATGAAGTAGAAAAGAAATGGTGACTTGACTAATAAATAGGGAAATTTATTACATAATGAAAACAAATGATAGGAAGTGAAGGTAGAGTGAAAATTGTATTTTTTGATATAGATGGCACGTTACTTGATCATGATAAGAAATTACCAAGTTCAACAAAAAAAGCGATTAAACAATTACAGAATAATGGGGTTTTTGTGGCCATTGCAACAGGGCGTTCGCCGTTTATGTTCGAATCGTTACGAGAAGAATTAAACATTGATACGTTTGTAAGTTTTAATGGGCAATATGTAGTATTTGAAAAAGAAGTGGTCTATCGAAATCCATTAAAGATTAGTGAGCTGAAAAAGCTGCATGAAACGGCAGAGAAATATAATCATACTCCGATTGTTTTTATGGATGAAGCAACAATGAAATCTAGTGTGGCCAACCATGAGCGAATCCAAGAAGCGTTAGGAAGTTTGCGGTTCCCGCATCCTGATGTAGAAGCGGATTTCTATGAACAGCACGATGTATATCAAGCGTTGTTATTTTGTACAGAAGAGGAAGAGGAGCGATTTAGCGAGCACTGTGACTCCTTCCGTTTTATCCGTTGGCATCAATATTCTACGGATGTTCTGCCGAGTGATGGTTCAAAGGCGGAAGGAATTAAAATGCTTATGGAACATGTTGGGTTTCAGTTAGAAGATGTTTATGCATTTGGGGATGGACTAAATGATATTGAGATGCTAGAAGCCGTTGGTCATGGTATAGCGATGGGGAATGCTGCTTCAACTGTAAAGGAACATGCGGATTATGTAACAAAAGATGTGGGGGAAGAAGGAATTTATTATGGATTAAAGAAACTGCAGCTTATTTGAAGATTGTGTTACATAGCATTGTGTGTAACACATATGAGCCAAAAACAACAGTGTCATGTAAAAAGAGCCTCCCTTGCATAGCGCAAGAGAGGCTTCTCGTAGTTTACTAACAATTAAGTTCTTGAAGCTGAAGTTTCATTCTACCTTTCGATGGCGATTGAGTTGGGTGGAATACTAAAAGGGTCTTCTTTATTAATATGATCATAAAACATAATTCCGTTTAGATGGTCGATTTCATGTTGAAAGCAAATAGCGGCAAGTCCTTTTAGTCTAAGTTTGACTTCTTCGCCTTCAAGTGTCGTTCCAGTTACGGTAATTCTAGCATACCGAGGAACATAACCAGGTACAACGCGATCCACAGAGAGGCAGCCTTCACCAGCTGTTAAATAAGCCTTTTCCACAGAATGACTAATAATTTTTGGGTTGAAGAGGGCATAACTATATAATTTACCCTTACCATCTGTTAAATGGACGGCAATCATTCGTTTTGATATATTAATTTGTGGAGCGGCGAGTCCGATTCCGGGACGTAAATTGTATTGTTGAACTAGTTCTGGATTTTGACTGTTTTGTACATACTCCATTAGGCTGGCTAAAATTTGTTTATCTTCTTCTGACGCAGGAAGAGGAACTGCCTCAGCTACTTTTCTTAAGGTAGGTTCTCCTTCTTTAATAATATCTTTTGTTGTTAACATGTTTTGCACCCCGATTTTTTTATGTATGTTATCATTTTAACAAAATGAACAAGAAATTGTTAAATAGATACACAAAATAGGATAAAAAATGAAGCGGGGAGTAAGAACTCCCCAATCTTACCATATAGTCATATTAGAAGCACAGACAAGCACCGACGATAATAAGCAGAATGAATAGGACAACGATTAACGCAAATCCTCCTACTGCACCGCAGCCACCATAACCGTAGGAAGGAGCAACAGGGTAACAACAAGCTTGATTATAGCCTCCGTAGAACATATGTGATACCTCCATATATAATATTTTGAAACATGATCATTTTGGTTTCCCAAACGATTACTATAGCCTATGCATAACGCAGCAAATCGTGTAGGCGGGGGCCCTGTTCATAAATAAATTCATCAATAAAATTATGAAGGGGAGGTAAGTGATGGATGCATAAACATTTGAGTATACTAGCTATTGTATTATGCTCGACCATTTTGTTATCAGGGTGTTGGGCCAGTGTCTCTCCAGAGGAAAAAGTGTATCGAATACTAGAAGAGTCAGTAAAGAAAGAACATGAATTTGAAGAACAGCATAAACGAATTACACAGTTAGAAAAGGAAGAAAAGAAAATATATAAAGACATTATTGAATTAGGTTGGCGGCAATCAGATTCTATTAGAGTTTTAGCGGAAGAGGCTTTGGATAATATTGAGAAAAGAGAAAAATTTCTTGCCGTGGAACATAAAAAAATTCAGGCTTCTCAGAAAACATCCATGAAAATGGAAGACCAAATTGATAAAATCGAACGAAAAGAAATAGAGAAACAAGTCATAACCCTTCATAAGACGATGAACAAACGTTACGAAACGTATGAGAAGTTATATGAAGCATATGGGCAAAGTTTAGTTTATGATCGAGAATTATATGAAATGTTTACAAAGGAAACCTTGAAAATGGATCAGCTGCAAGAACAAATTGAAAAAATAAATAAAAGTTATGAAAAAGTACTGCGTTATTATGAACAATTTAATGAATTAACAGAAAAATTTATGAGACAAAAAGCAGATTTTTATCGAAAAAATGAACTAGGAAATGATGAAGAATGAAAACTGGCTGATTGGCCAGTTTTTTTGTTTGGGAGAGAAACTGTACTATAAAAAATGGAAATGTAAGCGTTTAAATATTTTCGTGGAATAGTAATGGTGATGTGGGAAATAGCTTCATGTGTAGAATAATTCACGGTGATGTCTCAATTGGCTAAAGGGAAACGTTATTTTAAATCAATAAGAGAGAGGGAGAGATAAAATAAATTTATAATACAGTTTTTCTTTTATACTATAACAGAATCTTTTTGGGGTGCTGGTGTAAATAAATGGGTAATCTTAAAAATAAGTTGATTTAACGCTATTAAAGGGATTGACTTTAGGGCGATTCATCTTGTAAACTGTGGGTACGAAAACAAATTGTATTACTTTTTTAAAGGATTTTATTGATACAGAAATAAGGTGTGCAATGTAAATTATATGATAATGTTTGCAAACGAAAGCTAAAGGGAAACATAATTTGTTAGAGATGCGTTACAGTTTAAGATTTATACAATAATAATGAATAACCTTTTAATGAAAGGATGATACAGAATGGCTTCAAAAACGAAACAATTTCAATTGGATGTAGAGGAACAGTTTCGAGCGGTAGCAGGGCAGTTCCAAACTTTTCAAATATTGAATGAGGAGGGCGAACTAGTAAATGAGGCAGCTATGCCGGATTTACGAGATGAAGAGTTACAAGAATTAATGAGACGTATGGTATACACAAGAATTTTAGATCAACGTTCCATCTCTTTAAATCGTCAAGGCAGACTAGGTTTTTACGCTCCTACTGCTGGACAAGAGGCGTCGCAAATTGCTTCACAGTTTGCTTTAGAAAAAGAGGATTTTATTTTACCGGGATATCGTGATGTTCCACAAATTGTTTGGCATGGCTTACCGCTTTCACAGGCTTTCTTATTTTCTCGTGGACATTTCAAAGGGAATCAGATTCCAGAAGGTGTAAATGTAATTTCTCCACAAATTATTATTGGAGCTCAATATGTTCAAGCGGCTGGAGTGGCGCTCGGCATGAAGAAGCGTGGTAAAAAATCAGTAGCCATCACATATACGGGAGATGGTGGAACGTCTCAAGGTGACTTCTACGAAGGTATCAACTTTGCGGGTGCGTTTAAAGCCCCAGCTATTTTCATCGTTCAAAATAATCGCTTTGCTATTTCGACGCCTGTAGAAGTACAAACGGCTGCAGGAACTTTAGCGCAAAAAGCGGTAGCAGCAGGAATTCCTGGTATTCAAGTTGATGGAATGGATGCGTTAGCCGTTTATGTGGCAACGAAGGAAGCTCGAGAACGTGCTGTTAATGGAGAAGGCCCAACTTTAATTGAAACGTTAACATATCGATATGGACCACATACGATGGCTGGTGATGACCCAACACGTTATCGTACAGAAGAATTGGATAATGAATGGGAATTGAAAGATCCACTTGTTCGCTTCCGTAAGTTTTTGGAAAATAAAGGTTTGTGGAGTGAAGAATTAGAAAATGAAACGATTGAACAAGCAAAAGAAGATATTAAAGAAGCTATTAAAGTAGCGGACGCAGAGCCGAAACAAAAAGTAACGGACTTAATTTCAATTATGCATGATGAGATGCCATTTAACTTAAAAGAGCAATTTGAAATTTATAAAGAAAAGGAGTCGAAGTAAGCCATGGCTCAAATGACGATGATTCAAGCGATTACAGATGCATTACGTACAGAGTTGCGTAATGATGAAAATGTATTGGTTTTTGGAGAGGATGTTGGAGTAAACGGTGGGGTTTTCCGTGCAACGGAAAATCTGCAAAAAGAATTTGGTGAAGAGCGTGTCTTTGATACACCACTTGCTGAATCTGGAATTGGTGGTTTGGCAGTAGGGTTATCTCTACAAGGTTTCCGTCCGGTTCCTGAAATTCAGTTCTTTGGATTTGTTTATGAGGTCATTGATTCGATTAGCGGTCAATTGGCGCGTATGCGCTATCGTTCAGGCGGACGCTATAACGCACCAGTAACGATTCGTTCACCATTTGGCGGCGGTGTACATACACCGGAGTTACATGCTGATAGTTTAGAGGGACTAATGGCACAACAACCAGGATTAAAAGTCGTCATTCCTTCAACACCTTATGATGCAAAAGGGTTATTAATTTCAGCCATTCGTGATAATGATCCAGTTATTTTCCTTGAACATATGAAATTATATCGTTCATTTCGCCAAGAAGTACCAGAAGAAGAGTATAGCATTCCTCTAGGAAAAGCGGACGTAAAACGTGAAGGTACTGATCTTTCTATTATTACGTATGGAGCGATGGTTCAGGAATCTATTAAAGCAGCTGAAGAATTAGCGAAAGAAGGTCATTCTGTTGAGGTGGTTGATTTACGTACCATTTCTCCATTAGATATTGAAACAATTATTGCTTCTGTTGAAAAAACAGGACGAGCAATTGTTGTTCAAGAAGCACAAAAACAAGCAGGGATCGCAGCTAATGTTGTATCAGAAATTACAGAACGTGCCATTTTAAGTTTAGATGCTCCTGTGTTACGTGTTGCTGCACCAGATACAGTATATCCGTTCTCACAAGCTGAACAAGTATGGTTACCGAATTATAAAGATATTATTGAAACGGCAACAAAAGTATTGAAGTTTTAATCCTACTTTTTGAAGAAACGGTAAAGTGATTGTCAGATAATTTGACAAGGATAATCAGAAATTCGTGACAAATGACTTTATTCGCAGCACTAAGTATGATTTAATATAGGAGGTTGAGTTCAGTGGCATTTCAATTTAGACTCCCTGATATCGGAGAAGGTATACATGAAGGTGAAATAGTAAAGTGGTTTGTAAAGCCAGGAGACAAAGTTCAGGAAGACGACGTTCTTTGTGAAGTTCAAAATGATAAAGCCGTCGTAGAAATTCCATCTCCTGTTGAAGGAACGGTGGAAGACATTCTTGTAGAAGAAGGAACGGTTGCCGTTGTTGGTGATGTTCTTGTTACATTTGACGCTCCTGGGTATGAACATCTTAAGTTTAAAGGGGATCATGAGGAGGAAAAAACAGAAGACGTTAGTAAGGCGGAAGCTGAAACTCAGGCAACAACTGAGGTTGTTCAAGAGTCATCTCCTGCTCCAGCAGCGGATGTTGATTCAAGTCGTCGTATTATTGCGATGCCTTCTGTGAGAAAGTATGCACGAGAACAAGGGGTAAATATTCGCTTAGTTACAGGTTCGGGAGATAATGGGCGCATTATGAAGGAAGACATTATGGCTTACATAAATGGTCAAACAGCTCCACAAGAAGAAACTGAACAAGCTGAAGCTTCGCAACAACAAGAAACGGAAACAACAGTTGCTGAAACAGTTGTGATTCCTGAGGGGCAATATCCAGAAACGCGTGAGAAAGTAAGTGCAATGAGAAAAGCGATTGCCAAAGCAATGGTGAAATCTAAACAAACGGCTCCGCACGTTACATTAATGGATGAAGTCGATGTTACGCAACTTGTTGCTCACCGTAAAAAGTTCAAAGAGGTTGCTGCTGCTAAAGGAATTAAGTTAACTTTCTTGCCTTATGTTGTTAAAGCGTTAACAAGTGCATTACGTGAGTATCCTATACTTAATACATCCTTTGATGATGAGACGAGTGAAATTATCCATAAGCATTATTTCAATATTGGAATTGCTGCCGATACAGATAAAGGTTTACTCGTTCCCGTTGTAAAAGATGCAGATCGCAAATCGCCCTTTGCTATTTCAAAAGAGATTAATGAGTTAGCTGATAAAGCTCGTGAAGGTAAATTGACTCCTGGAGAAATGAAAGGGGCTTCCTGTACGATTACGAATATCGGTTCTGCAGGAGGTCAATGGTTTACCCCGATCATTAACCATCCAGAAGTTGCTATTCTCGGGATTGGGCGTATAGCTGAAAAAGCCATTGTTCGTGATGGAGAAATTATTGCAGCTCCAGTCTTGGCACTGTCTTTAAGCTTTGATCACCGTATCATTGATGGTGCGACAGGTCAAAATGCCTTAAATCATATTAAAAAGTTACTGAATGACCCAGAATTATTGTTAATGGAGGCGTAATCATCATGGTAGTAGGAGATTTTCCAATTGAAACAGATACTTTAGTCATCGGATCTGGCCCAGGAGGGTATGTAGCAGCAATTCGTGCAGCACAGCTTGGTCAAAAAGTAACAGTTGTTGAAAAAGGTGCAATTGGTGGGGTTTGCTTAAATGTAGGATGTATCCCATCTAAAGCATTAATTGAAGCAGGACATCGTTTCCATAATGCACAGCATTCAGAAAACATTGGGATTACTGCAGAAAACGTAAAAATCGATTTTTCAAAAGTACAAGCATGGAAAGAATCGGTTGTTAATAAATTAACAGGCGGCGTAAGCGGTCTATTAAAAGGAAATAACATTGAAGTTGTTGCTGGTGAAGCATATTTTGTAGATGCTAACAATGTACGTGTGATGACTGAAAACTCAGCTCAAACTTATACATTCAAACATGCAATTATTGCAACTGGATCTACACCGGTTGAAATCCCAGCTTTCAAATATTCTAAACGTGTTATTAACTCTACAGGAGCTCTTGCTCTTGAAGAAGTTCCATCTTCTATGGTTGTAATCGGTGGAGGAGTTATCGGGGTTGAACTTGGTAGCGCTTATGCAAACATGGGCACAAAATTAACAATTCTTGAAGGATCAGATGATATCTTCTCAGGTGCTTACGAAAAACAAATGACAACTCTAGTGAAGAAAAACCTAAAGAGTAAAGGTGTAGAAGTTGTTACAAAAGCACTTGCGAAAGGTGTAGAAGAAACAGAAAACGGCGTTATTGTAACGTATGAAGTAAAAGGTGAAGAGAAGAAAATCGAAGCTGATTACTTACTTGTTACAGTTGGTCGTCGTCCAAATACTTCTGATATCGGTCTTGAGCAAGTTGGTATTAACCTAACTGATAGAGGCTTAATTGAAACAGATCAACAAGGCCGCACAAATATACCAAACATCTTTGCTATTGGTGACGTTGTGTCTGGTCCACAATTAGCACACAAAGCATCTTACGAAGGTAAAATTGCAGCTGAAGCAATTGCTGGACACCCTTCTGAAATTGACTATTTAGGAATCCCAGCTGTTGTATTCTCTGAGCCAGAATTAGCGACTGTAGGATTTACTGAGGCACAAGCGAAGGAAGCAGGAATTGAGGCAATTGGTTCTAAATTCCCATACGGTGCAAACGGCCGTGCGCTTTCTTTAAATGCGACAGACGGTTTTGTGAAGCTTGTGACTCGTAAAGAAGATGGATTAGTAATTGGTGCGCAAATTGCTGGTGCAAATGCATCTGATATCATTGCTGAACTAGGACTTGCTATTGAAGCAGGTATGACAGCTGAAGATATTGCGATGACTATTCATGCACATCCATCATTAGGAGAAATTACAATGGAAGCTGCTGAAGTAGCTCTAGGCACTCCTATCCATATTATTAAATAATTAACGTGATGTTTTTAGCACACTGCTTTTTAGCAGTGTGCTTTTTGCGTTATCCGGCACTTAATGGAGGTAGGACTCCTACCTTAAGCTTATGAGGAAACAAAGAGATAAATGGGAACTGCCCTCATCTAGTTGCGGCCCCTAGCTCCGCCTTTATAGTAAAAGTTCGATTGGTAAACTTTCACCAATCAGGTTCATATGGTCACTTGATTGAAGTGAAGCGAGATTTTAGTGACCGTAGAACGTGGCTAACTATCAGTGAGGGATGAAGGGAAACCCTCACTGATAGAAAAGTTTTACTTTATAGAGGAATGAATGGTTTGTCTATAAAATTTTGATCAATGGAAATGGATAGCAGAAGCGTTACATAAGATGAAACTATAGAAGTTTTAATGGATGCCCATAGATTTAGAAATGAATGGAGTGACTAATGTGAAAAAATATTGTGTTTTCCTTTTTCAATTAATCATTTGGAGCAGCTATACGCTTGCGGAATGGTTGTCAATGAATGATCGCTTCTTCTATAAATCACTAATGTTTCTTCTGTTTTCCTATTTCGCTATTTATATTGGAAAGCTTATTTTACAATCAACTAAACAGACGCTGTTAGTAACCGTGATGAGTTTGTTTTGTTATGGGGTCTTGCAAATTTGTTTGGAAGTGATTATTCCTATTCATTAAAAGAATTTCTTTACTTACGAGGATAAAAGTACATGATGCGCTTATTGAACAAGTGGAGTTCCCCTTTTAATTGTTTGGCGAGAAATTTACATAGCTCATTAGCTTTGCCTTTATCTCCAAATGTAGAATGTTCGACGAGCGTTATCTGAATATACGTTTGGATACGTTCGTTTTCTTTCTCATGAATTTGTTCTTGATCCATTCCGATTAAGATAAGATGATAACCGTCTGTTAGGGATTGAAGGTATATCATATTGTTTGTAGGAGGTGTTGGCTCTTTTATTTCATAAGGAAAGGCTGCTTCATGGTAATTCCAATTTACTTGCTTGCCTGTTTTTGAGGTTATGTTTTGATAGTCATGTAATAATTCTTTAATTGTGTCAAGCGTAACTGTCGTTCGTTCTGGATATGGAACGAGTTTAATATATGCATGTTCAGTCATGTTCATCCTCCTTAACTCCAATTTGCCTCATTATACTTTACTATTATTTGTATGATTTTTATTGTTAAAAAGAAGATAAATTTTGTTTATAACGCTATAAGAGAATTTAAGTGAAAAAATGATGAAAATGCAAAATATATGTTATACTTTTTCGCTTGAAATTTTAAATGTGTTATATTATTATGGATGTAAAGCGGTTACAATTCGATTATATAACATCTAATATATTAGAAGGGAGTTGTCGGAATGGGAACGATCATTTGCCAAAGCTGTGATAGTACAATCGCTCATTTTGAAGATGAAAAAGTAAGTATTCTTTATTCGCATAGTCAAAAATGCCCTAGCTGTAATGCAACTGCTGCTGAGGAAAATTAAAAAATAAATAATGACGTAGAAGTTCGGGTGCTTTTCAACTTGGAAGGTACCTTTTTTGTGTTTTAGGCTCTGTTTATAGGGGATTGTATGAATGACTATTTATCCCACATTTAACGGGCAGTAAGACCCCACCTCAAGATTCAGAGTGAACAAGGAAGATAGGTGGGGGATAACTGCCTTCATCTAGTTGCGGCTCCTAGCCCCTCGAGGTTATAAGCTGTAATGCTTGTCGGGGCTGAACAGTCGCCTCGCTTTTGTAGTAAAGGTCCGATTGGTGACTAACCATCAGCGGGGGGGGGAAGGAAGAACCCTGATGATGAAAGTTTTACTTTATTTTATCAATAGTGTAACTAGAAAAAAGCTGACTCAAGTGAGCCAGCTTTTTCTAGGTTGTTGTTTCTTAATTACTCGTAAAAATTTGATTTCAGGATCTTCAGGTCCTTGTACAGGCAGTCCTGCTTCTATATTTTTTTGAATATATGTGATGTTTTCAGCCGTAATCATTTCTCCTGGAATGAAGATTGGGATGCCAGGCGGATATACCATAATGAATTCAGCGCTAATGCGATTAATAGATTCTTCAATCGGTACAACTTCTGTTTCCGCATAGAAGGCGTCTCTAGGAGTACAAGCAAGATTCGGTGTATCTGGCAGTATAACGCGAACGGGATCATTCTCGTTTGCTTCACCTTTAAATTGCTCAGCTAAGTCTTGTAAAGCAAAAATAAGGGAATCAGCGTCCGCTTTCGTATCTCCTGGTGTAACTAAACAAAGGATATTATATAAGTCTGATAATTCTACCTCGATGTTATGCTTTTCACGAAGCCACTTTTCAACATCATATCCTGTAATTCCTAAGTCCTTGATTGAAATAATTAATTTAGTTGGATCGTAGTTGTATGTGGCTTTCTTGCCTAAAATCTCTTTTCCTACACAATATAAAAAAGAAATTTCATTGATGGCATCGCGTGTATAATTGGCTAATTTAATCGTTTCATCAATCATTTCTCTTCCTCTTGTTGCCAATTGTTTTCTAGCAGTATCAAGGGAAGCGAGTAAAATATAAGATGTAGAGGTTGTTGTTAACATACTAAGGATAGACTGCACACGGTTAACGGGGATGAGCCCTTCTTTCACATTTAAAATCGAGCTTTGCGTCATAGAACCGCCGAGCTTATGAACACTTGTTGCGGCCATATCTGCACCTGCTTGCATCGCTGAGAGAGGTAATTCATCGTGAAAATGAATATGAACACCGTGTGCTTCGTCAACTAGGACAGGTACATTATAGGAATGGGCTGTCTCGACAATCCTTCTTAAATCCGCAGCAATGCCGAAATAGGTTGGATTGATGACAAGTAACCCTTTTGCATCAGGATGTTCCTGTAATGTTTTTTCCACTTGATCTATCGTAATGCCGTGAGAAATTCCTAAGTTTTTATCAATTTCTGGATTAATAAAAATAGGTACAGCTCCAGAGAATACAATCGCTGACATAACCGATTTATGAACATTTCGAGGGACGATAATTTTATCTCCAGGTCCACAAACCGTCATAACCATTGTCATAATTGCACCGCTTGTTCCTTGAACTGAGAAAAATGTATGATCAGCTCCGAATGCTTCAGCTGCTAAATCCTGCGCTTGTTTAATAATGCCTTTAGGTCGATGAAGGTCATCTAGCGGAGCGATATTAATTAAATCGATAGATAATGCGTTTTCGCCAATAAATTCGCGAAATTCCGGATCCATTCCATTTCCTTTCTTATGTCCAGGAATATGAAATTGAATCGGATTTTTTTTTGCATGATCGATTAAGCCAGTATATAAAGGAGTTTCATATTGTGACAATTCTTTTTGACCCCATTTCTTAATCAATGTAAATTTCGCATAAAACAAGAGAAATTATAGCATGTATAAATGTCGTTGCATAGGAAAATTTCCGAAAAATAAGATCGGAAAATTGAAGGTTTAGTAAAAATTTGTAATAATATAAGGAAATACCAGAACGGGCGTTATCAGGGGAATCATGTAAATGATAGGCTGTGTTCATTCAGGTAGTAATAACGTCATTTAACAAAGCAAATAAAAGGGGGAGACTTATAATGAAATGGAGTACGCGTGTTACAGAATTGTTAGGTATTAAATATCCAATTATTCAAGGGGGGTTAGCCTATTTAGCATATGCTGATTTGGCTGCAGCGGTTTCCAATGCAGGCGGTCTTGGACAAGTAACAGCGATGTCTTTACGTACACCTGAAGAACTTCAAGAAGAAATTCGAAAAACAAAATCTTTGACGGACCAACCATTTGGTGTTAATTTTGCCATTGGTAATCATGGGCGTCCGTATGAGCATTTTCTTGAAGTAGCTTTGAAAGAAGAAGTGAAGGCTGTTTCTGTTACAGGAGGAAATCCGGCTCCTTTTTTAGATTTTGTCAAAGATACACCCGTTAAAAAACTTGTTCTTGTTGCAGCAAGACGACAAGCGATAAAAGCTGAGCAATTAGGTGCAGATGCGGTCATGGTTGTTGGACAAGAAGGAGGCGGCCATTTAGGACGTGATGATATCGGAACATCCGTATTAATTCCTCAAGTTGTTGATTCTGTTAAGATTCCTGTTATTGCTTCAGGCGGCTTTGGGGATGGTCGAGGTTTAATGGCGGCATTAGCATTAGGCGCAGAAGGGATTGAGATGGGGACGCGATTTATTGCAGTTAAGGAATGTGTCCATGCTCATGAACTGTATAAAAACGCTTTAGTAGCTGGGACGGAAAATGATACGGTTGTTATTAAACGTTCTATTGGAGCACCAGCTCGAGCGATTGCGAACAATTGGACAGATAAAATTTTAGAAATCGAGAAAGAAAACGGTGGATACGAGCAGTTGAAAGATTACATAAGCGGGCAAGCGAATCAACGCTATATTTACGAGGGTGTTGAAGAAGAAGGATTCGGCTGGGCTGGACAAGTGATGGGGTTAATTCGTGATGTTCCGTCAACAGCTGAGCTATTTGATCGTATTATTGGTCAAGCAGAAGAAATTCGAAATAAATGGGCAAAATAAACGAAAGTGCCGAACAGCAAGAGCGAAACATATAATAAAGAGGTGCGAAATAATGGAATATCAATATCCAATGGACTATACGTGGTCAACAGAAGAAATTGTAGATGTAATTACTTTTTTTGAAGCAATTGCAAAAGCTTATGAAAGTAAAGTTTCAAAAGAAGAGCTAATGAAGGCGTATCGACGCTTCAAAGAAATTGTGCCAGGAAAAGCGGATGAGAAAAACTATACCGATGAATTTCAAGAAAGCAGTGGTTATTCCGCTTATCAAGTAATAAAAAAAGCAAAAGAAACAGCCGATGATGGCTGGATTCAAATGAAATGATTTTATTGTTAAAACTTTTAGAAAATTTATTGACTTTATTAAAGGATTGTTCTAACATAACAAGTATAAATTATATGAATATACAGGCAAAGACGAAGAGTAGTATCTTAAATAGTTGTTCTATAGAGAGCTGGTGGTTGGTGCAAACCAGTGAGCAAAGTTAAGAGAATGGACTTCCGAGCCCCAAACCGAAACAGGATGGAGTAGGCTTTGGCGATGTGTCTCATCGTTACTTGAGATAGGCATTCTAATAAAGAATGCTATAAAGTGAGCTTTTCGAAGCTAATAAAGGTGGTACCACGGGTTCCTCGTCCTTTGGATGAGGGCCCTTTTTGCATTTTTTTAAAAGGTAGAAATGATAAAATTTCTGATATGTTTTGGTGTCTGGCTCCAGACGCCTTACACTTTTCTCATATAACAAATCGATGAATAAGAGTAGTAATCTTTATAGAGGCGTTTACAGAGAGCCGGGGTTGGTGGAATCCGGTACGATATATAAAGATGAATGGACTTATGAGTGGTGTCTTGAACAATAGTAGAGGGACCCGGATTTCCACCGTTAACGGAATTGAGCAGGGAAAGAGAAAGAGTCCTTTCCAATTTGAGGTGGCACCGCGGTCTAAATCGTCCTCTACAAACGTACACATTACGTTTGTAGAGGACGATTTTTTTATATGAAAAATACATAGCGCCTTGCGCTTTTCTAATAAGGAGGATAAGAAGATGAATAAGGTGAATCAACAAAGAAAAATCCGGTTTAAAGGAAAAACAATCGAAGGAGATATCCATACACCAATTGCTATTTTTCAAAAGTTGCAGGGTGAGAAGAAATTTTTATTAGAAAGCTCTCATTCTCATCAAGATAATGGCCGCTATTCGTATATTGGTACGGACCCATATTTAGAAGTAAAATCAATCGAAAATAAAGTCGTGGTGACTGATCACGAAACGGGAGTAACGAGTGAAGAACAAATCAAAGTCGTTGAATTTTTAAAGCGTGAGCTACTTGTTGAGGTTGAAGCAGATGGTGTAGAATTGCCGCCTTTTAACGGTGGAGCGATGGGGTATATCGGGTATGATGTCATCCGTCAATATGAAAATATCGGTTACGTCCCAGAAGACGAATTAGGTATGCCAGATGCTCATTTTCTGTTTTTTAAACAATTAATTGTGTTTGATCACTTATTACAAAAAATTCATCTATTAACAGGCGAAGAAAATTATGAAGCAAGTCTTGCTAATATGAAAAAGATGATTTTAGAGCCGAATGTTCCGAGTGAGGAACTGTTAGCAGAACCGCTGCAGTTCTCATCTAATTTTAGTCAAGCGGAATTTGAACAACTGATCGTGGACGCAAAAGAAGCGATTGTAGCTGGTGAAGTATTCCAAATTGTACTGTCACAACGCTTTCAAGCGCCTTTTAACGGAAAGCCATTTGATGCTTACCGCCGCTTACGATTAGCGAATCCATCTCCCTATATGTTCTATTTAGAGTTTGGAGATTATACGGTACTAGGTTCTTCTCCAGAAAGTCTCATTAGTGTATCTGAAAAAACGGTAAATGTTAATCCCATTGCTGGTACACGCCCAAGAGGAAAGACACTGGAAGAGGATAAAGGCTTAGAAGAAAGCTTACTCATTGATGAGAAAGAATTAGCAGAGCATCGTATGCTTGTTGATTTAGGAAGAAATGATTTAGGGCGTGTATGTGAGATTGGTTCGATTCATTTAACAGAAGAAATGAAAATTGAACGTTATCAGCATGTGATGCATCTTGCTTCCAAAATTACCGGGGAACTGCGTGATGGATTTACAAGTTTGGATGCGTTAACCGTTTGTCTGCCGGCTGGTACCGTTTCAGGAGCACCTAAAATTCGCGCAATGGAATTGATTAATAAATTAGAGAATACTAAGCGCGGTGTGTATGCTGGCTCGATTGGTTATATTAGCTACGGTGGAAATTTAGATATGGCATTAGCGATTCGAACGATGATCATTAAAAATCAGAAAGCATATGTGCAAGCGGGGGCGGGAATTGTATATGATTCTAACCCAACGAAGGAATATGAAGAAACACAAAATAAAGCTAGAGCCCTTATGGAGGTGCATAAAAAATGATTTTATTAATCGATAACTATGATTCTTTCACATATAACTTATATCAATATTTAGGCGAAGTGGAACAAGAAATTCTCGTCAAACGGAATGATGAGATTACGATTGCTGAAATTGAATCACTACAACCGACAGCGATTGTGATTTCTCCAGGGCCGGGCCGACCAGAGGAAGCGGGCGTGAGCATTGACGTTATTCAAGCATTCTACAAAAAGATTCCGATTTTAGGAATTTGTCTTGGTCATCAAGCGATTGGTGCAGCATTTGGAGCAAATGTGATTGGCGCTAAAAATATTATGCATGGAAAAACGTCTGTGATTAAAAGTACGGGAACAGATTTATTTGCTAAACAAGAAGTAGAATTTCCGGTTATGCGCTATCACTCGTTAGTCGTTGAAAGAGCAAGTTTGCCAGAAGAGCTTGAAGTTACGGCAACATCTTTAGATGACGGAGAAATTATGGCGTTGAAACATCAGAGTTATCCGCTATATGGTTTGCAATTCCATCCAGAATCAATCGGGACTAAGACAGGGAAAGAGTTATTGCATGAATTTTATAAAATAGCACTTCTTTATCAAATTGAAACATCTGTTTAAGTAAAGAAAGCGAATGGGGGAGTTAAGGATGAAACAATATTTAGAAAAGTTAGCAGAGCGTCAAAATTTGACGGCAGAAGAGATGAGCAGAGCAACCCAAACGTTATTTAGTGAAGAGGTCACGGATAGTGAAATTGCGGCCTTTATGATTGGCTTAAAATCAAAGGGAGAGACGGCAGAAGAGATTGCAAGTTTAGCGAAAGTCATGCGTGAGCAAGCGAAAACGGTAGAGACAAACAGCGTTAATGTGATGGATAACTGCGGAACAGGCGGAGATGGCTCACAAAGCTTTAATATTAGTACAACATCCGCCTTCGTGTTGGCTGGAGCAGGAGTAAAGGTTGCTAAGCATGGCAATCGAAGCATTTCGAGTAAAACAGGCAGTGCCGATGTGCTGGAGGCACTAGGCATTAATCTATATCTTGAAAAGGAAAAAATGGAGTCTTTATTAGAAGAGATTGGGATTACGTTTTTGTTCGCACCAGCTGTTCATCCGAAAACGGCTAGAATTATGAAGGTAAGGAAAGAATTGAAAATTCCAACAATTTTTAATCTTATTGGACCTTTAACAAATCCTGTAAATTTAAATACACAGTTACTTGGGATTAATCGCCGTGATATGATTGAGACAATTGCTCATTCGTTAAATAAAATTGGTAGAGAACGTGCTGTTGTTGTAAACGGTGCTGGTTTTATGGATGAAGCGAGTTTACAAGGAGAAAACTTCCTTGCATTACTTGATCAAGGGAAGGTAACTTCTTTTACTCTTCACCCTCATGAAGTTGGTTTGCCAGTGTATGATAATACGGCTATTAAAGGTGGAGATGCAAAAGAAAATGCGGATATTCTTTTGCGATTATTAAAAGGTGAAAAAGGCGCGTATCGCGATACCGTTCTTTTAAATGCAGGCTTAGGGTTATATGCTTACGGAAAAGCGGCAACGATTCAAGAAGGAATTGAGATTGCGCAAGAAAGTATTGATAGTGGAGCTGCGCTAGCTAAGCTTCAAGCACTTATTACACATGGTACATCCAATAAGGTGGTGCAATAAATGGGAAATATTCTAACGAAAATCATTGACGAGAAAGAAATAGAAGTAGCAAGATTAAAAGAAACCGGATTAAAGGGTGAGGCACTTCAAGTGACGCGGCCTTCGCTTGTTGAACAATTACGAACTGCTGCATCAATGTCGGTCATTGCTGAAATTAAACGAGCTTCACCATCTAAAGGAGAAATTAATTTAGATGTAAATCCTGTAGAGCAAGCATTAACGTATGAACGAAACGGGGCGACGGCTATTTCTGTTTTAACCGACGAAAAGTTTTTTAAAGGGCGTATTGAAGACTTGCAACAGGTGAGTCAACATGTAGCAATTCCGAGATTATGTAAAGATTTTATGGTCGATGAAATTCAAATTGATCGAGCGTATGAATCAGGGGCCACGGTTATTTTATTAATTGTTGCCGCTCTATCGCAAGAGAGATTGCAAGCTCTTTATACGTATGCGAAACAAAAAGGATTAGATGTTTTGACAGAAGTACATGATGAAGAAGAATTAGAGAGAGCTTTAGCGATAGATGCAGAAATTATTGGCATTAATAATCGTAATTTGAAAACATTTGAAGTCGATTTAGCTGTGACGGAGAGATTAGCAAGTCGCTTAGATTCTAATCGTCACCTTATCATTAGCGAAAGTGGTATTAAAACGGTAGCGGATGTAGAACGTGTGAAGAAAGCGGGTGCAAGAGGCATTCTTGTTGGAGAAACATTGATGCAAGCCGCTGATTTACCGGAAACATTAAAGCAGTTTCAATTGACGTTATAAGGAGACCATTATGTTTGTAAAAATTTGTGGCGTTAAAACGGCAGAAGCAGCGCAAATAGCAGCAGACGCTGGGACGGATTTTATCGGTTTTATTTTTGCGGAGAGCAGTCGTAAAATTGAGCCAGAAGAGGCTCGTGCTATTGCAAAGGAATTACCGCAGCATATTAAAAAAGTCGGTGTATTCTCCAATCAAAGTGAAGCAGATATTATCCGTACAGCTGCTCTTGCAGGATTAGATTATATCCAGTTACATGGTCAAGAATCAGCAGAGCTTGCAAGCCGCATGCCTCTTCCTGTCATTAAAGCATTCTCGATTGAGTCGAGCGCTGATTTTACGAAACTAGTAAACTATCCAGCTGATTATTATTTAGTTGATTTACCAAAGAATCCAAAATCCGCACAGAGAGCTAAAACATTAGATTGGAACGCTCTTGCTGCTGCATCTCTACCATTTGAAAAAATCATCTTAGCAGGCGGTCTTACAGCCGATAATGTAGCCGAAGCAATTCGGGTCGTAAAGCCGTTTGGTGTGGATGTAGCGAGCGGGGTAGAAACGGACGGCGTAAAAGATGAACAAAAAATGCGGGCTTTCGTTTTGCAGGCGAAGCAAAGCGCGACAGAAACGAGGAATGAACAATGAGTAAATATGTACAACCAGACCAAACAGGACATTTTGGGGTTTACGGTGGTCGTTTTGTTCCAGAAACATTAATGCATGCCATTACTGAATTAGAAGAAGTATACGAACAAGCGAAACAAGACCCGGAATTTCAAAAACAATTAGACTATTATTTAGAGAAATATATCGGCCGCGAGACACCGCTTTACTTTGCTGAAGGTTTAACGAAGCTAGCTGGCGGAGCAAAAATTTATTTAAAGCGTGAAGATTTAAATCACACAGGTGCTCACAAAATTAATAATACAATTGGTCAAGCGTTGTTAACGAAAAGAATGGGGAAGAAAAAAGTCATTGCTGAAACAGGAGCAGGGCAACATGGGGTGGCAACAGCTACGGTATGTGCACTTTTAAACTTAGAATGTATTATTTTCATGGGCAGTGAAGATATTCGACGTCAAAAATTAAATGTGTTTCGGATGGAGCTATTAGGCGCGAAAGTGGTGTCTGTTTCTCAAGGCAGTGGGACGCTGAAGGATGCTGTAAATGAAGCGCTTCGCTATTGGGTGGCTCATGTGGAAGATACACACTATATTATGGGATCTGTATTAGGACCGCATCCATTTCCAGTGATTGTAAGGGACTTCCAAAGTGTGATTGGAAAGGAAACGAGAAAGCAGTATCTTGAAGAAGAAGGTCGTTTGCCTCACGCTGTTGTTGCATGTATTGGCGGCGGCAGTAATGCGATGGGCATGTTTTATCCGTTTGTAGAAGACGAGTCTGTTCGAATGTACGGTGTCGAAGCAGCTGGACATGGACTTGACACAGCGCTTCATGCAGCAAGCTTAACAAAGGGAAAACCAGGTGTGCTTCATGGTGCTTATATGTATTTACTACAAGATGAAGATGGACAAATTCAAGAAGCTCATTCGATTTCAGCTGGACTGGATTATCCTGGAGTAGGCCCAGAGCATAGTTACTTAAAAGATATCAACAGGGTGACCTATACATCTGTTACGGATGAAGAGGCGTTAGAAGCCCTTCAGATGCTTTCGAAGGAAGAAGGGATCATTCCAGCCCTTGAAAGTTCCCATGCGATTGCTTACGGTTTTAAATTAGCTAAGCAAATGAAACAAGAGGAAGGGATTGTCATCTGTCTTTCAGGACGTGGAGATAAAGATGTCGAAACTGTTCAAGCGAGATTAGGGGGTAGTGAACATGAGTAATAATCGACTAGCTACGGCACTAAAAAGCTGTGAGCAGAATGGTGAAAAAGCATTCATTCCCTATATTATGGCGGGAGATGGCGAGCTTTCTAGTTTAAAAGAGCAATTGTTATTTTTTGAACAGCAGGGAGCGACTGCTGTTGAGCTGGGGATTCCTTTTTCAGATCCAGTAGCAGATGGTCCAGTTATCCAGCGTGCAGGTATTCGCGCACTTAACAATGGTACAACATTAAAGAAAATTTTAGAGGAATTAGTGAGTATCCGAGAAGACGTTTCGATTCCGCTTATTTTCATGGGATATAGCAATTCCATTTTAGCCTATGGCATCGGGCAGTTTGTGACTGATTGCGTAAAAGCGGGGATTGCCGGCTGTATTATTCCGGATATTCCTGTAGAAGAGGAAGGTTTATTCGCTCCGATTCAAGAGGCGGGAATCCATTTGATTCGTTTAGTCACTTTAACATCATCGAAAGAAAGAATAGCTGAAATTGCGGAAACTGCACAAGGATTTATTTATGCGGTCACGGTCACGGGGATTACAGGAGCGCGTGAAGCATTTGGCAGTGAGGTGGGAGCTTATCTAGAACAAGTAAAAGAAATCAGTCCTGTTCCAGTCTTAGCAGGGTTTGGTATTTCTACTCCGGAACATGTTCGCAGTGCAACAAAATATTGCGATGGGGTTATCGTAGGCAGCAAAATTATCGAAAGCCTTGAGCAAAATCGCAAACAAGATATTATCGAGTTAATTCAAGCGAGTAAAAAGCAAGTACAACAGTAAGATGTACTACCATTTAAAATAAACTAAGCATCATTCGTTTCGATGATGCTTAGTTTATTCTTATTGCAATTTATAGAGTGGTAATAACGTTTCAAATGTGTATTGGATTGTATCAACTAACTCCTTATCCGTTAATTGAACTGCTTCTTCACGCGGAATCTGGATCCCACAGAGAATCTCTGCTTTTTTAACAGTTTGAAGTCGTTTGAACATGGAAAGTAAATCTTCTGTATTCAATCCGCTGTGAGGAATAACATCAGGTTTCATATGATCGATAGACCAGACAAAGTTTTCTGGTATGCTGTTTTTTAATAACTCGGCATTTTCTTCAAGTCTTTTGCCGAATTCTGCTTTATTTGGAGCCTCGTAAATAACAGCAAACCAAACGAATAGATGGGTTTCCCATAACCCAATTTGGAAATGTGGCATCATTTTATAGCCGCGGCGGTTAGCCGCAAAAGCGACCCATGTATCCTTTGGTGGATTAATGGTTCGACGTGCATGCTTAGCGACATGCGGAAATATTTCTTCTCCGGTCATAATGGATAATTGCTGGGCAAAGTAGTCACCAAGGTCCTGAAGCTTTGGGCGAATTCTTTCTTTTAAAGCGTCCATGCGTTCTTCAAGACCATCGATTGTAAATGTGTTGAAATCACTTGTTGTAAAGTGTACTTGATTCATTAAGCACCTCTCCTATTGAACTTTCTAAGCTTATCTTAGCATAGCGAATAAAAAAAAATAAAAATTTATTGATAAATTAGCGTATAAATTTGTTGCTATTTTTTGTCGGACATCATATGATAAGATAAATATATAAACAAATCTGAAAATTTAGTTAATTAGGGAAGGGAGAATGTTAATTATGAAACAAGTCATGAACCAAGCGTTAAAGGCTAAAGAAGTTGAAAGACATAGAGCAGCAGTTTTACGAATGGAAATGGACTATGAATTAGCAACCCTTTTTGAAGCACTTGAAGAAAAAAATGAAAGTAAAAAGTCACAATGTAAGCAAAAGCTAGAGCGCATTCGCTTAGAATTATTAAAACTAAAAGCATTGTAATTGTAGCATACGAAGTGAATTGAATAAAGGAGAAATTGGTATTTGACATGAACGATGTTGCGTGCAAAACCTTATATAAAAGCTAGGCGGACACTTCGTACGTAAAGTAAAAGTGTCCGCCTTTCATTTTTATATTTTATAACTAAAAGGCTCTGTTAATCGACAACGTTCTGTAACAGACAGCTATGCAAAAATTTGCACCATCATGTGATATGAAAATAAGCGCTGTGTCTATCGTTTCTCAATGCTGCTTATTTTCAGAGAAGTCTTGTAAAAAAGAGTGAGCTCAAGCGCTTGCGCTTTTCTGATAAGTTGTGGCAAAATTAAGAAACAAATTGTTAAAAAATTGAAGTATTTTAATATGAATGATCAATGTAAGGATAAAGAACTTGATAGAAGTAAGTTGCAGAAAACAAGGGTGGGGATTTAGGTGGCATCAATTAAAGAAATGGATCAATATGCAAAAAAATGGATTAAAGAAGCCGGAGCAAAGTTAAGAGAGTCCTTTGCAACGGAATTAAATATTGAAACAAAAACGAATCCGAATGATTTAGTAACCAATATGGATAAGGAAACAGAGCGGTTTTTTGTAAGTAAAATTAAAGAAACCTTTCCAGGACATCGTATTTTCGGTGAAGAAGGCATGGGGCACGATATCAATGATTTAAAAGGAACTGTTTGGATTATTGATCCGATTGATGGGACATTGAATTTTATTCATCAACAACGCAATTTTGCTATTTCCTTAGCCATTTATGAGGATGGAGTCGGAAAAGTAGGAATGGTGTATGACGTCGTTCATGATGAACTGTACCACGCTATAAAAGGAGAAGGAGCCTACTTGAATCATTATCCATTATCTCCGCTATCCAAGGTAGGTGTAGAGGAAGCGATTTTGTCCATCAATGCGAGTTGGATTGTTACGAATAAACGAATTAATCCTGCTATCTTAGCTGCTTTAGTCAATGATGTTCGCGGCACTCGCTCATATGGATCAGCAGCTTTAGAGCTTGCCTTTGTTGCGGCGGGAAGAATTGATGGGTATATCACGATGCGTTTATCACCATGGGACTTTGCAGCAGGTTCAATCCTTGTTGAAGAGGTAGGCGGAAAAGTAAGTGATTTGTTTGGCGAAAATTTAGATTACATAAAAGGCGGTTCATTATTTGCAGCAAAACCCGGCTTTCACGAATTTGTTTTGGAAGAGTATATTTTAAAGAGATAAACTTGAGGTACATCCATAAAAAAATCGCCGTATCATTCGGCGATTTTTTTAAAAGGATATTGTTAATCTAATTTACCAGCTTCACGCCATTTCTTCTTTTGGGTAAAGCCAAATCCCATGATTCCACAAAGGATAATGATTGCTGCTACAATTCCTAATATGCTTTTTTCGGCAATGGATATTCCAATTGAACCAATACAGATCGTAGCTAATATTGCTAAAATTAAAAATGGCCATTTGATTTTCATAATTTTCACCCCTAATGGTTATATTGTACATAATTTCTGTATTTGTTTCTACTATGTTTGTGATATAATATGTAAGCTAATATTAAAGATACGAATACACCAACTATTTAGGAGTGAATTTTTTGAAATTAAGAGAAAATATTCGAAATATAGCTATTATTGCCCACGTTGACCATGGGAAAACAACACTTGTGGATCAGCTGTTAAAGCAATCTGGTACATTTCGTGAAAATGAACATGTAGAAGAACGCGCAATGGATTCAAATGACATCGAAAGAGAACGCGGAATTACTATTCTTGCGAAAACTACAGCTGTTCAATATAAAGATACACGTATCAACATTCTTGATACACCAGGACATGCCGACTTCGGTGGCGAAGTAGAACGAATCATGAAAATGGTGGATGGTGTTATCCTTGTTGTCGATGCTTATGAAGGCTGTATGCCGCAAACACGCTTTGTGTTGAAAAAAGCATTAGAACAAAAGCTTGCACCAATCGTTGTTGTAAACAAAATCGATAAAGATTCAGCCCGTCCAGAAGAAGTTGTTGACGAGGTATTAGATTTATTTATCGAATTAGGTGCTGAGGAAGATCAGTTGGAATTCCCGGTTATTTATGCTTCAGGTATCGCAGGTACATCAAGTACAGATCCGACAAAACAAGAAGAAAACATGGTGCCATTATTTGAAACAATTGTTGAGACGGTTCCTGCTCCAGTTGATAATAGTGAAGAACCGTTGCAATTCCAAGTTGCTTTACTTGATTATAATGACTATGTAGGACGTATCGGAATCGGTCGTGTATTCCGCGGGAAAATGCATGTTGGTCAACAAGTATCTCTTATGAAACTTGATGGAACAGTTAAAACATTCCGTGTAACGAAAATCTTTGGTTTCATCGGTTTAAAACGAGTGGAAATCGAAGAAGCTTTCCCTGGTGATTTAGTAGCTGTTTCAGGTATGGAAGACATCAACGTTGGGGAAACAGTATGTCCAACGGAGCATCCAGAAGCACTGCCAGTTCTACGTATTGACGAACCGACTCTTCAAATGACATTCCTTGTGAATAATAGTCCATTTGCAGGTCGCGAAGGTAAATTTGTTACAGCACGTAAAATTGAGGAGCGTCTGCGTACTCAATTACAAACTGATGTAAGTTTACGTGTTGACAATACAGATTCACCAGATGTTTGGACAGTATCTGGCCGTGGTGAGCTTCACTTATCTATTTTGATTGAAAACATGCGTCGTGAAGGTTATGAGCTTCAAGTATCTAAGCCTGAAGTTATCGTACGTGAAATTGACGGTGTGCGTTGTGAACCTGTAGAACGTGTGCAAATTGATGTACCGGAAGAGCATACAGGAGCGATTATGGAATCGATTGGTGCTCGTAAAGGTGAAATGCTTGATATGATCAATAACGGTAGCGGCCAAGTTCGCTTACTTTTCAACGTACCAGCACGTGGATTAATTGGTTATTCAACTGAGTTTTTAACATTAACTCGTGGCTATGGAATTATGAACCATACATTTGATAGTTATCAACCAATGCAATCAGGTCAAGTTGGTGGACGTCGTCAAGGGGTTCTTGTTTCAATGGAAAATGGTAAAGCAACTCAATACGGAATTATGGGTGTTGAAGATCGCGGTGTCATTTTCGTTGAACCGGGTACAGAAGTATACGAAGGTATGATTGTTGGTGAACACAATCGCGAAAATGATTTGACAGTTAACATTGTAAAAGCAAAGCAAATGACAAACATGCGTTCAGCGAATAAAGACCAAACAACTACTATGAAAAAGCCAAGAATCATGTCTCTAGAGGAAGCGTTAGAGTATTTGGCTGATGATGAATACTTGGAAGTAACTCCAGAATCTATTCGTCTTCGCAAGAAAATTCTAGAGAAAAATGAACGTGAAAAAGCAGCGAAAAAGAAAAAATATGCGGAAACAAAGTAAGCGCTAGGAGGAGTGAAGCATGGATATCCAAGAGCGATTATCGTTTTTTGCAGCACTATATCGGGTCGATGAGAATCCTGAAGCAGGAATGTGGTATTTATATTTAACGATTTTTGGATTATGTATCCTTGTGTATCAGTTAGGTTTTGCCAAAAAATTGCCTTTGCTTAAAAATATAGTGATCTATACGGTAATGGCGTTTGGATGTACAATGCTTTGTTTTCTTGGAGTGTTTCTTCCGATGGCGGAAGGGCTCGTCATTGCAGCCATTGTGCTTGGTATTTATCGTATGCGTCTTAAACAATCAAAAAAAGAAGGGGCGTAAAGCTGTAGATGAAATCATTACAGGATGCACTTTATAATTGGCTTACGATTAAAGTAGTCTGTGATGCAAGACCGAATGACACGGCAGCTAAACAAACGGAACAGTTTTTTAGTCGTCTGTTAGAAGAGGATCATCAGCTTAGCCATCTTTCAGTAATGAAAGAGTCACCATTTTATTTTATTACGTTTTGGAAAGATGGAAGCGAGCAGCAGAAGCGTTTTCCGATTGAGATGATTGATGTAATGTTAAATCAAATTGAATTAACACCAGATAAATATCGGAATGTTGATGAGTAAAAGCAAAAGCCGTGCAAATGTTGCACGGCTTTTTTTATAGGAAATAGACGAGAATCCTCCCGACCTTAAGGCATGTGAAGGGCGACAGCCCACTGAGGAGGCGGGGGAGTTCAAATGGAATTGCAAGCGGTTTGAAGTTATTGATAAAAGGGTAATAGCTATGTTGAGCGTAAGTATCCAGCTCCTCTAGCAGTCGTATAAGTTTACCTTCTGGTATTATTTTTTACCACTCATCTTCTTGAACAGCTGTGCGGTATAAGTGGAACTTTCCTGTTGCCATTCGTTCATTTGTTCGTTTCTCAATTCGTGCATAGCATGTTTGACACATAAAGGTATGTATAGGACGATTGCGCAGTTTTTTTGCCTCGGGAGCATCATCCGAAAGTGTTTCAATTTGATCGCATATGACGCATTTGACCTTCATTTTAGACCCTCGCTTTTAATATCAGATATACGTAGTATACCATGTTTACAATCGCTGGGCCAAAATAACAATATTATTTAACAGCCCCCTATTAAATATAAGAGGCTGCTCAGTTTAGAGCAGCTGTAAGCTTTCTTAGTCTAGATGATCATTCGATTGTTTATTTTGTTTGTCTTCCAACATTTTTTGTTCTTGCTCATTATCGATTGTTTGTTTTTGTTCACTCATCACCTTGTTTGGTGTTTGTTCTACGGGATCACCAGGAACTTCTGGGATAATTCGGCTTGTAATATCTGAAAGCTCATTTAATATACCTCGGATAGGCTGGCCATTTTCAATATCAGCAGCAACTTCCCTAATTCTTTCATTTAAATCAGGGTCAGCGACAATTGTTGCATAAGCACCATATGGATCCTGTTGCAAAGCTTCACCAACGGAATACTTAATAGTACCGACTTGTGATCGATCGATATCTTGATCAATATCAATACCGACAATTGCATATTTTCCAAGGACTACGGCTGTTGCATCGTTGACATGAGGCACTTTAACTGCTAAATTGGTTAGTCTTTTGGCAGTTTCGGCTCCGGACTTCCGATCTGTCTCCTGTATATTTGTATTTTTCACTTCTGTGATGTTAGGTCGCTGATTGTCATTTATTTCTCTGCCTTGTTCGTTTTGAGAACATCCTCCAACAATGATGATAGCAAGAATCATCCAACAAAATTTTTGCATAATGTACCCCCATTTACGACATTTTGTTTATAGTCTGTAAATGTTCTTCTATCTTTATGCAATGAAACATATATTTTATCAACAGTCTCGTCCGCTACATAAGATGCAGGAAGCAGTCAAAAGAGTACGACAATACTGACAAAAGTAGGCAGGGGGATTATCTTGGGGAAAATCTATGTATTAGATACAAATGTCCTGTTGCAGGACCCGTATTCAATTTTTTCTTTTGAAGCGAATGAAGTTGTTATCCCAGCAGTTGTTTTAGAGGAATTGGATTCAAAAAAACGCTACATGGATGAAATTGGTAGAAATGCAAGGCAAGTATCGAAATTAATTGACGGTTTTCGAGAAAAAGGAAAACTGCATGACGGGATTCCCCTTCACAATGGTGGGAAGCTAAGAATTGAGCTGAATCATCGTTCATTTCATGAGCTTCAAGAAATCTTTATAGAAAAAACGAATGATAATCGCATTTTAGCTGTAGCGAAAAATATTTCATTAGAGGAGGAAACAAAGCCAGACGGAAAAGCGGTGATTTTAGTTAGTAAAGACACGCTTGTTCGAGTAAAGGCTGATGCTATTGGCCTTGAATCGGAAGATTTCTTAAATGACCGTGTCGTTGAATTAGATCATATTTATCCCGGGTTTAAAGAAATCTATATTACGGTAGATAAATTAAACCAATTTTATATGAAAGGGCATTTGTTGCTATCGGAATTAACAAAAGAGACTTATTTTCCAAATCAATTTTTACTGATGAAGGATGAGCTTGGTGGTTCTGCTTCAGCTATAGGGATAGTAGATGAGCACAAAAAAATAGTAAAGAAACTACACTATGAAGGTGAACATATTTGGGGGATTAAGCCCCGGAATGTGCAGCAGACGATGGCGTTGGATATTTTACTTCGAAAGGATGTACCTCTTGTTACGTTAATTGGTAAAGCGGGTACAGGAAAAACGTTACTTGCTTTGGCGGCAGGACTGCTTCAAACAGAAGATCAAGGAATTTATAAGAAATTGCTTGTAGCCAGACCGATTGTCCCAGTTGGCAAGGATATTGGATATTTACCAGGAGAAAAAGAGGAGAAGCTACGACCTTGGATACAGCCAATTTTTGATAATCTAGAATATTTATTTAATACAAAGAAACCGGGAGAACTGGATGCGATTCTGGCCGGTATGAGTTCAATTGAGGTAGAGGCATTAACGTATATCCGTGGAAGAAGTATCCCTGATCAATTTATTATCATTGATGAGGCTCAAAATTTAACGAAGCATGAGGTGAAAACCATTTTAACTCGTGTAGGTGATCGCAGTAAAATTGTGTTAATGGGTGATCCTGAGCAGATTGATCATCCTTACCTAGATGAGTATAACAATGGCTTGACATATGTAGTGGAAAAATTTAAACAAGAAAAGATTGCTGGACATGTAAAGTTAGTAAAAGGCGAGCGCTCAGGATTAGCACAATTAGCTGCCAATCTCTTATAACGAATAGAAACGGCAAGATTGATTAGCTTGCCGTTTCTTGTGAAGCTCTTTTTCTCCAGGCTTAACAGAGGGGCCAGTAGGACTTCCACTTCAAGCTTAGGAGGACAGTCGTTATAGATTCTCTTGGTGACTACAGTGGGGATCAAGGAGACCCTTAGTGATGAAAGTTTTACTTTACTGTAAACGATTTAACGTTTTTGATGGGATTATCTCGATTAGAGCCATCTCCCAAATAAATATGTACTGGTCCTCCATCTTCTTCCAAGCGAAGCGGTTTACCTTCTTTAGAGAAACCGAGGAAAAATTCGTTTGCTACTTCGATAGGAAAGCTTAATTCTTTTCCATCAGCTGTCACGATGATTTCGGTTGCTCCTTCTTCAGGAACAGCATTTTGTAAAAATGGCTTAAAAGGAATACCGAATGTTCCTGTCATGAGTTTGATTTTTTCAAATTTTCGTTCTGTTTTCAAAGTAGGAGGCAGAATGGCCCCTTCACGAATTTCTTTTTGCCAGTGTTCAGCAGCTTTTTGTGTGTAGTCTTCTAATTCATCCACTACTACATTATCTTTATCAAAATATGTATCGATTTCAACTTTACGATCGTCGAAAATCCAAACACCTGGATCCAATGTAATCGGAAATTTCACTTTACCGTTAATAAACACGATTGATTCCAAATTTCTCATTCCCTTCTGTTAATGACATTACTTAGTATAATCAAAAATAAAGAAAATGTCACACTTTGAGAACGAGTAGATGTCCTTGCTTTTTTAGTCAACTACAGGTAAAATTTAAAGATAAGATTTAATCGCTTCTTGAGCGGGGGGATTTCATATGGCATCTGAAATGCTTATCAATCATCGAGAAAAAGCTTATGCTTTATTAAAAGCAGATGCTGACAAGATACTTAAACTAATCAAAGTACAAATGGATAATCTTACTATGCCTCAGTGCCCTCTTTATGAAGAGGTGCTCGATACTCAAATGTTCGGCCTATCGCGTGAAATTGATTTTGCGGTCCGTTTAGGGTTAGTAGAGGAAATAGAAGGTAAAGCACTATTAGAAGCATTGGAGAGAGAACTGTCCATTTTACATGATGCGTCTACAAAGAAATAAATATATGCTAAACTCAAACAAATCTCGATGATTGTTTGAGTTTTTTATTTTAGGTATTGTTTAATACATAGTTGCTAAAATCCTTTGCTTTTTTTGTGAAACGGCAGAGAAGAGGGCCGTTTGTGCTCATTTTTGTATACATAAATAATTGGATATGTTTATACTTTAATTCAATAAAATAGAATTTTTTGAATTTTTATGTTGAATTCATAGCATATTAGTATTATTGTTAAAGTATTATGTAAGAAAAATGGATGGATGCTTTTTAGGATTAGTTATTCAAAAGGATTCTTATTTTAAAATAGGCATAGAACGATATTCATTTTTCTTCAGTAAATATAGAAGAAAGCGCTTACTTCAATCGCTTTTTTAAAATGATATATTGACATAGTGGTTGATGTTTTGCTTTTAGGCATTAGGTTTCCGGTAATATGATATTGGAAAAGTGATTATAAGGATAAAAAGTTGAGAGTTCCCTCTCGTCTTTTTTCTATAAAGTAAAAAATATTCATAGAAGCAGGTGGAACAAATGGGGAAAAAAATAGAGAAAGTACTCGCAGCAAATAGGGGAGAAATTGCGATTAGAATTTTTAGGGCTTGTACGGAACTAAATATTCGCACAGTGGCTATTTATTCAAAAGAAGACTATGGTTCATACCACCGATATAAAGCGGATGAAGCTTATCTTGTGGGCGAAGGGAAAAAACCGATTGATGCCTATTTGGATATTGAAGGAATTATTGAAATCGCAAAAATGAGCGGTGTAGATGCCATTCATCCAGGTTATGGCTTTTTATCTGAAAATATTGAATTTGCGAAAAGATGTGAAGAAGAAGGCATTATTTTTATTGGACCAGAAACACAGCATCTAGATATGTTTGGAGATAAGGTAAAGGCTAGAACACAAGCGGAGTTAGCCGGTATTCCTGTCATTCCTGGCAGTGATGGACCTGTTGCAAATGTTGAAGAAGTTGTTGATTTTGGTAAGCAGTATGGTTTTCCGATTATCATTAAAGCGTCACTTGGCGGCGGCGGTCGAGGCATGAGGATTGTTCATCAGGTAGACGAAGTAGAGGAAGCGTATGCACGCGCAAAATCTGAAGCAAAAGCTGCATTTGGAAATGATGAAGTATATGTGGAACGATTTATTCAAAATCCAAAGCATATTGAAGTGCAAATTCTTGCTGATACGCAAGGAAATATTGTTCATTTATATGAGCGTGACTGCTCTGTACAAAGACGTCATCAAAAAGTGGTCGAAGTAGCTCCTTCTGTTTCACTATCAAATGAATTAAGAGAACGCATTTGTGAAGCGGCTGTGAAAATATCGGAAAATGTAAACTATGTCAATGCTGGTACAGTAGAATTCCTTGTGGCTAACGATGAGTTTTATTTCATTGAAGTGAATCCTCGTGTTCAAGTAGAGCATACGATTACAGAAATGATTACTGGAATTGATATTGTTCAGTCACAAATTTTGATTGCAGAAGGTCATAGCTTACATAGCGATGTCATTGGTATTCCAGCTCAATCAGAGATTGCAACACATGGTTTTGCGATTCAGTCTCGTGTTACAACGGAAGATCCTTTAAACAACTTTATGCCAGATACAGGTAGAATTATGGTGTATCGTTCTGGTGGAGGTTTTGGTGCCCGCTTGGATGCAGGAAATGGTTTCCAAGGTGCAGTCATTACTCCTTACTACGACTCACTGCTTGTCAAACTATCAACTCATGCCATTTCTTTTGAGAGAGCAGCGTCGAAAATGGTTCGAAATTTAAGAGAATTTCGAATTCGGGGGATTAAGACCAACATTCCATTCCTTGAAAATGTTGTTCGACATGAAAAGTTTTTAACGGGTCAATATGATACATCGTTTATTGATACAACGCCGGAACTTTTTGATTTTCCTGTTCGAAAAGACCGTGGTACAAAAATGCTTTCTTATATAGGAAATGTGACGGTAAATGGCTTCCCAGGTGTTGAAAAACATAAAAAGCCGGTCTTTGATGAGCCGATTATTCCAGCTGTTCAGGATTTACCGACTATAGCAGGCACAAAGAATATTTTGAATGAACAAGGTGCAGAAGGGCTTGTTAAGTGGATTAAAGAGAAAAAGGAAGTATTGATTACCGATACAACGTTCCGTGATGCACATCAATCATTGCTTGCAACGAGAATCCGTTCGAAGGATATATTAGATATTGCTGAACCAACTTCGAAGTTACTGCCTGATTTGTTCTCTTTAGAAATGTGGGGGGGAGCGACGTTTGATGTGGCGTATCGATTCCTGAAGGAAGATCCGTGGGATCGACTCGAAAAGTTGAGAAAGAAAGTGCCGAATACGCTGTTCCAAATGTTACTTAGAGCATCGAATGCAGTAGGGTATAAAAATTATCCGGATAATGTTATTCGTGAATTTGTTCAACAATCGGCTGAAACAGGTATTGATGTATTCCGAATCTTTGATAGCTTAAACTGGGTAAAAAGCATGGAAGTCGCGATTGATGCTGTTCGTCAATCAGGAAAGATTGCTGAGGCGACTATCTGTTATACAGGTGACTTAAATGATCCGAGTCGAGCGAAATACAATATTGATTATTATAAAAATATGGCAAAAGAATTAGAACAAACGGGTGCTCATATTTTAGCTATTAAAGATATGGCCGGTTTATTGAAACCAGAAGCAGCGTATCGTCTTATTTCGGAATTGAAAGATAGCGTATCGCTTCCAATTCATTTGCATTCTCACGATA
Source organism: Peribacillus asahii (assembly GCF_003570725.1). Taxonomy (GTDB): domain Bacteria; phylum Bacillota; class Bacilli; order Bacillales; family DSM-1321; genus Peribacillus; species Peribacillus asahii. The sequence continues at coordinate 125,687 of NZ_QWVS01000011.1, forward strand.
CAAGCGGTAATGGGATTTTTATGTACTCTAAGGCGATCGAGGCAGGAGTAGATATTGTGGATACAGCAATTGGATCATTAGCTGGTTTAACGTCACAGCCAAGTATCCAAACGTTGCATTACGCATTAGAGGGGACAGCACGACAACCAAAGCTTAATATTGATTCACTTGAACAATTATCACAGTATTGGGAAGGTGTTCGTAAGTATTACCGTGACTTTGAAAGCGGTATGAATGCACCGCATGCAGAAGTATATAAACATGAAATGCCTGGTGGCCAGTACAGCAATCTGCAACAACAAGCAAAAGCTGTTGGATTAGGTGACCGCTGGAATGAAGTGAAGGAAATGTACCAGCGTGTCAATATCATGTTTGGTGATATCGTAAAAGTAACTCCGTCTTCTAAAGTTGTAGGTGACATGGCTCTCTTTATGGTCCAAAATAACTTATCAGAAGAAGATGTGCTAACGAAAGGAAAAACGATTGATTTTCCAGACTCTGTTATTGAATTATTTGAAGGCTATTTAGGCCAACCAGTTGGCGGATTCCCGAAAGAGCTGCAAGAAGTGATTTTAAAAGGGAAGAAACCTATTACTGTACGTCCGGGTGAATTGCTAGAATCTGTAGATTTCGATGCGTTACAAGTAGAGTTGACGAAAGAAGTCGGTCGTTCAGTGTCTAAGAAAGATGTCATCGCGTATGCTCTATATCCAAAGGTGTTTCTCGATTATGTAAAAACAATAGAGCAGTTTGGTGATGTTTCAAACCTTGATACACCTACATTCCTGCATGGAATGCGATTAGGAGAAGAAATAGAAGTTGAAATTGAAACAGGAAAAACATTGATTGTGAAACTAGTTTCTTTAGGACAGCCATTAGCGGATGGTACACGTGTTGTTTATTTTGAATTAAATGGTCAATCACGTGAAGTCATTATAAAGGATGAAAATATTAAATCATCGGTTGTAGCTAAAGTAAAAGCTGATCCGAAAAATAAAAATCAAATTGGAGCAACGATGCCTGGAACTGTAATCAAAGTAGTCGTTGAAAAAGGAGATCAAGTAAAGCAAGGGGATCACTTAATCATTACAGAAGCAATGAAGATGGAAACGACTGTACAAGCACCATTCTCTGGTACGATTCAAGATATCTATGTAAAAGATGGTGAAGCAATTAGTACAGGTGATTTATTAATTGAACTTTCTAAGTAAGAGATAATAAATAGTCCGCCATTCCATAGAATGGTGGACTATTATTTTTAATGTAATGAAATCGATGAAGAGGATTGTTGATTGGAATTATGAATCAGAGAGCTTTCTTCTTGTAACAATAGAGCATTTTTAGTACTTCGAGAGGTTAGGAGTACTAAATAGCTCATAACACCGAAGAAGCAGGCGATAAATAGAGAGTGCGCCAATGCTATGTATAAGTTTTGTCTAGAAAAGATGACCAAGGCGCCAGCTGCTACCTGTAAAAACACGAGAAGAAAGGCAGAAATCCAACCGCCATAAATTACTTGTTGATGCTTATAATGCTTGATGGCTATAATCATTGCGTAGGTAACCCATAAAAAAATAACTCCAGCCATTGCCCGATGCCCCATTTGAATCCATTCGTATAAATTTTCAGGAAGGCCGATTTCGCTATTTACACAAAATGGCCAATCTTTACAAACAAGGCTGGATTCTGTATGTCGAACAAGAGCCCCGGTATATACGACGATGAAACAGAAGATAGTAATTCCTAGTATGTGGAATTTCATTCGACGATCCACGATTAGCTTCTCTGCTTCAAACTTTTTATCCACTTCGAATATAAGTAAGGTTAATAAGAAAACAGCAGCAAAAGAAATAAGAGAAATGCCAAAGTGAAGCGCTAACACAAAATCAGATTGTGCCCATTTTACAGCTGCTGCTCCAATCAATCCTTGAATGGCGAGAAAGCCGAAAGAAAGGATTGACAGGAATTTTGCCCCACGAACATGTCCGATTTTTCTCCAAGTCCAAATGGAAAGGATAAGTACCATCATGCCAACTCCGCCAGAAACAAGTCGATGGGCTAGCTCAATTATGAGTTCAAGTGTAATTTCATCAGGAATCAGTTGGCCATTGCATAGGGGCCAAGAACGCCCGCATCCTAATCCTGCATCTTTTTTTGTGACCAATGCTCCTCCGAGTAGGATTAGAAGCATACCAATTGACGTTAAAACTGCAAACCATTTAAGAGATGCTTTCATGTATCGTTTCACCTTCTTTACTGGTTATATGGATGGTTTATCACTGAAAACTCTATTAGGGTTATTAATCTAGGCTTAATATTTTTAGATTTTTGGATGTTTAGAAGTTTCGCTTATCTATGCTTGATATTACACAAAATGGTATCTTTTTACAAGTTTTTATAATTCTTATATACTTATGTAATAATTTGAGTGTCTCGATTAGGGAATGAACTTGAAAACGATTTTAATTTTAGATTTGTGAAGCAGACAGTACCTTTTAGAGTAGTTGAGAGTAGTTAAGAAAGGTACAAAATTATAGATTTATGTAAGAAAGGTTAATCCTAAAATGGTTTTAACAGCAATAGGATTGAATGTAGACAATCCTGTAAATTAATTTCGCACTATAGAGCATGAGGACGTTAGTTTAAATAGAATCCACATAGGAAATGTAACAGGAGTTTTTTGTAGAAATTAACAAATGGATTCCCTTTTTTGGCACGGAATATGACTAAAAGAAGAGAACTAGGGAATGATGATTATAACTGGAATACAATAAATAGCATTCACAATAAAGTCATAAAAAAGACAAAATAAATTCACAAAAGATTTCATAGGTATGATTTAATATATTGAGGAAACGTATTTTAAGGTTATTCTCTGTAAATACGTATAAGAATAGAGAGAAAAACATTGTTTTAATATTGTATGCACACTTTTGTTTGGTAAAATTTAACTTTTCTTAAGGCTTCGATGGTTACAAAAATGCAAAAGTATGAAATAATGTCTAGTAAGTAGCTTATTATGTTTGCTCTAGGAATTATTAAGGAGGAAGAATCATGTCAAATCTAAGGGCTATGGCAGACACTGAGAACGGTGGGGCGCCAATTCATACAAATATAGAAGAAACATCAGCTTGGAAAGACTTTCTCGCTCTTATAAAAGTAGGAATCGTTAATTCTAATATGATTACTACATTTACCGGCCTTTGGTTAGCGTTACATTTTACTGGTATGAGCTTTTTAGGCAATCTAGATTTAGTGTTTTTTGCATTAGCAGGTTCTGTTTTTATTATTGCTGGTTCTTGCAGCTTTAATAACTATTACGATCGAGATATTGATCATTTGATGGAACGAACAAAAAATCGACCAACTGTTACTGGTAAAGTCAGTCCGTCAAAGGTGTTAACATTAAGTTTTCTGTTAATCGCCATCGGTCTTGGTTTATTAGCTTTTGCTAATCTAACAACAGCTGTCATTGGGTTCGTTGGGGTTTTGGCTTATATTGTTTTGTATACAATGGTTTCCAAACGTAGATATGTATCGAATACGATTATAGGAAGTATTTCAGGAGCGGTTCCTCCTCTTATTGGATGGGCGGCAGTTGATCCTAATTTAGATTTATTAGCTTGGGCTTTATTTGCCATTATGTTCTTATGGCAACCACCACATTTCTATGCATTGGCAATGAAGCGAGTGGAGGAGTATCGAGCTGCGAATGTTCCGATGCTTCCAGTTGTAAAGGGCTTTAAGCGAACAAAAGTATCCATCGTTCTATGGGTGACGGCTCTGTTGTTTATTCCTTTTCTATTAACACCACTAGGAACTCCTCTGGTCGTTTTAGCCGCATTGCTAGGAATAGGCTGGTTTGTTTTAGGACTAAAAGGATTTACAATGAAAGATGACCTAAAATGGGCCCGCATTATGTTTGTTTATTCTTTAAACTATATGACCATTTTATTTGTAGCGATGGTCATTGTGACATTAATATAACGTGATATTTTTTGGACAGCCTGTTTTATAATTAAACAGGCTGTCGCTAAATATCATTAAGTTTACGTTAGCCGCTTATACATAATAAATGATGGATAATAGGACTCTTTAATAAAAGCGGTTGCACAAGTGTATTTATTTCTTATTTAATCATAGGAATTCTTTCTTTTTGATAGAAATTCATATATAGGAAGAATTTTCACAAGTAATGACAGATGAGGTTGTGAGAAATTTTTACGAAAGAGGGGTTTCTAATTGATGAAAAGAAAGCTGCACAAATGGCGCTTGCTACCTTTGTTAGGCATTTTGACGTTTGTCCTCTCAGGCTGTGGAATGGCTTCTTTATCCGCATTACGTCCGGCAGGTGAAGTTGCCCAAACTCAGTATAATTTAATGATGCTGAGTACCATCATTATGGTTTTGGTTGTTATTGTAGTTACTATTCTCTTTCTTATTGTCATCTTTCGTTTTCGTCGTAAAAAAGGCGATGACACCATACCGAAGCAAGTAGAAGGAAGTCACAAACTTGAAGTAATTTGGACGGTTATCCCAATTGTCCTTCTGATAATTCTGACTATTCCGACTGTTAAGGTGACATTTGACTTAGCAGATACAAAGGCAATGGATCAGAAAGATAAGGAAGGAAAAACGAAGGATGCTCTTGTTGTAAATGTTCGAGCAAATCTTTATTGGTGGGAGTTTGAATATCCTGATTTAGGGGTTATTACGAGTCAAGACTTAGTCGTTCCTACTAATGAAAAGGTGTACTTTAATTTGGTTGCATCTGATGTAAAACATTCATTCTGGGTTCCGGCTGCTGGCGGTAAGATGGATACAAATACGGATAATCCTAATCAGTTTTATTTAGAGTTTGATAGTCAAAAAGCAAATGAAGCTGAAGACCTTTTCTACGGGAAGTGTGCAGAGCTGTGTGGACCTTCACATGCATTGATGGATTTTAAAGTTGTAGCTAAATCAAAGGATGAATTTAATACATGGGCGAAGGAGATGAAAGCTGCTTCTGAACCAGTAGTGGAAGGAAGTCTGGCAAAACAAGGGGAAGAGATTTTTAATCAAAGCTGTATCGGCTGTCATGCTGTTACTCCAAATGATAGTAGACCTGAAACTGCCCGTCAGGCTCCTAATCTAGCTACTTTTGGCGAACGTGAAAGAATAGCAGGAGTACTTGACCATACGGAAGAAAACTTAAAAAAATGGTTGGAAGACCCTGAAGTGTATAAGCCGGGTAACACGATGACAGGTACGTATGGAGAGCTTTCAGATGGACAAATCAATGCTCTTACAGCTTATTTAATGCAATTGAAAGTGGAAGAAAAATAGGACACAGTAATGAGGGGGTTAAATCGTGAGTACGTACGCTAAAAAACAAGGATTTGGCGCAACGCTATGGGATTACCTGACAACGGTAGATCATAAGAAAATCGCTATATTATACCTTATTGCCGGCGGAGTGTTTTTCGTCCTAGGCGGCTTAGAAGCGATGTTTATTCGAATTCAGCTGGCCATTCCAAATAACGATTTTGTCAGTGCAGGGTTTTATAATGAAATTTTAACAATGCATGGGACGACGATGATTTTCTTAGCAGCGATGCCATTGGTTTTTGCCATGATGAATGCTGTTGTACCATTGCAGATCGGGGCACGTGATGTTGCTTTCCCATTTTTAAACTCATTAGGATTCTGGTTGTTTTTCTTTGGGGGACTCTTTTTAAATCTTTCTTGGTTTATGGGAGGAGCTCCTGATGCTGGATGGACATCGTATGCTTCCTTATCTCTTCACTCTCCAGGACATGGGGTCGACTTCTATATATTAGGTCTTCAAATATCAGGGCTAGGAACATTAATAGCAGGTATTAACTTTCTCGCAACGATTATCAATATGCGTACACCAGGTATGACGTATATGAGGATGCCGCTGTTCACCTGGTCAACCTTTGTTGTTTCTGCGCTAATTTTATTTGCTTTCCCGCCGCTTACAGTTGGCTTAGTTTTATTAATGTTTGACCGTATGTTCGGTTCTAACTTTTTTGATGTAGCAGCCGGAGGGAATACGATTATTTGGGAGCATTTATTCTGGATTTTCGGTCACCCGGAAGTATATATATTAATATTACCGGCTTTTGGTATTTTCTCGGAGATTTTGGCCACGTTTTCAAGAAAACGATTATTTGGGTACTCTTCAATGGTATTCGCGACGGTGTTAATTGGTTTCTTAGGATTCATGGTTTGGGCGCATCATATGTTTACAGTCGGTTTAGGTCCGATTGCAAATGCGATTTTTGCCGTTGCAACAATGGCAATTGCTGTACCAACTGGAATTAAAATTTTCAACTGGCTCTTGACGATGTGGGGAGGCAGTGTCAAATTTACTGTTCCAATGCTATATGCAGTTGCTTTTATTCCTTCGTTTACAATGGGAGGGGTAACGGGAATTATGAATGCTGTAGCACCGGCAGATTATATTTTTCATGATACGTATTTTGTTGTTGCTCACTTTCATTATGTTATTGTAGGCGGTGTCGTATTCGGGCTTTTAGCTGGGGTTACGTTTTATTGGCCAAAAATGTTTGGTACCATGCTTAATGAAACTTTAGGAAAAATATCATTTTGGACGTTTTTAATTGGTTTCCATTTAACCTTCTTTATTCAACACTTCTTAGGTCTTATGGGAATGCCGCGTCGTATTTTTACATTCCTAGACAATCAAGGGTTAAATACAGGAAATATGATTAGTACAGTCGGTGCCTTCTTTATGGCATTTGCAGTCATTGTACTTGTCATTAATATTATTATCACATCTGTGAAAAACGTAAAAGTTGGGAATGACCCATGGGGAGACGGACGGACGCTTGAATGGGCTATTTCTTCTCCGCCGCCATATTATAACTTCAAGCAGCTACCGCTTGTTCGCGGTTTAGATGCTTATTGGGTGGAAAAAATGGATGGGAAAACGGAGATGACTCCAGCGGAACCTCTAGGTGATATTCATATGCCTAATTCATCAATTTTGCCGTTAACCACTTCTTTAGGTTTGTTTGTTGCAGCGTTTGGTGCTCTTTACAATATGGATGACGATAAAACGTGGACAGTACCTGTCATCATTATCGGTCTATTGATTACATTAGGATCGATGCTCATTCGTTCGATTAAAGACGATCATGGATATCATATTCATAAAGAAGAGTTAACAGATGATCACGATAAGGGGGTTAAGGCATAATGCAGATGGATCAAAAGTTCACTGATACAACATGGCCGGCAGCTCCTGAAAAAGCAACGTTAGAAGGGAAAAATAAATATTTAGGCTTCTGGCTTTTCCTTGGTGGAGAAACGGTACTTTTTGCTTCGTTATTCGCCACTTATCTGGCGCTAAAGGATAAAGTACCTAATGCAGATGCTGCTCTGGCAAAAGATATTTTTGACTTGCCGCTTACATTTGTAGCTACGATGCTCTTGTTAACGAGCTCGTTAACAAGTGTGTATGCGATGTATCATATGAAAAATCACGACTTCAAACGTATGCAAGCGTGGTTAGTAGTGACCGTTCTCTTAGGCGCCGGTTTTCTCGGTTTAGAAATTTATGAGTTTAACCATTACGTGCATGAATTCCATCATACCTTTACAAGCAGTGCATTTGGTTCAGCTTTTTATACGCTTGTTGGTTTCCATGGAGCACACGTTGCCTTTGGATTGTTATGGATTACCTCCTTAATGCTTCGCAACGCAGGACGTGGGCTAAATTTGTATAATGCACCTAAGTTTTATGTAGCAAGTCTTTACTGGCATTTCATTGATGTGGTGTGGGTATTTATCTTTACAGTCGTATATTTAATGGGAATGGTGGGATAGAAGAATGGTAAATGAACGATTAAATTCAGCTAACCCAAGTTTTGATTTAAAATATCGTCGTAAGAAAAATGCAGAAGAAATGAAGCACCAAGTAATCACTTTTGCAATGATGATTTTCTTTACGTTAATTGCTTTTGCTGCTGTAGGATTTGATTTTAGTAAATGGTTTATCAAACCTGTTATTCTCTTACTTGCGGTTGTTCAAGTTATTTTTCAACTGTATTATTTTATGCATATGAAACATAAAGGACATAATACGATTGCGTTATTTCTATTCTCAGGTTTAGCAGTCGGCTTGCTTACTGTTTTAACTTTTTTAACCATTGTCTGGTGGTAAAATGATGTAGGAAATCGGCTACTTGTTAGCCGATTTTCTATTTATTGTACACGTAACGGACAGGCCCCCGCTAATCAAGTTTCACTTGTTAAATAAGGGTGTAGATTTTGGTGTATGTTAGTTTAGCAAAAGCTGTCTAAATGAGTTTTTAATAGGTGTAAATGGTTGTTTTTGAATTATTTACCATTTTTAGCTATAATACAAGTAAAGAAAACCTACTCTTGGGGTGAGTGTATGTCTATTGATATTTTTGGTTTTCGTGCTTTATGGAGTCCATATTATTTGATGGTACTTATTTGTATAACCATTGGCTATTTTTTATTTGCAACGAAATATCGTCATCGTGTTGTAGAGAATACTAGACTCACAAATAGACAAGTGGTGTACTTTTTACTCGCGATGCTTTTATTGTATGTTGTGAAAGGATCACCTGTTGATTTGATGAGTCATATTATGTTTAGCGCTCATATGACCCAAATGGCTATACTTTATTTAGTCATTCCACCGCTATTTATTATTGCTATACCAAATTGGATTTGGCGGATGTGGATTGATAGGAAAGTAAGCAAAGTGATTTTTTCTTTTTTCACTAAGCCATTAATCGCTTTGCTAGTATTCAACAGTTTCTTTTCGTTATATCATCTGCCGCTTATATTTGATGTAGTTAAAACAAATATATGGTTACATGCAGTATATACTATGATTTTATTTATAACAGCTGTAATGATGTGGTTCCCGCTTGTAAATAAGCTTCCTGAGAGACAAAACTTATCTGGGGTAAAGAAGATTGCTTATATTTTCGGCAGCGGAATTTTAATGACTCCAGCTTGTGCGTTAATTATTTTTGCTAACGCCCCGATGTATAGCACATTTTCTAATCCTGAGTTATGGGCTAATGCAATGAGACTTTGTGTTCCATCTTCTATGTTAGCCGGGTTAAATTTAAGCGGTCCTGAAATGTTTAGCGGCTTACCAGCACTTCAGGATCAACAGCTTGGCGGGATTCTGATGAAGATTATTCAAGAAATTGTATTAGGTTATGTACTTGGTGTCATTTTCTTTGCTTGGGCTAAAAAAGAGAACGGTGGGATAACTAAAATCGATCCACTTCCGTCCGATTATCGATAAAGTGAAACTTGTCCATAATTTTTTGGACAAGTTTTTTTAAAAAAAAGCAAATGATAGGTTGTAATTAGAGGAAGAATAGAAGAGGAAAGTGAGCATTTTGTTAATAATGAAGGGATTATATTGTGTTTTACTAGGGCCTTTTATACAATGAACGTACAATACATATAGAGAGGAAGTTATAGTTTTTATGTCTTTACCAATTCTTCCAACAATCAGTACCAGCTTTATTGTGCTAAGTGCTATTACTGTAGCTATTGGTTGGTATCAAATTAAACAGCGTAAGATCGAAACGCATCAAAAGACAATGATGTGGGCCGCTATATTTGCTGTAATATTTTTTACTATTTATCTTTCTCGTACCGTCTTTATCGGAAACACCTCTTTTGGCGGTCCAGATGATATTAAGATTTACTATACCATCTTTTTAATCTTTCATATTATTTTAGCAACAACAGGAGCGGTTCTTGGGATTATCATGTTAGTAACAGGATACAAGAAAAACTATCGTATTCATAAAAAAATTGGTCCAACGACTAGCGTGATTTGGTTCTTTACAGCCATTACGGGTGTAGTTGTTTATTTCTTGCTATATGTCATCTATCATGGTGGACAAACAACGTCATTAATTAAAGCGATTTTAGGATCGTAAAATATAGAAAAGGCTTGATTCTCTCCAAGAATCAGGCCTTTTCTATATTAAAAGTAATGTTATAGGATGATGCCACATTTTATGAAAGAGCTTATTTATTATATAGAGATAGAATGGTTACGGCTAAAGATGATTGGTGAAGGGGTGGATGAAGTCAAACGAAGAGTAGAATAGAAACAACGCATGTTTTAACATGCGTTGTGAGGTTGATTAAAGACCATTAAATTCTACTAATTCTTTATGAACATCCGCTAAGATTTTTTCGCATTGTTTTACTAATGGAGCAGGAAAGTATTCTCCATCGCCATATTCCACTCCGTGTGGATAGTAATGTTTCCCTAATAGTGGTACGCGTAATTTAATAATCGCTTTATGACTGCCAACATCACCTTCAATAGCTTCGCCTAAAATTCTTAAATAATAAACGCCTTCTGTTAATTCGAATTTTCGATCGTAACTAACGCGTTCATAATCCCATTGTTCTGCACGGATTAGACCGTACTGGGGCATTAAATCATCAAGACGGTTTAAATCAGCTGTTATGTGGTGTAAGCCAGAGTTTTCAAGTCTCACAAATAATACCTCCTAATCGTTACAATTAAAATTCAAGATAAAACCCCTTTGGAAATTCCATAAATATACAACTGTTGCTTATGTTTAATAATAGTATGAATTGATTGAAGTTGCAACGAATGACTGGGAAGTATTTTGTGAATTCAGAAAGTTCTCTTGCGCGGCTTTCATAGCAGCTACTTATTTATTATAAGAAAACATGATATAATGGGCGTGAGCTATAAAACGAAAAGAGAGGAAGTGATCCTCTGCGTAAACTTGCAAAAATTGTTGTACTAGTTATAATCTTTTTTATTGTTGGTATTTTTCTGAATATTGACGAAGATGATAACTCTCATTCGATTTTAAATGGGAATAAAGGGATTAATTCCAATAAAGATATAAATGAGTCTACTACTTTGAGTAAAAAAGAAACGACTAGAGAAGCAGAGAGTGGATTAGCTGTTACAATAGGTGAGAAAGAAGCAGAGATTAAGAAGAAGTTTGGTCAACCAAATCGAGTGGACGTGTCTGCTTATGGTTATGATTGGTGGATTTATAATCAAAATGCAGATTCTTATTTTCAGTTGGCGATGGAAAATGGGAGAGTTGTATCAGCTTATGGCATTGGTGATGAAGTGAATATTTCCCCGTTTAAAGTAGGTCAGCCTATTGATGAAATCTATTCGAGTGTTTACGTGGAACCGTCCGTTGATATCGAAACGGATGGAGGCTCCTATCGCTTTGAATTATCGGAGGAAGATATGAATATGAGACCGATTGTTAAGATAGGAGATATTTATGCTCAATTGTATTTGGATAAAATGACAGGAACGCTTTCGAGTGTGCGTTTTTTAAATAAAGAGACTTTGCTTAAACAAAGACCATATGAATTAACCTATAGCGGTGAACTTATGAAGGTGGACGAATTATCAGAAGCCGAATGGTCACAAGTCGAAGAAGGAAATGAACGACAAATTTTTGATATTTCGAATATTATGCGTAAACGTTTTAATGTTCCAGCATTACAATGGGATGAACAAACTGCAGAGGTTGCGTACCTTCATAGTTATGACATGTCAGACAGTGATTATTTTTCTCACGTCTCTAAAACACAAGGCGACTTAGAGGACCGTTTAGAAAAAGGAAAGGTGACGTATCATTCGGCAGGTGAAAATATCGCAGCGGAGTATGTAGATGCCATTGCTGTTATGGAAGGGTGGCTTAATAGTAAAGGACATCGCGATACGTTATTAAATAAGGAGTTCACCCATTTAGGTGTTGGAGTTTATGAGAAATATTACACGCAAAATTTTATTAAACCGTGATGAACGAAAGTGAGAGCTAAAGATAATCAGCTTAAATAAAGTGAAACTTCCACCAGTGGGGATTTTACTGCCCGTTAAGTGTGGAATAAATAATGATTTGTAAAAACGAGTTCCGAATAGGGGCTCGTTTTTATATGGTCTGCTGCTCGTGTGAAACTATGGTCTCACACGAGCAGCAGACCAAAATAAACACCGGGGTATTAAAGAATAGAAAAGGGTGCGCACCATTTAGAGGGATTTGCATATTGTACAATAGGTAAATGTCTGAGTGAGGTGAGAGTAATGGCCAAAAATAAACGCCAGTCGATTGAACAATTTCGTGAGTTTGTAAAGGGGCATCCTCATTTACGCAATGAAGTGAGGCGTAAGGAGACGACTTGGCAGGAACTCTTTGAAGAGTGGTATTTATTAGGGGCAGATCATCCACGCTGGAACGTTGAACAGGAAAAAGTGCAACAAGAAACTGTGCAAGAGCAGCCAAAAGAAGTAGGGCAAAACGAGAAGGAGCTTGTGCAAAATCAAGAATTTCTTACTATGTTGCTTGGAGCATTGAAAAGTATGGATATTAATCAAATTCAACAATATATTAGAAGTGCCAACCAAGCAATTGGGACCATTCAAGGGTTGTTAGAAGTGTTTCAAGGAGATAAATCAACGAAAGAAGAGCCACCGAAGCAAGAAGTAGAGAAACGTAGTAACCCTTTTGTATTTAGAAAAGATTAAGGAAGGGATTATATTGCGCCAAAATATTTATGCCTTTATTGAAGAGAATGAGGATGTACGCAATTATTTACGGATTCAGCCGATTTGGTATAAAAAGCTTATGCGTAATCCACAGCATTTGGATCAATTAGAAACAGAAGCGAAATATTTTTTTAAAAAATCTATCCCTCATCGAGTATCTAAATTTTCGGAGGGTGTTCAAGTAGCTTCGATGATGCTTCATATGTTTCAAGCGATGAATAATTCAGGTAGTTAGCGGTGAATTTTCATGAGTAATTTGCTCCTTTTAGCCAACAATAATGGTGAAGGGAGGTTTTTTAGTATGAAGAAATTAGTTATTATATTTGTTTTATTGTTCATGATAAGTGGTTGTGGTCAGAAAATTCCCAAACCTAAAGATATAATTGAGAATGTTCATAGTCCTTTTGAAACTAGAGCAGAAGCATCTGCATGGAAGGCAATGAAAGAGGACTTTTTTGTGAAAACAATAGTTAAAGAAGATAATGTGTATGTGGAGTGTTATGTAAAAGGATATAGCTTTTCACAAACGAATTCTAAAAAGTTGGCAACGGTTACCGTTTCTATAGATGGAAAAAAGCATAGTGAGCGTACGACAGCAGCTTTTGTTGTAAGAGATGTACCGAATGGAAAACACAGGATGAAGCTTGAAGTTTTAAATGAAGATGGAGAAAAAACAGGACTAACAAAAGAAGTGGAGGTACATATTGAGTCAACTATCTAATGGCTCGCTTCTTGAGTCGGAAAATGGTAAAATGGTGGTGGAGGTGAGCGATTAATGCTTGCTACTATGGAAACCATTGAAATCGTTCAAAAAGCTGAAGCACTGGCTGAATTAGTGATGCAATCTGAAATTGGTGAAAATTATTTTGCTCATTTATATAAACTAAAGAATGATCAACTCGCGCAACAAAAAATTAAAAAGTTTGTGGCGCTGAAAGACTTATACGAGGAAGTTCAACGTTTTGGGAAGTATCATCCGGAATATAAAAGGATCAATACCAATATTCGCGAGGCAAAACGAGATATGGATTTGCATCCGACGATTGCTAATTTTAAAAGAGCTGAAATGGATTTGCAAACGGTATTAGATGAAATCAGCATGAAAATTGGTCGAGCTGTTTCCCCTCAAATAAAAGTTCCAACAGGCAATCCTTTCTTTGATTCAGGATCGGGCTGCTCTGGAGGTTGTGGAACAGGAGGCAGCTGTGGCTGTTCTTAACGAAGCATTAAATTGGTGTAAGGATACTAAGTATCTCTACACCAATTTTTAGTTGAAAGCAAAGTTTTTCCTATGCTACACTGAATAAAAACCTTTAATATGAGGGAGATAAAAATATGATTGGAGCTAGGCAAGGAATTATTGTCTATTTACATACATTAAAACAAGCGAAAATGCTTAGAAAATTTGGAAATATTCATTATGTATCCAAAAAGCTAAAGTATGTCGTTCTGTATACGGATATGGATGAAGTAGAGGCGTTAGTAGAAAAGCTAAGAGGCTATTCTTTCGTAAAAAAAGTCGATCTTTCTCATAAACCTTTTCTCAAGGTAGAATACGAGAATTCCAAGCCAGATAAAGCGAAAGAATATGATTATAAGATGGGTATTTAAAAGGACTGTTCTCACAGCTGTGGGAACAGTCCTTTTATTACAATACGTATTCAATTGCTTACTTAGTATTGAATGATTATCATACTGCTTTTTTAAAATCCTGTTTTCATCGGTGGTAAATATTTATTCATACGCAAAATGCCGATTAAATGCTGGTAATACAAATCTAGTTCTGCAAACAGCGTGGATGGTTTAATCTCTAATTCGATAATGGACTTGTCGAGTTCCTTTGCCAATCCTTCAAAAAGCTCGTATCGCTTATTTGGAGTTGTTTGTGGGTTGGGGATGCCTTCGCGACAAATATAAAGTGCTTGAAACTCTCCTTCAGTTGTCGGGTGCATTACGACAACAAGAGATGTTACTTGTTTATCGTTTAAGGTTGTGTGAAGGGCTAATAATCTAGCTACTCGATGTCTATTGTTTTTTCCGATTTCTAGTAATTCATATAAATCAGAATATCCTTGTCCAAGTTCAATGAAACGTTGAATCAATTCAATCTCTCCTTATGTGCATATTCCTTCATACTGTACCATTTTCCTGTTCAAAAGAGAAGTTATACAACTGCTATGTGTTTAATAAAGTGAAACTTCCATCAGTGGGGGGCCTTCATCCTCCACTGATGGTTAGCTGAACCAATCGGCAATCGGACCTTTACTACAAAAGCGAGGCGACTGTTCAGCTCTGACAAGCATAAGATGAAATGCGGCGTGGCGAAGTTTGCCACAGAGCATGACAGCTTATGACCTCGAGGGACTAGAGCCGCAACTAGATGAGAGCAGTTGTCCCCCATCTATCTTCTTTGATTCCTCATAAGCTTGAGGTAAGGCTCTTACTGCCAGTTAAGTGTGGGATAAATAAAAGATGTATGAAACTCTCCTTTTATCTAAAATTAACAAGGGGTCAATAGGACTATAAAAAGAACTTAAGGATAAGTTCATAGAATATTCCCGTGACTTTTCGAGTACGTTTTGGTACTTTGGTATCATGGATAGAGAGGGGAATTGGGTTGTGAAGCGTTTATTTTTTACCATTCTTTTTTTATTATTGCTTATAATGGGCGGAGTGCTTTTTTGGCAATGGAATGTTTATTTAGAGAAGCAAAGTGCCCAATCTAAACATATTTCCTATCAGGTAAATGAAACGATACATATGGAGGTAAAAGGTCGTTATATCGAAGTTGAACATGAATTTTTCGGTCTTCCGACTGGGAACTATCAGTTAAACTTTCAAAAATCTATTAAACCAGTATGTCAAGAAGACGATAAAAGTTGTCAACAATCAGGTAATCAAAAGCAGAATCTAGAGACAAATGGGGGTACGCTTCGCTTTACGTACAAGTTAAAAAAATCAACGTCACAAGCTTTTGTATTGGATAACTGGGCCGTTCAATTAGAACAGGTCAAGATAGAAAATACACGTGTGGAAATTACCGATTACTCTAACAAAGTGGGAATTTGGGCTGCTGGAGCTCGTTTAATCGGTGAAACAGAGAAAGAGAAAATAAGTTATTACGTATTTGAAGGAAGAGAAGGGACATTCCCTTTATACTACCAACAAAAAAAGAGCAAGCAGTTTGAAGCGGGTGATGTAATGGTGTATGGTGCTTCTTCTGGTCGATTAGTTCAAGCAGTTCAAAAATATGAAGCAATAGCACCTATTACATTGATTATTACAACAGCCGCCTCTCCTTTTTCCTCAGAACATTTGCTGATTGGCCCTAGTGTAGATAAGCTAGCCCACGTGTTATCTAAGCGCTATTACCAAACCTATTACCCATTCTCAAATAAAAAAGAGCGATGGCTACAATCGGTTATTGGTGCTTATGTGCGAGATGAGAAGCCGAAAGGTAAAGCGAAACAATTATATGAAGAACTGGCTAAAGGGTTGACGAAAGAGCAACAAGCAGCATTCGTTTCTGTATTGAAAAAGAAGCGGGGACAGGAATTTTCAGCTGAGTATTTAGATGAATTATTATCAAACGTTACAGGACTTGTAACCCATTATTTTGAATTGAATAAAGTGAAAAGTCACAAAGTTCATCCGCTTATTTTTATCAATCAGGCTAAATGGCTGAATCGAGACGGGGAACATTCAGTTGTACAATCTGTGACTGTTCGTTTGAAACGTTATTATTTATTAGAGCAGGTAACGGAAAAACTAGGATTTCACGCAGAGTGGGTGAATCAGCACTTTTATTTAAATAATGGTTCAAAGACATTTCGTTTATACCCAGGAAAAAAAGTATTTCTCTACAATGAAAAAGCGCATAGTGTAGAAGGGACGTTATTAACACAATTTAATAATCAGTATTATATTAGCGAAGATTATATGTTAAAGGTATTTAACGTATTTGTTCGTGAACAAAACAATGAGTTGGAATTGGTGGATTTGAATACGTTACAGTAAGAAAAGCGTAGTCTGGAAAATAACACATATCAAAGAGCTTTACGCCCTTATGGTATAAAAAAAAGCCCTGCAGACTTCTGCAGGGTCCTTCTATGTCTGATTAAGGACTAGAAGGCAAAGGGAGAGGAGAAACCGGAGGAAGAACTTATGGGGAAACGTAAGCCTTCTCCGCGGTTGGCAACAACATCTACGATAGTGATGTTGTTATTCACATTATGACCAAAATTCTCCTTATTATTCATGAAACGTGTTGTATTGTTCTTATTTTTTTTATTGGCGTGCTATTTGGAATGTGTTAGGATAATTGAGTAACAGAAATTTGTCGGAAAAATGTGGTGAGAACATGAGAGTCGTTTCTGGAACATGTAAAGGAAGACCGTTGAAAGCTGTACCGGGTACAGGAACCCGTCCTACAACTGATAAAGTAAAAGAATCGATTTTTAATATGATTGGCCCGTATTTTGATGGCGGCCTTGTGCTGGATTTATTTGCAGGCAGCGGGGGACTTGGTATAGAAGCGTTAAGCCGAGGGGCGGATCGAGCTATTTTCGTCGATCGTGACTATGCAGCTTTTCAAACAGTGAAAGCGAACTTAGAGCTATGTAAATTGACGGATCAAGCAGAGCTTTATAAAAATGATTCACAACGAGCATTGAAGGCGCTTATTAAACGGGAGTTAACGTTTGATTTAATTATGCTCGACCCACCTTATAAGAAGCAAAAGCTTATCGAGTTGCTAGAGGAAATATCAAAGGCTAGACTGTTAAATGATAAGGGATACATCGTTTGTGAACATAGCCATGATGTTACTTTGCCGGAGCAAGTCGGTGATTTAGTTATAAAAAGAAAAGAAGTCTATGGAATTATCGCCGTTACTATTTATCAATGGGGGTATCTTCAAGACGAACAGGGGGAATAAATCATGTCAAAAATAGCGATTTGTCCAGGAAGTTTTGACCCGATTACATTTGGTCATGTTGATATTATTCAAAGGGGAGCTAATGTATTTGATGAAGTATACGTTGTCGTTTTAAATAATTCGGCTAAAAAGTCTCTATTTACAGTCGAAGAGCGGATGGATCTAATTCGCGGGGCGACGGCTCATATTCCGAATGTAAAAGTTGATTCATTTCGAGGTCTTACTGTTGACTATGCTGAAAGCGTTTCCGCTAATGCGATTATTAGAGGGCTTCGTGCTGTATCTGATTTTGAATACGAAATGCAAGGAACGTCGATGAACAGGCTTTTGAATAATCAAATAGAAACATTCTTTATTATGACAAAAAATCAGTATTCCTTTTTAAGTTCAAGCATTGTGAAAGAAGTGGCTAAATATGGTGGGGACATTTCCTTGCTAGTACCTGACGTTGTCATTCAGGCGATGAAAGAAAAATTCCATTTGATATGACTGAATATTCCACTAAAAGAGAGCGTGTCATTCGACGCGCTCTCTTTTAGTGGAATTAAAATCGAATTATTCTTTTGGCTATAATGCATGTATAAACACTTAAACTAATAATGGTGAACAGAGGTCCTAAGTGGAGCATTTGTTCATATAATGTTGTTGTTTCATCTCCAATAATCTGACTAACCGGAAAAGCGAGTGCGGCATGTCCATAGTCTGGAATCTCTACATAAAGTGAATTCCAAAGCAGATAAGCAAGTGTTGCGGCAATAAAGCCATGCAGGACGCGGGCAAAGAAAAAGGGAGCAAAACGGATATCTGTTTCGGCTAAAATACTTGCTACTTGCGCTTGAACGCTTAAGCCGCTGAACGCTAAAATAAAGCTTGCAATCATCGCTTGCTGTAATAAATTAGCGTTTGAAATTGAGCTTGTCATTTTTGCGCCAAGCGTCATTTCAAACAGTCCCGAAATAAAAGGAATGCTAAAGGAAGGTGACAGTGAAAATACATGTAAACATCCAGCTATGGCTTTTGCAAGCAAGGCTGTTACATTCATTTGAGATAATAGCTGATTGATAACTGAAAATAGAATGATAAACCCGCCAATCATTAATAATGTATGAATGGAAGAGGTCACCGAGTCGCCGAGCATTTTTCCAAATGGTCGAGTTTCCTTTAAACGTGTCCGATGCATCTGCTTGAGGGCCGCTTTTATAGATGGAAGTTTGATTATTCTATTTGGAATGGCTTGCTCCTCTTTTTGTCCATAAAACCGCATGATGAAGCCAACAATCATATTTCCTCCGTAATGAGCCGCTGCAAGAAGGATACCAAGCTTTGGGTTTTGAAAAAAACCAACGGAAACGGCAACGAAAATAAATAATGGATTTGAGGAGTTAGTAAAGGAAACAAGACGTTCTCCTTCAATTCGAGTTAGTTGTTTTTCCAGTCGAAGTCTAGCGGTAAATTTTGCTCCAGCAGGAAAGCCGGAAGCTAGCCCCATTGCCCAGACAAAACCACCTACACCAGGAACGCGAAAAAATGGTCGCATTAATGGTTCAAACATGACTCCTAGAAAGCTAACAACACCAAAGCAAATTAATAGCTCAGAAATAATTAAAAACGGCAAAAGAGATGGAAAGACAATTTGCCACCACATATGTAAGCCGTTCTTAGAGGCGTCAAAGGACTCCTGAGGAAAAACGACTAATGCAATGGCCATAATCGTAATGAGTAGGGCTAAGGTGATTGATTTAAGTTTCGGTAACAACAAAGCTTGCTCCTCCTTAATCAGGAATCTGCTAGGCACTTTATGCATATGAGTGATAAAATAAAAGGAAGTTTTATACAAGTGGGAAAACCAAGATAAAAAGTAATTTACTAAATCGAAGCTAATCATTTTATCCTGTTTAAACAATATGCTTGTATGAACCGCTTTAAGACAATAATTTTGAATGAGACAATTTGAGGAGGAATAGCATTGCGAGAACCGAAGATTGGATTAGCGCTTGGTTCGGGTGGTGCGCGAGGTTTTGCTCACCTAGGTGTGATTCGGGTATTACAAGAAGAGGGCATTCCTATTGACTTAATTGCAGGGAGCAGCATGGGAGCGATGGTGGGTGCTTTATTTGCAGCGGGCTCAGATATTGAGCGGCTTTATAAACTATCGCGTGTATTTAAAAGGAAGTATTATTTAGATTTTACGTTTCCGAAAATGGGTTTTGTTGCAGGGAAGCGAGTAAAAGAATTAATTCGGGTATTTACATATGGAAAGAAGTTAGAAGAATTAGATATCCCTGTTGCGGTTGTAGCAACTGACATTCGAACAGGAGAAAAGGTTGTTTTTCAGCAGGGACCGATTGCTCCAGCTGTCCGCGCAAGTATTTCGATACCCGGTATTTTTGTTCCGGAGAAAATTGATAATCATCTACTAGTTGATGGAGGTGTCGTTGATCGGGTACCTGTCTCGGTTGCAAAGCAAATGGGAGCAGATATCGTTATTGGTGTAGATGTTTCGCATATTAATCAAGAGGTAGAGATTACATCTATTTATGATGTGATTATGCAAAGCCTTGATATTTTACAAATGGAATTGGTCGAGAATAGAGAGTTTGCTTCCGATGTCATGATTCGTCCGCGAGTGGAAAAGTATAGTTCAAAATCATTTACAAATATATCTGAAATAATTAGTATTGGAGAAGAAGCAGCTAGACAGAAAGTCGATTACATTAAATCATGTGTTGCATCTTGGAAGGAGTCTTGCAAAAATGAGCCGTAAAGCGTATGTCAACACTACTTTAGTGGTTGCCTTGCTTCTTTTTGCCTCTGCATTTTATTATTTGCCGTATTATGTGACAAAGCCTGGTATGGCGAAAGAATTAGAACCGATTATTGAAGTTTCTGGCGGTGATCGAGCAGAAGGGAGCTTCATGCTCACAACGGTTAGAATGGGAAGAGCAAATATTTATTCGTATTTGCTTGCTAAATGGAGTGATTATCAAGAAATTTATCCAGAGGCATCTGTTCGAGGCGAGGATGAAACGGATGAAGAATATAATGTAAGGCAGCTGCATTTAATGGATACTTCGAAAAATCATGCCATTAAAGTGGCTTATGATCACGCTGGGAAAGAGTTTTCTTATCAGTATCTGGGTGTGTTTGTCTTAGATGTACACGAGGATATGCCAGCGGCTGGAATTTTAAAAGCAGGTGATCAAATTATTCAAGTCGATCGCTTAAGTTTTGATTCCTCGCAACAATTCATTGATTATATTGCTACGAAAAAAGCAGGGGATACCGTTGACATCGTTTATAAGCGAGAAGAAACGGAGAAACAAGCAACAATCACCCTGCAAGCATTTAAAGATAAACCAAATCAAGTAGGATTAGGTATCTCTCTTGATGATGCTACGAGAGTCATAACCGTTCCAAAAGTGTCTATTGATTCTGAGCAAATCGGTGGACCATCGGCAGGATTAATGTTTTCTTTAGAAATTTATAATCAATTAACCAAAGGGGATTTAACGCAAGGATATCAAATTGCAGGTACAGGTACGATTGATGAAGAAGGAAAAGTAGGGCCTATTGGAGGCATTCAACAGAAAATTGTCGCGGCTGATAAATCAGGTGCTGATATTTTCTTTGCACCTAATGAGGAAGGGAATCCTCATTCCAATTATCAAGAGGCATTAGTGGCAGCGAAAGATATTAATACGAAGATGAAGATTGTTCCAGTTGATCACTTTACAGATGCCCTGCATTATTTAAAAACATTAGAAGATAAAAAATAAGAGGCGGACTTTGACTTTCCGTCTCTTATTTTTTATTGTTCATCAATAGCGCTCCCTCACAATTGTTAAACCTTGAGTCGAATAGGTGCGGCGAATTCCCGCTTTATTAATTCCGTTTGATAAGGCTCTGTTAAGCCTTGGGCAAATACGTTTGTCGCACGTAAATCTGGTGTAATATCATCATCGTTGTAGACTGATATTTTCGAAATTAAAGGAAGAGGCAGCTCTTTTTTGACCGATTGCAAATACTGTTGTCCCTTTTCCGTCATTCCGAGTAAACGAAGGTATGATGGAAAGGACGACGCCTCCATTTCGGCTTGCAAGCTATGCGTCAAAATATGAGTGCATATGCGTTGGATACGTGTCCATGTATAGCGTTTTGTTTTCACTTGTGTCACAAATTGTTGGAACGTACTAGAGTGTTTAGCTATATCTAATAATCGATGTTCAATGCCTTCCTCTACTTCATAGATGGACGCTAATTCAGCGGCAGAAGAAGTAAGAATTCGATATTTAAGAAGAGGCCAGTACAACTCCCAATGATGAAAGCTTTGATAATAAGTAATATATGTTTCTAAAATAGCAAGGGTTGAATGTGGTACATAGTTAGAAATCGTCTGCATGCTTTGTTTCTGTTCGATAATCGCTTTTCGAATGCCTGTAGCGCTTGCAATCGCTTTATCGTGAAGCGTTGTTTCGTGATAGCCTGCTGCTACCCGCTTGATTGTAAAAGGTTTTATTTTGTAGTTGTTTGATAAAGCAGTGTGCACATATTCTTTGCCAAGAATGTTGTTTGGCTGTGATAGATCTAGTCCTCTTTCATTGGATGAAAGGCTGCGAAAAGCAAGGGAAGCAGCTGCTGGATAACTCTTTCCTTCTTTTAAAAACGTTTTTAACGCACTTTTATATTCTGTTTCTTTTTCTTGAAGCAAATGATAGGTATCGAGAAACGGAGCAATCTTTCCGTCTTCACTGCCAAAGCAGAACGCATCACATTGCATAGCCTCAAGCAGACTAATGGAGCCCCGAGCAAATAATTCGGCGTTGGCTGTTGCGAAACGATAAGGAAGCTCGATAACAAGGTCTACGCCGCCGCGTAAGGCCATGTCTGTTCGTGCCCATTTATTGACGAGTGCCGGTTCACCACGTTGTAAAAATGAACCACTCATTACAGCGATGACTACATCAGCTTCAGTCTGTTTCTTACTTTCTTGAATATGTAAGGCATGTCCATTATGAAATGGATTGTATTCGACAACTATACCAACAGCCTTCATTAAGGTCACCTCACGGAAAAAGTTTGTAATTTGGTTTCTACATGCTAAAATAGAAATTCAAGTATAGTTTGAAGTATTTATTCAACATCGTAAGTATCATTCGTAAAGCTTGCAACATTCGTTAGAATGACTACATTATAGTGTAAAGAAAAAATATTGACAAACGAATAATTGAAAGCTATAATTATTTTTGTTGCCTTGAGGTGATTTCATTTGAAATGGACAATTAGTCAACTTCAAAAAATACGGGACAAACATTTGCAAATTGATGAAATAGTGGATGTTACAGACATTAAGGAGAGAGACCCGCAGATTCGCGACGTTTCACCAATAAAAGTAACAGGAAGAGCCGATATTGGTTCAACGAAAGTTACTTTCCACTTGCATCTATCGGGTAAATTTATTTTACCGTGTTCCCGAACGCTGGTAGATGTCAACTACCCAATTGATATTGAAACAACAGAAACTTTTCTATTCAAAACAGCAGGCATCGAGTATGATGGAGATGATGTGACAATTGTAGAAGGTGATGTTGTGGATCTTTTGCCAGTCATTAAAGAAAATTTATTGCTAGAAATACCGATGCAAGTTTTCTGTGAGGATGTTAACTCAGAAGAAGCTGCTCCTCAATCTGGAAATGACTGGACCGTTATTTCTGAAGAAGAAAACAAACAGAAAGTGGATCCTCGATTCGCAAAGCTTGCCGATTTTTTTGAAAACAATAAAGAATCTTAATTGAAAGTATAAAAGTCAGTTAATCTGGTTTTTATGGATTTCTTATATTTTTTAAGGAGGTGGGAATAATGGCTGTACCTTTTAGAAGAACGTCTAAAACTGTAAAAAGAAAACGTCGTACACACTTCAAACTATCTGTACCTGGTATGGTAGAATGCCCAAGCTGCGGTGAAATGAAACTTTCACACCGTGTTTGTAAAGAATGTGGGACATACAACGGAAAAGAAGTTGTTAACAAATAATTTCTTTATATTACATCGAGCAATATGCTAATGAAAGCACAGGGATTATATCCTCTGTGCTTCTTTGCTTTTGTTATGTTTAATATAAGTAAAATATAACTTTAAAATGGAAAAAGTTAAATAAAATTCACAGAATGTTCAATGAATGGTGTAAAATAGAAGAGTGATTAATTAGTTAGGATGGTGAAGGTATGAGTCAGACGGTTTTAGTGGAAAAAAATGAACGCGGTTACATGAAATTTATTTTACATCGACCAGAAAAAAGAAATGCAGTTAGTTATCAATTGATGGAAGAATTTGAAGCTGCGCTTGACCAAGCGGCCCAAGATAATGATGTAAAAGTAGTTGTGATAACAGGTTATGGTGATCGCGCCTTTTGTTCGGGTGGCGATTTAGCTGAATTCCATTCGCTTTATACAGAGGAAGAATCTTACGGAATGCTGTCTAAAATGGGAGCAATCTTATATAAATTAGCTGTATTCAAAAAGCCTACTATTGCTTTGCTGAATGGTAGTGCAGTTGGAGGGGGCTGTGAGATTGCCTCAGCATGTGATTTTCGTCTTGCTAAAAGCGGTGTGAAGCTAGGTTTTGTTCAAGCATCGTTAGGAATTACAACAGGATGGGGAGGAGCCTCGATTTTATTAGAGAAAATCCCTTATCAATCAGCTATGAAGCTACTATTGAATGGAACCATTTATACAGCAGAGGCAGCGAAAGAATTAGGATTTATTGATGAAGTGATTCAAGGAGATTTAGAAGAATGGGAGCGCTTTGTCGATACGATTCTGAATCGTGAGGTAGGCGTCTTGATGGCTTACAAAAATCTATTAATTAATAAATGGGAAGAGACGGATTTAAAAGGGCGCATGGAAATGGAAAGCAGACAATGTGCAAAGTTATGGGAAACGGATGCTCATCATCAAGCAGTCGACTCATTTTTAAATAAAACAAAATAATCTGACTTAGTTTACTCTTTTCCCTTCTATCTTTTCTAGTAAGTACATATATATGAAGAAAAAGCTTGCTTTGGAGGTAGAGAGATGTCAATTGCGAGACAAGATGCATGGAGTCAAGATGAAGATTTATTGTTGGCTGAAGTTGTCTTAAGGTATATTAGAGAAGGCAGCACTCAACTTCGAGCATTTGAAGAAGTGGGTAAACAATTGTCAAGAACACCTGCAGCTTGTGGCTTTCGTTGGAATTCTTTTGTTCGTAAGCAATATAAATCGGGAATCGAGCTCGCAAAGAAGCAGAGAAAAGAGAATAAAGGTCAGAGGGATGTACAATTAGAAGAAAAGCTAGAACGAAAAGTGGAGAATATGCATGAATGTACTCAACAAGTAGAATGTGTTGAGGAGAATAAGGTGAGTGATTCGGTCTCGTTTCAAGAAATTGTTTCATATTTAAAGAAAATGGATGAAACGGCTCGACTATATGAGCAGGAAAAGCAGCAACGAGCTGAAGAACTTGGGGATTTACAGCGAGAAAATCAACAATTGCGTGAGGAAATTAAAGTGTTACAAAGTCAACTTGTTGTTGTGGAAGAAGATTATCGAGCGCTTTTGCATATTATGGAGCGTGCTAGGAAACTCATTATTCATGAAGATGATCCAACAAGTTCAAAAGTGAAGTTCCAAATGGATAAAAACGGTAACCTCGAGAGAGTAAATAAATAAACTCGTGGCTAAGGGGAGTTTTTGCAACCTCTTAGCCACGAGTTTTATTTTGCAGACGATTGCGCAATTATGGACGCCATACGAGTGGATTTTCACCAAGATCGCGATCCATGTCGTAGGTAATTGGTTCAAAGCCCATTTTTGTCCAAAAAGCTTGTGATTGAACCCTCGGGTTTGTTTTAATTGGCAGATGAAAGCTTTTAGCATAATCTACTAAAGCTTTTCCGTAGCCTTTCTTTTGATAATTCGGAAGTACTTCTAATTTCCATAGCACAAGAAAATCTTGCTTCTGGTCAAAGTAATGATCGAACTTCGCGCTTTTTTGATATAAGCTCATTCGGGCAACAAGTGTATCTCCGAAATAAATGCCGTAAAATGGTGATTCACTGTCGTTTTCAATGATATTTGCTTCTAAATCATCGAGCATAGATAATTCTTGTATACCGTATTCTTTGAATTTCTTAAATTCTTCAAGCGTTTTGAAATTCACGAGTAAACGTTCCACTTTGTATTCCATCTAAAGCTCCCCCTTATATCTTCCATAAACCCCATTTGTTATCTAGTTGTACAGAATAAAGCGCTCTTTTATTTATGTTTATATCAAGGCTATGTTCATGAATATGGTTGATTTATACGATTTTTGACCTATTCGGTGTGAAACTATGTTTTCACACGCCTTTCAGCTCTGCTGAAAGTTAAATGAGTAACAAATCTACAACCGTTATTAATACCTATATCCAAAAAGAAAACGCTTCACTACTAGTATAACATATTCTATTTTATCCTTCCTATTTAAAGAATAGAATCAAAATAGGTTGCTTGTTGAGAGGGGATTCTCTTATTCTTACAAACCTATATCTGCTTCTGTACTATAAGTGATTAGGTTAAATGTGATAAAATAGGAATAATTATGGAGGTAATTTATGAAAATAGCGATTATTGGAGGCGGAGCAATAGGTTTATTGTTTGCCAATTATTTGAGCCAATCACATAGTGTAACCGTATATACAAGAACGGAAGAACAGGCTGCGCGTTTAAATCATGATGGATTAAATTTTATGAGAAACGGGGAGGTGCAAACGAAAACAATTACCGCGAAAAAATTAGCAAACAATGTGGAAGGTGCACAATTGGTGATTGTCACGGTTAAGCAATATCAGCTTTCCGATGTTTATTCGTCGATTCAATATTGTAAGCAGCCCCTGTTATTTTTG
Source organism: Peribacillus asahii (assembly GCF_003570725.1). GTDB lineage: Bacteria > Bacillota > Bacilli > Bacillales > DSM-1321 > Peribacillus > Peribacillus asahii. The sequence continues at coordinate 152,138 of NZ_QWVS01000011.1, forward strand.
CAAAATGGCTATGGACATATTGAATTTCTAAAGAAGCTAGCTTCACCTTCTCTTTTTGTTGGGGTTGTTGAGCATGGAGCTTTAAAGCATGATTCACATACAGTTGAACATACAGGGGTAGGTAAAACAAAGCTTGCTGTTTTTAGAGGGAATGAAAGTGAACTGCCGTTTAGACATGAATCGATAGAGCTCTTTCCATTTGAAGTGTATGAGGACTATCATTCTATGTTGCTTGAGAAGTTGATTGTCAATGCGGTTATTAATCCGTTAACGGCTATTTTAGGTGTTCCAAATGGAGAGCTTGTTACTAATGCAGCATATGCCAAGTTAATGGACACCTATTTTCAGGAACTAGCGTCGATTTTGCATATAGATAATCCGGGCCAAGCATTAGAGTATGTGAAGGCAGTATGTCGAGGAACATCAGAAAACCGTTCGTCCATGCTGAAAGATTTAGAGCATGGACGTCAAACAGAGATTGAAGCCATTTTAGGATACGTTCTTTCACAAGCGAAACAAAATGGACAGGAACATCGTTTGATTGATTTTCTTTATACGATGATTAAAGGTAAAGAACAGAAGGAAGGCTGATAGTAGTGGAGTTTGTTGTATCCGCATTCGTGGCAACATTCGTAACATTACCGATTCTCGGATATATCGTTTTTTTTACTGTGGCAAAGCAAATGACAAAAAACCACCGCAGGTCTGTTCGTATTGCGATGGATTTAAGTACTATATTTTTTATTTTTGCTGTTAATTATTTGATTATGGTGATTTGGAATAAGCAGCTTTTTTGGGTATTAATGTTGATTGTTTTAACAATCGCCTGTACAGTTGTTCTTGTCCACTATAAGGTAAAACAGGAAATTATTTTTCCAAAGGTTCTGAAAGGGTTTTGGAGATTAAACTTTGCATGCTTTTTTTGTACGTATTGTGCTCTTGTCTTGTATGGGTTAGTTACTAGAATTCTAAGGGTATTGCTCTTCTGATACTGCATAACCTGTTAGTACATACGACTTGAACTATGTTAAACAAAAGCTTAACGATGGTTATATCGAATGTTAAGTAAGGTGATGAGGGCAAGCAATGAATTCTTGTATAATCTAACCTAGTTAAACCATTTTGTGAAGCTTTCAGCAGTGTTGCATAAAATTCGGCTGTTAGGCAACTTTTTTTATTTTTTTGACATAGCGTGCTATACTCAAAAGTACTGAAGATGCAGAGAGAGGGAGTAGTACATAAATGGAGATGAAAGATCTCGAGTTACCATCTTTAAATCGGTTTGCTTCGGATTATTTACAAGGGCTTCTCGAAGTTGAAGATTATTTTCACTATGATTTGTCTAGTAAAGACATGTACCATAATCGATATAAAGAATTAATGAATCGAACGTTTCTGCGCCAAGAGGTGGCAGATTATATAGAGAACTATATGGCAAGATTGCCAAAGAGTGAAGCTGTAATGAATAGTATTTCGGACTTGCGTAAGGAGGAGTCCGTTGTCGTAATAGGTGGACAACAAGCTGGTTTATTAACAGGTCCATTATATACGATTCATAAAGTAATCTCGATTATTAAATTGGCTAAAGAGCAAGAAGAAGTGCTTAAGAAGAGAGTTATTCCCGTCTTTTGGATTGCAGGGGAAGACCATGACGTAGCAGAAGTAAATCATGTCTATGTGATGAAAGAGGGGAAACCAACTAAGAAAACATATCCTTCCTATCAGCCGTTTAAAACGATGGTTTCTGATATTGAATTAGACGCACAGGTTATGCAACAGTGGTTTGAGGAAATTATCGAAACGTATGGTGAGACAAATTATACAAGTGCGCTGCTTGCCAATATGAAGACTATTTTGTGTCGTTCTCAAACATTTGTTGATTTCTTTTCGGCGCTTATCCATGAATGGTTTCATGAATATGGTTTATTGTTGATTGATGCAGCAGATCCGCGGTTACGACAATTAGAGGCGCAATTTTTCACGCAAATGGTAGAGTGTCATGAAGATATTACGGCAGCCGTATGTGCGCAACAAGCGTTCATTCAGGAACAAGGATACCGACGAATGATTGAAATGGATGCGAACGCTGTGAATTTATTCTATTACCATCCAGAGAAGAAAGACCGCTGCTTGTTAGAGAGAAACAATGGGCAAATTATTGGAAAAAATGGTGAATTACGTTTTACAAAAGAAGAACTTTTACAGACGGCGAAAGATAGTCCGGAGCGGTTAAGCAACAATGTTGTTACACGTCCGTTAATGCAGGAGATGCTCTTTCCGGTACTAGCTTTTATTTCAGGTCCGGGCGAAATTGCTTACTGGGCTGAATTAAAGCGGGCTTTCGATTTATTCGAGATGAAAATGCCGCCGATTGTGCCAAGGCTTAATATTACGCTAGTAGAGCGCGGGATTGAAACAGACCTTCAGGAAGTTGGTTTGGAGCTTGAAACGGTTTTAACAGAAGGAACAGATAAAGCAAAAGAAAGTTATTTGGAATCTGTTAAAGATCCGCTGCTTGAACAGTTGTATGACAAGATGAAGCGAGATTTACAAGTTAATCATCAACAGTTATCAGAGCATGCTGCTCGACTAGATAAAGGACTTCAATCTTTGCTGCACAAAAACCGCTTTTTTATTGAGCAGCAGTTAGACTTTATCTATGGAAAAATGGAAGCGAGCACGAAAGAAAAAAATGCCGTTGTCGTCCGTAAATACGATCGAATCGCTCAATCTTTGTATCCGCTACATTCTCCTCAGGAACGAATTTGGAATATCTTTTATTATGTAAATAAATATGGGCCGGATTTTGTACAGGATTTGATGGAGCTTTCGTATAGCTTTAATAATCAGCATAAACTTATATATGTATAGAAAGAGACAGGTTTTGAGCGAGGGCACTGAAAAACTTACGTTTTTAATTTTTG
>NZ_QWVS01000012.1 GCF_003570725.1 Peribacillus asahii
CACCACCTAGATAGTTGCCATGCCTGGCACACTAGGGAAAGCGAGCGATCATCATCGCCCGCTTTTTCATAAATGACATGCAAATATTTTAATCGTTCAATTAACCCACAAAACCGTTCGGTTTAATCGCAATGCTGTGACGTCCTTCAACAAAACGAACAGTACCTGATTTTGCACGCATAACAACTGAATGAGTTGAACCATAATGTCCTTTAAATTGAACACCGCGTAACAATTCTCCATCTGTTACCCCTGTTGCCGCGAAGATAGCATCATCACCGCGAACAAGATCTTCCATACGAAGAATTTTATTTACATCAAGGCCCATTTTCACGCAGCGAGTTAATTCTTCATCACTCTGTGGAAGTAACTTCCCTTGAAGTTCTCCACCTAAGCATTTTAATGCAACAGCAGAAATAACACCTTCTGGAGCTCCGCCTGAACCAAATAAGATATCGACACCTGTTTGATCAAAAGCTGTATTAATTGCCGCAGCTACATCACCATCATTAATGAGCTTAATTCGTGCTCCCGCTTCGCGCAGTTCATGAATAATTTTAGCATGACGATCGCGATTTAAGACAGTCGCTACTACATCTTGAATGTCTTTATTTTTTGCTTTAGCAACAGCTTTCAAGTTATCCAAAACAGATGCATTTATATCAATCTGTCCAACCGCTTCCGGCCCAACAGCGATTTTATCCATATACATATCAGGAGCATGAAGAAGATTGCCTCGATCAGCGACAGCTAACACGGCTAATGCATTCCAACTACCAGATGCAACGATATTCGTTCCTTCTAAAGGATCTACAGCTATATCAACTAAAGGTCCGATTCCCGTCCCTAATTTCTCGCCGATATATAACATAGGAGCTTCGTCCATTTCACCTTCTCCGATAACGACCGTTCCTTGCATAGGAATTGTATTAAATACATCACGCATTGCTGTAGTAGCAGCATCATCTGCTTCGTTTTTCTTTCCGCGTCCCATCCAACGTGCAGAAGATAAAGCTGCTGCTTCTGTAACGCGAACAAGCTCCATTGATAAGCTTCTTTCCATTACTGGTTCCTCCTCAGTGTTCACTAACATATATGACTTGTTATATTTTTAAACCAACAATAGTATAACACATTATATCATATACGATAACACAATAAGAGAAGAATTCAGCTTTTTAGCTGTTCTACTTCTTCTTGCGTCATTTTTTCACGCCAAATAGTCGCTCCGAGCCCCGAAAGCTTCTCTACTAAATGGCTATATCCACGATCAATATGCTCAAGTCCTGTTACTTCAGTCACCCCTTCGGCCATAAGACCTGCAATAACAAGAGCAGCTCCTGCTCGTAAATCGCTCGCTTTGACCTTCGCACCTTGCAACTGAACCGAACCGTCAATAATTGCGGATCTTCCTTCGACTTTAATCTTCCCATTCATTCGACGAAGTTCATCAATATGCTTAAAGCGAGCACCATAGATCGTATCTGTAACAATGCTTGAACCGTTAGCCCTCGTTAATAAAGAGGTAAATGGCTGCTGTAAGTCCGTTGGAAATCCAGGATATACAAGCGTCTTAATATCAACGGCTTTCAATCCCTCTCCTCGTGAAATAAACATTTGATCATCTGCCACTTCAATTTGAACACCCGCTTCACGAAGTTTAGCTGTAACAGATTCAAGGTGCTGAGGGATCACATTATCAATTAAAATCCCTTCTCCTACGGCTGCTGCCAAAATCATAAACGTTCCCGCTTCAATTCGGTCTGGAATAATCGTATGGCGACAACCATGCAGATGCTCTACTCCATCAATGCGAATAATATCCGTTCCCGCCCCTTTAATTTTGGCACCCATGTTCGTGAGTAACGTAGCAACATCAATGATTTCCGGCTCTTTTGCTGCATTTTCAATCACGGTTCTTCCTTTTGCCAAAACAGCAGCTAACATAATATTAATCGTAGCGCCAACACTTACGACATCAAGGTAAATACGAGCTCCTTTTAATTCATCTGCTCGCAAATAAATGGCGCCTTGTTCATTTGTTACTTTAGCCCCTAATGCTTCAAATCCCTTAATGTGCTGATCGATTGGGCGAGGACCTAAATGACAGCCGCCAGGGAGACCGATAACAGCCTTTTTAAATCTCCCAAGCATAGCCCCCATTAAATAGTAAGAGGCACGAAGCTTTTTCACACGCCCGTTTGGTAAGGGCATAGAAACCATCTTTCTAGGATCTACTGTCATTTCTCCATCTTCAAAACGAACTTGTCCACCGATTTCTTCCATTAACGCTTGTAATGTTTGCACATCTGAAATATCTGGTAACCCTTCAATCGTCACAGGAGAATCCGCTAAAATAGTTGCAGGTATTAGAGCAACCGCACTATTTTTAGCACCGCTTACACGAATGCTTCCTTTCAAAGGATAACCGCCAGCTATTTTTAATTTTTCCATATTAAACTCCCTTCTACGCTAAGCACTGAAGAAGATATTTTAAATAGTTATTTTTTCCAATTGACATGTGCAAAAATCGACAAATTTATTTTTTCATTTTATTAGTGTGCACAAAAATGGCAAATTCATGTAAGAAATTAAGAAAAATAAAAAGAAAACTCGTCGATTGGCTCGCTTTTAAATAACCTAAAGCGTAGTTGCCCATATACGATTTCCATAGACTAAGCAACTACGTCAAAATGACTTCTATACGATTATATAAAGCCCACAAAATACCACGGCTTAGCGAGAAAGACTCTTATTGTTCTGTACGTGAGCTCCAATCCTTAAGAAATGCTTCAATCCCTTTGTCTGTTAGTGGGTGATTGAATAATTGTAGAATAACTTTATAAGGAACTGTCGCAATATGCGCACCTTTTAAAGCAGCTTCTGTAATATGCATTGGATGACGAATAGATGCTGCAATAATTTCCGTTTGAATATCATGAATAGCAAAAATATCTGCAATATCTGAAATAAGTTGTAAACCATTATGCCCGATATCATCTAAACGACCAAGGAATGGTGATACATAAGTAGCTCCTGCTCGAGCCGCTAACAGTGCTTGGTTGGCGCTGAAAATAAGCGTAACATTTGTCTTAACTCCTTTTTTCGAAAGAGCCGCTACCGCTTTTAAACCATCTGGAGTCATAGGCACTTTAATTGTGATATTCGGAGCGATGGCTGTTAGCTCTTCTGCTTCCTTCATCATTCCTTCAAAATCAAGAGCAATAACCTCTGCAGATACAGAATCTTTCACTAAGCTTGTAATTTCTCTTAAACGATCATGAAACGAAACGCCTTTTTCCTTTGCTACTAGTGATGGATTCGTTGTTACACCTGCTAAAATCCCTAAAGCATGTGCTTCACGAATTTCTTCAATATTTGCTGTATCAATAAAAAATTTCATGAGTAAGCCTCCAATAAGTAAGTAATTGATAACAAAGTCCTTTCATGCTAAATGAATGTAACTCCTGCATGAAAGGACATAAGATGGATTATTAAAAAAGATTACGCTTTTCCGTTCGAACCAAATTCACGAATCTTTCCAATAACAGTTTCTTTAATCGCTTCACGTCCAGGTCCGATAAATTTACGAGGATCGTATACTTTTGCATCCTTATTCAAAATATCACGAACTACTTTCGTAAAGACGATTTGATTTTCTGTATTTACATTGATTTTAGATGTTCCAAGTGAGATTGCTTTTTGGATATCTTTCGTAGGAATGCCCGTACCGCCGTGCAGCACTAATGGAACTTTCGTTAAATCACGAACCTCTTCCATTTCTTTATATCCAAGGTTTGGTTCACCTTTATAAGGGCCGTGAACAGACCCAAGTGCTGGAGCAAAGCAGTCCACATTTGTTTCTTTTACTAACTGTTCACACTCTTTTGGATCTGCATAAATAACACCTTCAGCCACAACGTCATCCTCTTGTCCGCCAACTGTTCCTACTTCCGCTTCTACAGATACGTTACGCGCATGTGCATATTCCACCACTTGCTTTGTTGTACTAATATTTTCTTCAATTGGGTGATGAGACGCATCAATCATGACAGATGTGAAACCAGCATCGATTGCTGCTTTACACTTCTCAAAGCTTGATCCATGATCTAAATGAATCGCAACAGGAACTGTAATGTTCATATCCTCCAGCAACCCTTTAACAAGCATTACAGTCGTTTTAAATCCACCCATATAGCGGGCAGCTCCCTCAGATACTCCTAGAATAACCGGAGACTTCTCTTCTTCTGCTGCAGCTAAAATAGCTTGTGTCCATTCTAAATTATTAATGTTGAATTGCCCCACTGCATATTTTTCTGCAAGTGCTTTGTTCAACATTTCTTTCATTGAAACTAAAGGCATGTTTGTTCCTCCTATGTAAATAAAAATCTAAGTGTTTTTTACAACATGTATTCAATCTCTAGCTATACCCTTAAATGACTCTGGTCAATCGCTTAGAGTTCATGTTTTTTCTCTTTTAGCATATCAATACATGAAAAAAACAGCAACAAATACCCCATGTTTATTTACTTACTTTTAGGCTATATTTTATTATTATTTATTCCTGCTCCGGCATCTTGAAAGACGTGAGAAACTACTTTTCATAACAACACGGCTGTTCTTTTCATAAGGACAGCCGTGTTGTTATAGTTAGAAAGAGCTAAAGCGTGTCCATATACCGTTTCATTCTCATAGGAAACACTTATTGAACATTGCCGAATTAATTAGATTGAATCGGTAAATAATCCCGGACAGCTTTTCTTATATCATCAATATCAAATGGTTTAGCAAAATGAGTAATAGCTCCTAATTCCTTCGCTTCCTGAATCATATCGAGTTCTCCGTAAGCTGTCATAATAATCACTCGAATCTCAGGTTTAATTTTCTTTACTCGTTTTAAAATTTCAATGCCATCCATACCTGGAATTTTCATATCTAATAAAACTAAATCAGGATCATGTTGGTGAACGATTTCGAGCGCCTGTACACCGTTTGCTGCTTGATAAGTTTCATATCCTTCTCGAACCATAACCTCATTTAACAAAATCCTAATTCCAAATTGATCGTCGACAATTAAGATTTTCCCCGCCATACTACCACCTCTTCTTTATCTCCTGATTTTTCGTACAAACTATTCTCTCGCTTCATAATTCGCTAATAATGATAAAATTCCTGCATTAGCGCATTAGTAATATACATTAACATTTATCACTATTTTATCCTTTTTCTCCATAATGTACAGACAAAATCATTCAATTCGTGAAAAACTGCAATTTCTGATAGTATGAAAAGAAAAAATGAAAGGAAGCTTACACACTCCATGTTGAAAATATTTTCTACTCAAATTAATGGGTTATTTAAAAAAATGATAGACCAGGAAGAATTTAATATAGAAGATGCCGCTCGGCTCTTAGCTCAAGCCGTTATCGGTGAAGGATCCATTTATATATATGGATTTGAAGAAATGGACGGTGTAACAAAGGAGGCCTTAAGCGGGGTTGAACCTTTACCTTCAGCAAAGGTCTATTATCTTGATGAAGCACTAACACTTGGCTCTGAAGATCGATTCTTATTGTTCAGTCGATTCTCTAACGACCCAGAAGCCGTTCGATTAGCACAACGATTACAACAAGCGGACATTCCTTTTGTTGCTGTATCGACCGTTGTTGAAGCAGAGGGCGATTCTCTCGCTACACTCGCTGATGTACATATTGATTTACGCGTACAACGAGGATTAATTCCAGATGAATTAGGCAACCGAGTCGGCTACCCTACTTTATTAACCGCTTTATTCGCTTACTATGGCATTAAATTTACCATAGAGGAAATTTTACAGGAGTATCAGTGAATCAGCGGAATTCCTCCTGAAAACAAACAGAAACAGAGGCTGCCCAATTGGACAGCCTCTGTTTATTTTTTTACACGTTTTCGCTGCGTTGTAATGCCGTACCAACAAAGTCACGGAATAACGGCTGCGGGCGATTCGGGCGTGAAATAAACTCTGGATGGAATTGTGATGCTACAAACCAAGGATGATCTGTCAACTCTACGATTTCTACTAGACGTCCATCTGGGCTTGTACCAGAGAAGACAAAACCAGCTTTCTCCATCTGTGGACGATATTCATTATTGAACTCATAGCGATGACGGTGACGTTCGTAAACAACAGCTTCTTTATATGCTTCAAACGCTTTTGTTCCTTCTGTCAATTTACATGGGTATAATCCAAGACGAAGCGTTCCACCTAAATCTTCCACATCTTTTTGTTCAGGAAGCAAGTCGATAATTGGATTTTTTGTCTCTGGCTTAATTTCCGCTGAATGTGCATCCGGTAAGTTTAATACGTTGCGCGCATACTCAATAGATGCCAGCTGCATACCTAAGCAAATGCCAAGGAACGGAACTTTATTGACACGTGCATATTCAATCGCCACAATTTTCCCTTCAATTCCACGGTCACCGAAACCGCCTGGAACAAGAATACCATCTGCACTTTGAAGTAATTCTTCCACATTTTCTTTCGTAACATGTTCAGAGTTAATCCAATCAATTTCAACATCCGCATCGAAAGAATAGCCAGCATGTTTTAATGCTTCTACAACAGAAAGGTAAGCATCTTGTAATTCAACATATTTCCCAACAAGAGCAATTTTTGTTTTCTTTGTAAGAGATGTTACTTTTGCTACAAGCTCTTTCCAATCTTCCATATCCGCTTGACCACAATCTAATTTCAAATGATCACAAACGATTTGGTCCATGTTTTGTTCTTGCAATGAAAGCGGAATCGAGTATAGCGTATCTGCATCTTGACATTCAATAACAGAATCTTTGTCAATATCACAGAATAACGCTAGTTTATCTTTCATATCTTGTGAAATAGGTTTCTCAGTACGTACAACGATGATGTTTGGTTGAATACCAAGGCTGCGAAGTTCTTTTACACTATGCTGAGTTGGTTTTGTTTTCAATTCACCCGCTGCTTTGATATATGGAACAAGCGTACAGTGAATGTACATTACATTGTCACGACCAATATCACTCTTAATTTGACGGATTGCTTCTAGGAATGGAAGAGACTCGATATCCCCTACAGTTCCTCCAATTTCTGTAATAACAACATCAGCATTCGTTTCTTTTCCAGCACGGAAAACACGATCTTTAATTTCATTTGTAATATGCGGAATAACTTGAACTGTTCCACCTAAATAATCACCGCGACGTTCCTTTTTCAACACCGTTGAATAAATTTTACCTGTTGTTACGTTACTATGTTTACCTAGGTTAATATCGATAAAACGCTCATAGTGGCCTAAGTCTAAGTCTGTTTCTGCTCCATCATCTGTTACGAATACTTCTCCATGTTGATATGGACTCATAGTACCTGGATCCAAGTTAATGTATGGATCAAATTTTTGAATCGTTACATTTAATCCTCTATTTTTTAAAAGTCTCCCTAAAGAAGAAGCTGTAATCCCTTTACCTAGGGAAGAAACTACTCCACCTGTTACAAAAATATATTTGGTCATGATATGTCCTCCTCTTAAAGTTATCAACCAATGCTGTTGATTTAATTACTGCTCAGATGCTTACCCAGCAACGCGCACATCCTCTGTTCATCCTACAACTTCCACTCGGCTTCCTACCTAGTTTCTACTTCTTTAAAAAATTCATTTGAAAAAATAAAAAAATGATGTCATTGTTCATTCCATCATCTGTAGTCCATTACCGATTAAAAGCTGTACATATACTAGCAGCTCTTGTTTTACCTATACTAACTTACTCAGCCCATTACAAGCCAAGCAGTACAAGACAATTACACTGTGTTATATAGCGCCATTCATTTTTTAACCTATTTCATTTAATGAAAAGGCATAACTAACGAAAGTCTCATAAAAAATACACCCAAAAATAAAAACGCTCCACCTACTAGTGTAAGGGAGCGATATCATTCATCATTGTGTCCTTTTTAAGGAGCCCAAAAATGATTCTACAAATTTCGTCATGAAAAGTCAAGCCCGATTATTTTACTTTTTATCTTCCTCATCTTCGAATAATTCGTCTTCTTCCTCTTCTTCGTCTTCTTCGTCCAGCTCAAATTCTTCATCTTTTAATAAATCTTCATCCAAATCTTCTTCTTCATCTACGTCATCGAGAAGATCATCATCTAAGTCATCATCATCATCAAGAAGATCGTCATCTTCACTATCATCAAGATCTTCTGCCAAATCCTCAAGATCTTCATCAAATTCTAAATCTTCATCATCTAATTCATCGAAACCGTCAAGCACAGCAGCTGCAGCCTTTTTCGATTTCTTTTTCTTTTTCGGTTTATCTGTATGTACGACTTCTTCTTCCACTTGATCGACTGGATACCAGATTTTTAATCCCCAACGATTTTCCCCAAGTGAAGTAAAGCGACCATCTACATTTAAATCTGTATAGAACTGAGCAATTTTAGACGCAAGTTCTTCTTTTGATACACCTTTTAATGCAGCCATTTCTGCCACTAAATCATTAAAAAAGACTGGCTCATTTTTCTCTACTAATAAATCGTATGCTAATTCAATTAACGACATTTCTGCCAATTGTTCTTTTGAGCATTGTTGTAAACTCAAATGACACACTTCCCTTCTCTATTTAAACAGCTTCACTTAACCATTCTATTTTTGATAGGCTCTGTTATATGACATTGTTGCCTTTTGAATAATAGTATTAATTAGCCTTTTAATCAACCATTTAACTAGAACTTGATAGGCACAGCTCCAGCTAAACATATAAACCATTATAAACAAATTGCAGAGGTTTATGCTAGTTCAATCTAAATACTTTCACAGTTTTTCCCTATTTTAATCCTCTTACTTTACTTTCCTTTGACGATAAGCTGCTACAAAACAAATAATCGATAAAATTAGAAAAGCAATTGCTCCTAATTGATGTTCATATAATGTGATACAGACAAACAAAGTGAACACACAACCGATAATTATCATAAGCAGTCTCATTACATCTCTCAACTCCAAAATGGGGTATTCCCTGTTTTATCATCTATTATAATCGAAAAGTCTGCTAAACGAATGGTATATAATGAAACTCAACCTAGTTCTTTTTCTTTATTCTGTTATAGAAAGCTGTTGATTTTTGGCCCATTTCGTGCGGAATTGAGGTTTCGTACTCCTTTTCTTAAGACCATGTGATGAACAGAACTGACAAATCAACAATAAAAAGAAGGTTGTCGAACATGTTCGACAACCTTCCTCCCTTTTACGTATTTCTTCTATATTTTCCGCCAACTTCATATAAAGCATGAGTAATTTGGCCAAGGCTTGCAACTTTAACCGTTTCCATAAGCTCTACGAAAAGATTTTCTCCATTTAACGCCGCTGCTTTTAGACGGTTGATTGCCTCATCATATTGAGGTTTATTTCTTTCTTGGAAAGCTCGAAGGTTTAAGATTTGACCTTCTTTTTCTTCGTACGTTGATCGAGCGATTTCCATATTGTCAATTTCTTCAAGAGAAGGAGGATTTGGATTCAAATACGTATTAACGCCGATGATCGGTAATTCTCCACTATGTTTCTTCATTTCATAAGTCATTGACTCTTCTTGAATTTTCCCACGTTGATACTGCGTTTCCATTGCTCCTAGAACGCCGCCGCGATCATTAATTCGATCGAACTCCTGAAGAACAGCTTCTTCCACTAGTTCTGTTAATTCATCTACAATAAATGCTCCTTGTAGCGGATTTTCATTTTTAGAAAGACCATGTTCTTTCGTAATGATCATTTGAATAGCCATAGCACGTCTAACAGATTCTTCCGTTGGCGTTGTAATCGCTTCATCATAGGCATTTGTATGCAATGAGTTACAATTATCTTGAAGAGCCATTAACGCTTGTAAAGTTGTTCGAATGTCATTAAAATCGATTTCTTGAGCGTGTAGGGAGCGACCAGATGTTTGAACATGATACTTCAGCTTTTGGCTTCGTTCATTTGCTCCATACTTATTACGCATTACCGTTGCCCAAATTCGGCGTGCCACACGCCCAATTACTGTATACTCCGGATCAAGTCCATTAGAGAAGAAGAACGATAAATTTGGTGCAAAGTCATCAATATTCATGCCTCTGCTCAAATAATATTCGACATATGTCAAACCATTTGCAAGCGTGAATGCAAGCTGAGAAATTGGATTCGCTCCAGCTTCTGCAATATGATAACCCGAAATGGATACTGAATAGTAATTTCTTACTTTATTATCAATAAAGTACTCTTGAATATCACCCATTAATTTCAACGCAAACTCTGTAGAGAAGATACATGTATTTTGTCCTTGGTCTTCTTTTAGAATATCCGCTTGAACCGTTCCACGTACCGTTTGTAAAGTATATGCCTTCACCTCTGCATATTCTTTCTCAGTTAACTTACGATTTAGTTCTTGCTCTTTTTTCTCCACTTGTTGATGGATAGCTGTATTCATATACATCGCTAAAATAATCGGTGCAGGTCCGTTAATTGTCATTGATACGGATGTAGACGGATGACAAAGATCAAATCCAGCATACAGTTTTTTCATATCGTCTAACGTACAAACGTTAACACCGCTTTCCCCGATTTTCCCGAAGATATCCGGACGATAATCTGGATCTTCTCCATAAAGAGTCACGGAGTCAAAAGCCGTACTCAATCGCTTCGCATCATCATCCTTTGATAAATAATGGAAACGGCGATTTGTTCGTTCAGGCGGCCCTTCTCCAGCAAATTGACGTTTTGGATCTTCTCCCTCGCGTTTGAACGGGAAAACCCCAGCCGTATAAGGGAAAGAACCTGGTACATTTTCACGATAAACCCAACGTAAAATTTCGCCATAATCCTCATACTTTGGAAGTGAAACCTTTGGAATAGACAGACCTGAAAGACTTTTCGTTTGCAACTGTGTCACGATTTCCTTATCACGGACCTTCGTGACTAATTTCTCTCCTGCATACTGTTCTTTAAGCGCTTGCCATCCCGCTAAAATTTTCCTAGATTCGTTAGTTAATTGAGCGATCGCTTCTTCTTTCAATGCTTCAAGGGCAGCGATTACTCCTTCATTGTTCTCACGATCTTGAACAGCTGCTATTGCACCTTCTAGTTGGAATACTTTTCGAGCAATTCTAGCTTGTTCTTCTGATTGCTTATGATATGAACGAACCGTTTCACTAATTTCTCGTAAATAGTAACGACGATCTGTTGGAATAATCACGTCTTGCTTATGAACTTCCGCTTTCTTTGAAAAACGAGTGCTCCATTGTACACCTGTTTTCTCATTTAACTTTTCGATTAACGCAGCGAATAAGGCATTTGTTCCTTCGTCATTAAATTGAGAAGCAATTGTACCGTAAACAGGCATATCAGCTAAGTCACGGTCAAATTCCTGACGACTTCTTTGATATTGCTTACGAACTTGGTTGCGCGCGTCTTCTGAACCTTTTCGTTCAAACTTATTAATAACAATTAAATCGGCATAATCAATCATATCGATTTTCTCTAACTGTGAAGGAGCTCCAAATTCGCTCGTCATCACATACATTGCTACATCACAAATCTCTGCAATTTCAGCATCGCCTTGACCAATACCGCTCGTTTCTACGACGATTAAGTCAAATCCAGCTGCTTTTGTAACTGAAATGGCATCTTTAATAGCTAAAGAAAGCTCTGTTTTGGAGTTTCGAGTAGCTAAACTTCTCATATAAACGCGGTCTGAGAAAATGGCATTCATTCGAATTCTGTCACCAAGTAAAGCTCCGCCTGTTTTTTGCTTTGTCGGGTCAACCGAAAGAACGGCAACTCTTCGATTAGGTATTTCATTAAGGAAACGACGAATCAATTCATCTGTTAAGGAGCTTTTTCCTGCACCACCTGTCCCTGTAATACCGAGAACTGGAACCGCTTGCTCTGATGTCTTAATTTGTTCAAGGAGGCTCTCCGTTGTAGCCGCTGATTCACAAACAACATCAAACTTATTCTCAGCAAAGGTAATAAATTGCGCAACTGCTTTTACATCGCCACTTAACAGCTCATCCAAACGATTTTGCAATGGCGATTGAACCGTTGGATAATCACACTCCTGAAGCATTAAATTAATCATCCCTTGAAGGCCATACTCTCGCCCATCATCAGGTGAAAAAATTCTTGCAATTCCATAGTCATGCAATTCTTTAATTTCACGAGGGATAATAACGCCTCCGCCACCCGCATAAATCCTAATATGCGATGCTCCCTTTTCCTTCAACAAATCATACATATATTTGAAATACTCAACATGTCCGCCTTGGTAAGAAGACATCGCAATTCCTTGTACATCCTCTTGAATTGCCGCATTGACTACTTCCTCAACAGAACGGTTATGACCTAGATGAATAACTTCTACTCCGCTCGATTGTAAAATACGTCTCATAATATTAATCGATGCATCATGACCATCAAATAAACTAGATGCTGTAACAAAACGAATATGGTGCTTTGGTTTATATACCTCTACTTCACTCATAAGAATCCCCCTCATTAAAATGTTTTAGATTCAACATCCCTCTTGTTCAATATGCCTTTTAATAATAGGTCAGTTTGAAGCTCAATGTACTCTTCTAGATTATATGTTTTATTCAATGCCCATCTGCGGAAGCTCCACATTTGCCCATGTACAAAAATGTTATGAGCCATGAGACATACTTCTTTTTCATTTAATTCAATTTCACCTTTGTCGACACATCGTTGAATCAGTTGCTCAAATATGGAGACCATTTCAATCTCCTTCTTTAATACATAAGATAAAGCATCTTTTGTCAGTGCTTTCACTTCTTGATACATAACAAGCACTTCATCCTGTCTTTCATCAATAGATTGATAGAAGTAAGCAATCGATCGCTTTAATCCTTCAACTGTGCCGTCACTTTTATGAAATTCTTCTTGTAAATTTTCTTGAAACTGTTCATAAATATAATCACACACGAGATATAAGACATCTTCCTTTGAGCGAATATATTCATAAAGAGTGCCAATACTAAACCCAGCTGCTTTAGCAATTTCTCGAGTAGTTGTTCGATGGAAGCCCTTTTCACGAAAAAGAGTTACAGCACCTTTAATCATTTGCTTCCGTCGCTTCTCGACAAGCCGCTCATCCTTAACAGATGCATGAACCTCTCTCTTCTCCATCCTTCCTCTCCTTTATAAAAGGAGTTACCCGGCACTATACTTACAGCCGGATAACCGCTCACCTATTTTATTTATTTTGTTACCATTCTAGAGATAACAAGCTTTTGAATTTCTTGTGTTCCCTCATAGATTTGAGTAATTTTCGCATCACGCATATAGCGCTCTACTGGATAATCTTTTGTATAACCATAACCGCCAAATACCTGAACAGCCTCTGTTGTTACTTTCATAGCTGTGTCACCTGCAAATAGCTTAGACATTGCAGATTCTTTCCCGTATGGTAGACCTTCAGATTCTAACCATGCAGCTTGGTATGTTAATAGTCTAGCTGCTTCAATGTTCGTTGCCATCTCTGCTAATTTGAAACCAATTCCTTGTTGAAGAGCAATTGGCTTTCCAAATTGAACACGCTCTTTCGCGTAATCTGTTGCAGCATCCATTGCGCCTTGTGCAATTCCAACTGCTTGAGCAGCAATTCCGTTACGACCGCCATCAAGTGTCATCATCGCAATTTTGAAGCCTTCACCTTCTTGCCCTAGTAAGTTTTCTTTTGGTACACGGCAATCTTCAAAAATGATTTCTGTTGTTGGAGATGAACGAATACCTAATTTTTGTTCTTTTTTCCCTACGCTGAAACCTGGGAAATCTTTTTCAACGATAAATGCACTTGTTCCTCTTTGTTTAGATTCTGGATCTGTTAGTGCAAACACTACATATGTATCGGCAATACCGCCATTTGTGATAAAGATTTTAGAGCCATTTAAAATATATTCATCACCAACTAGTTTAGCTGTTGTTCTCATACCGCCTGCATCTGAACCTGAACCTGGTTCTGTTAAACCGTAACCACCGATTTTTTCACCTTGAGCCATTGGACGTAAATATTTTTGTTTTTGTTCTTCTGAGCCAAATTTATAAATCGGCCAACCTGCAAGTGATGTATGTGCAGATAGTGTAACACCTGTAGAAGCACATACTCTCGATAATTCTTCGATTGCAATACAGTATGCTAAATAGTCGCTGCCGATACCGCCGTACTGTTCCGGCCAAGGAATACCTGTTAAACCAAGCTCCGCCATTTTATCAAAAATTTCACGATCAAAACGCTCTTCTTCATCACGCTCAGCTGCTGTTGGAGCTACTTCGTTTAACGCAAAATCGCGAACCATTTTTCTAATCATTTCATGTTCTTCTGTTAATTTAAATTGCATAGTCTGTTCCCCCAATAAATGTAGTTTTTATAGATGTTTACTAATAACTATTCGTTGAATTTCACTTGTTCCTTCATAAATCTCTGTTACTTTTGCATCCCGGAAGTAACGCTCCACAGGATATTCTTTCGTATATCCATAACCACCAAACACTTGAATAGCTTCAGTCGTCACTTCCACCGCTGTTTTAGAAGCAAACAGTTTTGCCATCGAAGCTTGCTTGCTGCATGGCAGTCCTTGTGCACGTAAAGATGCAGCTTGATAAATTAGTAGTCTAGATGCTTCGATTGCTGTCGCCATATCAGCCAGCTTAAAGCCAATGCCCTGCTGCATAGCAATTGGTTTCCCAAATTGAATGCGCTCTTTTGCATATTGCACAGCGTGTTGATAGGCTCCTTCGGCAATCCCAAGTGCCTGAGCAGCAATTCCAATTCGCCCGACATCGAGATTCGCCATGGCGATTTTAAACCCTTCGCCTTCTTGACCAAGCAAATTCGCTGCTGGGATTCGCATATCTTCAAACGATAATTGAAGAGTCCTCGAACCATGAAGTCCCATCTTATGCTCATCTTTACCGAAGATTAAACCAGGTGTTCCTTTCTCGACAATAAAGGCTGAAACTCCTTTACTGCCCTTGGATGGATCGGTTGAGGCAAAGACAATGTATACATCCGCTTCACCAGCGTTCGTAATAAATACTTTCGAACCGTTAATGCGGTAATAATCCCCCTCCTTTACTGCTTTTGTTTTCAAACTTGCAGCATCTGAGCCTGCACTCGGTTCAGTTAAACAAAACGCGCCAAGCCATTCACCTGAAGCAAGTTTTGGTACATAGCGCTGCTTTTGCTCTTCCGTACCGAAATAAACAATTGGATTTGTACCAACTGACGTATGTACAGAGAGAATAACACCGATTGTTGGGCTTACTTTTGAGATTTCATGAATCGCAATAATATAGGACATAAAATCCATTTCAGCCCCGCCGTATTTCTCCGGGATGGGAATACCCATCAAACCAAGCTCTCCCATTTTGTACAAAACCTCACGCGGAAATTCACCATTTTCCATGTTTGCTATAAATGGAGAAATATGTTCTTTAGCAAAATCACGGACCATATTCCGCATCATTTGTTGTTCTTCCGTAAATTGCAGTTTCATGAATATTCCTCCCACTGAAAATCAAATGCAAGACTTAGTTATACTCGTAAAAGCCACGTCCTGATTTCTTGCCATACCAACCTGCTTTTACATATTTGCGCAGCAGTGGACATGGACGATATTTATCATCACCGAAGCCTTCGTGCAATGTTTCCATAATGTATAGACATGTATCTAAGCCAATAAAGTCAGCAAGCGTTAACGGTCCCATTGGATGATTCATCCCAAGTTTCATAACCTCATCGATAGCCTCTTTTGTTGCTACTCCTTCATATAAGGCATAAATTGCTTCATTAATCATTGGCAGCAAAATACGGTTCGATACAAACCCAGGTGCATCGTTAACTTCTACCGGAGTCTTCCCTAATGATTTAGCCATTTCTTCAATTGCCACGTATACTTCATCAGCAGTTGCCAGACCGCGAATGATTTCTACCAACTTCATAACTGGAACTGGATTCATAAAATGCATACCAATCACCTGAGTCGGGCGCTTTGTTGCGGCTGCAATTTCTGTAATCGGTAATGATGATGTATTCGTTGCTAAAATAGCATGTTTCGGAGTGATTTGATCTAGCTCTGCAAACAACTTTGATTTAATTTCCATATTTTCTACAGCTGCTTCAATAACTAAATCAACATCTGCTGCATTTTGCAGATCAGTAGATGGCGTTAATCTTGATAAAGTCGCATCTCGCAATTCTGCAGTAATCTTTTCCTTTTCTACTTGGCGAGCTAGGTTTTTTGTGATAGTAGCCAGACCTTTTTCTACAAAAGCTTCTTGTAAGTCGTGTAGAATAACCTGATAGCCACCCATTGCACATACTTGGGCGATACCTGAACCCATTTGCCCCGCTCCAATGACCATTATTCTTTTAATTGCCATAACTGTATGCCTCCATTATTAATAATCCATTAATCTTGTTTTGGTACTTCAATTAAAACAGCATCACCTTGGCCGCCACCGCTGCAAATCGCCGCAATTCCTAATCCGCCGCCACGACGCTTTAGTTCATGCATCAGGGTGATAATAATTCTGGCGCCACTTGCTCCAATCGGGTGTCCTAGCGCAACAGCCCCTCCATTGACATTTACTTTCTCTGGATTGACCTTTGCAATCTCCTCAGTAATCAGTGCCACTGCTGCAAAGGCTTCATTGACCTCAAACAAGTCAATTTCCTCTAAAGATTTTCCTGTTTTCTCTAATAGTTTATTGATGACATGGCCCGGTGCTTTTGGGAAATCCTTCGCTTCCATTGATAGCTCAGCATGACCAACAATATAAGCAAAAGGTATTTTTCCTTCTTTTATTGCACGTTCTTCACTCATCAATACAAGAGCACCAGCTCCATCATTTACGCTTGGAGCGTTCCCTGCTGTAATCGTTCCTTCTTTATTAAATGCCGGTGCTAATTTAGCTAAAACTTCAAGTGAAGTATCCTTTCTAGGTGACTCATCTTTTTCAATCAAAATCGGTTGGCCTTTGCGGACCGGAACTTCAACAGGTACAATTTCTTCTGCAAAAATACCGCTTTCTATAGCCTCAATTGCTTTTTGATGGCTGCGATATGCCCATTCATCCTGAGCCTCGCGGGATAGCTTGAATTCCTCTGCTGATTGGTCTCCATACGTCCCCATAGATACACCCGTAAAGCTGCAGCTTAATCCGTCATGAGTCATTGAATCTTTTAACTCAGCATCACCCATACGTAAACCCCATCTTGCTTTTGGAATGAAGTACGGAGCATTGCTCATCGATTCCATACCGCCTGCCACAATCACTTCCTCATCCCCAGAGCGAATAATTTGATCGGCTAATGTAACACTTCGAAGTCCCGAGGCACACACTTTATTAATCGTCTCTGTTTTAATATCCCAAGGAAGGCCCGCAGCACGAGCAGCTTGACGAGAAGGAATTTGGCCTTGCCCTGCCTGTAATACATTTCCCATAATAACTTCATCTACTTGATCAAACGGTACACCCGATCTCTCAAGTGCTTCTTTAATTACAATTCCGCCAAGTTCTGAAGCCTTTAAACTGCCTAATCCACCGTTAAACTTTCCAATTGGTGTTCGAACTCCACTCACAATGACTGTTCTACCCATTAAAATCATTCCCCTCCGAAATATTATAAAGATTCCGAAAACTAATTGACTGAACGCTCGCTCAAAACGACATCATAAAAAATGGGCCTATACGTCTTTCATTACACCTTCAACATACATTGCAATCTGATAGATTATTAGTAGTTGGTAGATACCTGCCTCAATAGACCATCGAAGCAGGTATTCTACTGTTTAAGAAACTAAAATTGTGGAGTCACCAATGATGGATTTTTCTAATAATTCTGCTACATCATACGTTTTTACATTTTCTTCGACTTCTTTTGCTTTTGTTCCATCAGATAACATGGTTAAACAGAATGGACATCCAGAGCTAATAACTGATGGATTAACTGCTAAAGCCTGCTCAGTACGAGCAACGTTAATACGGTGTCCTGTTTCTTCTTCCATCCACATTAAACCGCCGCCTGCACCACAGCACATACCTGTTTCACGTTTCCGCTCCATTTCAACAAGCGTAACACCTGGAATCGATTTTAAAATCTCCCTTGGCGGGTCATAGACCTCATTGTAACGACCTAAGTAACAAGAATCATGGAATGTAATCTTCTCATTTACTTCATACTTCGGTACAAGTTTCCCTTCTTGAACAAGCTTCGCTAATAGTTCAGTATGATGATAGACTTCTGCCTCTAAGCCGAAATCCGGGTACTCATTTTTGAAAATATTAAAGGCATGAGGATCAATCGTTACGATTTTCTTCACTTCATTCTTCTCAAACTCAGCAATATTATTGCCTGCAAGTTCTTGGAATAAGAACTCGTTTCCTAAACGGCGTGGAGTATCACCTGAGTTTTTCTCTTTATTTCCCAAAATAGCAAACTTTACTCCCGCTTCATTTAGTAGTTTCGCAAAAGAAAGGGCAATCTTTTGACTGCGGCTATCGTAAGAGCCCATAGAGCCAACCCAGAATAAATATTCGAATTCTTCGCCAGCTTTTTTCGCTTCTTTCACAGTCGGTACATGAACATCGTCACGAAGCTCTCTCCAGTCTTCTTTTTCCTTACGGTTTAAGCCCCACGGATTCCCTTGACGCTCGATGTTTGTCATCGCACGCTGTGCATCTGGATCTAACTTACCTTCCGTTAACACTAGATAACGACGCATATCAATGATCTTATCTACATGCTCATTCATAACAGGACATTGGTCCTCACAGTTTCGGCATGTTGTACATGACCAAAGCTCTTCTTCTGTAATAACCTCACCAATTAAGCTTCTCGAATATACTTCTGCTGTTGCAGCTGATTCTTGAGCGCCAATTGAATTTGCTGCCGCTGCTGCCAATTGATTTCCTTCTGCGTTTCCAAAAACAAAAGTCGGAACCCACGGCTGTTTACCTGTTACAACAGCTCCTGTGTTCGTTAAATGATCACGCATTTTAACAATGATATCCATCGGAGACAGCATTTTGCCTGTTCCTGTTGCTGGACACATATTTGTACAGCGCCCGCATTCTACACAAGCATATAAATCAACAAGTTGAAGTTGCGTAAAATCTTCGATGCGTTTCGCACCATAATAAACTTCCGCTTCTTCATTCTCTGGTTCTTCCTCAAAATTAATCGCTTTCAACTTTCCTGGATTATCTAAACGATTCAAATATACATTCAACGGTCCAGCAATCAAATGGAAGTGCTTAGATTGTGGAATATATACTAGGAACGTTAGAATAATAAGCAGATGCAACCACCAAGCTATGTAGAAAACTGTAATAGCCGCCGTTTCACTCATCCATCCAAACAGAAAAGAAATACTGGAAGCAACCGGTTCAGACCATGCAGCTTCATGCCCATGCCAGATCATTGCCATTCCATTTCCTAGTAAAACTGTAATCATAATTCCCATGATAAAAATAACAACTAAGCCTGATTTCAACCCTCGTTTTAAACGAACTAGCTTTTCAATATAACGACGATAAAAAGCAGCAAAAATAGCGATAAGCACTGCTAGCGTAACAATCTCTTCAAAGAAAGTGAAAATTGGATACACAGGCCCCAATGGCAAATGAGCCCCTGGCTTAATTCCTTTAATAATGAAATCAATCGCGCCAAATTGAACAAGAATAAATCCATAGAAAAGAAAAAGATGAATGATTCCACTCTTTTTATCCTTGAATAGCTTTTTTTGCCCGAAAACGTTGATTTTAACTTTTTCGAGTCGTTCTTTTACACGATTGTCAAATTCTACCTTCTTACCGAGCTTCACATAAGCTGTTCGTGTCTTTAACAAGTAGACAAACAAACTTACCCCGTAAGCGGTTACAAGTAGAGTAGCAATTAAGTTAATCCACAGTAAGCCATTCATTTCTACACTCCGCCCCCTTTTGCATATTTTAAATGATTTAAAAATACCATATATTCTGTTTTTTTGTATAATTGGTATTTTTAAGAAATTATATGTTACCTCTATTATATAATGAATGAGCATTCAGTCAATCACTTTTTTGAATTTTTTACATATTTTTCTTTGGTTAGGAAATGGGTTTTTTGAAGAAAATGAAGAAACAAGGGGTAAATCGGCGTTCTTCATACTTTGAGCTTCACCTACATTAAAGGATTATTGGAACATAAAAATTAGTTAAAAAGGGGAAATATTGTTGGAAATCGCTAGAACGATAGCCTTCATCATCTTCATCATAATTATTCTATTGTGGATTGATTATAAGTGGGGCCAAGCACAATATCGAAAAAAAGTGAAGAAAAAAACGTATCCGCTGCGTCGAAGCAATATCAAAATTTTTAATTCAGGACCAAAGCTGTTCTATGACTTATTTACAGAAATTGAACATGCCCAAAAACATATTCATATTTTGTTTTATATTATTAAAAATGATCAGTTCAGTCAGAAATTCATCTCCCTTTTAAAGCAAAAAGCTGAAGGCAATGTGGAAGTTCGTTTGCTAGTAGACTGGATAGGTGCCCATAAGTTGTCTAAACAAATCATACGGGAATTAAAACAAAGCGGCGTACATTTTTCCTATTGCTTCAAACCGCGATTTCCGTTCTTTTTTTATACATTACAAAAACGGAACCATAGAAAAATTACCGTCATTGATGGAAAAATTGGATATATGGGTGGGTTAAATATTGCAAAAGAATATGTCAATCAAGATGACAAGCTAAATCCTTGGCGGGATTATCATATAAAAATAAAAGGTGAAGCTGTTCAGGATTTGCAAAGCACATTTTTAACCGATTGGTATATGGCTACAAAAGAGGATTTGCGCGTGCATCCACATTATTTTCCACCGCTTTCTCCCGGTACCCAAAAGCAGCAGCTAGTAGTGACAGATGGCTGGGGAGTTGAAGGAACATTCCTAGATCTTATTGACCAGGCAAAAGAAAAAATCGTGATTGGTACACCTTACTTTATTCCAAGTGAAAGATTATTTAATAAACTAAGACAAGCGCTCCATAAAGGCGTTGCTTTAACAATTATTGTTCCAAAAATATCGGATCATATTTTGGTTAAAGAGGCCTCCTATCGGTACTTTCGTGTATTAGAAAAAGAAGGAGCAACCATTTTACAATTTCATAGAGGTTTCTATCATGCAAAAGTGATGCTGATTGACGATCAAATCAGCGATATCGGAACATCCAATTTCGATAAGCGAAGTTTATTTTTGAATAGTGAAATTAATGCTTTACTATTCGATTCTATATCGATTGAACAGACCAAAAAGTATGTAGAAGTCGACATTACTGAATCCGCTCCAATTAACGAGAAAGCTTATAAAAAACCTAATGCATTTCACAAATTAAAAGAAGCAATCGCTTTTGTCCTATCACCATTTTTATAAATAGTTTTATTAAATATTTTTTAAATAAAATGTTTTCGGCTCATTTCGTGTGAAACATCGGTTTCATAAGCCTTTTAGCATAACCTAACAAAGGGAGAGAATCATAGATGAAAATCCGCTTCGGTTATGTCGCCAATGCTACTTGTTTATGGGAGGCCTCCCCTGCTAAAACTTTAACCTTTAAGAGATTCACAACTCTAGGTAAAGAAGAAGGGCTGGCAAAACTGCTTAACGTGACTAAGCAAAATATCGAAAGTACACGGCGTATCTTATATTACAATACCGCTCATCAAATCGAACTCTATCGTCTTTCGAGTTCACTTGTTCCATTGGCGACACATCCTGATATTGAGTGGGATTTTGTCACTCCGTTTAAACAAGAATGGAGGGAGCTCGGCGATTGGATTATACAGCATGCTTTGCGTGTTAGCTTCCACCCTAATCAATTTACACTGTTTACAAGCCCGCAGCCCCACATAACAAAAAATGCAGTAAAAGATATGATCTTTCATTATCGAATGCTTGAAGCGATAGGCATAGAAAAGCAGTCCTATATCAATATTCACGTCGGCGGGGCCTACGGGGATAAGGTTGCAGCTACTGCTCGTTTTCATGAAAATCTAAAACAACTTCCCCAACAAGTAAAAGCGCAGATGACATTAGAAAATGACGATAAAACGTATACCGCACTCGAAACGTTCCAGATTTGTCAGAAGGAACAAATTCCACTTGTATTTGACTATCATCATCATATGGCCAATTTATGTGAGGTACCGCTTACAGACTTACTTTATGATGTTTTTTCCACTTGGAAGCATACGAATGTAGTACCGAAAATTCATATTTCTTCTCCAAAATCAGAAACAGCCTTTCGCTCACATGCTGATTTTGTGGATATTGAGTTTCTTAAACCCTTATTCAAGGCTCTACAAGAAATTGGACAAAATGTGGATTTCATGATTGAGGCTAAAATGAAGGATCAAGCAATGCTAAAATTAATCGAAGATATAGCCAAAATTCGCGGTGTTAAAAGAGTAAGTGGCGGCAGTGTTATATGGAAATAGAAAAAACGGACAAACCATTTTGGTGTTTGTCCGTTTTTTCATAAGCTGATTAAGCTATTTCCGCTTTTCTTTTTATCCAGCTCCAACGGCTAGCTCGCTTTGAAAAAGATGAAAGCCCTCGAAAGGCAAAGAGCGCCTTCCGGGTCTTTCCCTATTTTCTTTGCGAGCTGATCGAGCCGTTTCCGCTTTTCTTTTTACATCTTCTCTGGCGCAGATACACCGATTAGTGCTAGGGCATTTTTCAATGTAATTTGAACAGATTTAACAAGCGCTAAACGTGCTTTACTTCTGTCTAACTGATCTGCATCTAATACTTTCTCCGCATTATAGAAACTGTGGAATGTAGATGCTAAATCAAAAATATAGTTCGTGATGCGGTGCGGCATCCGTTTATCCGCAGCTTCTGCAATAGCTTGAGGAAATTCTCCTAGCTTTTTCAACAGCTCAATTTCTTTTTCAGAAGAAACTGCAGTGAAATCCGTAACTCCTTCAAAGCTAATGCCTTGTTCTGCACCTGAACGTAAAATACTTGAAATACGAGCATGCGCATATTGTGCATAGTATACTGGGTTGTCATTTGATTGAGAAACAGCTAGATCCAAGTCAAAATCCATATGTGTATCGGCACTTCTCATCGCAAAGAAGTAGCGCGTTGCATCTAAACCGACTTCATCAATTAAATCACGCATCGTCACAGCTTTACCTGTACGTTTACTCATTTTCATTTTCTCGCCGTTTTTATATAAATGTACAAGCTGAATAATTTCCACTTCAAGCTGCTCACGATTGTATCCTAGCGCTTCAATAGCCGCTTTCATACGCGGAATATACCCGTGATGGTCCGCTCCCCAAATATTAATTAATGTTTCAAAACCGCGCTCTAATTTATTGCGGTGGTAAGCAATATCTGGTGTTAAGTACGTATAAGAACCATCTTGTTTAATTAACACGCGGTCTTTATCGTCACCAAGCTCCGTTGAACGGAACCAAGTTGCTCCGTCTTGCTCATAAATATGACCATTTTCTTTTAGTACAGCTAGTGCAGCATCGATTTTTCCATCTTGGTAAAGAGATGTTTCTGAATACCATACATCAAAACCGACACGGAAGTTTTCAAGATCTTGCTTTAATTTAGCCATTTCATATTTTAAACCGTACTCACGGAAGAAATCGAAACGTTCTTGTTCATCCATATTCACATACTTGTCGCCAAACTCCTCAGCAAGCTTTTTCCCAATTCCGATAATATCTTCCCCATGGTAACCATCAGCAGGCATTTCTTTATCGATGCCTAACGCTTGGAAATAACGTGCTTCTACTGAAAGAGCTAAGTTATTAATTTGATTCCCAGCATCATTAATGTAGTATTCGCGAGATACATCATAGCCTGCTTTCGCTAACACATTACATAATGAATCCCCTACAGCTGCCCCGCGAGCATGTCCTAGGTGTAGATCACCAGTTGGGTTTGCCGAAACAAACTCTACCTGAATTTTCTCACCCTTTCCAAAATCGCTTGCACCATAACTATCCTTTGCATCAAGAATAACCGGAATAAGCTCCGTTAAATATGAATTATTCATATAAAAGTTAATAAAACCTGGGCCCGCAATCTCAATTTTTTCAATCGATGCTTTAGATTGATTGAAGTTCGCAATTAATTCTTCTGCAATCATTTTTGGTGCTTTTTTTGCAGTCTTTGTTAGGCGCATCGCCATATTGGTTGAATAATCACCGTTTGCTTTATCTTTTGGCAATTCTAGAATAACATCTGGTAGTTGTTCTTCTGTTGCTAGGCCAGCTTTTAAGACAGCTGCTTTAATTTCTTCTTTTAACTTTGCTTGCACTTGTTCTACAACGTTCATTTCGCTGTTTCCTCCTTATAAGAAATCTTCATCTCATATTGTCCAGGCTCGCTTCCTTGCATCTGTAATGTATAACGCAACATAAGCTTCCCTTCTCTTGCTTGCTCATCCCAATGATAACTGCGTACTTTCGTTTTCGTTTGCGTTCCAAGCCGACCATATATACTTTCATAGTAGCCGTCTGTTAATTCGTTTAAACGAAATACTTGACGCATTTTAAACACACCGCTTCTAAGCAGTAATGTTTCATTTTCTTTATGCTTAACCGTTGTATTTGTCGAACCCGCTTCGTTTTCTTCAGTATATTGAATGTATAACGTATCTCCTTTGTACACACTTGTCCCAAAGGTAATGAGTTCATACGTTTCTGTATCTTGACCAAACGTGATTTTCGTTTGGAGAGTTACTTTAACTTTTTGTTTATTTATATGATGAAGAGACAAAAAAACACTTCCTTCATAGCGTCATCCTTAACTTTTTAAGTATAAAGATTCTGAAGCGAAGTTTCAACTTCGATTTCATGTGAAATAAACAAGCCTTATATAAAAAAACTCTACAGAGAAACAAAAGTCTTTGTAGAGTTTTAATACACATCATAATTATTTTTTTTGAACCCATCCTAAAATCATTTCACGAATCAGCTTACTTGCTGTGTTAGCTGTTTGCTCAGACGGATCATAAACAGGAGCAACTTCGACTAAGTCACAGCCTACCACTTTAATGTCTGAACCAGCAATTGCGTGAATCGACGCTAATAATTCTTTCGATGTAATGCCGCCGCAATCAACTGTACCTGTACCTGGTGCGTGTGCAGGGTCTAATACATCAATGTCAATAGTTACATAGACAGGACGACCTGCAAGCTTCGGTAATACTTCTTTCAATGGCTCTAGAACTTCAAATTTCGAAATGTGCATACCTTGCTCTTTCGCCCATTCAAACTCTTCCTTTAAACCAGAACGAATGCCGAAAGAATACACATTCTTTGGACCGATTAAATCAGCTGCTTTACGGATGATTGCTGCATGTGAAAGCGGCTCACCTTCATAATCTTCGCGTAAATCAGTATGTGCATCCATATGAATAACCGCCATGTCCGGATACTTTTTATACATTGCTTTAATAACCGGCCAGGACACAAGGTGTTCACCGCCCATTCCAAGCGGGAATTTACCATCTTCAAGTAATCCGTCGATATAGCTTTCAATTATATCAATGCTTTTTTGCGGATTTCCAAACGGTAATGGAATATCCCCTGCATCAAAAAACTTTACTTCTTCTAATTCTCGATCCAGATAAGGACTGTATTCCTCTAAACCGATTGATACTTCCCGAATGCGTGCTGGACCGAAACGGGAACCTGGACGGAAGCTAACCGTCCAGTCCATCGGCATTCCATAAAGAACCGCTTCCGACTCTTCATAATTAGGGTGACTTTTAATAAATACATTACCTGAATAAGCTTCATCAAAACGCATGTTTATGCCCTCCTTAGCAGACAAGGGGCGGAATTTTATTAATTTCGTTAACTGGACCAAAATCCGAACTGAGCTTCAACAATGAGCAAAGCTTAGCTCTGTTCACGCCGCCTTTTTTCTTTAACATTTTATCTATAATAGGAGTTTCTAAAAAAACTCTTATTTATTTTACTAAATCTTGAACAAACTTAGGCAGTACAAAAGCTGCTTTATGAAGTTCTTTTGTATATTGCTTCAATCAGTTTGTTCTGTATGTAAAGTACGATTCACTTTCATCGTAATACCAAAGTTCTCAGTTTGTTTCTCGTAAACCAAATGCTCATTTATTCGCATCTATTTATTGAAATGAACCGGTTGCTGTTGGCTTTAGCTAGAAAAAGTATAGACGAATCTAGCAAAATTGCAAGATAAATCTTTGCTATTTACAATTACGACGTTTAAAAAATACTTTTTCTTCCATAATAAATAATAGATAGATGATTCACCTTACTTAGCAAACTTTTTAATAAGGAGGCAAAGCAATGGAAGTGATACCACTTCAGCGATTTAAAAGGGCTGGAAAATATGTGCGAGCATTTCTAATCCTAGCAACACTCGGAATAATCCTTCTATTTATCATGCTTCTGTCTCTGCTCATTTATGCAAAAATCCTTGGCCCACCTCCATTGGCCGTCCCGGAATCTACCCTTTACTACAGTGAAAGCGGGACAGTCATCGGAGAAACCAATAATGGCCAAAAACGCTATTGGGTGTCGATTGACTCCATTTCACCGGAGCTTGTTAACGCGACTGTCGCCGTGGAAGATCGACAGTTTTATACACATAAGGGCTTTGATGTAAAGCGAATTGGCGGCGCCATTATAGCAGATTTAAAAGCAAGAGCAAAAGTCCAGGGAGCAAGTACGATTACTCAGCAATATGCTCGAAATCTTTTTCTCGATCACGATAAAACATGGAAGCGAAAATGGAATGAAGCTTTATATACGATTCGGCTCGAAATGAATTATTCAAAAGAAGAAATTCTCGAAGGCTACTTAAATACAATTTATTATGGACATGGAGCTTATGGGGCTGAGGCAGCCAGTCAATATTATTTTGGAAAAACAGCAAAAGAACTCACTCTTGCTGAGGCCAGCATTCTGGCGGGCATTCCAAAAGGGCCAAGCAGCTACTCTCCAATTGTAAATCTAGAGAAAGCAAAAACTCGCCAAAACATTGTTTTGCATTCAATGGTACAAAAAAACTACATTTCTGAAGCAAAACGAAAACAAGCTCTCCAAGCTCCTTTATCCTTAAAAGGTGAACATACAATTGTTACAAATAAAATAGCTCCGTATTTCCAGGACGCCGTCAAGCAGACGCTGCAAAAGGAGTTAGGAATCGATGAGCGGACCATTGAGCTTGGCGGTTTACGTGTATATACAACATTAGATGAAAAACAGCAAGCATTAGCAGAAGAAGCATTTGAAAAAATCATCACCAAGTCCTCCAACATTCAAGGAGCACTCGTGGCGATGAAACCTAAAACGGGAGAAGTAACAGCGCTTGTAGGAGGAAGAGATTATCAACAATCACCTTTCAACCGAGCTACACAAGCGCTTCGTCAACCGGGCTCTACGATTAAGCCGCTTCTCTACTATGCTGCATTAGAAAATGGGTTCACGCCTTCGACTACTTTAATGAGTGAAAAAACGACATTTAAATTTGATGAGGGCCAATCCTCGTATTCACCAAGTAATTACAACCATCAGTACGCCGATTCGGAAATTACACTTGCTCAAGCCATTGCCCTATCAGATAACATTTATGCGGTGAAAACACATTTGTTCCTTGGACAAAAAGTACTTCGCGATACCGCTAAACGTTTCGGACTAACATCAAAGATGGAAGTCGTGCCATCGCTTGCATTAGGAACGTCGGGAGCACGTATCATAGAAATGGTCAATGCATACAGCCTATTTGCTAATGGTGGGAAAAAGGTAAAACCAGTTTTCATTACAAGAGTAGAGAATCACCAAGGCGATGTTTTATTTCAATATAAAAAAGAAAACGAACAAGTGCTGGACCCTGATCAAACTTTTGTCATGACACAGATGCTAACAGGCGTCTTTGATGAAACGCTTAACGGTTATACCAAAGTAACAGGCAGCACGATTAGTAAACAATTAACGCGCGTGTACGCCGGAAAATCCGGTTCTACCTCTACAGATAGTTGGATGATTGGCTACACACCACAACTTGTTACAGGGGTATGGACAGGGTATGATCAAGCAAAAAAAATTGAAAATCCAGCCGAAAAGGGATACGCTAAGAAAATTTGGGCTACCTTCATGGAAGCAAGTCTTAAAGATAAGCCAGTAAAATATTTTAAAGAAACAAGCAACGTCGTCGGTCTTCATATCGATCCAAAAAGCGGAAAAATTGCGTCCGAACGTTGCTCCAATTCCCGTTTAACCTACTTTGTCAAAGGAACAGAACCAGAGGAATATTGTCCAGAGCATTTCAAAGGTGATGCACCGAAAGAACAACAACCAGCGAAAAAACCTTGGTATAAGTGGATTTTAAAACCTTGGGGCTAATAAACATTGAATTGGCGGGATTACAAGACAATTCAGCGGGATTTTTTACAAATTTGGCGGGATTCTCTCTCTATTTCGCGGGATTTTTTCATTCTAGACAAACAAAGAAGCCACCCAAAAGTATATACTTTTGGGCGGCTTCTTCTACTTCCTATAGTTACTATTATTCAACCGTCAAATCCTGCTTTAATTGCTCTGCAGAACGCTCCCACATACCTGCATCATGATTCTGTAAATAATCGGCTAATATCTTTTTCGATTTATCGTCCATATGCTCGACCATAATATGACGTTTCAATGATTTATCCATTTTATTCACATGCTCTGGCAATGACTTGTATCCACGGCGAATCGAGCGATCAACCGTCATTTCACAAGCCGTTACACCAGCATATAGCGGACCATTTGGACCTACTTCAATCGTAACCCAGACGAGCCAATATGGTTTAGCATTTGGGACTTCCTCTTTAGAAGTTAAAAACTTAATGCCGCGTTCTACCGCACTGCGCGCATGCATCGCACCAATATCCACTTCTGCTTCTCCAGCTTCGACATCAATAATGACCGGTGAAATATTATCAAGCGTTAATACACCTGCACCAAATCCACCATGTCCCTCTGTAGGATCGTTTTTGATAATATTAAAACCGACCTTTTTCTTTTGTTGTTCTTCCATTCTTCTACTCTCCTCCATCCATATTTATCTTAAAAAAAGATACCGCTAAAAAATTGACTTAATGTACCTGAAATAAACGGCAGTACCGTTTGAAATAGTGGATCAATCGTATAATGACTGAGCGGGGTAAGAACGATAATTAAAAACACTAACATGCCATACTGTTCAAATTGCGTTAATTTAGCCCGCATATCTGTCGAAACTAAGTCTTCAATAATCCGATATCCATCCAAAGGAGGAAACGGCAATAAATTAAAGACAAACAACACAAGATTCAGCCAAATAAGCATTTCAAAAAACGGGACAATCAATGGAGATATTTGTACTCCTGCGGCAAGCAATCCGTACCAAACAAAGTACCCTATACTCGCAACCACTAAATTACTAAAGGGACCAGCAAAAGATACTAAAATTCCTGCTAGACGTGGATTTTTAAAATAAAAACGATTCACAGGAACCGGTCGCGCCCATCCAAATCCAAACAGCAAAATAAAAATCGTACCGACTGGATCTAAATGTGAAACTGGATTTAACGTCACTCGGCCCTCATTTTTCGCTGTTAAATCACCAAACTTATACGCCACATAAGCATGGGCAAATTCATGTACGGTAAAAGCAATTAGCAGAACGACGATGACATATGGCAACTGTTGTAAATCAAACGCTAAAAAATCCATCCATAGTTTCTCCCCCATTATTTTATACCCCTAGTATACAGGAAATCACTGAGAAGGGAAAAAACTCTGTTTTCAGATTGTTGCAATTTCTTCCACAATATGAAACACTACAATCATATCGGGAAAGGAGGGAAACTATATGCCATATGTAACTGTAAAAATGCTAGAAGGCCGTACAGACGAGCAAAAGAAAGCATTAGTAGAAAAAGTAACTGCAGCTGTTTCGGAAACAACAGGAGCACCAGCAGAAGCTGTAACGATTTTTATCGAAGAAATGTCTAAAAACCATCTAGCTGTCGCAGGCGTTCGTAAAAGCGATTTATAAAAGGATAGAGAAGTGTAAATTCTAGCTTACTGGCTAGGTCACTGCGAAAAAGACCGGAGCCATCAGTGCCCCATTTGGTACGCAATTTGACCGAGCTAGTCCCGCTTTTTTATTCTATACATAGAGAAAAAGCTAAGCTGTTAGCTCAGCTTAGCTTTCTCTTGTAACTGTTCAATATATACATACGCTTCATCAATTTCTTCGAGTGTATATTTCTGCTTGCTTTTTAATGTAAAAATCTTCTCGATTACCTCATCTTTTTCGAGCGTATCGAAAAATAATACGGTAGAAACAAGCTCTAAAAAGCGTGCATTTTGTTCGTTCATATCTAGCAAGCACTCTTCTAACATTGGCATATCCACTTCCTGCATCGATAAAAAGTCACGACCCGCTTCTGTAATGGAATAGCAGTATTGGTAATACCCAGCCCTTTTTTCTCTTACTTCATTTAAGTAGCCCATATTGCACAGCTCTTCAATTCGTAATGTTAGTTCCTCTGAATACGGTCCATAGAAATGGAACTGATATTTCTCTTGAAAGGGAAATGATAGCTTTTTCGCAATATAGACGATCTTTTGCAGTTTTTTTCGGCCAGAAATCTCTCCTGCAACAGAAATAGCATTTATAATTTTCGCATGATCCTTAAACAAGGCTCATCACTCCTTACCCAAATGTTCCTATCTTATTCCGGCAAATCCAATAGTCTTCGAATTTGTCTTTTTACAATTTTCTTTGTCGATTCATCGCGCAATAAATCTTCAGGGAAATATAGCTTATGATCCGTTCTGCGCTTACCTGAAATAGCATCAACGATTTGTGATTCACGAGACAATTCACGAATCTCTCCGTTATTCTTCAACAGATGAATCGGCAAACGCTCTTCTTCCTCACCTGGACGATAGAAATCATAGGGTAAATCGGATGAAGAATCGACCACGAGATAATATTCGGGATCAATGCCCGCTTTTTTAAATAACGTATTTAATTCCATTAACTTATTCATCTGTTCATTTGATGGGTGAAATTCCACATACTTAAACAATCTACGATTTGCAAACCGACTACATAAATCCTTTAAAATGGCATCCTCTTCATTTTCCCAGCATTGAAAATAATAGAGCATCACGGCTTCATCCATTTTTAAATAATCCGCTAACGTCACATGCCCGTTAAACATCGAATAAAAATGGACAGGCTCTTGAGCGAACGTATAGCCTGACTCCGATAAGTATTTCGCTCTATGCAAAATCTTTGTTAAAATCACTTCCGCACTGCGCGTTACTGGATGAAAGTAGACTTGCCAATACATTTGATAACGACTCATGATGTAATCTTCCACAGCATGCATCCCGCTTTGCTTAATAACAACCTGCTCTTCGCGAGGACGCATAACACGCAGAATCCGCTCCATATCAAAATGGCCGTAGCTAACACCTGTAAAATACGCATCACGCTGCAAGTAATCCATACGATCTGCATCAATTTGGCTTGAAATTAAACTGACAACTAACTTATTTGCATATGTTTTGGCAATAACTTCTGCGACTTTTTTCGGGAAATCCTCCGCCACTTTTTTTAACACAGCATTCACTTCTGTATCACCAAGAATAATTTGCTGAGTAAACTGCTCATGGTCCAAATTAAATACTTTTTCAAAAGAATGAGAGAATGGCCCATGCCCTAAATCATGCAAAAGAGCCGCACATAAAGAAAGAAGCCGTTCCTCCTGCTTCCATTCTTGTCGATTCACAAATACATCATCTACAATACGACGCACAATTTCATACACACCAAGTGAATGATTAAACCGACTATGTTCAGCTCCATGAAATGTCAAATAAGTTGTACCTAGCTGCTTAATTCGACGCAATCGTTGAAATTCCTTCGTCCCTATTAAATCCCAAATCACCCGATCACGAACGTGAATATAGCGATGCACTGGATCTTTAAACACTTTCTCTTCCATTAATTTTTCATGGGAATACTTCATAAGCGCCTCTCTTTTTTAAAATCATTTCTATCAATTATAGCTTGTTTCCCTTTAAAAGCCTATCTTTACAGCAAGAAATGCGGCTAAAATTGTAAGAAGTCTGGAATAAATCTTCTATTAAAGAGGCATCCTACCTATGCATTCGCGATAAAAAATCACCACGCCAATCAACTACGAGGTGATGATGATACAGTACATTATTTAAGCTTCTTATCTATCTTATCCATTAACTCATCTTCTGTTGGCGCTGCTACTGGACGATTATTCACAAAAGCAAAAGATTTCTTTCTTCCTGGACCACAATAGGATTGGCAGCCCACTTCAATCTTTGCATCCGGGTCTAGCTTTTGTAAACGAGGTACCAAAGTTTTGATATTAACTGCCTGGCAGTCATCACACACTCGGAATTCATTAGCCATCCT
Organism: Peribacillus asahii; assembly: GCF_003570725.1. Lineage (GTDB taxonomy): Bacteria > Bacillota > Bacilli > Bacillales > DSM-1321 > Peribacillus > Peribacillus asahii. The sequence goes on from NZ_QWVS01000012.1 coordinate 32,562, forward strand.
TCGTTTACCATCCTTTCTATATATAAACAATCTACTCTTTATATTTATATTTAAATAACTAAATGGTATTTTACCGCTTCTACTTGTTTATTTCAAGAGGTGAACATGCACCGAATATACGCTCCTTTTCCTACTTTTTACAAAAGTCATATATGAGTAACAATCTAAAGCAGTCAAATAAAAACTACTATCCTTTTAACTTTTATGAATAAAATTTCCCGAACCTGTCCAAACTGATTAGTAAAATACAACAATGTTCCTAAACTTCAATATCATCAATTTATCATTTTTAGATAGTACAAGAAAGGAAGTATGCGCTTATGAAAATTCGGCAAGATGCTTGGACAGAAGAAGACGATTTATTATTAGCAGAGACGGTACTACGTCATGTTCGTGAAGGAAGCACACAATTAAATGCTTTTGAAGAGGTGGGCGACAAATTAAACCGGACTTCAGCTGCATGCGGTTTTCGCTGGAATGCGGTTGTTCGTCATAACTATGATAAAGCTCTATCACTCGCCAAAAAACAACGAAAGCAACGTCAAAGAATTTTAGGAAAAGACCAAGGTGGAAAGAAGAAGTTATTATATACACCACCTACCCCTACTATAGCAGACATTACTGTACCAAAAGGCGAGCCTAATGAAGTTGAACTAACATTAGAAACTAGCAATTATGAGGACGGTAAAGCGGAAACTACGGTTCACAATTATGCACTCACAGAAACAACACTGACACTCGATACAGTCATTTCATTCCTCGAAACAATGAATGGACGTATGCTGCAAGCGGAAGTGTTAAAAACAGAGAATGAACGTTTAAAGCTTGAAATTAAAGAATTAAAAAAGCGGAATGAAGAACTTGAAGGGAAAGTTAATCATTTAGAACAAAATACGGGCTTAATTCAAGAAGATTATGAAACTCTGATGAAGATTATGAACCGGGCAAGAAAGCTTGTTTTATTAGAAGAAGATGAGCGCCCAACAACGAAATTTAAAATGGACCGCAATGGAAATTTAGAAAAAATGGCGGAATAAGAGAGCAAGATTTTCTTATACTATCTGAATGTATACTAAACGAAAGATAGTATAGAAAAAGGTTATATATAAACAATTTGGTTTTCGACAGTCTCTTATCTAATTTTTTGGCCCCTGTTTTCTCTTTGTTTCATGGAGCTAGAGCTGCCTTTTAGCGTAGCTGAAAGGCGGGTGAGACCGTAATCCCACATGAGCAGGAGCCAAATCAACAGCGTATTCAAATAAACATTCTTATGCCCCTTTAACAAGTTGAACATGTACGGTAATAAGATACGTCTTTTCCTTTCAACATAAACTACTGCCTATGAGCAGTTTAAAATAACTAAAACTCTGTTTATCCTCTTAACAATATGGAAGAGAATAAACAGAGTTTTTTATCATATAAATGAATCTTAAAACTTGTGTATCCCCAAAGAACACACGACTCTTATATAGAAACTTAACTTTTTTCATAAAATTCCCTAAATAGTCTCCATAATTCTTCATAATTTTCGGAATAATCTGTTTACTTACACATAAAGAGCCCTTATAATAAATGTATACTTTTCTAAGGAGGGATGGAAAGATGAGAAAAACAAAAGTTTTTTATGGCGTATTGCTGCTTGTCTTTTTGTCCTTCTTAGTTACTCAATATACGGGCGAAAATACGAAAGCTTTAGATTTGCATGAAAGCAAAGCAATCACCGCCTTTAATGGGGACGTCCAAGACTTTCCTTCAAAAGATGATAATAAGAAACATCCTTTCACTCCAATAAATATTTTACAATTCTTTATCTATTTATCTCTTGTTTTTATCTCATTCAATGTCTTATTAACTCAAACCCGCAATAAACTTATTTTCTTTACACCCATTTTTTATCAGGCGAATTATCTAATACGTACTCCTTGATTTTTTTTAAAAAAATTACAAGGGGGAATATATATGTGGATTCGTTTTTTAATGATGGGGTTCTTTTCACTTACAGCATTTAGCTTTCTTTTTTATCAAGGAATTGAAATTTCCCATGCATTTTTAGATTACTTTAAAAAGAATAATTTATAATCTAAATTCATTCGACTATAGGGCGATTCTCTAATATTCATTCAAGGGGGATCGTCTTTTTTATTTACTCAATCTCACTATGGCGGCTGTTAGTATTCCATTCCGCGCCATTACAATTTGCTCATGGAAGAATGATTATACTACACTTTTGAAAAAAGAAGAGTCACCGAAAGGGAATTTCTCTCTTTCGATGACTCTTCTCTGTGATTAATCTAAACGAGCCAGTTTCTCTTTTCTTGATATCTTGCTCCAGATACCTTCTACTTTTCTTACTTTGGCATCGCCTTGTCATTTCTCTCTTTAATTCTTGTTAAATAAGACTCAAATAATGGTTGCTCTTCCACGGTTAGAGGTAGCATCTGAACTTGTCCAGTATGTGTTTGGAGTACTTGTAAAAAGCGCTTTATTACATCAGATATCGTAAGACGGGTTTGAAGTAATTCTTCTAGGGATGCCATCACATCGGGTTGAATATCCGGATATGTAAATTTCGTTTTTGTCTCCGCAAGCGCTGCATGATAAAACTCTTTGATTAGCTGTGCTCGTTTAGAGCCGCTTCCACTGACACAAAGATAGATTTGAACAGCAACGCCATTTCGAATACGGCGCTGTGAAATACCCGCGAATTTTTGACCAGCAATGCTTAAATCGTAGCTGCCAGGACAATAAGAACCAACAATCTCTTTCGCTTCAATCTCTACCGCAAAATCAGCAAACATAAGCCTAATTAAGTCCCACATTGTGTCGTAACCACGATTGATATCAATTCGATGTTCTGTTTCAGGAAAAACTAATGATAGATTTAATACACCCTCATCTAGTACAACAGCAAGCCCCCCTGAATTTCGAACAATCGCTTGAAAACCATGTCTATCCAACACATCAATACCTTGTTTAAGAAAAGGAAGCTTTGTATCTTGAATGCCTAATACGACGGTTTGATGATGAACCCATGCTCTAGCAACAGCGGTCGTTTGCTCTGCCCCAACTAAAGCGCAAAGCGTATCATCCATCGCAAAGGACTCCAACGCATGAAACTTTGAACCGAGAGATGACTGGTCAATCACTCTCCACTCTCGCTGCACTAACAAAGAATCTGTCTCACGCATATCGATCTCCCCTTCAATAAGTTATCAACAATTTATCCACACCACTTAAAGTGACTGAGCCGCTGTAATAATTGCTAATTTATACACGTCTTCTTCGCTGCAACCGCGGGATAAATCATTAACTGGGCGATTAAGGCCTTGTAAAATTGGACCGACTGCTTCAAAATTGCCAAGACGTTGAACCATTTTGTAGCCGATATTACCCGCTTCAAGACTTGGAAAAACGAATACATTAGCGTTTCCGTGAAGAGGTGAATTCGGTGCTTTACTTTTTGCAACAGCTGGTATGAAGGCAGCGTCAAATTGAATTTCACCATCGACAACAAGCTGTGGATCCATCTCATGTACTAGCTGTACAGCTTTAACGACTTTTTCTGTTTCAGGTGAAACAGCAGATCCCTTTGTTGAAAAGCTTAATAGAGCTACACGTGGCTCAATATCAAACATTTGACCTGTTTTCGCACTTTCCACCGCGATTTCAGCTAAATCTTGGCTATCTGGAGAAATATTGATGGCACAGTCTGCGAATACGTATTTCTCTTCCCCGCGCACCATAATAAATACACCAGAGGTTTTTTGAATACCAGGCTTTGTTTTAATAATTTGAAGAGCTGGACGAACCGTATCAGCTGTAGAGTGCGCAGCACCGCTTACCATTCCATGTGCATCATTCAGATGAACAAGCATCGTGCCGAAATAGTTTCCATCTAATAGGATTTGGCGCGCTTGCTCCTCTGTCACCTTTCCTTTTCGAACTTCTACAAAAGCTGCAATCATTTTATCCATGTCTGGATATTTTTTCGGATCATACAATTCTACCGATTCTAAAGAAACCTTTAATTGATCCGCTTTCTGCTGAATCTCTTCGATGTCTCCAATTAAAATTGGAGTTAATAATTTCTCGTTGGCAAGTCGAGCTGCAGCGGCAAGGATACGCTCATCTAATCCTTCTGGAAAGACGATTTTTACATTTTCTTTAGAGATCTTCTCTTCTAAAATCTTAAATAAATCACTCATTGCTACATCCTCCTTAATGTATACGATTCCCTTCTCTGTTCGCTCATTATGTATGGCGAGAAACGTATGGTTTTTGGTATAACTTAAGAATACTCTAGGATGTATTAAAATTCCATACTTATTAAACCGCTTTCAAACTATTTTCATGGTTTTAAATGATTCCCTTAATGGGAAAACTCTATTTATGAAATTTTTTCGAACATTGTCAATTGATTGTTTAAAGACAAATCTATTATGAAAACTATGTTATATTAAAGGTATCTTAACACTTTAGGAGTGATTGTAATGAGTGAAGCAGCACAAACTCTAGATGGTTGGTATTGTTTGCACGATTTTCGCCTAATTGATTGGGCTTCTTGGAAAACGCTTTCGAGCGATGAACGCCAATTAGCGATTTCAGAATTCCAAGGTTTACTAGACAAATGGAATACAACACAAAGCAACAATGAAGGAAGTCACGCTCTTTATTCAATCGTTGGTCAAAAAGCAGACTTTATGCTTATGTTTGCTCGTCCTACAATGGAAGAATTAAATGCGATTGAAAATGAATTCAATAAAACAAAGCTGGCTGAATATACAATTCCAGCCTATTCTTATGTTTCTGTCGTTGAGTTAAGCAACTACTTAGCAGGTGGAGACGGGGAAGATCCGTATCAAAATCCACATGTACGCGCTCGACTATATCCAACTCTGCCAAAAGCCAAACATGTATGCTTCTATCCAATGGATAAGCGTCGCCAAGGAGATGATAACTGGTACATGCTTAGCATGGATGAGCGCAAAAGCTTAATGCGTTCTCACGGTATGATTGGCCGCAGCTATGCAGGAAAAGTAAAACAAATCATTTCGGGTTCTGTCGGTTTTGATGACTACGAATGGGGTGTTACACTTTTTGCAGATGATGTACTTCAATTTAAGAAATTAGTATACGAAATGCGCTTTGATGAAGTAAGCGCTCGCTATGGAGAGTTCGGTTCGTTCTTCGTTGGAAATATTTTAACAGAAGAATCTATTCCATCCTTCCTATATGTTTAATTAAGAAAAGCAGAAACGGCTCGATCAATCAGCCGTTGGAGCTAGACATTAAGAAACGTGCAAGTGCATTAAGTGAGCTCTCGATTATTCGAGGGCTTTTCATATTCCATATGAAATTAAAATTTCTTCTAGCATAATCCAACCCTTTCCCCCATAAATTTGAAATAGTGATAATTTTAACAGCTTATCACTTACTAATCTTTATACAACATACTGCCTTCCCAACCAACACAATCCGAATGCCCAAGTGTTTCTCAAACCTTTTAAATATTGATTAATTAGGAGGGAATACCATGTCACAAAATAATAACCCAAACCCTTATGGAGTGTATCCTTATGGCGGTCCTTACCCGCCTTTTGAAAGTCCAGATGCTGCTTATAGACAAGGGGAAGGCTATCAACAAGGGTATATGCCACAGCAGCAAATGTCTTTTCCACAACAGCAGGCACCTTTTCCACCGCAACAGCAACAGCAACAAGCACCTTTTCCGCAACAACAAGCAGGTTCGCAAGGTTCCTTACCAACAGGCCAGCCTCCAGGAGGACCTGAAGTCCCTGGTATGCTTCCTGTCGAACAATCTTATATTGAAAACATTCTCCGCTTAAATAAAGGAAAGCTTGCCACCGTTTATGCAACTTTTGAGAATAACAGAGAATGGAATGCAAAAAAATTCAAAGGGATTATTGAAGCGGCTGGACGTGACCATCTCATTCTTAGTGATCCACAAAGCGGACAACGTTACTTAATTCCAATGGTATACGTAGACTACATTACATTTGATGAAGAAATTGAATATGAATATCCATTTGGAGGTGGTTCCAATTTAACCTCCTTCCCACCGAGATAAAAAAAGCTGGTGAAAGGCATAAACCTTTCACCAGCTTTTTGATTTTTACAATTTATAGACCGCAATAATCATAAGAACCCATGCTGCTAAGAAAGCAACCCCACCAATTGGCGTAATGGCACCTAATACCTTAATCTGTGTCACAGCTAAGACGTATAGACTGCCTGAGAAAATAATAATCCCTGCAAACATCAGCCAGCCAGACCAATTAATAAGAGAACCCGAAACTTTTCCGGCAAGTAAACCAATCGCTAGTAAACCACCTGCATGAAACATTTGATATTGAACGGCTTTTCCCCATATATTCAAATATTTATCCGGAATTTTCCCTTCTAAACCATGTGCTCCAAATGCTCCTAAAGCGACCGCTAGAAACCCATTGATCGCTCCTAAAATAATAAACAGCTTCATCTTATCTCTCCTCTATGTTTAAAAATCCAATAACGAACTTCCGTTAGCCCCTTCTACCTTTACTCGCTCTGTTATAGGGACTGCTGTTGTATGTTGCACAGTCGTCATCTGCTTCACGGGTTGACTTATGTGCAGTGGAGAAGTTGACGGCTGCTCATTCACCATCACCTCACACAGTGCTTGTACAGCCATTATGTATCCTTTTAATGCGTCTTCAGAGTCTGCCTGCTTTGCCTTTGCAACAAGCTCCTCCATCTTTTCTAACACTTGCTTCGATGAGATTTGCAATTCTATTCACCTCGCCTATTAGGTCTTATTTAGCATATCAAAAATTCCCCTTCAACAGAAACAATGTGCATGCTAGATTTTCCCCCTCTTTCGCTTATCTTCAAATTTCAGACACACTTCTCCTGACGAGCGAAAGACATCTAGAGATGGTAAGTTTGGTGTTTTAAATTGAAAAGCGCGACACCCTTTCGGAAATTTCATATCCCATGTGACAAAATAATGCTTACATGCCATACAATTTACCCTTTTCATTAACCGGTTTCTCCCTTCCCTTTACCGATTTGAAATTTGCCAATCGATTTCTTGCATACCCCATTGCTTTAAATAGGCGTTTGTCTTCGAAAAAGGCTGGCTCCCAAAGAAACCTCGATTAGCTGAGAGCGGACTTGGATGTGGAGCTGTTAAAACTTTATGACGCTCTATATCAATGAGAGACATTTTACTTTGAGCTGGTTTCCCCCATAGAATAAACACCATCGGCTTTTCTCGTTCATTCAACAAACGAATCACTTCTGTCGTGAACGTCTCCCAGCCCTTCCCACGATGAGAATTTGCCTCTCCTTCTCGTACCGTCAAAACAGTATTTAACAGCAGCACCCCTTGCTTAGCCCATTCAATGAGATAACCATTATTCGGAATGGAACAGCCTATATCTTGATGCAGCTCCTTATAGATATTCTTTAAAGATGGCGGAATTTTCACTTCAGGTTGAACAGAAAAGCTTAAACCATGCGCTTGATTTGGACCATGATACGGGTCTTGCCCAAGAATAACAACTTTCACCTCTTCATAAGGGGTTAATTGAAGGGCCTGGTAAATGTTCTCAGCCTTCGGATATACATGATGCTGTTCATACTCTTGCTCCAAGAAATGTTCGAGCTCCATATAATATGGTTTTCTAAATTCTTTTTCTAAAAGAACTTGCCAATCTTTTGCTAACACGTGGTTTATCATTTTCACCCTCCTTTTTATCTCTCATTATTACCTATCATATAAGCGAAAACAAAGTTCTTCTTCATTTTACAGAATGGAAATAATGGTATATTCTAAAACAAGGATATTGGGTATAATATCATACAGATTTTAATTCTCCTAAGGGGGTCACACATATGACTATGAAAAAAGCGATGACAGTAGCTGGCTCAGATTCTAGCGGGGGCGCTGGTCTTCAAGCTGACTTAAAAACATTCCAAGAATTCGGCATTTACGGAATGTCTGCACTGACAACGATTGTAACAATGGATCCAAAAAACGGTTGGGCACATAACGTATTCCCAACACCTGTTAACGTATTAGAAGCACAAATGGAAACGATCTTATCTGTCGGCATCGACGCAATGAAAACAGGTATGCTCGGTTCAGTAGAAATTATTGAACTCGTTGCTCGAAAAATAGACGAACTAAAATTAGATAAAGTCGTAATTGACCCTGTTATGGTATGTAAAGGTGAAGATGAAGTGCTTCATCCTGAAACAGCTATTGCTCTTCGCGACGTGCTTGTACCAAGAGCAACAGTCGTTACACCGAACCTTTTCGAAGCGGCACAATTAGCTGGAACAGCACCTATTAAAACGATCGAGGATATGAAACAAGCGGCAGAAAAAATTCATGCGCTTGGTGCAAAATATGTCCTTATCAAAGGTGGAAACAAATTAGACCACGATAAAGCAATCGACCTTTTATTCGATGGCAAAGAGTTTGAAATTTTAGAATCCGAAAAAATTGAAACAACAAATACACATGGTGCTGGCTGCTCATCTTCAGCAGCAATTACAGCTCAACTGGCAGAAGGAAAATCAGTAAAAGAAGCGATTTATACAGCAAAAGACTTCATTACTGAAGCTGTACGTCATTCTTGGAAAATGAATGAATATGTAGGTCCAGTTAATCATGGAGCCTATCATAAATATGGCACGCCAAACAAAGTAACTCAATAATGAATCTACATCATCATAAAAGGCTTGCTCCAATATATAGAGCGGCCTTTTCACTTTCATATATAGGGGGGAAAATCGATGAAATCTATTGATTTAAAAGAAGTACAGGCTGTCATTGACTCCTTTGCTAAGCAGGATGTTTATCTTCATTTGGAGACAACAAATGGAGCCTATGCCAGCCATCATAATGAAGCGTTCTTCTCAGCAGGTGCTTATATTAGAAATGCCCTTGTTCAATATGAACATGGAAAAATCATTGGTGAAGGCCCATACCGGGTTGGCTTAAAACTTTCTATCGGCTGGATTTATGCAGAAGGTTTAACTCATTTTGAGGTGGATCAATCAGGTAGATTATTATTAGCCGGACTTGATTATACAGGCAAGCTAGCTGTTGCCTTACAGCTTAGTTACAGTCCGTTTGAATAAGGAATGGAAGGAGAGATAATATTGGAAAAGGAAAAACATATTTTAGTCGTGTTCCCGCACCCTGATGACGAATCGTTTGCTGTTGCCGGAACGCTCGCTCTACACATTCAAGCTGGTACGCCTGTTACATACATGTGTTTAACATTAGGTGAAATGGGGCGCAATCTTGGCAACCCGCCATTTGCAACGAGAGAATCACTTCCAACTATTCGTAAGCAAGAGCTCCTGAATGCTGTTAAAGCAGTTGGGATTCAAGATTTACGAATGATGGGACTACGTGATAAAACGGTTGAATTTGAGGATGACGAAAAGCTAACAAACATGATTACAGAAGCTATCGATGAACTTCAACCCTCTTTAGTAATTACATTCTATCCAGGTTACAGCGTGCATCCTGATCACGAAGCAACAGGAAGAGCTGTTGTACGAGCTATTGCAAGAATGTCAGAAGATGAGCGTCCAAAGCTCCATTGTGTAGCTTTTTCAAACAACTGCCTAGATGAATTAGGAAATCCAGATATTGTACACGATATTCGTTCTGTTCAAGATAAAAAACTAGCTGCCATGAAAGCACATCGTTCTCAAACAGAGGCACTTCTAGCAAATTGGGAAGAACAAGTCGCCAACAAAGAAGTAGAATTCATTTCTCAACTTATGGAAGAACGTATGTGGACATATAAATTTTAAGACAACCCGCCATTGGCAGGTTGTCTTTACTTTCCACTTTCTTTTAAATTTTTCTGTAGACTCCTCAAAGTTCGCCTTGTTACTTCACGATCATTTTCAGGAATATCTTTCATAATATTTTGTTCAAATTCATCGACTATCTTTTTACCTCCCTCATATGTATGTACACCTAAGTCCGTCAACTGAATACGGCGTTCCCTCTTGTCTTTTCCCGGAATTTGTTCAATAAACCCTCGCTCTTCTAAACGATTAACGGTCCTTGTTATAGTTGGTTTTTCCACATTTAAATAAGTGCTAATTTCAACAAGCGTGGCCGTCCCAAACTCATGTAAATAATAAATAACCGACCATTGAGCTTGATGTAAATCTATTTTAGAAAGATGCTCATTTAATTTCTTCGTAAAGAATCGAGATACTTGTAGATAATGGTGAAAAAATTTATTGTAAAAAGGCATTGCTCCACCTCCAAAGATATAACCGCCTAATATTTCCTCATTAGAAAATTCGCCTTTCACTCACCTTTTGGAAAAAGGCCTAGTTATCATTATACTATCCTCTTAAAATCATCAGCTATATCAAAGTACATTTTTCAATCAAAAAAAACGCCTGTAAATATAATTACAGGCGGAGAAAAGGGGGAATACTTTTGGAAAAATTCAATTACGTCAATAGTATGTCCCCTTATGATATCTTTTATACCGCTTTTAAAAATTTTCAGCATGCAATCGTTTACCTGTTTGGCTCGATGCTTTTTTTCCATGAAGGAAATAATACACAACAAGGCAAGCAAAGGCACTGATCGCCATTATGACATATAAACCACGAAAGCCTATAGAAGGTACCAGAAAACCTAATAAGAACGGACCTACTCCAACCCCTAAATCTGTAAATAAGAAGAATGTGGAGGTTGCCAAACCCATTCGATGCGAAGGTGCCTTTTTCACCACAATCGCCTGAGCGCTTGATTGGTATGTACCATAACCAATTCCAATAAGAGCCCCAGCAATTAATAACACTGATCCTATATAAGCCTGACTTAGTAAAACGAGCCCAATGGCAAACAATAGAATCGCTGGATAAATAACTGCATTCTCCCCATATTGATCAAACCAACGGCCCGTAAACGGACGGGATAATAATAAAAAGACAGAGAACATTACAAAGAAAAAGCTTGCTGCACTAACTAAATGAATCTCCTGTGCGTAACTTGTTAAAAACGATAAAACACTTGAGTAAACAAATCCAATAATCGCCATTAACAATGAAACAGGAAGAGCACTTTTCTCAAAGAAATCACCTAATTTTAATCCTTTTTCCGTTTTCTCTTCTGTAAAAGTCAACGATGGAATGCGTATAAATAGTGTCGCTAATAAGCCAGCAACTGAGAAGGCTGTTACAGCGAAAAATACGAATGTATAGCTTAAATATTGTGTAATCATTAACCCGATAAAAGGACCAATTCCCATCGCTATATTCATACTCATCGAGAAGTAACCCGTGCCTTCACCACGTCTTTCGGCTGGAATAATTTCAGCGGCAATTGTTGCTGTAGCAGTCGTCGCAATACCAAAAGCAATCCCATGAATAACACGATTCAAGAATAAAAGAGCTAAACTATTTGTAAAAAAATAAAGAATGCAGGCAATAAGAAATAACACAAGCGACAAGATCAGCATCTTCTTCCGACCAATTCGATTAATGGTCTTCCCTGCAATTGGACGAACTAGAACAGCTCCAAGCACAAATATACTAGAGGCAAGCCCTGCTTGACTCGGGGAGGTCTGAAACTCCTTTAGTGTATAAGCGGTTAATGTAACCATTAATAAATAAAAAGTTAAAAAAATAAAAAAGTTTGTCGACGAAACGATAATAAAATCTTTCGTCCACAATTTCGGTTTGTGACTCATAAATTAACTACTCTCCTTCTTCCTTTCTATAGCATTTAATAACATATGATTAAATATATTGGTAAGCTCATCCACTACTATAGTTATCTAGGTAACTATACTCCTGTTTTTCACACTTGTCTAGTGGTAATTTGCAAAAGTTAAGCTAAAATCTAGCAAGTCCATAATATTTAGTCATATGACCTAATAAAGAAATACCGTACTCTATTGAAGAATACGGCATTGGCTATTAATTAATGCAAAATCGACTTAATTGTATTTCCTTTTGCTAAATCGAGGATATCCGTTTCCATATCCTTTTGAATATCATCAATAATCGTAAAGTCAATCGCTCTTTGATAAATCTTTTCTATCTCATCATGCAGCTTCTTCGCTTCGGATAAACTAGCTGTTCCATCATTCATCTTTGCACGATATATAGCTGAAACGTCTTTAATTTGGTCACTATAAATTTCGTCTGTTCCAGGTAAAATAGCAACCTTATATAAATCGATAATTTCATCGCCTGCACGACTTGGAAAATATTCATGAGGAGCTGTACTATCAAAAATCGCCATTCCAAGCTCCCGAACAATCACCATATCCAAACTATTTGGATCAAATCCACAATGATAGATTTCAACATCAAAGCCTCTATTCTCCGCTGTCGTGGCAAGCTTTTTCAACAGCGTCGATTTTCCTGAACCAGGTCTTCCTTTTAAGAAATAACGTTTCGGCAAACCTTCCGTTAAATTAGGAACATAGTCCACAGCCCCAATCGGTGTAGCAGCTCCTAGAAAACGATGTCGTACATCTGCTTTCTTATTCAAGAAAATATCACCGAAGAACTTTGTTTTTAATTTCCCTGTTAATGCATTTAACTTTTCAAAATCCATATTGGCAATATATATTTCTTCCCATTCATCATGAACAGCTAGTGCCTCAGCATAATATTTGTAAGCCCTCTCATAAGCTTCCTGCCGTTCCTTCATTAAACGAAGAATCTCTGCTTTTTCCGCAACTAACTGCTGTGAATTCCATGCATGACCTAAGTTCACATATTCTTCAATAGCTCCTGGTGCTTTCGGTTCTACGACATGCGGCTCTGTTCCATCCACAATCCCAATTTTTAAAGCCGGAAAAATAACACCATCAATCGAATCTGGATCGGAAGAACAATGAATATACTCTACATCATAGCCTTTTTCTAGCCATTCATTCGCTAATTTTTTCATTAACGTTGATTTTCCCATCCCTGGGCCGCCTTTTAAAATAAAGATCTTCTCTAACTCAGCGAAATTAGATTCGTATAAGCTAAAATAACCTCTTGCTGTATTTCCCCCGGCAAAGTAATGCAATGCTTTTCCTGTCACTTTGAACACACTCTCCTCTTTAACCAGATGTGTTGCTTCAGGATAGGGTATGCAAAACAGAATGGATAGGTGAATGCCTACCTTTTAATAAGTATGGTTTTCCATCAGCTATTCATAGAAACAGCAAAAAGGCTATCCAAAAAGATAGCCTCTATTTCGTTAATGCTTCCACTTTCACCTCAGTCGCAGCTATTAAATTTTCAAGAGTTAGTTCAATTTGCGTACCAATTTTCCCACCGCTGACAATGATGGTATCAAGATTTTTAGCACTATCATCCACAAAGGTTGGATATAGCTTCTTCATCCCAATCGGAGAACAGCCACCGCGGATATAGCCCGTCCATTTTAGAAGATCTTTGACATGAAGCATTTCAATCTTCTTCTCGCCCGCTGCTTTAGCTGCCTTTTTCAAATCTAGTTCTTCTCCTACTGGAATGACAAAGACATATACATGCTGCGGGGCACCATGAGCAACTAACGTTTTAAACACTGACTCAGGATTTTTTCCAATTTTCTCAGCAACCGACAAGCCATCAATTTTGCCGTCTTTATTGTCATAGCTCATCATCTGATAGTCGATTTTCTTTGCATCAAGAAGACGCATCGCATTTGTTTTACTAGCCATAAAAAACAAGAACTCCTTTAATCTAAACGCTTATTCTGTCTCGCGTTCCTTTCTTTTTCCGCCGCGGAATACATTCGCACTACGCGCATATTCTACATCGCTCACACCTAAACGGAAGTTAATAACGCGTGCAACTGCAAATAAATAATCTGATAAGCGATTTAAATATTGAAGTGCTAAAGGAGACACGGCAGCTCCCGTTTTCACAAGGGCAACAACCAATCGTTCTGCACGACGAGTCACTGTACGAGCAAGGTGAATTGTTGCCGCTGCCTTTGATCCTCCTGGTAAAATAAATCGCTCTAATGCTGGAGCTTCTACGATAAATGCATCAATTCTCTCTTCTAAATATGTAATCGCTTCATCCGTTAACTTTTTCGGTGCTTTTTCAGAAATGGTTGCTAAGTCGCCGCCACAGTCAAATAGCTCATGTTGAATTTTTTCAAGATCTGCTAATACATCAGCGAAAACAGCAGGATCTAACTCCGTCACCGCAAGCCCAATATAACTATTCACTTCGTCAACTGTACCATAAGACTCCACTCGAATATCGTCTTTATCTAAACGACCGCCAATCACACTTGTTTGTCCTTTATCACCTGTACGTGTGTAAATCTTCATAAAAAAATTCCTCCTCTATTTTACTTGTTGAGCTATTCCATACCAAATGATGTCAACGCGGCTAGAAGCAGCAGCTATATCTTGAAAAAACCAGCCGGAAGCATCGCGCCAAGTTCGATTACACGCTTCAATTGGGACAATTCCTTTTGTAATATCCGCTCCAATGATAATACAACACCTTGTTTTTTTCTCCTCTTCCCATATTCGCCATCGTTTGATGATTTCCTGCCATTTTATGCGAATTGCCTCTGCCGTTTGCTCTTGTATATCGTTTCGAAGCCACATCTCGACTCCCTGCAATACAACAAAATCTTCATCAAAATCAAAGGGAAGTGCTTCATCTTGATAAGCAGATATCCATTGAACTGGCGCCTTCTCAGAGTAATAATTCCTTACCCATTTTGCTTTTCCATTATAGGCACCACCCGTAACGAAGTGCATCGCTCTCCCCTCCTCCATGCTTCTTTATCATTCCAAAACAATTTATACCCACCTGCATGGGGAATCTGCCAATCCCAAAATGACTTTTCCTCAGGGGCATAATGGGCTAACAATTCACGAACTACGCCGCCATGTGTCATAATGGCGATATTCTCTGCTTTTTCAATGTTAAGATTTCGCCAAGCTTCCCTGATTCTTTCCGAAAAAACAGGATAGCTTTCCCCATTCGGAACATCCGCTTTCATTGGGTTTTCCAACCAAGCTTGATAGTATGAATCTTCCTTCAATTGTTCATACGTTTTTCCTTCCCAAAGTCCCCAATTCATTTCACGAAAAGCAAAGTCTGATATAATAGAGGCATTCGGAAATAGGAGCTGTGCAGTTGTTACACAACGAGGCAAATCACTGGAGATGACATGTTCATATGTATCAAAACAGCCGGCTAATGCCTGAATGTCTGCCTTGCCGCCTTCACTTAGAGGAGAATCTGTCCAACCAAGATAGGCCTTGCGCTCGTTAGCCTCTGTTAGCCCGTGACGAAGTAATGTAATAGCCACAGAATGAACCATAACCACAATTCCACTCCTTCTACTGATGCACCTAATACATCCCCAGTGATTCCGCCATACCATTGCACAATTTTCTTCTTAAGAAATAGCAAAAATAAACCGCTTGCTATCATAAGAATCATTAATAAAATACCGAGTTTCGTTCCTAATACAAAAGCTATCACAGCACTTGCCAGTAAATATAACCAATAAACGTGCAGACTATTTTTGCGAGCAGCACTTTGAAAAAAGGCCCCTAAGCCTTCTTGTTTAGCAAGTGGCATTTTACAAAGCAAATAGCCCATCACACACTTGCTTAAAAACGGCATAATAATGATGAGAAAATAACTCCAAACGGTTAATCGGTCAACAATCTCATAAATAAATAAGAAACGCATAGCAAGCAGCACAATAACCGAAATAACACCAAAAGCACCTGTACGCGAATCTTTCATAATCTCTAAACGTCGTTCTTTATCCTGATAGGAAAAAAATGCATCGCTCGTATCAATCCAGCCGTCCAAATGTAGACCACCGGTTAACACAATTGTTAATAACCAAAGAACAAAAGCGATTGAAAGCGTTGAAAACGGAGTCCATTCAACCATTGCATATAAAACAGCTCCCATTACCAGGCCGAGTAACACTCCTACTAGAGGAAATGTTTGAATGGCACGATGGATAAATGGTTTCTCCATTGGCAGTGCTTTTTTTAGCGGAATAACCGTTAAAAATTGCAGGTTGATCAGAAACCCAATCAGTGCACTCATATTGGCGTTCCTCCTTTTTTCATAACCGGTATCCCCCACTCAACCATGTACGCTGCATCAGCACGTTCTACAATGGCTTGATGAAGCAAGCCTAACATTTTCGCATATGTATGCAGAAATTCGTTGTGGAAAATTGGTTCTTGAATCACTTCATTGCTTACAATAATCAAACAAGCAGCGTGACGCTGAATTTCTTCAATACCATTCATAATTTTTATGAAAGTCTCTTCTAAAAACTCCGCTTCAAGCGGCTTTTGCTGTGTAAATAATTCATTATCCACAAGCGTTGTTAAACAATCTAGTAAAACAACGGAATCTTGATTGATTCCATCTACGATTCTCTCAATATCAGTAGGGAATTCCCAAGTTTTCCATGGAATCGGACTTTTCTCACGATCTTCTTGATGTCTATTTACACGCTCTGCCATTTCAGCATCAAATACTCGTCCACATGCCAAATAATGAAGAGTGGCGTGTTGCTCTATAGCCCATTCTTGTGCAGTTTGTTCGGCAAAGCGGCTCTTTCCACTTCTGACGCCACCTGTTATAAAGTAGAGTGCTGCTTTCGCCATTCACGTAATCCCTCCATCAATACTTCATTATCCCGTTTACTTTTAATCGCGAAACGAAGCCATCTGCCATCCAATCCCGGGAAGTTATACGTGTGGCGCGGGATAATCCCCCGGCTTAATAAAAATTTCAGCATCGCCGTTGAATCTTTAACTTTTGAATCTTTTAATAGGTAAAAGTTAATGGAACTATCAGAAACATCAAACTTATACTCTTCAAAAAACGAAAATAGTTTCTGCTTTTGCTCATGGATATACGCCCTTGTTTTCTCTACATATATCTCTTCAGTAAGACAGAGCTTCCCGGCCTCTAGTGCAATAGCATTAACACTCCAATGCGGTTTATACGGTTTTAATTGCTGAATCATTTCTGCATCTGCTAATAAATAGCCTAAACGTAAACCTGGAATGGCAAAAATTTTCGTTAACGAACGTAAAATCATAACATGCTGATATTGAGCAAGAAGTGGTGCATAGGTAAAAGAATCTTCTGTAAAATCATAAAATGCCTCATCAATGACAACCATACAGTTCGCTTGTTCACATTCCATAATGAGTTCGCGGACCGATTCTTCCGCGAAGGAAATACCTGTAGGATTATTCGGTGTACATAAAAAAACAGCATCACTTTTTTGCAAATACGGACGCAATGATTCGATATGTAACTCCCAATTCGGTTCTTGCAGCTGATAAAAACTCACATCACAGCCGGCAGCGTAACAGCTTTCTGCATATTCAGCAAAAGCAGGCTGAATAATCAGTACCTTCTTGCCCGTTAACAAACGCGCAACAAGGGTAATCATTTCTGCACCGCCATTCCCAACCAGAATAGAATGTTCCGGAAGCTGCTCTTTATAGGCTAAAAGCTTCGTCAACTCCACAGCATGCGGATCTGGATAGTGAATTATGCTGTTAAACAGACGCGACCAATGCTCTTGTAAGCTAGAAGGAGGGCCTAAAGGATTAATGTTCGCGCTAAAGTCGACATAGGATAAAGGCATGTCCATGCCAAGCGCTTCATATAAGTAATGCGGATTAGCTCCATGAGTTGGTAACGCCATAATAAGTCAAGCCTCCTAACCAAAGCAGTATTAAGAAAAGCAACGACGCAAAATGCATAATAGAAATGGTCTTATGAATATGAATGGCTTTTAACGGAACAAGAGGCTGCCCCATTTTTGCACGATAAGAAACCACTCCTTTATACACATTACGACCGCCTAGTTGAATACCTAAAAGAGCAGCCACTGCTGCTTCTGTCCAGCCGCTATTTGGACTTGGATGACGCTTTGCATCTGCCCATAATATCAACCAGCGCTTTTTCCAATGCTGATAGCGCGACGGATAACCGAGCATCATTAAAAAGCCTGTTAATCGACTTGGTATCCAGTTCACAACATCGTCTAACTTAGCAGATGCCCAGCCGAACTCTCCGTATTTATCATTGCGATAACCAACCATCGAATCGCATGTATTAATCGCTCGGTACACCATCGCTAGCGGAGCCCCGCCAATAAGAGCCCAAAATAAAGGAGCTGTAATGCCGTCACTCGTATTTTCGGCGACTGTTTCAACTGTTCCGCGAACAATTTCTCCCTCATCCAGCTGATCCGTATCACGACCAACGATATAGGAAAGCTTTAAACGAGCTTCTGACATATCTCCCTCTACAAGCGGACGAAATACGTCCATTCCTGCCTGACGAAGACTTTTTTGAGCGATCGTTGTGAAAATTAAAATCGCTTCCACAATGATTCCTGCAATCATATGTAATTGATAAGTTAAATAGGTAACCGCAAACGTTAATCCAAATGCTAGCAGCAAAACAATCACTAGCATCCCTATTCCTTTTTGTTTCTTATAATGACCCGTATTCCACTTTTGATCTAATTTACCAATAAGTGTACCAATCCACTTCACAGGATGCGGCCATCTAGGCGGATCTCCAATGATTAAATCGAGGAAAAACGCCAACGTAATCGCATATAGATGAGTTAGTATCATGTTCGTTTCACCCGCTCATTTTTTTCAATCGCTTCAACTGTACAGTCATATACTCCTCGACTAATCAGCTTTCCGAGCGGCGTAATGGTACCTGCATAGTGAAGCCCCTCACCTCGCTGTGTAGCGGCGATTAATATACTATCTGTTGATGTTCCTGTTGCCCATGTATTCGTGACTGGATCTTTCACGCCAAGTTCATGTAAGGCTTTTACTTTCGCTTCTGTTGCTGTGACAATGCTATGAATGAATGCTTCTTCAGCTACGTGACCGTTGATAAATATCCACGTATTAATCGTTCCTGGCCTTGGCGCATCTGAATGTTGATCAGCAAGCGAAGCATCAACTGCGTTTCCGACTCCCGCCGTCACAACGATAAAGATTGAGAAGTTTTCTCCATGTAAAAACCGATAAGACACGGCTTCTAAAAAAACAGCCGTCATCATACCAACTGTTTCACTCGGTTCAAATCCATGACTTCGTAAATAATCCGTCATTTCTTCTACATGATTCTCACAACTATACGTATGAGACACATGACGATTCACGAATTTCTGATGCCAGCCTGTTCCAGAACCAGTCACGCCTGAAGACATCGTCCGCAGTGGGATTGGGGCATGTAATTGAACCATTTCATCTGAAACCGTTAAAAATTGTTCATTAATCACAACTGAGTCCTTCTCTGAATCATGCTGATTGGGAACAATAAACATTTGCGGTCTTGGTATCGCTGGATGTGGATGCTTTTCAATCTCTGTTCGATACACTTGCTGAATTCTCTCCTGCTTAAGCACCTCATTTGGGATGTCATTCACCCTTACTTGGCCTTTTTCAAGCAGCATTAAACGATCACAATATAAACCAGCTAAATTTAAATCATGAAAAATAGCAATGACCGTTAGCTCATACTCCATCGCCATCTTTTTCATTAAATCGAGCAGCCCTTTTTGATAGGCAAGATCGAGATGATTCGTCGGTTCATCTAGAAATAAAATTTCTGGTTCTTGAGCAAGTGCTTGAGCTAACAATACACGCTGTCGTTCTCCACCCGATAACTGTTCAAACTGATAATCACTAAAACCAGCTACTCCTGTCTGTTCCATTACTTTCTGGACGACAGCTTCATCTTCATCTGACCATGAATGAAATAGGCCTTTTTGATGGGCATATCGACCGAGTGAAACGGTTTCTTTCACCGTATAAGAAAACGCGAGAGAAGAATGCTGTGGTAAAACGGCAATCACTTGTGCTAATTGCTTTGCTGAATATTCCTTTAGACTTGTTCCTTTAATTTTAATTGTACCGGCTTTATAAGCTAACACGCCGCTTAACATGCTTAGAAGTGTTGTTTTTCCGCTTCCATTTGGACCGAGTATTCCAAACAACTCCCCTTTATTTACTGTAAAAGAAACCGAATCTAAGACAGGGTGATTATAATACCCACCCGATAACCCCGTTACTTCAAGCATCTTATCTCTCCCCTCGCCTTCTTCTTTTTAGTAAAATTAATGCAAATGCTGGCGCACCAATTAAAGATGTAATAACCCCAATCGGCAATTCAGATGGTGATATAACCATCCTTGCGACCAAATCAGCTAATATTAAAAAACCACTGCCTATGAGTAACGATAACGGCAATAAATGTTTATGATCCGGTCCCCAAATTTGCCGAATAATATGAGGAATAACGAGACCCACAAAGCCAATCGTCCCTGATACAGCAACAGCAGCTCCGGTTAAAACAGAGCCTGCTATTAAAATGGTTAACTTCCTTCTTTGTACGTTCACACCTAAATGCTTCGCCCGATTCTCCCCAAATGTCATGGCATTTAATTCCTGAGTATTCATCATTAAAACAAGTGAACCGATAACGAAAAATGGCAGGATAATGACAATATAGCTCCAACCGCGCATCGACACGCTCCCCATGAGCCAACCAATTATTTGACGTAATTCCTCACCTGTTAACGCAATCATGAGCGAAATGAACGCACTTAAAAACGAACTAAAAATAATTCCTGTTAAAATAATCGTTTCAACCTTCATCGAGCGATCCATTTTCTTAGTAAAAAACAGCACACAAAAAATCGTAACGATCGAAAAGACTACGCTCAATATCGGAAGTGTAAAGTTACCTAAAACAGGTATAGAAATTCCAAGAAAAATCGTTGCAACTGCCCCAACAGATGCACCTGAAGAGACTCCTAGTGTATATGGGTCGGCAAGCGGATTGCGTAACAAACCTTGAAAGGCAGCTCCCGCAATAGCGAGAGATGCCCCTACTAAGCCCGCTAACAGCACACGTGGCAAGCGAATATTCATAACAATATTCGTAAACATCATATCTGGTTGCGCTGCAATAGGTAAATGAAATACTTCCTTACCTAAGATTTGAAATAATGTGAAAAAAGGAACCGAAACTGAACCAATTGAAATCCCTACCATCATCGAAAATAGTAGAAAACTAACGGCAATAATATAAGCTAAAGGTTTATTATTAGTTAAAGATTTCCGGATAGATTGCTTTACCAAGTTCCTCTACTCCCTCTACTAAACGTGGGCCAGGATGGTCAACTAAATCCGAATTTATATTATAAACTTGCTTATTTTTAATCGCAGTAATATCTCCCCAAGCATTGCGCTTTAATACTTCACTAATTGGGTCCTTTGTGCGATAGCCATGAGTTGTAACAATAACATCCGGATTTGCAGTAACAACGGCTTCTTCATCCATTTTCGCCCAACCTTCTAATTGACCTGCAATATTGTCTGCTTGAATGATTTGAAGCATTTCATCCATAAACGTGTTTTTACCTGGCGAATAAATCTCTGGTGGTGGAGACACTTCAATCAAAACTTTTTTGCGTTCGTCAGCTGTTACAACTTTCACTTTTTCTTTAACATCCTTCAATTTCGTCTGCATATCTTCTACGATGACTGTTGCAGCCTCCGTTTTACCTGTTGCTGTTCCAATCATTTCAATAGAATGATACACTTGTTTAAAATTTTGAGCATCATTTACGACAAGGACTGTAATCCCCATCTCCTTTAACTGTTTAACCCCTCCCTCAACATTATTAGAGCTATGGGCTAAAACTAAGTCAGGCTTTAATGAAACTACTTTTTCTATATTCATTTCCAAACCGCCAATTTTCTCAATATCCTTCGTTTCCTCTGGATAAGTATCATAATCAGACACACCAACGATTTGGTCACCTAAACCTAATGCAAAAGCAATTTCCGTATTACTTGGGATAACAGAGACAATTTTTTTCGGCTCCTCTTTAATTGTCACTTTTTCACCTGATCCGTCCGTAATCGTTACGGGAAACTGTGAAGCTGCTTGCTTCGGTTCTTTCGAATTTGAAGCACTATCCTCTTTTGTTGAATTACTGCAACCAACCATCACACCAACCGAAAGCAGCAAAACAAATAATAGACTAACTACCTTTTTCATGTTTCTCCCCCATTTTTCTTTTTTGAACATAGAAAAAACACCTCCTACAGAATAAGAGATGTTTGCATGGCTATATATGTATAAATGGATATCCGCCACACACTTCCCTATCCGCGTAGGTATTATAAGTGTTCGAATATGGCAGGTCTCCTGGCTTTTAGAAATTGTTTACAACACCTTCCCATATAAACATACAGTGGCATTCGCTGCAAACTTCTAATAACAGTGGCGGGACCGCGTTGGATTTTCACCAACTTCCCTTTTAAGTCAATGTAGACACCTTATCCGTTTCATATTTATAGTTCATTATGCTTGATTATACACTAAAGACGGGCGGGCGATAATCTTTTTTATAATTAAACGGAAAATTTAGGATTTATCAGCTTATACAAGCTTTCCATATCAACATGTTGCTTTACATGATTCGCAAGCAAATTATAAGCCTCTTCTCGTCTCTCGGCATCCGATTTAACCGTTTCCTGCACTCCCGGCAACCCTTTTTGTTTACGAATTTGATTAACTAGTTCTCTCGTAAATTGGCGATTATGAAACACACCGTGAAAATACGTGCCGATAACAAGACCATCATTCGATACAGCCCCATCTTCTCGGCCATCTTCTAATAGTAAAAAGGGACTCGCTTTTGCGGCATCAATTTCTGTTCTTCCAAGATGAATTTCAAAGCCTGAAAGCGTCATCTCATTTAATCCGATTGCCTGAACAAGACGACCTGTCATTTGCTTTGTTTTCTTCTCTTTATTAAAAACGGTCTTCACTGGAAGTAAGGAAAGCCCGATAGCACTTTCACCATTGCCTTCCACTGCATCAGGGTCTAGTAATTCACATCCTAGCATTTGAAAACCGCCGCATATACCGATAACTCGCTTTCCTTTTGCATGAAGTTCACAAATGGCCCGGTCAAATCCTTCTTCTTTCAGCCACGCCAAATCACCGATTGTATTTTTCGTACCCGGAATAATTAATAGATCTGGCTCGCCAAGCTCTTTTAATGAACCAACGAGGCGCACACCAACATCCGGTTCATCAAAAAGTGGATCAACATCCGTAAAGTTAGAAATACGCGGCAAACGAATCATCGCTACATCGATAGCAAATTCATTTTGCTTTGGTTTTTTAAAACGTAATGAAGAAAGAGCAAGGGAATCTTCGGCTTCAATATTGACATCAATATATGGAACAACACCGAGAACCGGGATACCTGTTTCCTGCTCAAGCCAACGGAGTCCATCATCCAGCAGTTCACGCATACCACGGAATTTATTAATAATAATGCCCTTAACACGCTTTCTTTCCGCTTCATCTAAGAGTGCTAGCGTTCCAACAATAGAGGCAAATACGCCTCCTCGATCGATATCAGCAACTAAGATAACCGCTGCATCTGCCAGATGAGCCATTCGCATATTAGCAATATCGCGATCTTTTAAATTAATCTCTGCTGGACTGCCTGCCCCTTCCAAAACGATTACATCATAAGATTGTTGCAGCTTACGAACAGATTCTTCCACGATTGGCATCGCTTCTTGAACAAAATTATTGCGATAGCTTCTCGCATCCATATCTAAAAAGTGTCTACCATGAACAATAACTTCTGACACCATATCTTGCTTTGGTTTTAATAAAATGGGATTCATATCGGTTGTCGCAACGACACGTGCTGCTTCCGCTTGAACGCCTTGCGCTCGTCCAATCTCACCGCCATCTGCTGTCACGAATGAGTTCAGCGCCATGTTTTGTGATTTAAAGGGCACGACGCGTAATCCATCATTAGAAAAAATTCGGCAGAAGGCTGTACAAATGACACTTTTCCCTACATCAGAGGATGTCCCTTGAATCATAATTGCTTTTGCAGTCATAAACATACCTCGCTTCTTTAAAATTCTAATCCTTTTACAGCAGGAATTCCGCTTTCATAGTAATGTTTCGTTGCATCAATTGTAGACACAAGATCAGCGAGCTCGATTAATTCGTTCGCCGCACTTCTCCCTGTTACAACGAGATGCATATGAGAGGGGCGGTTACGAATCGCTTCCACCACTTCTGCAAGCGGCAGGACATCATCGATTGGAAATGTCGAAATCGCTAATGCATTATTCAGTTCATCTAACACAAGCAAATCTGTTCCAGGATTTTGGAGCGCTTCTTTCGCTTTTGCCCAAGCCTGCTTTAGGGCTGCCCGATGTTCTTCTGGTGTTTTCGTCCACGTAAACCCGATGCCTAATTGCTCCATTTCGACACCTAACTTCCGAAGTGCCAATGCCTCTCCATATGTGCGCTCTGGCGATTTAATAAACTGCAAGTATTTTACGTTCATTCCCCGGCCAATTGCCCTAAGCGTCACACCAAGCGAGGCCGTTGTTTTTCCTTTCCCCTCACCCGTATAAATCAAGAACAATCCTTGGCGTGCCATCTCAATCTCCTCTTTTCCTTATGATTTAGAGCCAAACGGTTTTTTTCGTATAAGGAGTTCGCTTCGTCGCTGGCACTTCTTGATCGGCTTTTGGATACCCGATAAAAATCGTCCCTACTACCTTTTGATTTTCTGGCGATCCGATAAACTGATGCATTCTTTCGTCATGAACAAGACCGACTCCTCTTGTACGCCAAACGAACCCAAGGCCAAGCTCTCCAGCTGCAAGCCACATCGATTGAATCGCACAACATACGGCAAATACATTATCGTGAGAAGCATCTGAATCATCTGGAACCTGATCTGCCGTTACAACAATGACGACCGGTGTCGATGTCACAACTTTTAGCGAGCTTTCTACTAAATGAGGCTTAGTCGGAAAGCGTTCTTGCAAATATTCTTGTGCTAATGCTTCATAACGCTTTTTTGCTTCATCTTTAATCACATAAAAATTCCAAGGCTCACGCAAACGATCATTCGGTGCATATGTCGCAGCTTCTAATAACTGCTGAATTTTCCCCTCTTCGACTGGAGTGTCCTCATAATTACGAATCGCGCGCCGCTCTTTCAGTGCTTGAATAATCGACAAGTCGTATCTCTCCTTTTTAAGGTGTAACCGTTTCTGTTTCTATTATTTTTTCGTACCATTTAATTTTGTCACGTAATTGAACAACCTCGCCGACAAGAACCATCGCTGGGTTTTGAATATTCTCCTGTACGACTAAATCATGAATCGTTTCAAGGTTTCCAGTAACCGTTCTTTGTTTGTCTGTTGTTCCCCATTCAATCACAGCAACAGGTGTTTGAGCGGATCTTCCATGATCAATTAATTGTTTACAAATATACGCTAAGTTGCCGACACCCATATAAAAGGCCACTGTATCAATGCCTGTTGCAAGCGCTGGCCAATTCAGATGGTCTTGGCCTTTACTATCACGACCGTGCCCTGTGACAATTGCAAAGCTTGATGCATGCTCGCGATGTGTGACAGGAATCCCCGCATAGGCAGGAGCCGCAATGCCCGCTGTTATACCAGGGACAATTTCATATTCGATTCCATGCTCAGCCAATACTTCTGCCTCTTCGGCACCTCGCCCAAATACGCACGGATCTCCCCCTTTTAAACGGGTCACCGTTTTTCCTTCTAGTGCTTTATCCACTAAAAGGGTATGAATTTCATCTTGAATAAAGTGATGTCTCCCTGGTGATTTTCCGCAAAAGATTAGCTCAGCTCCCTCTTTTGCATATTCTAATAATTTCGGATTAACAAGCCTATCATAAGCAATTACATCCGAAGTTTGAATACATTCAAGTCCATAAACTGTAAGTAGTTTGGGATCACCTGGCCCTGCACCAACTAAATAGACTTTCCCTTGACTCATGGCGCAATCCCTCCTGTTAATAATTGTAGTAAGCGCGCTTCTCGTTCTTTATAATTGGCTTGCCTCGTCAACTCTAAAAATTGCGGTTCAAGCAAACCTTGTAACATTTGTCTTCTTATTGTACTATCCGCAACTTCTTCTATCACTCTTTTTCGCGATTGTTCAAGAAACAGCAGATATTCTTCGTATACTTCATCATACTCTTTCGCAAGATCTTGTTTAATTTTCCGGGCCAATCCTGGACTCGCTCCAGAAGTAGAGACTGAAATCGTCAATGCCCCTCTTCGAAGCGAAGCTGGCACGATAAAATTACTTAAATCAGGACGGTCCACAAGGTTTATTAATTGCTGACTGTTCGCAGACTCATACACTTGCACATTAATCGCCGATTGATTAGTAGCTGCAATAATTAAGAAGAAATCTTGCAAATCATCTGGTTCAAATCTCTTTTGCTTCCAGATGATTTTTTTTGCTAAAAAAACTTCCCTGATGCTTTCATGAAGTTCGGGACTGATAACCGTGACTTCGGCATCCGCTTCTAACAGCGTCAAAATCTTTCGAGCTGCGACTGCTCCACCACCAATCACAACTGCTTTTTTTCCTGAAAGATTCAACATGGCTGAATAGTAATTCACCATGTTCTACTTCACTACCTTACGCTTATGATGGACACACGCCTGAATCCAACGCTCAACAATTTCTGGATTGGAAGCAAAGTGGAAGTGTGTATAGCCCGCGACAAGGTTTTCTTTTAAATATCCTTCTTGTTTCTTGCCAAAACGACCTTTTGTTTCATAGGCATATGGCAAACCTTCCGTTCGTTCATACGTAGAGTAATGAAATTCATGACCTTTTGCTTGTTGATTCGGATCAATTAGGAAATTCCCTTCTGTTCCGAATATTTCTCGATAGCCTAACGCCGCCAGCTTCTTCTGCATCGTAATTTTCCCTGGAATAAGTCCCACCATTGGATACTCCACACCTTCAGTACTTGCAATCGATTCTGTTAAATACATAAAGCCGCCGCATTCAGCAAGCGTTGGGATACCGCTCTTAACAGCTTCTTGAATCGATGCTTTTGCACGTTCATGATGAACTAACTTAGCTGCAAACTCTTCCGGGAAGCCTCCCCCAAGATACAAACCATCCGCTTCAGCAGGAACTTCCTCATTCTTTAATGGAGAAAAATACGTCAATTTTGCTCCGTAAGCTTCTAATAATTCAAGGTTTTCTTGATAATAAAAATTGAATGCTGCATCTTTAGCAACTGCAATACAAACCCCTTGATCTTCACGCTGCTCAAATAAACCTGTTGGCTCTTCCACAATTTCCGTCGTTTCCGCTAATTCATATAGACGGTCTACATCAATTGTTTCTGAAATAAGGTTTGCCAGCTTTTCAAAAAACGGATTTAACTCGCCTCGTTCAATGGCTGGAATTAACCCTAAATGACGACTAGGAATATCAATATCCTGCTCTCGCTTCATGTAGCCAAGTACAGGCACATTGCACTCTTGCTCAATGGCAGCCTTTACAATCTTATAATGCCCTACGCTGCCAACTTGATTGGCAATCACACCGACAATATTCGGACCAGTCGCTAACGTTTGAAAGCCTTTTACAATTGCCGCTGCACTCCGCGCCATACTAGCACAGTTTACAATAAGCAGGACTGGACTTTCCGTAATCATGCTAATCTCAGCCGTTGAGCCTGTATTCTCTAATGGACTTTTCCCATCATAGAAGCCCATTACTCCTTCAATAATAGAAATATCGGCTCCTTTACTTGCTCGTGCTACTATTTCACGTACCGTATCATGTTTAAACATCCAACTATCCAAATTTCGTGAAATTCTGCCTGTAACCGCAGTATGATAAGAAGGATCAATATAATCCGGTCCGCATTTAAACCCTTGCACGGTATAGCCTTTTTGTTGCAAAGCAGCCATGATGCCGATTGTACATGTCGTTTTACCAACTCCACTGCCAGTCCCAGCAATGACTAATCTTCTTGTACTCATACAAAGGTCCCTCCATTTAAGAAAAGCGCAAGGTGTCCATAATCCGCAACAAACATAAGACACAAAACGCCTTGAAAGTTTATCATTTCTTAATTTTTAGACTTTATTACATAACTCTGTTGTAGCTGAAAGACGTGTGAGACCTTGGTCTCACACGAAATAAGTCAAAAATCTCCATCAACAATACGGATTAACATAGCCTTTTTTAAAAAGGAATAACCCCGACAGAAATCGTGACATTGCCGGACTTTTTCTTTACAAGCTCTAATTGCTCTGCTCCTGAATATAAGCGAACAGCTGGTTCACTCACTCCATAAGCACCTGTATATTTAAATACAGTATCAGACGGTGCTTCAATCGTCACTGTATTTAATTCAACTGGCGGATAATACACAAACTCCCAGCCATATTTCTCTACAACTTCCAATAAGCCCGCTTCATCTTTTTTCAAATCAATAGTACAAAGCGCCTTCACGCTTTTAATAGAAATATGAAGTTCTGCCAGCGTATCCACAATCACTTGCTCAATTTCTTCTGCTGATGTTCCACGATTGCACCCCATACCAATTACAACTGTTTTTGGTCGAAAGACAATCCCATTTTCTAAAATAACTTCTTCTTCTTTCGTTAACAAACGATGAGTCACGATTAACGCAGCTTTCGGTTTCGCTTCAATTGCCTCAGCAATAGAAGGGTAGCTAATAATAGATTCTGGAATAGGGGCATCATGCATCCACCAATTACGCTCACCTGATTCTTGGACAATCGCAACATGCTCTTCATTTACAACAGATGCGCTTACAGGCGTTAGTTTTTCAGCCGAATCCCATACCCATCCGAAGCGAGAGCCGAATAAATCAACAGGAATCGTTTTTTGCACATCAGAAGCAGTCGTAATAATTGCTCTTGCATCTAAAGTAGCAGCAACTTCTCGTGTTAGTTCATTAGCACCGCCAAGATGACCAGATAAAACACTAATAACATTTTCTCCTCGATCATCAATGACCACAACAGCTGGATCTGTTTTTTTATCTTGTAAAATCGGGGCAATCATTCTGACAACAGCACCGAGGGAAATAATCATAATAATGCCTTTATATTGTTTAAAAAGCGTAGGGAGCAGCATCCGTACACTGCCTGAAAACAACTGGATATGCTTCTGCTCCTCATCCCCCTTTTCAAATTTGCTCATATAATATAAATCTGAATTAGCAAACATCGTATGTAAACGACGAGATATTTCGACGCCGTGCTTCGTAATCGCTACAATCGCATAAGAATTCTTTTGGACAACGGACGGTTGAATTCCTTCTTGCAATTCGATAATCATGATTTAATTCCTTTACGGAATCCATGTGTAAAGCTCGCATCGTATAGCTTTGAACGATATTCATCTTTCTCGTGAATATTTGGATCCAATGCCCATCCTGCTAAAATCATTGCATGTTTACGAATTCCATTTTTGCGCATATCTTCATCTAGATTCACTAATGTTGTACGAACAATTTTTTGGTCTGGCCATGAAGCACGTTGAATCACAGCAACTGGTGTTTCATCCTTCCAACCAGCTGATTGAAGTTCTTTAACGATTTTCTTTGTTAACGTAGCACTTAAGAAAAGTGCAATTGTGCAATGGTGACTTGCTAGATCTTTTAGCTTCTCAAACTCCGGAACCGGCGTACGTCCTTCTGCTCTTGTCAAAATAAGTGTTTGTGTTAAATCAGGAATTGTCAATTCCGCACCAATTGCTGCAGCAGAAGCAAATACCGAGCTCACCCCTGGAATCACTTCATATCCGATTTCTTCTTTCTTCAAAAGTGCAATTTGTTCCATAATCGCTCCATACATAGCTGGATCGCCTGTATGAATACGAGCAACCATTTTACCCGCATTTACACGGTCTACCATTACATCGACGATTTCTTCTAGGTGCATGCCAGCTGTTTTTAATACTTCTGCTTCTGGCTTTGCCTTGGCAATTAATTCTTCATTTACTAACGAATCCGTATATAAAACAACATCTGCTGTTTGAAGAATGTTTAAGCCTTTTACTGTAATTAAATCTGGATCCCCCGGACCTGCTCCTACAATATAAATCTTCTTCATTATTTTCTCACCACCATTAATGTTAAGTATTCAAGCTCAGCGCCTTCTAACTCGCTAACCTTCCAAATCACTTCTTCATCAGATGTTACCTTTGTTACAACAGAAGCTTTCTCTAAAAGGTCTAAATCTTTTAAAACTGTAATCATTAAATCTATTACTTTCGCCACTTTAATAAACACAACCGCGTCATGATCTTCAAGCGCTTTTTTCATCGCTTCATAATCATCACGAGCTGGAACAATTGCCACATGATCATCGCCATCAGCTAAAGCAATTCCTAATCTTGAAGCAGAACCGTTAAAGGATGAAATGCCTGGTACGGTTTTAATGTCTACTTCAGGGTGCAATTCCTGCATTAATTTCATCATATGAATAAACGTACTATATAAAAGCGGGTCGCCTTCCGTTACAAAAGCTACATCTTTCCCTTCCTGCAGCTTCTCCCAAACCTTCTCAACCGTTGCATTCCATTCACGATCTAAGATTGCTTGGTCTTTCGTCATTGGGAAAACAAGGCCAAGCATTTCTTTTTCTTCAGGGCGAATATATACTTCAACAATTCGATGTGCATAGCTTTTGCTGCCTTTACGTTTCCGTGGGTAAGCAATAACTGGTGACTCTTGAATTACGCGAAATGCTTTAACTGTAATTAATTCTGGATCTCCTGGACCAACGCCAAGACCATATAATGTGCCAAGATTACTCATTCGTTTCTTCCTTTCTTTGTGCCGTAATAATATAAATTGGATTCAGTGGAACAAAACGATTCATGCCTAGGATTGGCTTGCTCCGGGAAATTTGTGCATGCATAATGGATGTTTGAAAGCCTGCTTGTGCGAAAGCTTCATTCGCTCGATATAAATTCTCAATGGTCGCAGCATTAAGAACAATCCTTCCGCCTTCTTTCAAGCGCTGACAGCATGTTTGGATTAAGTCGACCATTTCGCCGCCCGTTCCCCCAATAAAAATCGCATCCGGATCTGGAAAATTGTCAAGCCCTTGCGGTGCTTTTCCATGGATGGCTGTTAAATCGGTACGAAACTTGCGTTGATTCTGCAAACAATTTTCTAAATCCGGTTCATTTTTTTCAACAGCAAATACTTGCCCTTCTGGAGCTATTCTTGCTGCTTCAATCGCCATTGAACCAGTACATGTTCCAACATCCCAAACAACGCTATCCTTTTTGAGGTTTAACGCATATAAACTTAATACGCGAATTTCTTTTTTTGTAATGAGCCCTTTGTCCGGCTTCCGTTGTGAAAACTCTTCATCATCAATACCTAGTGACCAGCTTGGACCATCCGCCGTTTTTTTCAAAATCACAACATTTAATGGCGAAAACTCTTGATTCACCATGTCTTGGAGTTCATACCAGCCTACTTTTTCATTTTCCCCTTGCAGGTTTTCGGCAACAAATGCGCGATACTCGTTCATCCCGAACGAAAGGAGATATTCGGCAAGACGATTCGGACTATTCTCAGCATCTGTCAGCAACGCCACTTTTGCCTTGCCATCGATTCGCTGTGCCAGTCCTTTCATACTCCGACCATGAATACTTGTTACATAAGCATCCTGCCAGCTTTCGCCCATTTTTGAAAAAGCAAGTTGCACAGAGCTTACATATGGATATACTTCTATATTTATTTTGCTTGAAAGATAACCGCCAATTCCGTAATAAAGCGGATCACCTGAGGCTAATACAACTGTTGGACGTGTTTCTTCTTGCAATCTCTCTACAAGCGCTTTTAATCCGCCTTTTACAGCAACTTTCTCTCCTTGATAATTCGGGAAGAAAGAGAGCACTCTCTCACCGCCAACAAGCACTTCGCTTTCTTCAATCCATTGTGCATATTGCGGCAGCAAGCTTTCTTGTCCGTTATCCCCGATTCCAATTAATTTCATCGATTGAGTCAATGCCAACAGCCCTTCCTAGTAATTGTCCTTTCATCGAATAGATCGCCGTTCCCATTTCTATTCCACCTTTGATATGGTGTAATGACGAGTAGCAGCACGCTTCACAAAGATGATCAAAAAAGGCATCATGACCTGTCTCAGCCATCAGCTCACCGACTTGAGAAGCAGTATTCGCACTTGCTACTTCTGCCACAAGCTCTTCGCTAGCCCCAATATCACGTGCCAGCTCCGAAAGGAATTCAAAATTAATCGGAGCACTTTTTGAGTGAACCATCATCACGCCTTGCGCAACTTTTGAGAATTTTCCCATCATCCCAACGAGCGTGACCTTCTTAATTCCTTGCTTTTTACATTGCTTTAGAGAGAAGCCGACAAAGTCACCCATTTCAATGAAAGCTTCCTCTGGTAACTCAGATAGCAGCCCCATCGCGTATTTCTCACTGCGTCCGCCTGTCGTTAAGACGAGATGCTCACAGCCTGCCATTTTGGCCACACTAATGGCTTGAACAATACTCGCCATATAGGCAGAACTAGAAAAAGGAACTACGGTGCCTCTTGTCCCTAAAATCGAGATGCCACCGATAATTCCTAGTCGGCCATTTAATGTTTTCTTCGCAATTTCTTCACCGGCCGGAACAGAAATTACAACTTTTACACCTCTATTAACCTGAAACTCTTCTAACGTCTGCTCTACAGTCGTTAAAATCATTTTGCGCGGCACTGGATTAATTGCCGCTTCACCGACTGGAACCGGAAGACCGGGCTTTGTCACCCGACCAACTCCGATTCCTCCGTCCAAAACGATGCCTGGTGTATCCGTCCAGCTCACGGTTGAAACAATTAACGCTTGATGAGTCGCATCTGGATCATCGCCTGCATCTTTAATCGTTTCACAACTCACGGAGTCTTTGCCCATTTCACATTTTTCTATTGTGAAAGTCGCATCACGCCCAATAGGTAAATGAATCGTTGCAGTTTCCTGTGCCTCACCAGTAATTAAAGCGGTTAATGCTGCTTTCGTTACTGCCGTTGAACAAGCTCCTGTCGTATAGCCATGTCTCATTTCCGACGGGTCTTTTTTCGCTTTCTTTTGCATGATTATACCTGATCAGCTAAAAGAGAAATCGCATTCAAGGCTGCAACTGTAACCGTACTTCCGCCTTTTCGACCAACGTTCGTAATGAAAGGAACTTCAGTAATTTTAGCTAGCTCCTCTTTTGATTCAGCAGCAGAAACGAAACCTACAGGCATTCCAATAATTAAATCAGGCTTTGCAATTCCTTCTTTGATTAAACGAATGAGTTCTAATAAAGCAGTCGGCGCATTCCCGATGGCATAAATACCGCCTTCATTTTCACGTACTGCTTTTTGCATCGAAATAATCGCACGTGTTGTATTTTGTTTTTTTGCTTCAATGGTGACATCTTCATCTGCAATATAGCAATGCAGGTCTCCGCCATACTTTTGAAAACGTTTTTTCCCTGTACCGCTTTCAATCATTTGTACGTCCGCAATAACATGACGTCCTTTGCGAATCGCTTCGATTCCCGCACGAATCGCATCAGGATGAATAATAACGCTTCTTCCTAATTCGAAGTCTGCTGATGCGTGAATAATACGGCGGACAATTTTCCACTCGTCTTCTGAGAAATTATGCGGTCCCATTTCTTCTGCGATAATCGCAAAGCTATAATCATAAATTTTGTCAGGATCAACTGTTAACGGTTTGAAATCTGTTTTAAAATCCATTGTATTTTCCCCCTAATTGTTTATTCAAATTGTTAATCACATCTTCAAAGTTCGAATACACATTTTGATAATTCACATTTGGACGAGCAATCATAATCGTTTCAATACCGCACTCCAAAGCGGCTTCCAGCTTCTCATCGACCGAGCCAACTTTTCCGCTTTCTTTCGTAATCATTAATGTGACACCGTATTGGTTATATAGTGCTTTATTTAACTCCTTTGAAAATGGCCCTTGTATCGCAACAATATTTTTTTGCTCGACACCTAACTCTGCGCATTTTTCCATATTATCGATACGCGGCAGCATTCTCGCAATTAATCTAGTATTCTCTAAACCTATTAATTCTTTTGCAAAAATCTCTAATGTCTTACTACCCGTTGTCAGCATGATAACGCCTCGCTTCTTTGCAGCAAGCTTAGCCGCCTCAGCATAATCGCTAACAACCGTTAATTTGTCATCATGGAATCGTTGGCTTTCTCGTTCATAACGAATGTAAGGAACATTCGCTTCTTTTGCTCCTTGAAGCGCATTCTTCGAGGCCTCTTCTGCAAATGGGTGACTTGCATCCACGACCGCTTGAAATCCTTTTTCAGCAATTAATACCGCCATATCTGCTGCTGTTAGCCGCCCGATTTGCGTATCAATCCCTGCATCTTGCAAACTTTTCGCGGCTGATTCTGTCACGACTGTTGCTAGAACCGGAAAACCAGCATTCTGTATCTCAATCGCTAATTCTCTTGCATCACTTGTGCCCGCCAAGAACAAAATCATTTTGATGCCTCCACCTCGTGTACATGGTCATGGTCGTGATCGTGGTCATGATGGTGGTGGTGATGATGGTGGTGATGATGATGCGCGTCACCATGCTCCTCGACATACAAACGATAGTTTTCTAAATCTTGAGTTCCTCTTGATGTTCCTTCTAACGCTTCTGCTACACGCTCTTTTAAAATGGTTTGAAGCTTCGGATGATAACCAAAGTAATCCGCTAACACAAACTCATGATTTGGATACTGCTCCTGGTAGCCTTCTAGCATCTTCGCCATTCGCTCCATTAAGATACCTGTAAACAAGAAGTATGGCAGCATAACCACTTTTTTGGCACCAAGCTTGATACAGCGTTCAATCCCTTCATCGACAAGTGGTGTCGTAACACCCATGAAAGCACTTTCTACCCATTTCACATTCAATTTCTCCCAAAGCAAACGAGTAATTTTATAAAAATCACTATTCGCATCGGCATCACTGCCACCGCGGCCAATTAATAAAACAGCTGTGTCATGATGTTCCGCATTTGTATCAAAGCCGATGCCTTCCAAACGATCGGTTAAGATCTCTAATGCTGCTGGATGAACATCAATCGTTTGTCCATATATAAATTTCACTTCTGGATACTTAGTCTTTCCATCCTCAATTTCCGCAGGGATATGCAGCTTCGAGTGACCCGCATGTAGCAAAATAATTGGAATAACAGCAACTTCTGTCGCTCCTCTTTTCACACAATTGTCGATCCCTTGTGAAATATTAGGTGATGCGAATTCCAGGAAACATGTTTCAATGATTAAGCCTTCATCCATTGTTGGAATCATCTTGTCTACAAAAATACGAACCTCTTCATTTCCAGCCTCTAATCGGCTTCCATGTCCAACAAACAATACTGCTTTCATTCACTATTTCCCCCTATTCATTAATCCTCACATGGTGCTGGCTCTATGTGAATCTTTGGTGCAATGTCTTGATATTGAAAACCTTGAATCTTTTTCGCACGCTTGAAGTATTTAAATAATCGTTCATTAGGATGTGCGTTCTGCTTGTACTCTTCCACAATATTTGTAATTAATTCAACAAGGCGATCTGGCTCAATTCCCTCCGCAACGGGTTGACCTGGATGAGCTGTTCGTCCAACTGGTTTGGCGCCTACAAATAAGTCAAATTTCCCTCTGCGGAAGACGATTCCGATATCATCCATGACCGCACTATAACAGGCCATCCCGCATCCATTAAACCCAATGTTTAATTCTTTCGGCATCTCCATTCCACCAAGTACACGCTGCAATTCATCCGCATAAGGAATTGGTTCTTCTTTTTCTCCATCACAAAAATCACACGCTTTTAACGTCACAACATCGCCAATTGGAGACAGTAAAAAGCCAACGGATTGCAGTTTCTCTGTAATTAAATCTGGTTCAGTCGTCGGGATTTTTAATACGATTTTATGATTCGGCGTATATTCCATCGTTCCTTTTTCACCAACAACTTGTGCTAGTGTCATCATTTGCTGCGGTGTAAATTGCTTATTCGCAACACCCGGGCTAACCGCTAGTTCAAATATGGATTCTATGTTTTGTTGAACGAACGATGAAGTTGTTGGCTTAACCACACTTTGACCAGATACTCTCGATAAAGCTTCCAACGCTACCTCGTAAGAAGTGCTCGTACTCTTCTTCTCAGGCGCTTTCGTCAGCAACCCAACAGCGGCTTCTCCGTAAGAGCCTTGCGTGAGTCCTGTTTCTTGATCCATCGCCCATGGCTCTGCTTCTTTTTTCAAGCGTTGATGCGGCTTTAACGGCTGCTTTTCTGAACCCAATGTATACTTTCTTTGATAGCCGCGAGGCGTAATGATTTTATTGTCATATAAGAATGTCGATGAATTCCCGATTACAACGGTTGTCAGCATTCCAATATCATGATTCAACATTTCAGCTAAATTCGTAATGGTAATCTCCTGACGCTCGCGATACGCACTTTTCACTAGCCCTACCGGCGTATCCGGCGAACGATATTTCAGTAAAATTCGCTGTGTTTCAACAATTTGTCTTGTTCGACGACCACTGCGTGGATTATAAAGCGCAATAACAAAATCAGCCTGTGCCGCTGCTTCAACTCGTTTCGCAATCAGCTCCCACGGTGTTAAGTGGTCACTCAAACTAATCGTACAAGAGTCATGCATAACAGGTGCCCCAAGTAATGATGCACAGGAATTAATCGCTGAAATCCCAGGAATAATTTCAATTTCAACACCTGTTGATTCTTTCCATCCCTTTTCAATCAAGACCTCATACACAAGGCCTGCCATTCCATAAACCCCTGCATCACCGCTTGAAATAACGGCTACTTTCTTGCCGTTTTCCGCTTGTTTTACCGCTTCTTGTGCACGCGATACTTCTTCTGTCATTCCTGTACTAATAATCGCTTGATCGGTTAATAAATCTTGAATCAATTCCACATATGTTTTGTAACCGATGATAAAATCACTTTCCTGAAGTGCTTCCACAGCTCGCGTTGTAATATGTTTAAAGTCCCCTGGACCAAATCCAACAACAAACAGTTTCCCTTTTTGTGCCATACAAAACATCCCCTTTCATACAATTTGCAACATCATTCTATTTTTTCTTTGAAACCCCTACGATAGCAGCAGCTGCTGGATTAGGTGACATTTCTCCGTTCACAAATTGATATACTTTGTGCGTTTCAAGGCTTGATTCATGCATATCCCTAACAATTTGGCGGCCAATTTCAGGGGAATCAACTCGATACCAATTACCCTCTGGATAAGCAATGACGATACAAGCATCTTTGCATCGTCCATTGCAACGAGTTCGTGTCGTATGAATCTCTTCATCCAATCCTAGTAAACTAATTTCATCACGAACGGCTTGTGTCACTTCTTCGCCACCTTTTCTCATACAACTACTTCCGTTACAGATCAGCAGATGAGACTTTGTACCTTTTAAATTCCAAGTTGTCATATGTTTCCTCCTATTAGGCAGAAGAGAATAAAAAAAACCTTAACTCTCTTGAGTTAAGGTTTTTAAAAAGCTAAAAAATAACATGCATTAGCATAAACATGCCGCTCCATATATTTGACAGCCTCTACCCTTCCCTCCGAAAAGTATTACTTTTTCGCTTAAAAGCAGGTTTCCTGGCTTACGCTTCTCTTTACTCTTGTCCCTTCCCAGTTTGCACCAGTGGTATTGACAATTTCATCAGCGTTACAGTAGCGGGGGCTGCATCGGATTCTCACCGATTTCCCTATTATCCCTAGCATGACACTTCGGGCACTTTTAAATTTATATTCAATTGTTTTATAACAATATTCTCTCAATTCATAAAACTGTATCTATCATATACCATCTTTTTAAAATTTTAAATAGATAATTACAACTTACATATAAATCTAACGTGTACAGGGAAAATAGTTCAGCAAAGATTTTCCGCTTTTTGTTCCATTTTTTCTAAAAAAATCAATATTTTTCTATATTTTGTTTTTGAAATAAAATCATTTAAAAAAATTTTTTATAGAAGAAGTGATTTTCTCATGGTACACTATGCTAGAAATCTTAAAATTTTATAAACTTTACGGTGCTAAATTTTAATATTTGGCTTAAAAGGGAAGTCGGTGTAAGTCCGGCGCGGTCCCGCCACTGTAATGGGGAGCATCATTACTTATGTAAGAACCACTGTCTACTCTAAGATGGGAAGGTTGTAATGATGTCGTGATCCAGAGCCAGGAGACCTGCCATAAAGGGTAAAACTGTTTCAACCTACGAGGATGGGGATACGGATATATAGCTAGTCAGTGTTTTTTAATCACAGTCCTGCTACTATTCAGTTATGCACTTCTTTCAAGGATGAAAGAAGTGCTTTTTGTTTTGTACATAATTTTACAAAGCTCAGACACACTCTCACGTTCTTCAGGGATAACAAATGAGGAGGTGATGGCAGCGGCAAAAAAGTACGTAAAACGCTGCCGATTGTTTTTCTAAAATAACAAAGATTAAAAAGGAGACATGTATGAAAACATTGAATTGGAAAGTTCTTTATTTTATCGCAGTATTGCTTTTCGTTCCTAATAAAGCCTCCGCTATGCATATTATGGAGGGATTCCTCCCTATTGAGTGGGCAATCTTCTGGTGGGCGGTTACCCTCCCATTTTTAATTCTTGGTTTCCGTTCTATTCGTAAAAGCATCAAAGAAAACCCTGAAACAAAAATGATGCTTGGTTTGTCAGGGGCTTTTGCCTTTGTTCTATCCGCACTGAAAATTCCATCCGTTACCGGAAGCTGTTCTCACCCTACTGGAGTTGGCTTAGGTACGGTGCTGTTTGGACCATTTGCAATGAGTATCGTCGGATCAATCGTCTTATTATTTCAAGCTTTATTACTTGCTCATGGAGGATTAACAACGCTTGGAGCGAACGCTTTTTCCATGGCTATTGTTGGACCGATTATCGCCTATCTTGTATATAAAGGTGCAACAAAAGCTGGCTGGTCTTTTTCCGTGGCTGTTTTCTTAGCAGCAGCACTTGGCGATTTAGGAACATACGTCATGACGTCTGTTCAACTTGCTTTAGCATTCCCTTCTGAAGTTGGCGGTTTCATGGCTTCTTTCACGAAATTCGCTGGAATCTTTGCGTTAACACAAATTCCATTAGCAATCAGCGAAGGGCTATTAACTGTTATTGTTATGAACTTCTTAAAAAAATATAACGTAAGCGAATTGAAAGCACTGCGCGTTCTAACGAAGGAGGCCCGTTAAGATGAAAAAAAATCTATTACTGCTCGGATTAGTAGTCATCCTAGCGATTTTCCCTCTGTTTATTCAAAAAGGAGCTGAGTTTGGTGGAGCTGATGGCGAAGCAGAAGAAGCCATCGGCGAAATCAATTCCAGCTATGAACCTTGGTTCTCTAACATCTGGGAGCCTCCAAGTGGGGAAATTGAAAGCTTGTTATTCGTTCTTCAAGCAGCAATTGGAGCTGGATTCATCGGCTACTTTATAGGGTATGCAAGAGGAAAACATAAATCAAAAAAAGAAGAAAGCCCATCTAAACATGTTGCTAATCGATAAATATGCCTATTTCAATCGTCTAAAGCATATTCACCCAGTAGAGAAGATGACATTCGCGCTATTTCTTCTCCTGTTTGCTTTAACTGTCAAAGACACGATTGTTTCACTCATCACCTTCGCTGTGATGAGTGCTTTTATCATTTTGGGAGCAAAAATTCCGCTTCGTTATTATATTAAATTGCTGCTTCTTCCAGGGTTCTTCCTTTTATCAGGAATATTAACAATTGTTATTTCCTTTGCTAGTATCAAAACAACAACACCTCATGTACTATGGTCTGTAGAATTTGGCTACTGGAAATTATTTATAACGGAAAATAATATTAAAATAGCAACAAAGCTCATTCTTGTTGTATTGAGCAGTATAAGCTGTTTATACTTTTTAACGTTAACAACACCCGTTAATGCGATTCTTCAAGTGCTGCGTAAACTGAAGGTACCGCAATTACTCATTGAAATAATAGAAATTACGTATCGCTTTATTTTTGTTTTTTTAGAAACGGCATTACACATTTATCAAGCCCAAAATTCTAGACTTGGCTATATGACAATGAAAAAATGGCTGCATTCGCTTGGGTTGTTAATTTCTTCTTTGTTTATTAACGTCTTTAAACGAGCGAAAGAGCTAACAATCGCAATGGATTCACGTGGATACACAGAGGACATTATGTATATAGACGACAACTATCAGTACTCAGCTGTAAATTGGATAATTATCACAATCATTATCGCTAGTATCGTGGCAGTCTATCTATTATTTGGAGGGACTTTATAATGGACGAGCTTTTTTTTAAAATCGACCAGCTCACCCATCGCTATGTCGATGGCACAACAGCGTTAAAAAACCTTTCTCTCTCCATTAAAAAAGGAAAGAAAATTGCTCTATTAGGGAACAACGGAGCCGGTAAATCAACCTTATTTCAACATTTAAACGGAATCTTACAGCCCACAACAGGTTCCATTTTATTTAAGGGAGAACAGGTGCGATATAATCGAAAGTTCTTGATGACATTAAGAAAGCAAGTAGGTATTGTCTTTCAGGACCCTGATTCACAGCTGTTTTCTGGCAATGTACGACAAGACATTTCATTTGGACCGATGAATTTAGACTGGTCACAGGAAAAAGTACACAAGCAAGTAGAATGGGCGATGGAACAGACAGAAGTGACCGCGCTACAAGATCGTCCCATTCATTTTTTAAGCTTAGGACAAAAAAAGCGTGTCGCTATTGCCGGGGTATTGGCGATGAATCCGGAAGTTTTCATTTTAGATGAACCTTCCGCAGGCTTAGATGCCTATTATTCAAAGCAAATCATGCACATTCTCCGCGATATTCATCAAGGGGATAAAACGATTATTCTTTCCACTCATGATGTTCACTTTGCTTATGAATGGGCAGATGAAATCATCGTCATGAGCGATGGTGAAATTTTGTATCACGGTGACCCTGTAACTGTTTTTTATAACGAAGCATTACTGAATCAAGCTCATTTAGAAAAACCGTGGGTATTTGAAACGGCACAACAATTGCTGGAAAAGCAACTTCTTCGGGATGAAGGACCGATGCCCCGCAGCAAAGAAGAATTGTTCCAGTTACTGAAATGAAGGGGCTGTTTTAACAGTCTCTTTTTCTTTGGAATGAAGAATCTTCTTACATAGAGAAGAAACCTTACCTATCTACCAAATCCATTTAATCAAGCCTCGGATTCCCCACCACACTAGTCGGAACGGCCACAAAAGCAATTCTGGAACAGAAAATAACACTTCCATTAAAATATCCCACCAAGAGCTTTCGTTCGATTTCTTTTTAGCTGCTCGCTTCCGCTTATGTTTTTCCTTTCTCTCTCGAAATGTCACTTCAATCATCCTATTCGATATCTAATTTCCATTATTATAATCCATATTCACAATCCAAGCCGTTGTTTTATTGATAATTTTTCAACTTAGCAATATAATAAATTACGTTAACCACTTCATATGTCCCAGTAGCTCAGCAGGATAGAGCGACAGCCTCCTAAGCTGTAGGTCGTAGGTTCGATTCCTATCTGGGACGCTTATACAACAGAAACCCCTTAATTAATTAAATTAATTAAGGGGTTTCTGTTGTATATAAAAATCATGATAAATGGATAACAGGCATATTGCCGAGAACTTGCTGAAAATATAAAAAGGGATGCTTCAACTAAAAAGGGAGTACGTTTTGATGTGCAAAAAAATCGTAAATATTAGGTCAATTCACGCAAGAAATAGTATTCTAATTGAAACTAAATAAAGAACTAGAAATTTACGACATTCTCTATCATTTGTTGTTTAACTTAAGTCCCATTAGTTGAGGATGAACCATCCTTATTAGTTTAGTTACCTAAAATAAGTATTAAACAAGCGTAAGTTAACCATTATTTACATACACAAGTTTCCCCTGCACATCAACCCGCACAATACTGTCTGTTTTTCCCCTTTGTATGTCAATGCCTCTCAATTACGATTTCTGACTAACATTCCTGTTCACAGAGCTCGTCATTGACACATGTTACACAATCCTTACACGTTCCTTCTAATTTCGCAAAACACTTCAGCTTATGAAGGATATGCTCTTTTTGACTTTCAAAATCATAATTACGAACGGTTGACATACGCATAGCCTCTGGTGAACCACCGCCATGAAGACTTATGACAGAATAGAAGCCACCTTCTTTAGACGCCGTTAAATCCTCAATAAAGCGTGCCATTTGGATACGTTCATTTCCTGTAACACCGTGCTTACCGCCTAAGTAACGGTTAATTAAATCTCCCGACTCTGGTAACGCCATATCCTCTGCTGTTGGTGCTGTTACTACGATTCCACCACTAATCTCATGTGCGATTCTGAAAATATCATAAACTTGCTCAGCTAGCATCCATTTACCGATATTGGATTGAACTGAGTCAGGTACATAATTTCCCGCCATCGTTTTATGACCATAAACAGCTGCGGCTACCCCTGTTGCATAAAATCCTTCTGTAATGCGAATGAGTTCTCCCATGCTTCTACGAATGTGACTGACTTCATTATGAGGAGCACCGTTATACTCTGACATTAAGGCAGAGGCACCAATAATCATATCTCCAAGCCCGGCGCGAGCTCCAATACAGGATTGACGATGGTGATTTGCAAAGGCTTCCGCTAATTTACCTGTGTATTCCCATTCACCACATAAGAAAACTTTATCCCATGGAATGAATACATCATTAAATATAATAAGTGCGGTTGATTGACCGTAATTTGAGCTAAAAGGCGCTTCTGCGTCATCCGGTCTTCCTGCTGGTTTAGCAATCATTCGAAGACCTGGCGCATCAACAGGTACGGCAAAAGATACGGCATAATCTACATCTTCTTTTTTCATAGCACGGGTTGGAAGCACGATAAATTCATGCATATATGGCGCTCCTGTGATGTTCGCTTTTGCCCCGCGCACCACAATACCTTTATGATTTTTTTCAACAACACGTACATATAAATCCGGATTCTCTTGTTCGTGAGGTCGTTTGCTACGGTCTCCTTTTGGATCTGTAACAGCCGTTCCACAGGTTAAATCATATTTTTGAACATGGTGGAGATAACCTTTTAATACAGAAAAATAATCTGTTTTCTTTTCAGCATCCATCATCGCTGTAATTTCAGCTAAAGCACCTAGGGCGTCATGCATAAGATAACGCTGCCCACACCCTGTCCATTTACAGATTAATCGTGTCGCTTCAAGCTTTTTTAATAAATCGTCTGTACTGAAATCGAGTGCATTCATACGGTTAATCTTCGTACCATCTGGTAACGTTGCAAGCATGATATCTTTGTGTTTATCTATATGAGCTAGTTCATATGTTACGGCTACTGCGTTAATTCCTGGTTTAAATAATGGCTCATCCGCTACACTTGTCACCTTTTTCCCCTTCACCTGTATATCAGGATTATACTCTCTTAAACTCTCAACATACTCCATTCCATTCATTAGTTTCATAATTTAAAATTCCCCTCTCGATTTTATTAAAAATAAAACTGACTAGTTGGTCGTTTTTTGTGTATAAAAGAACTCTTTATGTTAAAAGAGTTTCTAATAGTTCACTTCTGGTCGCTATATATTTTTCTATGGTGAACTTGTTTGTTAATGACCATCTTCTGAATGCCCACATTTGTGATTGAACGAGAATATCATCTGCTATTAGAAATACTGATTCCTGTGAAATCTTAAAAACGCCTGAATCGATTCCCCTTTGAATTTGTTTCTCAAGATGATTGCGCAGCCTTTGCTCCCTTTGAAGGAACGACCTTCTTGCCTCTTTATCTAAAGATGCTGTTTCCTGATACATTAAGACAACATAATCCGAAACTTGATCGACAATCTCAAATAGAGCAGTCATATCTTTCTTAATCGCTTCTAGCGGAGTAGAGTTCTCTGAAGTAGCAGCATATAAAGCTTTTTCAATCAATGAATGAATATGGCAGCACACAAGATACAAAATATCTTGTTTGGTTTTTACATATTGAAACATCGTCCCAACATTCATTCCTGCTGCTTCTGCTATTTCCTTTGTCGTTGTTGCATGATAGCCTTTTTCTGAAAAAATCTTTACAGCTGCATCGATAATTTCAGCTCTTCTCTTCTCAACTCGTTTCGGATTTTTTACTGAAGTTGCTACGATGTATTCCTCTGTCTGTGTTTCGCTCATTTTATTCCCTCTTTGCTGTGAATTGGAGCCTTTCAGCCAAACTAACTGATTAGTCAGTTTTTTAAATTATATATACCTTTTCTATTTTTTGTCAATACATTTACAGAAAAACTAGATTATTAAA
Source organism: Peribacillus asahii (assembly GCF_003570725.1). Taxonomy (GTDB): domain Bacteria; phylum Bacillota; class Bacilli; order Bacillales; family DSM-1321; genus Peribacillus; species Peribacillus asahii. Next base: position 76,964 of record NZ_QWVS01000012.1, read on the forward strand.
TGAAATATACTATCCTATCTTGGGTAATGCAACACTTTTCTGTAGTCTCAACTTTTCCTACAAGACCTCCAAAAGACTAAAACATTGGTGAATTTGATATTTCAAATAAAGCATAGCCAATGCCTATTAAAAAATGATAATACTACTAATAATTATTTTTTCTTCTTCATAAATCCCTCAGGCTATTTATACTTTCAAATAAAAAATAACGTAATTTGTTGTTTTATTATCCTTACTTTACTAAATAGAAAAAGAGGGACAAGAAAAGACTAAAATATAGAAGTCTAAAGCATTTTACGGGAAAATATTAGGGACTTTTACACTTAATACCCGGTTAAAGTATCGAAATTACCCTTTTAACAGAATTTATAAACAGTTTCTACATACCGGAATCTGAAAATCAACAGTGCCTCCTAAGCTGATAGCGACAAGTGCCAGACACTTGTCGCTTTGCAATTGAATTATTTATTCATAAAAGCTTTGATTTCTTCTTCTGTCATGGATGAATCGCATTTCACGTTTACTGTGTCACCATTAGTAAAGATGAAACCAGGAACCGTTGGAATGTCGTATTCATTACGGAAGGCCGTAATACCTTCCATATCAGATTTTTCCACACTATTGACATAATAGATATGAGTATCAGTTTCTTCAGCAACTTTTTTTAGTTTTTTAATGAATTTTTGACAATAAGGACATACAGCCTTACCAATATAGATAACAGCTTCGCCTTCCCCTTTTACCAATTTTTGTGCTTTTTCGGAATCAATTTTATCAAAACTAGCTACATTTTCTTCATAAGTAGCAATCATCGCTCAATCTCCTTTCTCTAATGTCATTATTATACAACAATGTGTAAATGCTCAAATAAATTATGCTTACATGTTTGAATGTCGAACCTTATCAAAAATTGATGTAAAACACAAAAATTAATCTCAATCAAAATATTAAGAGACTGAAACGTAAAAATATAAATTCTTTCTAAAAGAATCGCTTATTGTGAAGTAATATATATTTAAACGATTTCATTGTTATATTTTTAAGTGTCAGAAAGTATGATACACAGTATTTAAACAATATTATTTTAACCCCGACCTTACTCAGAACGGGGTTATGCATATTTGAGATTTGAACATTAAATAACTTTATTGTTACTCAACAGCTTAACATTGTAAATCCACATTTTGCTAGTGGTCCCCCTAATTTGACTGACTTTGCAATAGTTCAGGGAATAAATAATGTATGATATGCATAGTTAAACGTCGAGACTCTCCTTTATATGGATAGATATGCATATACATGGATGGATTAAAGTTCGCTTCAATAATTCCGTAAGCATTTTTATTAGCAGCAGGAACTTCGGTATTTTCAATAATCAAATCGATACCACAAATTTTAACTCCAAGTGCGGATACCGCATCCACTGCTATTTTTTTATAATCATCAGGAATTTGATCTGTCACATCAATCGAGTCTCCACCTGTACTAATATTAGAGTTTTCACGCAAATAGATGATTTCATCATTCTCTGGAATTGAATCCGTTCGATATCCTTGAGCTTTAAGCATAAGATTCTCCAATTCACCTAATTGTATACTTTCTAAAGGTGTCCTATGGTCTCTTCCTCTTAACGGGTCACGATTCTTTTGCATGACTAACTCTTCGATTGTATGTTTACCATCACCTTTAACATTCGCAGGAACTCTTAATAAAACAGCATAAACTCGATCATTTAATACAAAAAATCGGTATTCTGTTCCATTAAGAAATTCTTCTACTAATATAGAAGGGGCTTCTTTAAATGCTAGTGTAATGGCTTTTTGATAATCTTCGTAATTGGCGCCTTCTTTGAAGATCGATATTCCTAATCCATAGTTTGTTGTTTTCGGCTTCACAACAAAAGGTTTGGTGGAAAAGAGATCATAGGAACGTAAAGCCTGTTCAATCGTCTGAAATTCCTCACCTTTTGGCACACGGAATCCATGTTGCTGAAGAATTTTCTTTGTTACTGTTTTATTTTCCATAATTAAAGTGGATACATAATTATCTTTACTTGTCATATTCCCATTTTTCACATATTCAACATGATCTTTTAATTTCAGCTTCAAAAATTGATCTTGTCGATCCAAGATTTCTACTTGGATTCCTTGTTGAATCGCATCAAACATTAAAATCTGAGTGGACAACTCCATGTCCGTAAATCCTGCTAATTGATATGGCTTATCCCATGATTTTTTATAATTTTCTTTAGCAATCGACGTAGCCAATTGACCTTGACTGCTTTTTTCACTTTCTTTATATAGTCTTCCAGCTAAAGTCTTGCTTGGGTCCATTAGCATTTCTCTCAGATGAACAAATAACGTATCTGAAATCGTCAAATTTAAAATTGCTGCTAACTGTTCCATCTCATCAATCATATTTTCAGCTTCTATTTCAAATTGTGTAGGCTCTAATGGATGCTCAAGAGCCACGATATCATTGTAAAAGTTGCCCATTTTTACCCACTCATCACAATTTTCCCCTTCATCTTTCCATAGTAAATAAAGTAAGAAAAGATGGAGAAATTCTGCTTGTTCATAGCTAATTCCATAATTTTCAAAAGGATTTAAATCTATATTTCGCAATTCAATATAACTAATACCGTGATCCTCTAGATCTGAAACATGATGTCCACCTCTTAAACGGACAGGTGAATAAAATTCTCTTTCTGCTGATAGAAGCCCTCTTTTAACCATCAAAGAAAGATCTGATACATAATTCTGTATGCTGCTATATGACACTTGAACATCATCCGAATTCGTATAACCATATTTACTGCTTCTAATGCTTCTTACTGCCTCATTCAACGAATCTTCTTCAAAAAAATTCTTTTCACTACTAGGAGAAGCTCCATAAAAATAAGTGACGAACCATCGATAGTGTAAATAGTTTCTTGTGGCTTTTAGATAAATCTCTGTTTTAAAATGCTGATAATCTTTAATCTCCGATTGTGCGTTAAATAACGCTTGAATGAACTCATCGCCAAATTCAAAGTTAAAATGAACACCACAAAGCATTTGTTTACGACGGCCATAAGAATTCGATAAAGATTGACGATATCGAACATTTTCAGCACTTTTCAATTTCGCAATCACAATATCTTCGTCTTTTTCTGGTAACTGTGGCGGCATGCTTAATGGCCAAAGCATTTCATTCTCACCCATAGAACGATAAGCAACATCATGGATCGCTGCTAAGTAATCAAACAGTTCCTCTAATGTCTCAGTAACAGGTGTGATTATTTCCATCTGTAATTCTGAAAAATCCCGCTGAATATACGGATGATCATCTCGCAGCGAAATACTTTTAGGATGATCTGTTTTAGCTAAATTTCCTGATAAGTCAACTCGTTTACTTTCTTTTTCAATCCCATAACGGGCTTTTAATAAGTATCGTTTAACACGGTCATTGACTAACATTTTTTTAAAATCCGTTTTAACGATAACCCCCAATTAGCTCACCCCTTCTTCAAACCATTTCTTATTTTTAGATAATAAACTTTAAAATACAACAACATGCAGTTACCAAAAATATCCACATTCAATTACAATGTGGATATTTTTCGTACAAAAGAATTATCTTAAGTACTCCATATGAAAAGCGAAATGTTCCTCTAAGAAAGTAGCAATAAAGAAATAGCTGTGATCATATCCTTCAACCTTATTGTAGTTAACTACTCCATTATTTTCCTGAGCATTCTTTAAAAAATAAGTTTCATCTAATTGTTTTGGATAAAAATCATCTTGAGTTCCTTGCGTAATGAGAATAGGTGGAAGACATGCTTCTTTGACCAGTTCTGAAGCATCCCATTCTTTCCAAGAAGCTTTATCTTCACCTAAATAAGTTGAGAAAGCTTTTATTCCCCATGGGACTTGACTCGGACTTGAAATAGGAGAAAAGGCAGAAATCGCTTTGAATCTGGCAGTATTTTTCATACCAATCACTAAAGCACCATGACCTCCCATGGAGTGACCCATTATACTTTCTGCTCCTGAAAAATGAGGTACTAAAGTGGACGCAATGGCTGTTAATTCATCTACTATATACGTATACATGTTATAGTGCTTTGCCCATGGATCTTGTGTGGCATTTAAATAAAAACCTGCACCTTGTCCAAGATCCCACGCTTCATCATCAGCAACATTTTCTCCACGTGGTGAAGTATCTGGAATTATGACTGCCACTTGATATTTTTCAGCCAATCTCTGAAATCCGCTTTTTTGACTAAAATTATCATCTGTGCAAGTTAAACCAGATAGCCACCAAATAAGAGGGATCTTTTTCATTTCTTTATTTGACGGCAAGTAGATACTAAATGTCATATCACAATGTAAGACTTCTGAATAATGGCTGTACTTACATTGTTCTCCACCGAAAGAGCGATGTTTTTCAATAAGTTTAAGACTCACTTTTTCACTCTCCATATGTTAAAATCGTACGGATTGACTCTCCCTTATGAAGCAAATCAAATGCCTCATTGATGTCTTTAAAGTTTAAGTGGTGTGTGATAAACGAATCTAAATCGATTTCACCATTCATATAATCTTCAACCATTCCTGGCAACTGGGTTCTTCCTTTAACTCCTCCAAAGGCTGATCCACGCCATACCCGACCCGTTACTAATTGGAATGGACGAGTATGAATCTCTTTACCTGCGCCTGCTACACCGATAATAGTACTTTCACCCCAACCTTTATGACAACATTCAAGAGCAGACTTCATTACTTCAACATTTCCAATACACTCGAAGCTATAATCTACTCCTCCATCCGTCATTTCAATGATGACTTCTTGAATTGGTTTATCAAATTTAGAAGGATTTACAAAATCAGTTGCTCCCATTTTTTTAGCTAATTCAAACTTATCCTCATTTAAATCTACAGCAATAATTCGGCTTGCTTTTGCTTGAACCAATCCTTGAATAACAGCTAATCCAATAGCTCCAAGACCAAATACGGCTGTTACAGCCCCTTCTTCCACTTTTGCTGTGTTGTGTACAGCCCCAATCCCTGTAGTAACACCGCATCCAAATAGACAAACTTTATCAAGTGGCGCTTCTGGGTCAATTTTTGCCAAAGAGATTTCAGGAACGACTGTATATTCACTAAATGTACTTGTTCCCATGTAATGATAAATAGGCTCTCCATTATAAGAGAAGCGAGTTGTTCCATCAGGCATTAAACCTTTTCCTTGAGTTTCTCGTACGGCACTACATAAGTTTGTTTTACCAGAACGACAGAATTTACATTCTCCACATTCAGCCGTGTACAGCGGAATAACATGGTCCCCTGGTTTTACTGAAGTCACTTCATCCCCTACAGCAACGACAACACCAGCACCTTCATGACCTAGTACAGCAGGAAATACGCCTTCCGGATCATCGCCTGATAATGTAAAAGCATCTGTATGACAGACTGATGTATACAGTATTTTTACTAATACCTCTTTTGCCTTTGGTTCTTCTACATCTATCTCTACAATTTTAAGTGGTTCTCCTGGTTTAAATGCAACAGCAGCTTTACTTTTCAAATGAATCCCTTCTTTCTTTTGTTTTCTAATTTACTTTTCCATAATTACATATTATAATTCATTGAACAATACTGACGTTTTTGTCACTATAAACAAAATATCAATAGAAAGTTGTGGTAATATATGGTAATTCATCATAAAGAAAAAACTTTTTTCACTAGCAAAGATTTGGCTTTATCAGTTATAGGTGGACGCTGGAAAATAGCGATTATATGGTGTTTACTCCAACAGTCTCCATTAAGGTTAAGTGAAATACAAAAATACCTTCCCGATGTCAATCAACGTATGTTAATTAGACAATTAAGGGAATTAGAAGAAGATAAAATAATTACTAGAGTTGTATACCCGGTTGTACCTCCTAAAGTGGAGTATCAACTAAGTGAAATTGGTTTACTCCTAGAACCCGTTGTAACTTCCATTTGTGATTGGGGAGATAATTTTAGAGAATTTTTGAAAGAAAATGCTGATAAAACATCAGTTGAATAACAAACTGCACAAGCGATTCTGAATTTGAAGAAGTCAAGCACCAATTCTGTAATGAATACCAAAAAGAATACGGTTGTGCCAACCTCTAACATGAAACTTAAGGTAACGACGCGCTCTCTTAGTACGTATACAAGTATTTTAGGAGGACGTACCCAATGAATAAAACCGTTAAAGAGTTACAAGAACACTTCCGTCAACTACGATTAGCTGAAACGGCAGAGGAGCTTCCGCAGCTCCTTCGCGAAGCTGAAAAAACATCCTGGACTTATTTAGAGTTTTTAGAAGCAATCACAACATTTGAACTAAATAAACGAGAGGCTAAAAGTATTGAGAGACGGATGAAATGGGCTCGTTTCCCTTTTATCAAAAAACTTCAAGATTTTAATATAGAAGAACAAACAGCCCTAACAGAACGACAATTAACGTAGCTTCTAGAATTCAGCTGGTTAGAAAAGCAATATAATTTAATATTTTTAGGACCACCTGGTGTAGGAAAAACATTTCTAGCTGTAGGGCTAGGCATAGAGGCAATTCAAAGAGGGTTTCAAGTGTATTTCATAACGATGGGAGAACTAATTCAGCTATTGAAAACACAAGAATTTGCGCATAAGTCACAGGTACAGATAAAACGATTACAGGCTTCTGATTTAGTGATCATCGATGATTTGATGTACATGGCGATGGATCAACGCGAAGCAAATCTATTCTTTCAGCTGATTAATCACCTATATGAACGAAGTTCAATTATATTAACCTCGAATAAGAGTCCTGAGCAATGGAGTGAATTGATGGGCGATGAAAGGATAACAACGGCTATTCTAGATCGTCTGTTACATCGAGTAGAAATTGTTCATATGAACGGTGATAGCTATCGAATGAAAAATAGACAGCATGTATTTTAAGCAAAAGTGTTCATTTCAAACGAGCAAAAACTGTTATTTTCGCTTGACGGTTACATCTGGGACGCTAAAAAACAGCCCAAACCTTTCATTCATAAGGTTTGGGCTGTTTTAATCTTTGGTTTCCATATAAACATATGTCTCACAAAGATTATTTATATCTTGAATTTTCTAATTTCATTATAAAGATGATGGGACATGTCCTCTAAATCACTTGCTAAGTGATTTAATTGCTCCATTGAAGCCGCTGTTTGTTCAATTGACGCAGATACTTCTTCTGTACCCGCCGCTGTTTCTTGACTAATGGAAATTAATTGTTCGGAGTTTTCCATTGTCTTTTCTAATTGAACAATCATATCTCGTAAAGAACTGGTCATATGCGTGAATTTACTAAATGTTTCTTGAATCATCGTTGCAATCGAATAAAAGGCTTCTTCTGTTTCAATTACTGCTTTTCCTTGATGTTGAATTTGTGTATTTGTTAAACCAATTAAATGTACAGTATGAGATGTATCAGCCTGCATGGTACTAATAATATTTGTAACTTCTTTTGTCGACTGATCAGTCTGCTCTGCTAATTTTCTCACTTCATCGGCTACAACAGCAAAGCCTCTGCCATGCTCCCCTGCCCGAGCAGCTTCAATGGCTGCATTTAAGGCCAATAAATTCGTCTGACTAGCAATATTCGTAATTGTATTAATAATTTTGCTAATTTCATGAGAACGAGCATCCAATGAATGAACAGCTTGGCTCATCGTATCGGCATTTTTTGTTGTTTCCTCAAACTGCTGCTTCATTTCAAGTACCGTCTGTCTTCCACTTTCCGACACTTCGATCATCATTTTTGAATCAACGGCTACCTTCTGTGCATATTGATCAATTGATGTAATATGCCGTGTAACACGTTGAATAGCCCCTTCATTCACCTGAATAATCTCCGTTTGATTCGTTGCTCCTGAAGCAATTTCCTCCATTGTTACCGCTACTTCATTAGAAGCTGCGCTAGTTTCCTCTGCACTTGTGGCAAGAGCCTTTGAAGAATGAGCGACTTGATCAGATATTTGTTCTACTCTAGTAAGTGCCTGATGCACGGATTCACTCATTGTATTTACGCTTCGGGCCAAGTCCCCTACTTCATCGGAGCGTTGTACATCTACTTTAACGGTAAAATCTCCTTCTGCCATTTTTCTTACTGTATTTCTAAGCTGCTTAATGGGCCGCGTAATAAAGCGACTAGCTAGACTAGCAAGCGCAATAGCTACTAAAATAATTATGCCCAGTACAAGTAAGTTTGGTATAAGAATGACATTGGCACGTCCAACAATCTCGCTTTTATCTACTAGTCCAACAATCTTCCATCCCGTTGTTTCATTTGTCACATAACCAATTAACTTCTCTTCATCATAATAGTTTCCAATGAACGACCCTTCTTTTTCACCCATCGCTGCATACAGTGAATCTTTTGAAAAATCCTCTGTCACTTTAGCTGCATCAGGGTGGGCCATATAATATCCATTTTGATCAAGTAAAAAGGCAAATCCTGATTCACCTAATTTTGTTTCGTTAATCATTTCCGTTAAAGTCGCCAGTGTGATATCAATCCCTACAACCCCTGCATCATCCACACTTTTGGCTAATGTGACTATCATATCTCCCGTACGTGCATCCTTATAAGGCTCTGTCCAGACCAACTGATTTGGATTTTTCTGTGCTAATTGATACCACGTTCTTGTACGTACATCAAAATCAGCCCCTAAATCTGCCTTAGGATAGATGAGTACCTTGCCAGATTGTTCAATACCAAAGTATGAGCTACCGATTGCATGATTGTGCTCTGTTGTTTGTTCTAATTCTTTCAATATAATAGAACGTTTTTTTGAAATATCATCTAACTCATCTTTCGCAGCAAGTCGATTAACTGTTGATTCCATATGCTCAAAAAAGAGTCCAAAGGAAGTATTTAATGCATGAACTTGTTCCGCCGTAGCCCTTGTTTGTTCACTTGTCGCTACTTTAATGACATTTCGATAGCTAAAAAAGGAAATAAGAACACAGCTAATTACTAGCAAACTTAGAAATGGAACAAGTATTTGGCGCCGAACGGACACAGTAAACCATTTATTCAAAAATTTCATTATGTACAGTCCCACCTTGATGTTAGTTATTACAAAAGTATTCTAAAAAAATACTACATGCGAATCATTATAACATTAAATGACCTTCAATCATGGGAAATTACATCAAAAAAGTAGGTCGTTTGCACTAAAAAAAGATGAAGCTACACGCTCCACCTTTTTCTATCTATTCGTCAAATTTTAACTTTGCTAACGCATCCGCCAAGGCTGTGTTTAGCGGTTCCTCTTTATTTTGTTTCTTCATATAATTCGATACTTCACGTTTAGATACTTTTTGATTTTTATTTTGTCCTTTTCGTTTTTGATAGGACGATAACTTCTCGTGAAAGCCGCATTTACAAGTAAACGTCTGGGCTTCACCTTGCCCCCGCATTTCCATTTTTTTATGACATTGTGGGCAGCGTGCGTTGGTTACACGTGAAACCCCTTTGCGATATCCACACTCGCGGTCTTGGCAGACAAGCATTTTCCCTTTCTTTCCGTTGACCTCAAGTAACAGCTTTCCACACTCTGGACATTTGCTGCCGGTTACATTATCATGCTTGAATTTTTTGTCACTTCCTTTAATCTCACCAACAATTTCTTTCGCATATGTTCTCATTTCGCTAATAAACGCCTGTTTTGGCAGCTTCCCTTTAGCGATTGCCGTCAATTTTTGTTCCCATTGAGCGGTAAGTGCCGGCGAACGCAATTCCTCAGGTGCTAATTCGAGCAATTGCTTCCCTTTTGATGTCACATGAAGACCTTTTCCTCTTTTTTCAATTAAGAAGCTTTTAAATAACTTTTCGATGATATCTGCACGGGTAGCAACCGTTCCAATCCCGCCTGTTTCACCAAGTGTTTTAATTAAATCCTTACTTTCACCTGCCATGAAACGTGCTGGATTTTCCATCGCTGATAGCAATGTTCCTTCATTAAATGGTTCTGGTGGTTTCGTTACACCTTCTGTTTGTTTCACAGAAGTAATCGTTAGCTTAGCCCCTTGCTGCAGCGCAGGCAGCAACTGTTCAGCTACATCATCCTTCGTTTCTTCATCATCAAATTGATGATCATATACTTCTTTCCAACCAGATTTCAACACAACTTTTCCTTTTGCGACAAAGATTTCATCCGCTATTTTTGCTTTAATTGTCGTTTGCTCATATTCAAAAGGAGGGAGAAGAACAGCTAAAAATCGTTTCACCACAAGATCATAAATTTTTGATTCTTTATCACTTAATTTTCCCGGAAGCGGTGTCTGCTCTGTTGGAATAATCGCATGATGATCTGAAACCTTACTATCGTCAACAAATGATTTATTCACTTTAATTGGCTGGCGCAAAATTTTTGCTGCGACTGGAGCATAAGGCTTAATGCTCACCGCTTGCAGTCTTTCTTTTAACGTATCCACAATATCAGATGATAAGAAACGTGAATCAGTTCGCGGATATGTTAATACTTTATGACTTTCATATAAACGCTGCATAATCGATAATGTTTCTTTTGCTGAATAACCAAATTTCTTATTCGCTTCTCTTTGCAGTTCTGTTAAATCATAGATCTGCGGGGCAAAGTTCTTTTTATGCGTTTTTTTCACTTCGACAACTTCTGCCTGTTCGTTTCGCAAACGTGCGACAAGTTGATTCGCCTTTTCTCGGTCAAATGTACGGAAATCATTCGTTTTAGCATCTTGCCAAACTAGTTTTAACTTAGGCTCTGCCATTGCTGTAATTCCATAATACGGTTTCGGCTCAAACTTCTTAATTTCCTCTTCTCGCGCAGCAATCATTGCAAGCGTTGGCGTTTGTACACGGCCGCATGATAATTGAGCATTATGCTTTGTCGTTAATGCACGTGTAGCATATAGCGATAGGTAAGTCTTTGAAGCTATCTCTA
>NZ_QWVS01000013.1 GCF_003570725.1 Peribacillus asahii
ACATTTCAATCTTACGATTAAATACCAAACTCACTATTTTCACCTCCTCCCACACGAACAAATGATCCTATTTATGTTTTACGATAAGCTTACCAACAGTTCAATGCCTATAATTCAAAAAAACTTGCTCAATGAAAAATAAAATTGAGCAAGTTTAACTATATTTAAAGAAGCTGTTTTTTAGCCCCTTTATTACCTATACTAAACGATATGATTAATCAAGCCATTTTTCCGTTACCTAACTGCGACTCTTTTACTTTTTGATATTGGAAATACATTGCAATTCGCCAAGGAACAATCATTCCTAACGCGAGAATATAAAACATGCCAGCTAATACACCAAATTCTAGTGTACTTCCTAATATAATTTTAGCAACTACACGGATTAATAAAAGAGCAACCAAAATAAATACAAACGCTTTCGATCTCTGCATATAAATTTGATTGTCTCTCACTTCAAACTTGGATGTTTTAATTAACAAAATCGAAAATAACAGCCCTACTGTAAATGCTTCTATAAATTCATAACTGGTTATGCGAAACATCGGAAAAATAAACATTAAAGCCCCCGTACTCATAAATAGAGGCGGCAAAATAATCTTCTTCACATTCACGGGTCTTTCAGTTTCAGTCATCCTGAACTTATATACAGTAATCCCCATAATAATAGCAATTACCGCGGATATATAAATCACCATCTATCATCCCTTTAACTAAATTAGGTAACATTAATATTACGAATAAAAGTATATATTACCTAATTCAGATAAGCAAGAATACACACCTTAACTGAGAGTACGGTTTATAGCCTCAATCACTCGACCCTCATCAAAAGGTTTCACAATAAAATCCTTGGCTCCTGCTTCAATCGCTTCAACGACCATTTTCTGTTGTCCCATTGCAGAACACATGATCACTTTAGCTGTAGGAAATTCCTGTTTAATTCCTTTTACCGCATCTAACCCGCTCATAACTGGCATGGTAATATCCATTGTTACAAGATCTGGATTTAAGTCTCGATATCGCTCAATCGCTTCCTGTCCATTTTCAGCTTCACCAACTACTTGATGGTTAGCTTTTTTCAATATGTTAGAAAGGGTCATCCTCATAAACTTTGCATCATCTACTACTAATATTTTTGCCATGATTATTCCTCCTCATTTCATACAACGAAGCACTATCTTATTCTATATCTATACAAAAACCAGAAAGTATCTTTAGAATATAAGACTTAAGTCCTTTAATCAAGATATATTATGTTACAATTTGTTTGAAGTCCCCATTAAAACCCTGTAAATCCTCCAAATAGACTAGATAAAATACTAATAATCTTGGTCATCCAATCAAAAAATAACACTACTCCCATTATAATCATTAAGTATCCACCGGCTTTCATCATGCTAGAACTATACTTTTTAATCCAAGACAATTTTCCAATAAAGAAGGATAGTATGAAAAACGGAATCGCAAAGCCTAAAATATAAGCAATCATATAATACATCGCAGAAGTCGGTTGAGATATCCCCATAGATATAACGGCACCAAGAATAGGTCCTGTGCAAGGTGTCCATCCCGCCGCAAACGCAAGACCAATAATCAGAGAACCAAAATAACCGGTAGGTCGATTTTTAAATTCAATCCGTTTACCTTTCATTAAAAATTGCGGCTGAAACACTCCTAAAATAATTAAACCAAAAAGGATAATGAGAATGGCCCCAATTTGACGAATCAAATCAGAATAATCATAAAAAAAAGTCCCTAGAAAAGAGGTACTAAAACCAAGGGCAATAAATACAAGAGAAAAGCCTAATAAAAAGAAAATCGTATGTAAGAAACTTCTTCTTTGGAGCATAACCGGTTCTGCTTTAATATCTCCTACACTCATCCCTGTTATATAAGAAAGAAAAGCTGGATATAATGGTAAACAACATGGTGAAATAAAACTCAGTATCCCCGCTCCAAAAGCTAAAAAGATATTCAAATCATCCAATACTTTCACCCCTAGATAAAAAGTATATGTCCATTGTAGCAAAGCATTTCATAAAAATACATTTATTGGTCTCCAATTATACTTTTACGAAAAATGATAGAATCCACAATAAAAGCACTCCTAGAAATGCCTTTTCATTACTTTATTTGTTGCCTCACCTAATGGAGGTTCTTTTACAATGGTTTTTATCCCAGTTGCATCATCATTTGTTCGTTAATTGGTTTATCAACATTTTTGCAACTCTTACTTTATCAATCCGAAACTCATTGTCTATGATGATAGATTTATAATAAGGAAGAAACTCGGCGTATCTTTGATCTGTTGTATGAATACTCCAACCTTCTTCAAATTAAAGGGAATCATGTAGTAAAGAAATAAAAAAGTGTATGAATAAAACCGCTGATTAAGTACATACTAAGAAACATCAAGCAACGATTAGATGATTGCTTTGTTATCTGCAAGCGTGTAGCTCAACTGGCTAGAGCGACTTGTTCACTTGATGCGATAGTGAATAATGTATTTTGCGGGTTCGAATCCTGCCACGCTTGACCTATTTTCATTTTTAGGAATAATAAAACTTCCCTGCTTATCTCCCCTTCTTAACACCACCTTTCTCTATGAAAAGCTCTTACTTCCCTAACAACGATTTACTTTCTCTCTTTCATACTTTGATGCATTCCTGTTATCTTCTTTTAATAAAAATAAGTTGTTATGTAACTGTATAGAAAGGAAAATGCAAAGATAAATTGATAGACTTATAAGAAAAGCTTGTAGTATACATAATGAAGTTGACTAAAGGGAGATGAACCATGGAAGCGCATGTAAAGAAGTCTTTAGAAGAGTGGAAAACAGAAATTTGTGAGTTATTACATGGAATAGATAAAGAGTATGAAGAAGTAAAACGTGAGCTTCAGGTTTATTCCTATAAATTCAGCATTACTAAACAGGTTGTACAATCTACAGTCAATGATGAGATTATCCGCAATATCCGTGAGCTTTATCATAAACCGTTTGAACAAAGATTTAACCAGTTGAAAGAAGAAATAAAAGACCTCGAAGAAAAGAAAAAAGTGTTTCAGATGTTTGTAGATAAAATTGATAAAGTAAAAGAAAAAGAAGAGGTAAAACCCTATATACCTGCTCAATAACCCGAAGGTAAGCAGTGCAATAAAGAATGAAATTTATAGAACGGGTAATAAAATTAGCCTTCCTTTAGAACATGTTTCCTAAAGGAAGGCTTTTACATATAAAACCTATTTGAATTTAATGTTTTACAACTGTAGTAGTTGCCTTTGAACTAATATTCCCCGCCTTATCCTTTGCAGTAATAGAAAGTATAGTTCCCTTTCTTTGTGCTTTTATCTTAACAGAGTAATTTCCGTTCGAACTAGCCTTAGCAGACCCAAGTTTCTTACTTCCTGCCTTTACGGTCACGGTTGAATTAGCTTCTGCCTTTCCTTTAACTACTTTATCGTTATCATCTACCCTTTTAACAGTTGGTTTAGATGGCTTAACATTGTCTATAAACATAGCTCCGATTGCATATAAGTCCTCTTCTGTATTATCATCATAATACTCGTTATCTAGATCTAAAACACCCACATAGTATGTGCCTGCCTTAGCTTGATAGCCTTGTACTTGAACACCATTCTCATACTCATAGCCTAAATATTTTAACTTACTATTTTCAACATAATCTTTTTGTACAGCATTAAATAGGAGATCAATGGAGTATGAATTAGTTTCTCCACCTACTAATAAAACTCCATTCGTAGGTACTACTACTTTATAGAAATCTACATCGTACAAAGGAAGTAATTGACCAACCATCAGTTTTTCATATGATAATTTATTTGCTGAATTAAAATCGTCATTATACTCTTCTTCAATAGTGTAATCATCACTGGAAGCACGACTCACAGTACCCATTTTATTAGAGCTTTTTGCAGAGCCTTTTATTTCTACTTGTAACTGATTTAATACAGCCGAATTCACTAAACCTTCTGGAAGTGGTTTTTCCACTTGGCGTTCAATAGCTTTCCTTGCCAACTCGAACTCAGTTCCTTCTGCCTTAACAGTGCCTACCGATAATGATGAAACAGCTAATACACCTACAGCCACTAATGATAAAATACCTCTATTGCGCATATTCTTCCCCCTCATTTGTTATGACGAACTATATACTATATTTATACTAATACATAAGAACTATTTTTACCATTTTTATCCATACAAAGACTTAAAATCCCATCATCTAAGCCTAAGCATCTTCCTTCTCACCTCTTCTATAAGATTTAGCAGTCTCTTACTCAAGCAGCTATAAACCTAGGAAGTATCGCTGCATTTATTCACAAATCACCCCTAATATAATTCAAGGAAGGCTAATTCAAAAAATCTGTTACTACACTATTAGAAGCTAACTAGAACATGTTGAAACCCTTTTAAGACAACAAAAAGCGGGATACAAGTGTTGTTCCCCGCCTCGTGCTACCATATTACTTCTTTTTAATTTTATATTCTCCTCCAATGGTATATAGTACAATTTTACCACAACACCAATATAAGGATGTGCTAATTCCCCCTAATGTAACTACTTAGTCACTGAATATTAATTTTCTAGGATGAAACATCGATTCATATCGAACCATGCTGGAGAACTACATCTGATGTGATCCATTCAATAAATGCCAAATATTAACAATATGTTTATTCCCCCCTCCACTCAACCTGCTTTCCATCCATAAAAAAAGAATCAGCACATAGCCGATTCTTCTAAGCATCATTATCTCTTTTTCAAACTGACAAGTTCATAATATTTTTTATTTTTACTGGCACTCTTAATCAACTTTACATAGTTGTTATAAAAAGGACTAGACTAAAATTCCTTTTATTCATCTTTACCCGCTTCAATCATTAAGAAGATTGCTGATATAATATGCATAATCATTCCCACAAAGGGAATCCAAGCAACACATGATGTCACAATTCCAAGAATATGTCCTGTTTTCTTTCTATTTTCCTTTGACGATATGATAAGTGATACAATGTGTAGAGCTAACATGACTAAAAGTGGAGTCCAATATAAACCAACTACAATTGATCCACCGAGTAAAGGAATGCCAAGTAACGCTTCCAATCCACCTGATACCCATTTTAATAATCTAGAAGCTCCCACAATTATTCATCCTCTCTTTTTATAATATTTATTTTATTCTATCCTTTCTAAATATAATCTCTAATATCTCTTTCGCTTTTTAACTTCATCTTAACTTAACCTTCTGTCATACCAATACTAATTCTTACTCATCAATATTTTATCTTAATTAACTAACGTATCTTCTTTTTCTCCGATAATTATCTATTTTTTAATTTAATAAGTTCATGTTTAGTTAGTCCGTCATAACCACTTTTGATAAATCCTACATTCGGAGCAAAGTATAGTTTATATCCACTATAAACTCCCTGTATTTCAATACAATTTTTAAAAGTACCAGCTCGTGTTTTCACTGTTTTAGACATAGACGTAACAACAAGATCCTCTTCTCCAAATGGATCTTGCAATGATTTCTTAATTTTAAGAGGATATTTTAAATCTAAATAATAAATTATCCCGTCTAAACTCAAATATCCAGTGTACAAGCCATTTATATTTTCACGCTTTATTTCAATATCTTCCCCGTTTACTATCCATTTGTCTGCACCATTTTTACTTTTACCCGAATAAATATATTCCTTTATACAATCGCCTTCAACCCAATAAGTATATGTTTTCCTTTTATCCATCAAATAAAAATTTGTGAATTTTAAATATTTAGTCATTACATAAGCTTTCTTTTTTTATAACGAATCTCCGACTATCCTGATTTAATTTGTGAATAAACATATACTCCAACATCTTTCTTTAAGAATCCAACTTTTTTGTATTTTGTTCCTGCACCACTTCGTACGTTCAACGCACCGCTTTTGATATTTACGTATGCTATTTTAGTAGTAGCGGCTTCTGTAGTGAAGGAGTTAAACAAAATGATAATACCAAGATAAACGTAATAAATATTTTAGATAACTTTTTCATTAGCCATGATACCAACCTGATTTTACATTAACACCAACAATGTACATTTCTACTCCATCGACTTCACCATACACTGAATATTGTCCCTGATTATTATAAATGCCATTTTTTTATATCTCAGGGTATCCTTCGAATCCACATAATATTTTACCATTGCATCCTCGAATTCTTTTTTAATTCCAGGAGACCATGCAAATGGGTCAGCAAATTTTATATATTTAGTCGCAACATACGCTTTTTTCCCTTTATACTTAATCTTCGACCAACCCGAGAAGTTATCAGTCGAATAAACAGCTACCTCTGCTCCTTTTTTTAATGAACCAATTTTTTTGTATTTTGTCCCTTCTCCACTTCTTACAGTCAAAGTACCACTTTTGATTTTTACAAATGCTTTTTCTGTAGAAGTCGTTTTCGATGAATGGAACGCTTCTGCATTCGATGAATTAAACGAGAAAAATGATAGTATCAAAATAGGGATAATACAGACTTTCAATAATTTTTTCACAACTATAATCCTCCTTAATAATTTACTAGCAATATTCTACTATACTTCCATAAAAAAGGAATGTTTAATTTCTAATTCATATTTACCACACAAATATAAAAAACACTTACATAGTAAGTGCTTCTTATACCCGAATTATAGTTAAGTAGATTAATAAAAATCGATATATTATTAATGGTCGTCATCTACTCTACTCCACAAAAAAAGCATCTAACCATACCTAAGTTAAATACTCAATCTAAAGTGTTGGTAGTACCTACATTCTTCGCTATTTTAAAGGAAGAACGACAGCCACAAGCAGCAATGACATTTAGATTATCAATAGTAAATCCTCCGCCCATCATCGATTATTTGCCAATGTTGATATATCAAGGTTTTTTATTGTTTTTGGTGATTATGAATTGCAATCATGATTGTTAATTGCAAGCCTTCACGATTGTTAATGTCGTTAACTGAATTATACCCAAAGTTTTACACTCAAACAAGTAATAGCCAACTTATAATTCCTTAATATAGTAAAAAAATCCAATCCCCTAAAAATAAGATTGGATTTCTGTTTACACGTTACCTATATCAGAAGTTCAACCACTGCTTCAGTTGTTAAGAACATAGCCGCTACAGATGCAGCGAACCCTTATATAATCATATTCAATTAGCACTAACCACTTCTCATGATAAAGCTTCATTTTCAATGATAAAGTAGTGATGGAAACATGTAAAGTGGTCAAGGAAATATTTCTCATTAAGAGAAGGAATGTAACAATTATTCACCAATACAGGGAATAGATTACTACTATACTCAAAAAGGTCTAACTTAGCTTTTTCTCATTGTTAACCTTTTTAACTCATTGACCAAATAATCCATCGAGGTATTCCTTTTCCTCTGGACTATTCCATTTATAAGGGTATTCACTCTTCTTAAAAAATTTGTGACCCCAATATGAGTCTTCATTTAGCAAATAAGGTGTTTCACCATACTGTCCTCTTGTGATTCTATTCCAGCTGCGGTCAACATTATAAATAGGGTCTACTCTCTGTATTAATGTATATTCAAGTAAACGATGCTCGTCCGTTGGATAGATAGAGAAACTATGAACAAGTGGATTAAGGTATTCATAATGGTGTGAAAAGCGTTTTCCAAACTCGGAAGCATATCCAACATAAAGTGGTTTATTTTCTTTGTTCCACAGTATATAAACTCCACCATATTTAGAGATTGTATTAAATCGATAAAAGTCTGTTATCTTCATAAGTCAACACTCCTTGTGTGCCAATAAAGTAAGGTTGCAAATAGTATATCATACTTCTAGAATTACCCTGTGATTTTACTAGTTCGCTTAGAATGGCAACGGAAACTTGAAATAATTTGTGATGTGTAGATGAGTCTGCCTATCTGATATCCCATCAATGTTCCCTGTGAAAATGTGGAAACTATGCCCCCTATCCTATGAAAATGAAAAGAGACCCCTCAGGGGGAGTCCCTTAACACACTTGTTGATGCTTTTTGATTAACTTGTCTAGTGTTGGTCGTGATACCCCTAATTCCTTTGCAAGCTGAGACTTTGATACTTCACGATTCATATATCGTTGATAATGCTTTTCGAACTCTTGGATTGCTACTTCTTTTCGTCCTTTGTACTTTCCTTCAGATTTAGCTATTGCAATACCTTCACGCTGTCTTTCGAGCATATTTTCACGTTCAAAATCGTTAATAGCACTAATCATCTTTAACATTAGTCTACCTGTTGCTGTTGAGGTATCAATCTGCTCTTTAATTGATACTAACTGAACCCCTTTTGATTCCAATAGTTCAACTAGTTCTAATAAGTCTTTTGTGGAGCCTGCTAATCTCGAAAAGTCAGCAACATAGATTGTATCGCCTTCCCTAGCAAAGTCTAACATCTCTTGTAGCTTTGGTCTGTCGGTATTTTTTGCTGAGACCTTCTCCTGATACACCTTATCTATTTTGTACTGTTTGATAGCTTCAACTTGTCTCGCTTCGTTCTGTTCAACTGTTGATACTCTGATATATGCTATATTCATGTTCATCTTTCCTTCCGTATGTAACTGATGAATCAAAGATAGCATACTGTGTTGATAAGATTTGTTACGCAGATTAAGAAGAGATACTTGTATAAATATATGGTATAATTTTCCTAGTAAGTTCGTATTTTGAAATAGTACGAATAAGCTATACATAAATAAAAAGGGGGAGTTAAGGTGGATATTTTTTTAGGATTGGTATTTTTTGTTGCATTTATCGCTTTTCTTGTGTTTGCCATTTTAACAGTGGTTGCTTTGATTAAGAAGAATGGGCTGGTTAAGCGTCAACTTATCTGCACTGGTGGATCCATCGCGATGATGTTTATTAGTTTGAGCATTGCAGTAGCAATAGATGAAGAGGATAGCTCACAACCTGCAAGCATAGAGGTTGCTAAAGAAGAGAAGTTAACACCTGAAGAGGAAGCAGCTAAGAAAGAAGCAAAAGAAAAAGCCGAAGCTGAAGCAAGAGCTGAGAAGGAAGCGGAAGAAAAAGCTGCTAAAGAGAAAGCCGAACAAGAAGCAAAAGCTAAGAAAGAAGCGGAAGAACGTAAGAAAAAAGAAGAGGAAAGAAAGAAAGCGGAAGAAGAGGCCCGCATTGCAGCAGAGAAGGCTGAAGCTGAAAAGAAAGCAAACGCTCAACCCATTGAATATGCACAGCTCATCAAGAATCCTGATCGTCACGCTGGAGAATATGTAAAATACACAGGAGAGATTGCTCAAATTCAAGAAGGAGATAATTCAACCGTAATACGTCTTGCAGTCACTCAAGAATCTTACGGATGGAATCCTAATGATATCATCTGGGTTGAGTATGATGGATATACAGAATACGTAGATGGAGATGTGATTACTGTCTATGGAGAAATCTATGGAAGTCACACCTATACATCACAAGCCGGATGGGAAATTACTATTCCAGCTGTGATTGCTGAATCATTTGAGTGATCATTTCAAATTGTGACAACCGCACAAGAAGAAAATGTTCGTCTTCAAGTAATCTGACCGTTCGTACAAGAAGCCACTGATCCTATTGAACAATCGCTACCGTTACTTTAAGCACATTCCTTTACAATCACTGTAACTTATTGTAGCAAACAATAAAGCAGTTATATAAATCTAAGTTACTCAATAAACCATAGATAAATACAAGAAGATAAAGCCACGACCTGGAATCGTGGCTTTATCTTCATACTACAACTATGATCAGGCTGTAACTTCTTCTGTCGTGAATCCATTCAACACAAGCTTAGGCACTCTAGGTAACTCAACCTTATTCATTGGGCTTTCGATTAAATACTCTTCCTTGACACACCTATTAAAGAACGCTTTAACCATTTTTGCCATTGATGTAAAACACTTTGTGGCTTAAGTCCAGACTTTTATTTCCCTCCTACATACGCTTTTAAATCATGTACTGTTACTGATTCTAACGCTGCAATACCTCGTTTCTCTTTTAAAAATACCTTCACCTGCTTTAATTCCTGACGTTTGTTTATCATGGTTTTATTTGTATACCCTTCAGCCATGCAATGATATAAATACTCATCAATTACATCTTCCAACAACACGAAAAAGACCACCTTTCTGCTTAATCTTTCAACAAAAAAGTGGTCTTATATCAATTATTAGAATGATTAATCAACATGTACGTATAATGGCGATGAAAACTTAACCAAATAGAGAAAAATTTACCCATAATCATCCTATTTTATCAATCAAAGAATGCTAAAAACCTATGTAGCAAGGTTTTATTTACCTTGTTGTTTATTCATTGCTTGCATCATTTGATTAATTTTCTTTTGCGATGGTTTTTGTCCCATTTGCATCATCATCATTTTTAACATTTGTTCATTAATTGGCGGATTTTTCTTCAAATAGTCCATCATGTACTTACGAGCGATGAAAAATCCTAGAGCAATACCAGCAATCAATGCTAGAAAGCCAACTAGAATGTATAACCACATACTATTTCCTCCTTCTTGTTGTCTAACATCAGTGTACTAGACCAAAGGTTATTATACAATATTCCCTGCCGAAAAGTCCTCTATTTAGACAAATTTTCTTTCCTTGATCGGCTTGAGCCACCCAAAACGCTCATGATCGAAATCAATAGCCAAGAAGCTAGGCCCACATTTACGAATACATTCAAAAAAAGCCGTTTCTGCTACATAGTCTCCGCTCGATTGAATCTCTAGAAAATCTCGATGAATCCATAAAGAAGCACAACTCCTGCCACTATTCTTTTCTAAGTAATATCCCCCATTTTGATAGCAAAAATTCTGCTTCTTTTGTTGTTCAATCACTTTCTTCACTTGCTCATTTGGAATAATTTTCGTTACATATTCAATTTGCTTGTGTAAAATATCTCGTAAAGATCCCGTTGTCTGAATATATTCCAAAAATAAATTGAAAAGTGACCTTTCTCTTCCAAAATAAAGCTGAGCAACTTCCTCTTCTATTAAATAGACTCGATAGGTTCTCATTCAGCCAACGCCTCCTCACACTTAATTTTTAATAACACATCATAGCAAAATCATATTTTTATATCCATCTAAAAATAGATTTATTTAGCATATTAAAATTCACTTCCATTATATAGGATTCACCTAAAAAGATATGTTGTTTATTGAAAAAAAAAATTAGAACTTTTGTCGAAAGAAATCTAGTTAATCCAAAAAGCGTGCTAAAACTTCACTTACTTTCATACTTTTTGACGATAAAAAAACTGACATCACAAAATGCGATGTCAGTTTGACTTCTATTATTGTTGAACTAACGTTTTAACTCGAGAAACGATATTTTCAACTGTAAAACCAAATTCCTTCATAATTCTTCCGCCTGGTGCAGATGCTCCGAAGTGATTAATTGCTAAAATATCACCTTCATCGCCTGTGTAGCGGTCCCAACCAAATGGTGAAGCTACTTCTAACGCTAGACGCTTTTTAATAGAAGGATTTAAAACACTTTGTTTGTATTCTTTCGTTTGAGCTTCAAAGCGATCCCAAGATGGCATGCTGACAACGGCAACATCAATACCTTCTGATGCTAAAGCTTGTTGTGCTTCCACAGCTAAGCTCACTTCTGAACCAGTTGCAAGTAATAATGCATCAGCTTCTTGTTTTGTCGATGGAGACACGATGTAAGCCCCTTTAGATACACCTTCTAAAGCTAGTTCAGCTGTATTTTTCAACGTTGGCAGACCTTGACGAGTTAATACAAGAGCTGTCGGTTTATCCTCTGATTCAAGAGCTAGCTTCCATGCTGCCGCTGTTTCATTTCCGTCTGCTGGACGAATTACACCTAGGTTTGGCATCGCACGTAAAGAAGCTAATTGTTCGATTGGTTCATGAGTAGGACCATCTTCCCCTACTGCAATACTATCGTGAGTAAACACGTATGTGACTGGAAGCTTCATTAAAGCAGCTAGACGAATTGCTGGACGTAAGTAATCCGAGAATACGAAGAATGTTCCTCCAAACACTTTTACACCGCCATGTAACGCCATTCCATTTAAAGCAGCACCCATTGCGAATTCACGAACACCGAACCAAATATTACGACCGCTATATTCACCTGGGACAAGATCTGCTTCTCCTTTAATCGTCGTGTTGTTAGAACCAGCCAAGTCAGCTGAACCACCAATAAAGCTTGGCACGTTTTTCGCAATGGCATTCAACACTTCACCACTTGATGCACGTGTTGCTAATGATTTACCTTCCTCATATACAGGAATATTTTGATCCCAACCTGCAGGAAGCTCGCCTTTAATAGCAGCTTCTAATTGACTAGCAAGTTCTGGGTATGCTTCTTTATAATTTGCAAATAAGTCTGTCCACGCTTGCTCTTTTTGACTTCCTGCTTGTACACACGCTTCTGTAAAGTGGCTGTACACTTCATCAGGAACGTGGAAGTCTTTTTCAAACGTCCATTTGTAAGCATCTTTTGTTAATTTTAATTCATCTGCACCTAGTGGAGCACCATGAACAGATGATTTACCAGAACGGTTTGGTGAACCATATCCAATAACTGTTTTCACTTCAATTAATGTCGGACGATTCTCATCCGCTTTCGCTTCTTCAATCGCTTTCGCAATTTCACCTAAATCATTGCCATCTTCGACACGTAAATACTGCCAACCATATGCATCGAAACGCTTCGCTACACTTTCACTAAATGATTTATCTAAATCACCATCTAATGAAATATCGTTTGAATCATATAACACGACTAAGCGACCTAATTTTAAGTGACCAGCTAGTGAAGCCGCTTCTGCTGAAACACCTTCCATTAAATCACCATCGCCACAAATACTATATGTAAAATGGTCAACTACATTATATCCATCTTGGTTATACGTTTCAGCTAAATGACGTTCTGCCATTGCCATTCCAACTGCCATCGCAATCCCTTGTCCAAGTGGACCTGTTGTCGCATCTACTCCAGCTGTATGACCGTATTCCGGATGTCCTGGTGTTTTACTTCCCCATTGACGGAAATTCTTTAAATCATCTAATGATAAATCATATCCAGATAAATGAAGTAAGCTATATAAAAGCATAGAACCATGACCTGCTGAAAGTACAAAGCGGTCTCTATTAAACCAGTTTGGATTTTTTGGGTTATGGTTCATAAATTGAGTCCATAATGTATACGCCATTGGAGCTGCTCCCATTGGCATACCGGGATGACCTGAATTAGCTTTTTCAATTGCATCAATCGACAATGTTCGAATCGTATTGATGGCTAATGTATCGATGTTTTCTGACATTTTTAAAACTTCCTTTCCTTATATGTACTTCTTTATATTATAGTGACATTCCCAATATAACAACTAAAATCATGAGAACTTTACATAAAAAAAAGAATACAACTAGTATGTATTCTTTTTCTCTTTCACTTAATGTAACCTTCTTTTTGCTTTAATATCTTTAATTTTTTGTGGAGTCACGTCTTTTCCTTCTGGATCAATAACAGTCATATGCTCCAACGTATTGGACATAGATTGTCGAAATGTCTCTAAATATTCGCTACGAAGCTTCGTTTGCTCCTTTGCTTCTTCCATCGTTAAACCGACTTCTTTAGATTTTTTAGATAGCTCATTAATACGAGCTAATTTTTCTTTCGATAACATACTCTCGCTCCTTCTATATATAACAGATACTCACATCGTATTAAAAAAGAAGCAAAATTACAAGTTCTCTGATTCATTATTCTCGTTTGTTTGCGCGTATTCAAGAAAACGACGATGAACAGTTGCTTTCGACACGTTATAGCCAAATCCTCTTAATGTTGCAGCAATATCAGCAAAAGTAAGTCCATTAGCCCGCAATCGAACAATCTCTTCAATTGGCACTTCTTTACGATCTCTTCCACCAGCCTGCCCTCGATTGGAAAGGTTTTTTTGCGGACGATATCCATTCTCTATCGCTCGAATCATACCACGTTTAATTTTTAAATTATGTAGTTTTCTTTGATACTCTTCTACAATGCTTACGATTTGAATGACCATAGCATCTGCATCTGACAATTCCATTTCACCATCATGTGTTAACGTATAAATCTTAATACCTTCCTTTAAAATAAGATGAAAAAGAGCGATTTTTGCATTTCCTCTGCCTAATCTTGTCTCATCTTGAATAAGTAAAGTATCTGCTTCTTGGTTTTTAAACCATTCTAGCATTTGAAAAATACCATCACGATTCAGCTCATATCCACTAGCTTGCTCTTTCACAATATGAACAACTTCCATACTTAGTTTGTTCGCTAACTTAATAAGTTCTTCTTCTTGCCTTGTTAAAGAGGTTGTTTGAGATTCTTTTTCCGTACTGACTCGACAATAAATGACTGCTTTCATAACTTACCTACCTTTATTCAGCACTTGCCATACTTTGAATATGCTCATCTTGAGTAACAGGGATGACGATTGTTTCACCTGGCTGCAAAGCATCTGCACGTACTTCATTATATTCTTCTATCCAAGCAATGAATTCCGCTTTTGTCAAATGACTTTCTTCATACCGACTAGCAATGCTCCATAATGTATCGCCTTCCTCTATGAGAATAGACTGGAAATTTGCTGAAGAGTCTTCTTGAATTGTAAGAGAGAATAAGATTGATAAAAGAAACACAGCACCTGCTACCACGATAGTATAAAAATACTTTTTATAAAAAGCCTTCAATGAAAACCCCTCCACCACGAATGTTTGTTCTGTTAACTCGAATTATAAAGCGAACAAATATTCCTGTCAATATTCAATCTAGAACTTATGTTTGTACCCTATAACACATCATGGTATACTATAGAAAAAAGATGAGGAGAAGAGGTGTTTCAAATGACAAAGCTATCCAAACGTCAACAAGATATTCTTAATTTTATAAAAGAAGAAGTCCAAAAAAAGGGATATCCACCATCTGTAAGAGAAATCGGCGAAGCAGTTGGTCTTGCTTCTAGTTCAACCGTGCACGGACATTTATCACGCTTAGAAAGTAAAGGATTAATTAGACGCGATGCTACAAAACCACGAGCTATTGAAATTCTTGATCTAGATAAAGACAGTCACATCCCACAAAGCAACGTTATTAATGTTCCACTTCTTGGAAAGGTTACAGCTGGCCTGCCTATTACCGCAATCGAAAATATTGAAGAATATTTTCCTCTGCCAGCGAATATGGCTCCTCATGATGAACAAGTGTTTATGTTAGAAATTATGGGTGAAAGCATGATTGAAGCAGGTATTCTTGACGGAGATTATGTGATTGTTAAACAGCAAAAAACGGCTAATAATGGGGATATTGTCGTAGCCATGACAGAGGAAAATGAAGCTACAGTAAAGCGATTTTTTAAAGAGGAAAGCTACATCCGATTGCAGCCTGAGAATTCCACTATGGAACCAATTCTTCTACACGATGTAACTATTCTTGGAAAAGTCATTGGATTATATCGTCACATTCAATAAAAGCGCAACTCGCGCTTTTTTATTTTAACCCTTTTTTCTCTAATTCTTCCTTTTGAATTCTTGCTTTTTTCGTCAACACATATGTGTTTTTATATACCGCATACATATTAACAACCAATGTGATAAACGCTGATAATAGCCAAATAAATGCACTAATACTGTCTTCAGTAAACCAGTCCAATTTAATCCCAATCGTACTTAGGAAAAATAATAGAGCTGATAAAAAACCGGCCAGTAACGTTAAGAGGTCTTTAATCACTACATTCCCCCCTTAAATAAATAGTGTCAGATCAGCAATAGTATCATACTTGTCCACTTTTAAAGGACGTAATCAACTTACTTGTTCTGCATCATTATTTTATGCACACTATGGAAGAAAAGTGATACAATTCTTAGCCTATTTATCATCATCCCTCTATAATTATATACGGGGAATTAACAACAATTAATTACTTATAGTTTACTAACACCGCTTTAGCTAAGGTTATATTAAATAGGCTTTGTTAAAATCGTATAAATCAACAATATTCATTAACAAAGCCCTTAAATAAGAGAACTAACAAAACTCTCCATATATAATATAGCCTTTTCTAAAACAGACCTCTTTCTTATTAAATACATCTTATTGCCCAAACTTATCTATCGCTCGATAATGTTGAACTGTAGCGCATTGTTATTCTGCTTTAATTAAATTCCCCTGCATGATATTTATTCAATAAGCGCTCTTGAACATATTGCCTGCATTCGGGAGATAATAAAGACCTTTCAGGATGAATGATATCTCCAAAAGGTCTATCATCCAAAAATTTAACTTCTCCTTCAAATTCTCTCTCTAAAATGGCATCATATCCCTTTATTTTCACAAAAGTAGTGTTAAATCCCGTTGTGACAAAATCTACTATATACAAAACATGCTGATGCTTTTCAGACATTGTGTGTCCCTCCTCCATATAATCCATAATTACATCCAAATCTATTGAAAAGCATATGTCAATAGATTCTCTAAAAGATAAAAAAACCGCTAGCGTTTAAAACTTCAACAGTTCGAATAATATAGGCTTCTATGTAGAAATACATCGATAACCCCCATTAACATAACACGAATATTTGCAAACATATAATGGGTAATGAAAATTATCATGATGTGATACAAACTAAAAAAGTATAAAAAAAGACACCTCATTTAGGTGTTTTTCGTCATTGAATCTAATTATTGACAGACTTCTAAGCTTCTTATAAATCTGTTGTTTGCTCAAGTAGTTGATCAATATCTACTCTTTCTCGATTTAAAAAACAAGTCTCACCGACTGCATTACCTGTATCTTCCAATAATTTATCAATGTCTATTTGTTTCATAAAAAAGAACTCCTTGAGGATATTTCCTAAAAAAAGACGGCCAGTACTAAAAAGAAACTGACCGTTTATGAAAAAAAAGAAAGCAATTAAAGTAATAACATTATTACTATACTTAGTATAAATTTTTTGTCGATTCTTGTCGACAAGTAAATTGCGTCATAATATCTATAATTTCACAATACTTAAAAGACACATGTAAGTCTCAGTATAAAAGTTCGCCTCTTTCTTAGCTAATCCTAATATTCGCCCTGTGCTTTCTCTCTCATTTTATGAAGCCGAGCAACTAATCCCCAAATTAGCCCGTTGTCAACGAGTATTATTTAACAAATCCACTTTCACGAAATCTGTCTTATTCGCCACCCTCTCTTATCAGCGACAATCATATGTTTGATTTTCTGCTCATGCTCTTTTACCTAGTAGGCAAAACAAAAGAGCGAGCATTTAATACATTAAATGTTCACTCTTTTTATCCCTCAAAACGCCCATTTTACTGTTGATGGCTATTTTGGTATGCCGTTGCAATAGCTTGCGCCTGTTGAAATTCTTGCTGTGCCTGTTGAACATCTTGTTGTTCTTTTTTAAGTTGTTGCTGTGCTTGCTGTAAATGCTGATTTTCAGTTTGTACCAATTGCTGTGCTTGAAGTAATTGCTGACTTTCTAGTTGTAACTTTTGATAGGCCTTTTGGACATCTTGCTGCAATTGTTCCAAGTGTTGTTGTTCCTGAAGAGTAGAAGGTTGAATACTTTGTAATTGTTGATGCGCTTGTTGGACAGCTTGTTGTGCTTGTTGCATTTGCTGTTCGCTTGTACTAGATTGCGCTTGTTTCACAGCTTGCTGAACAGATTGAGCCACTTCTGGCAATAACAACTGTTGATTTAGTTGTGTCATAAAACAAAAGCCTCCACTAATTATTATTTATTACTTAAAATGCTCTTTCATTATCGTGCTCATAATAGCTGTTTCTATGCTATAACTCAGTTTAAACGCATCAGTATGATCTCCATACCTTTAGTGCACAATTAATAAAACATTCTTGCTTATCCTATGCATCGCTCATATAAAAGACAGCAACTTTTTATACTATTTTTGTCCATGTTTTTTATTAAACTAAAATAAGACTTTAAACATAAAAAGACCGCCCAAAAGGGCAGCTTTTCATGTTTAACAGTATGCACCATATCCATGGGCTGGGGCTGCATATCCGCCACCAAATCCACCACAGAAACTAGCTCCTACGATAATTAAGAGAATAAACAATACAACTAAAAAGGCAAATCCACCACCAAATCCACAGCCTCTGTCAAATCCATCACAACAATCATCTTTACGAACGCCAGACATACAATCACTCCTTATTTGTTTTAAGGAGGTACTTAAATGGGTTAATTTATTCTATGTTCCATATAGGTTAATGACACAATTTATTTTTCTTCCGCTCCCACAAGCATAATTCCGAAGGCGAATGAGTTAAAATTATTATGTTACTTCTTATAAAAAACTAAAATCCCCTCTCCTATTATGGAGAAGGGAGCGCATCCGTCGCTAGAAAGAAGCTTCACTATTATAACAACTTGAACAGTTTTTATACAATTATTTAGAACAGCATGTTCCAAGTCTTGATGACCTAACACTGGATGGGTAAGATTAGCAACAACAATCCAACCTCATCATATCCACGCTTACTTGATATTCCCCCTCAATCCGCAGCCATTTCCGTTATAAAGTCAAATGCATTTACAATGAATAAGCACGTTAATAAGGCGGACCAACCACCGACTAGCTATCCAATAAAACGACCAATTGTAACTTTTAAAAAAGTCTCCATTCGCACACCTGCTTTACATAAAAATAGTCCCGATTGGTTTGGGGCAACTCAGGTCATAATGTAGTAAAAAAGACAGCCAGTTTTAAAGGGAACTGACTGTCTCAATGAGTAAAAAGAAAACAATCATCGCAACACGATTGCCTTCTATATACATTATAAAACTTTTGTCGAAATATGTCGATATAAACCGCATAAATTAGATGTTTTGTCGAATGATGCAGATAGCATTAATCTCTTATAAAATTTAATTTAATGATTTTATATTAAATTAAACAGGAATAATCCTCTCTCTTACAATATCCCCCTGCTTGGGAATGGATAATAAGGTGCCGTACATGCAGCCCTTGAAGAAATTTACGTTCATCAATCACTAGTCTCTCTTCACTATTTTTGGAGGAAACATCTCCTCACCGACTTATAGTGGAAAATTTAATATTTCTGTTACCACAGCCCCCTCATGTCATGAGTCCAATTAAAGATTATTAATCAATATTTACTTCCATCAGCTAAACAGCCTAAAAATTTTTTATCGTAGCATTACATTTTTGTAATAATTAGTTTATAATGTTAAATATTTATTTAATTTTGGTCTTTAATTACAAGTCAGCAGGAGGTAAGTCATGAACACAAAAACTTTATCTCTTAAGCATCTGGAAACCTCCATTTCTTATTTGAGAACTCATATGATTACTATTGGAATATCAAAAGGACTTACACATTCTGATACAATTAAGTACAGTCAAAAGTTAGATATTTTATTGAACGAATACCAGAAAATTAAATCAAGCTGATAACACTTTTAAAAGTGCTTTACGAACTCTTAAATTCCCCTGTATCAAGTGAATCCAAAATACATATAGTAATACAGAGCAAGGCGTTTAGTCATCGAGATGAACACCAGTGAGCCTTGCTCTTTTGTTGCGTCTTCTCTTCGTACTGTTTTCATTAAGTTACTTTTCTTTCCTCATTAACCACTCACTCAATCCCTGTTCATTAACAAAGGCCTTAGTTACTTCATACATTATTTTAAAAACGGGATTGAACTTCACGGGGAGATTGATTGACGTATCAACATCACGACATTAATTAAAACTTTTTGATGAAAACAAGCTTATACAAACTTACCCGATTGCAGTTGGAAAAATATTGTCCCCAACACCTTCTGGGACATACACGATTACCAATAAACAACCTAATCCCGACGGACCATTTGGAGTGCTTTGGATGGGATTATCAAGATCCCACTACGGTATACATGAAACAAATAATTCTATCTTCAATCGGTAAGGATGTCTCACATGGATATATTAGAATGTTTAATGATGATGTTCTAGAATTATCATCTAGCGTTCCAATTAGTACTGGCGTTTCCATTCATAAATAACTCGGTTAATCTTGCTCCTTTGATACGTAGTTTAAGTCTACTCTCCGCTTTCAAACTTCAACCAAGCATTCATAAATACTAATATTTTTTTATCCGGCAATCAATATATGAATGAATAACATATACTGAAACTAACCTACTTGATAAGGAGGCTATCCTTTTGGATACTGTACTTGCTATTTTTCAAAATAAAGCAATTATGTGGGTAATCTGCTCAGTTGTTGTTTGTATTTCCATATACGGATTCATATCATTCGACTATTTTTTCAAGTAATTACTACATAACTGGTCTTCTGATCCTTATAGACAAGGAGACTAGTTACTAATTAAAAGAACAAACTATTAAATAAGTCACTAGATTTTCAAGAATCCAGCCAAGATACCAGTAAAATATTTGGAGATGTGAAAACCAACAAAGGTAATAAAAAAAAGCCCCGATACTAGTAGTATCGGAGCTTTTAATTGATTAATACATTGTCATGTATTGATCGCGTTCCCATGGGTGTACTTGCGTACGGAACATATCCCACTCGATTTCTTTTGCTTCAACGAAGTGTTCTAAAAGATGCGCACCTAACGCTTCTTTAATAACTTCGTCAGATTTTAATACATCTAATGCAACTGCTAATGTAGCTGGTAGGTCAACGATACCTACTTCTTCACGCTCTTCTTTTGTCATAACATAGATGTTACGATCAACTGGAGCTGGTGGAGTTAGGTTGTTTTTAATTCCATCTAAGCCTGCTTTAAGAAGTACAGCTAAAGCTAAGTATGGGTTAGCTGCTGGGTCAACGCTACGTACTTCAACACGAGTTCCTAAACCACGTGAAGCTGGAATACGGATTAACGGGCTACGGTTTTTAGCAGACCATGCAACATAACAAGGAGCTTCGTAACCAGGTACTAAACGCTTGTAAGAGTTAACTGTTGGGTTTGTAATAGCTGTAAATCCTGGAGCATGCTTGATGATACCAGCAATAAATTGTTCAGCTGTTTTGCTCAGTTCTAATTTACCTTCTGTATCGTAGAATGCATTTTCATTTCCTTTGAATAAAGAAACGTTACAGTGCATACCTGAACCATTTACACCGAACAATGGCTTTGGCATGAATGTTGCGTGAAGACCATGCTTACGAGCAATTGTTTTAACTACTAATTTAAATGTTTGAATATTATCACATGCTGTAATAGCATCTGCATATTTAAAATCAATTTCGTGTTGACCAGGAGCTACTTCATGGTGAGATGCTTCGATTTCAAAGCCCATTTCTTCTAGCTCAAGTACGATATCACGACGGCAGTTTTCCCCTAAATCTGTTGGTGCAAGGTCAAAGTATCCGCCTTTATCATTCAATTCTAGAGTTGGCTCACCTTTTTCATCTAATTTGAATAAGAAGAATTCTGGTTCTGGTCCAAGATTGAAGTCTGTGAAGCCCATTTCTCTTGCTTCAGCTAAAACTCGTTTTAAGTTTGCACGTGGGTCACCTTCGAATGGTGTTCCATCTGTGTTATAAATATCGCAAATTAAACGAGCTACTTTTCCTTTTTCAGCTGTCCAAGGGAACACTACCCAAGTATCTAAATCAGGATATAAATACATATCAGATTCTTCGATACGTACAAATCCTTCGATAGAAGAACCGTCGAACATCATTTTATTATCTAATGCTTTCCCTAATTGACTTACCGGAATTTCTACGTTTTTAATAGTTCCTAAAATATCTGTAAATTGAAGACGAATGTATTTAACATTTTCTTCTTTCGCTAAACGAGTAATATCTTCACGTGTATACTTTGCCATGATCTATTCCTCCCCTAATGTATAACTAATTATTTTTAATGGAAAAAGCGAGACATATCACCTTGTCGTAAAGATGTACGGTACTTACCGCCTTGCAATAATTCCGTTCGAAGGATTTTTCGCAACTCAACTTCACTTAGGTCTTGTCTAATCTTTTCCGCTTGCTCGCTGTCTTGTTCTTGAAGAGCACCCTCATTCTTCACGGTAAAAATCTTTTTAATACCGGCTAGGTTCACTCCTTGCTCGATTAAATCTTTAATTTCGAGCAATCGATCGATATCATTTAATGAGAATAGGCGGCGGTTGCCTTCCGTTCTCATCGGAGTAATTAATTGATGCTCTTCATAATAACGAATCTGGCGCGCAGACAACTCTGTCAATTGCATCACGATTCCTATAGAAAAAAGAGGCATCGAACGCCGAATGTTGTTGCCGCTCATTAAGCATCCTCCTTTTGTTTATCATAGTTTTATTTTATGCTATGTAATTTTATTTGTCAATGCAATGTTATGTTTTATAACATAAATATTTTTTACTTTGCTGAATTGCAAGTTAATTCAAAATAGAGAGCCAATAGGAAGTTGGCCACTCTAGTTATTCTATCATACTATTTATAATGTAATAAGCTTCTTAGATAATAAATTATCTACGGCTGTTAACACTGCCATCTTCACATGAGCATATGTTAAGCCCCCCTGAACATAGGCCACAAAAGGAGCACGAGTTGGTCCGTCTGCTGTCAATTCAATGCTCGCTCCTTGAATAAATGTTCCCGCTGCCATAATAACATCATCCTCATAGCCTGGCATATAAGCAGGATACGGAGTCACATGTGAATTGATTGGAGAAGCAAACTGAATTGCTTGACAAAAAGCAACCATCTTATCCTTATCATCAAATTGAACCGACTGAATAAGATCGGTGCGTTTAGCATTCCATTTAGGCGATGTATTCATTCCAAGTCTCTCTAAAAAGGCCGCGGTAAACACTGCCCCCTTTAACGCTTGTCCTACAACATGCGGAGCAAGGAAAAATCCTTGGTACATTTCTTGTAAGCTATAAAGAGATGCCCCTGCTTCTGCTCCAATACCAGGTGATGTTAATCGATATGAACAAGCTTCTACCAGCTCTTTTTTACCGACAATATAGCCGCCTGTTTTCACTATACCGCCGCCCGGGTTTTTAATGAGTGACCCCGCCATTAGGTCGGCTCCTACGTGGCACGGCTCTTTCGTTTCTACAAACTCACCGTAACAATTGTCAACGAACACAACGATATTCGGATTAATCTCTTTCACAAAAGCAATAGCTGCTTCGATTTCCTCAATCGTGAAAGATGGACGCGTTGCATATCCTTTTGAACGCTGAATTCCAATCATTTTTGTATTCGGTTTAATGGACTGTTTAACCGCCTCGAAATCAATAGCTCCTTCAGCAGTTAACGAAACCGTATTATAGTCAATGTGGAAATCTCGTAAAGAACCTATCCCTGTACCGCGAATTCCAACAATTTCTTCAAGTGTATCATACGGTTTTCCCGTAATATAGAGCAGTTCATCACCTGGACGAAGAATGCCAAACAATGCCGTTGAAATAGCATGTGTACCAGAAATAATTTGCGGGCGAACAAGACCCGCTTCTCCTCCAAATACATCTGCATAGATTAATTCCAGCGTATCTCTTCCGACATCATCATACCCATACCCTGTTGACGGGATAAAATGAGAATCACTGACTCGATGTGCTTGAAAGCTGCGAAGCACACGAAATTGATTTTCTTCAATTCGCTCTTCTATTTTCTTATGGAATGGAGCAATCATCGCCTCTATTTCTTTTACAATCGGTTGCAAAGTTTCCCCATTTGTTAAATATTGATACATGTTGTTTCCCCTTTTATATTGTAAATTTCTCTAGTAAGCCTCTAATTGGGTGATTGGTTAAACAAAAACCCCTACATTCATAACACTCACTTTCTTCATTAAAAACGAGCGTCCGTAATATTGTCTCATTCTTCAACTGCGCAAGTAATCTTCCTTCCGTAGAAGGCAGTGAAACGTGGTAGCTTGCCATCTCACTTATCACACTTTGCTCAATTGTCTCTAAAATTGTTTCCACATCTCCTTGATCATAGGCACTAATCAGCAAAGATTGGTCTTTTGATGTTGGCAAAAAGTCAGCATGCTTGCGATCCTTCTTATTATACAACGTAAGCATCGGAATGGAAGTAGCTTCTAAGTCTTGCAATAAATTTTCTACAGTTGTTTGATGATTAAAGTAATCCGGATTCGATGAATCAACCACGTGTAACAGTAAGTCGGCCTCTTTCACTTCTTCTAAGGTCGAACGGAAAGCCGCAATAAGAGAAGTAGGTAAATCCTGAATAAATCCAACCGTATCTGTCATTAACACCGTAAAGCCGCTTGGCAATATAGCTTTACGAGTAAGAGGATCAAGCGTAGCAAACAGCAAATTCTCTTCAAATGCAGCAGCTTCCGTTAATCGGTTAAATAATGTTGACTTTCCCGCATTTGTATACCCTACAAGCGCTATTTGAAACGCCTTATTTCGCTTACGCCGCTCTCTGTACCGGTCACGATGATCCGCGATTACTCGTAATTGACTCTTAATTTCATCAATTTTACCTCGAATATGACGACGATCGCTTTCAAGCTTCGTTTCCCCAGGTCCTCTCGTTCCGATTCCACCACCAAGCCTAGATAAAGCCGTTCCTTGGCCAACTAGACGGGGCAGCATATATTGCAGCTGAGCAAGCTCAACCTGCAGCTGACCTTCTCTTGAACGAGCACGCTGAGCGAAAATATCTAAAATCAATTGTGTTCGATCAATGATTCGCGCTTCCAACTGATTCGAAAGGTTACGAATCTGACTTGGAGATAATTCATCATTAAAAATAATTAAATCCGGCTCTAGTTCTGCTTCTAAATTTTGCAGCTCTTCAATCTTTCCTTTTCCTATGTATGTAGCTGGATGTATCCGCTCCCGTTTTTGAGTAACCGTCAGCAACACTTCACCATTTGCTGTATGAGTTAATGACGCAAGTTCCTCTAATGAATAATGAAAGCGGGCATCATCTTCCACTGTTTGACATCCAATTAAAATCGCCGTTTCTTTTTCAGCATTTTGCAAGTAGGGCACCATCCTTATCCAAAATCATTCAACTCATCATACCAAAAAAATAAATAAGATTAAAACTTTCATAAACTGAAATAGAGCATTTCCAAAAAGAAAAGAACATGATAGAATCAATTTTAGTTTGCGACAAGATTAATGAAACATCCTCACTGTTTATATATTTCAAATAAAATTTCACTTATAGAGGGAATCCATATGACCTGGGAATTTTTGAGCATAATTGGAACAATTGCTTTTTCTATTAGCGGGGCAATCATTGCTATGGAAGAAGAGTATGATTTATTGGGTGTATATATTTTAGGCATCGTAACCGCATTTGGCGGTGGAGCAATACGAAATTTATTAATTGGGGTCCCTCCTTCAACACTATGGGACCAAGGTACGTTCTTTACAATTGCTTTAATATCGATTACTATCGTATTCTTCTTTCCAAACAATTCATTAAAGCATTGGGACAAATGGGGAAATTTTACCGATGCAATCGGATTAGCCGCTTTTGCTATTCAAGGAGCACTATATGCGATTGAGCTCAATCTTCCAGTGAGCGCAGTTATTGTAGCAGCTGTTTTAACTGGCTGCGGAGGCGGAATTGTCCGCGATGTTCTCGCAGGACGTAAACCGCTCGTATTCCGTAAAGAAATCTATGCAGTTTGGGCAATTGTAGCAGGAATAATCCTAGGCCTAGAACTTGCCACAGATACATGGGAATTATATGCTCTCTTCATTATTATTACGGCATTACGTGTCCTTTCCTACACACGTAACTGGGAGTTGCCAAATAAAAAATTGCCTCAAAACATGTAAAAACGGCCTAAAGCCGTTTTTCAGGCTGTCGGGAAAGTCCCGACAGCCATTTTTATATTCATAGGAAATCCATATATTGTTTTTGAATCAGGAAATAACACAATATTTAGTGCGGAAACAACAGAAAGAAGATGGAGTTCAAACGAAAATTTAAAAATAAAAGGTTTCTCTACACTCTGAAAAACGGCCTAAAGCCGTTTTTTTTGTTCTCTTATTCATTTTGTTCGTTAAAAACAAAATCTTGACTTCGCAATGTCATTAAATCTACCTTATCATAACTATCCTCATGCAATAAGCGCATCGCTTGTACTCGAATCGCTTTTTCAATGACATTACGAATATAGCGACCGTTCGAAAAGGAAACAGGACCTTGCAATGAACGAAGTACAACTAAATGTTCGCGCAGCTTTCGCTCTGCATCGCGGCTAATAACATACTCTCGCTCTTCTAGCATCAAATCCGCTATCTCCATTAATTGATCGGTTGTATAATCAGGAAATTCAACAACAAGCGGAAATCGTGACAATAAACCAGGGTTTAAGCTAAGGAAATAATCCATTTCACGTGAATAACCCGCTAGAATCAAAATAAATTCATGCTGCTTATCTTCCATATGCTTCACAAGCGTATCAATCGCTTCTTTCCCAAAGTCTTTTTCTCCCCCGCGTCCTAACGAATACGCTTCATCAATAAACAAAATTCCCCCAAGTGCTTTCTTCACTAAATCTCGTGTTTTTTGAGCTGTATGACCAATATACTCACCAACTAAATCCGCACGTTCCGCTTCTATTAAATGTCCTTTTGTTAACACATTCATCTTATGAAATAATTTACCGATTAAGCGTGCAACCGTCGTTTTCCCTGTGCCAGGATTGCCCTTAAACATCATATGCAACGCTTGTCGCCCAGCCTTCAAACCACGCTCCTCACGCTTCTTATTAACATAAATCCATGCATAAATTTCTTTAATTAACTTTTTCATTTCTTCCATACCAACTAATGTTTCAAGCTCCGCCTCGATTTCTTTCAAAGCAATATGCTGATCAGAAAGGTTTCGATCATATAATTCCTTAATAGGCACATCCTTTTGTATCACATTTCTTTTTTCTCCATTAAAGACAATATTAATTTGCCCATTATTTTTCATTCGGATTGGTTGCTCCACATCATCACCTCACCATTCCCGACCCCTTATTCCTATATTTTAATTTATTAGGAAATCCACTTTTCTCAGCTAGCCTTCCGCCAAAAAATACGATGTAATCAGACAATCATTTTACTGAAAAACCCACGTTTCAACATAGTAACTATGTTTTCATCATTTCTTTTAAGGAAATGTCAGTTTCTGCGCTTTCCCAAGAAATAATCCACCTATCTATTATTCATCTATATTCAGAAAAGCGGGAAATCATTCTTTAGCAAATCGAAAAGGATTTAGAACAAACGTACAAGTGCTAAAGAAACAAAACACGGCAGTTACCGTCCTCCCTGGTCAGCACCTTAAAATCAATAGCCTCCTAAACCGGAGCCCCATATAATAAAAAAAACAGGCTTATGTATCGCCTGTTTTTCTCTCATCTATTTATTCTTTCACTTCATATTCAATTTGAACATTTCGTTGTGGAGCAAAAGTAGAAATCGCATGTTTAAATACTAATTGTTGCTTCCCTTCAGATTCAAATAGCACGGTAAAATTGTCAAAGCCTTTAATTTGCCCACGAATTTGAAAACCGTTTAATAAAAATACTGTCACATACGTATTGTCTTTTCTCAGCTGGTTTAAAAATTGGTCTTGAATATTTACCGATTGTTTCATCACTTTGTCCTCCTCTTTTCTCTCTACTTGTACTTATTCGCCTTTATCATGAGCTTTCCTGCAATAAATTCCGATATTTCATTGATTTTTTTTGGAAATTCGGCAATATTAGTCATATCAAACCAAGAAACATCCATTTTGTTGCGAAACCATGTAAGTTGACGTTTCGCATAACGGCGTGAATTCTGCTTCAACGCCCCAATTGCCTCTTCCTTACTCATTCGCCCTTCAAAATAGTCATACAGTTCTTTATAACCAATTGCTTGAATTGATTGACAATCTTTTAAGCCTTGTTCAAAAAAGCCTTGCACTTCCGAAACAAGCCCTTCTTCCACCATCATATCAACTCGATCGTTAATACGTGCATACAATAAATCCCGCTCCATCGTTAATCCGATAATACATGTGTCATATTTCATCTCAATCGGCTGTTCATTTAATTGCTCACTCATTGTATGCCCTGTGCAATGATAAATTTCAAGCGCACGAATCACACGCCTCACATTATTCGGATGAATACGCTCCGCACTTTCAGGATCAATCCTCTGCAGTTCCGCAAAAACAGTCTCTATTCCCGCCTCTTTCACTCGTTGTTCTAACTCCGCTCGATATAGCGGGTCGGATGGAGCTTCAGAGAATTGATAATCATAAATTACAGACTGTATGTATAATCCCGTTCCCCCCACTATAATAGGAAGCTTTCCTCGACTTTGAATATCTTCAATCATTACATTTGCTCTTTGTTGAAACTCAGCTGCACTAAACGGCTCATTCGGCTCTTTAATATCGAGCAAATAATGTGGAATACCTTCTTTTTCTTCCTCCTTTATTTTCGCTGTGCCAATATCCATTCCTTTGTATACTTGCATGGAATCACCACTTATAATCTCACCATTAAATCGTTTAGCTAATTCAATACTTAGCTTCGTCTTGCCCACAGCCGTTGGGCCAATAATAACAAGTAACTTTCCTTTTTGTTGTTCCAACATTCTTCACTGCCTTATATGATTTTTTCCTATCTTACCATAATTTCAGTAGAAGCTGTTAAACATCTAAACAGTATAGGTATCTCTCTACATTTTTATTCAAATAAAAATAGAAAAATAAATACATTTAAAAGTGCGAATGAAAGTGATTTCAACAACCAAAACTAATTTCTAGAAAAAAGAGGAGGAAAGATTAAATGGAAGAATTATTACACCCCATGCTGAGAACAGTTATTTCCTATATAATATTGCTTTTTGTTACTTACTTATTCGGAAAAAGAATGAATGCACAATTAAATTACCATAGCTTTGCTGTCGCTATTACAATCGGTTCATTCATCGCTAATATGGGGTTTGATACCAATCTTAAATTTTGGCCGGTACTTACTTCTTTTTTTATTTTAACGTTGGTTTTCTATCTTTCTTCTTATTTATCCTATCAAAATAAATTCTTATACAAATACTTATCCGGAGAACCCACTGCTATTATCGAAAAGGGAAAAATAAATGAGGTCAATATGAAAAAAGCAAAGTATGGCCTGTACGATTTACACCAACAATTAAGAGAAAACGGAGTATTCCAAATAGAAGAAATTGACACGGCCTATCTTGAAGTAAGTGGTAAGCTTTCTATTCAAATAAAAGAGCAATACAAGCCTGCA
Organism: Peribacillus asahii; assembly: GCF_003570725.1. GTDB lineage: Bacteria > Bacillota > Bacilli > Bacillales > DSM-1321 > Peribacillus > Peribacillus asahii. Next base: position 29,355 of record NZ_QWVS01000013.1, read on the forward strand.
AACAATACATAGATCAGCTAAATATGAAACGACCGGTCGAATTAATCATAGACGGAAAGATATTAAAAGAAAATTTAACTTCTACATACAATCAAGAATGGCTGCACATGCAATGCCAATCTAGAAATATCAGCATCGAACAAGTTTCTTATGCCGTTGTAGGAACAAATGGTGTATTTTATACCTTACCTTAATTGGTCTAGCCAAGAAATCACTTTCACCGAAAATAAGTTCATATTTTATACGCCTATATATAAACCCAAATTAATTTTTTGGCATCACCCCATCTAGTTGGTGAAACGATTGGGGACTCACTCCGTAAAACAAGGAGAAAGCCCTCATGTATTGTGAGGGCTTTTTCTACAAATCTATTATTGTGTTACTAGACTTCTTTTATGACCGTATAACCAATCTGTATAGCTAAAATCATTTGCTGGACGTTTTGTAAAAATATCGTTACGAAGGGCAATTGTAATTGGATCTATAGCATGAATGATTTCTCCCCATTGACGTGCCGTTGTTTGAACACGTGCAGTGCGCGGAATACGTTCTTCTTGGAACTCTTTGAAAGCGGCTTCAAAATTATCACCATGAGCTGCTAATACGTCAGCTAATTTTGCAGCATCTTCTAACGCTTGAACGCCACCTTGAGCCAAGTATTGTAACATTGGGTGAGCAGCGTCTCCCATAAGTGTTATATTCCCTTTTGTCCAGTTATCAATTGGCAGACGATCATACATTGGCCAACGGATTTGTTTATTAATGAATGAAAGAGCTTTCTCGACTTTTGAATGACAGCCTTCAAATACTTGCGCCATTTCTTCTGGAGTTCCCCACTCAACAGATTCAGATGTATAAGTTGGGCTTTTAAATACAACGACTTGATTATATAATTCTCCACGGCGTACTGGGTATTGAACTACATGAAGATTTGGACCAATCCACATAATTACATCGTCCATTTCAGCATCTTCAGAAATTTCTTCGATTGGAATCGTACCGCGATAAGCAACATATGCAGAGTTTACCATATCATCTTGAGCGAATAATTTACGTACATTCGATTTAATTCCATCTGCCCCAATAACTGCCTTACCCTTAATTTTCTCATCATGTTGGTTTATAAGGAAGACCCCATCTTCATTTTCTTCTGCAGCAGTAATTGTCGTATTCGTATGAAGCGAGATTAAAGGATTACTTTCACATGCCTCTAACAGCGATCTGTGTAAATCAGAACGGTGCAATACCATATATGGGAAGCCATATCTCTCTTTAAACTCATCTCCTAGGTCTAAAGCCGTTAGTTCTTCTCCCGTAAAAGCATCTTTTAACACAAGTCGTTTTGGAAATACAGCAAATTCAGCAATGCGATCTGCTACTCCAAGACGAGTTAAAACGGCCATTGCGTTCGGAGCCATTTGAATTCCCGCGCCAACTTCCCCGAATTGTGGTGCTTGTTCAAAAACGGATGAAGCGTGACCAGCTTGTGCTGCAGCAAGAGCTGTTGCTAATCCACCAATTCCGCCACCAGCGATTAAGATTGTGTTTTCTGTGTTTGTCATGGAAATTCCTCCCGGTTTCTCTTAATTTAGTTTTAAAGAAGTAATAAGTGATTAACAAAGGGCAGCCTAAGAAGCATATAATCTGCCTATCTCTTAAGCTGCTTATTACTGCGATAATCTTTTTTACTTTTATGGTAATAATGGTTTAAACTCAGAAGTCACTTCTTGCTGACCGTTGTTTCGTTCATACGCTTCTTGTTTTTCAATATCAAACTTTTCCATAATTGGAAGATCATTCGTTGTGAAGAAATACGTATCTTCTTCTGCAACATGTTCTACCCAAGCCCAGTTTGGAACGCAGAAGAAATCTCCTTCTTCCCAATCGAAGCGAACGCCGTTAATAATACTGTAGCCCGAACCTTTATACACTTGATGAATCGAAGCACTCGTATGCCGCTGCGCTTTTGTGCGGAAACCTTTCGGAAATTTCTGAATCCAAGCAGCAATCGTTGGGTTCGCTGTTTTACCTGTAGAAGGATTAATAAATTCTACCGCATATCCTTCGAATGGATCCGGCTCAAACTGACTTAATGATTCAATCGCCTTATACGTATGCTCCCATTTATACGAACCTAGCGGCGCTACCGAAGGATTACGATCAGAAACAGGACGCAGCATACCTGCTGCATAACGTTGTGAACCAAAGTTATCCGGTACTTTCGGCTGTTCAATTCTTTCTGGGTAATTCTCAAAGAATGTACCACCCAATGCATAAATTGTTGGAATGTCTAAAATATCTGTCCAAATCATCGGTTTTGTGCCTTCATGACCATGACCATGCCATAAATTTTTTGGCGTAATGAGGAAATCTCCTTCTTCCATGAAAATTCTTTCCCCTTGGACGATACTGTATGCGCCTTCCCCTTTCGTAATAAAGCGAAGGGCATTTTGAGAGTGACGATGAGAAGGAGCTACTTCTCCTGGTTGTAACAATTGAACGGCTGCATACAGCGTTTGTGTCGTAGAAGCCCATCCCCAAGGTTGACGATAATCAAGACCTGGATTTTGCAAATAAATTGCCCGTCGTTCTCCACCGCGTTCCGGAGTAAAAATTTGAGCAGCTTCTAGTAATTTTTTCTCAAGCAGGCTGCCTTTCCAAAGATAAGCTTGTGCATGAGGCTCTGGAGATTTATGCATTAATGCTGGAATTGCTTCCCATAATGGTCCAAGATTATATTGACGAATATCAGTCGTAAAATCTTGTACAATTTTACTCTTCATAAACTCAGTTACTTCTGCCATGTTCCGAACCCCCTACTAGATTATTAATTTAATTTTGATAAATTGCGTTGAATTTGACCTTCATGTTTGTTCACATGCTGATCAATTAAATGATCAATAATAAATGAGAGTGGTTTCGTACCAAAATTAGGATTTCTGCTTGGTGCTTCAGTAGCAAGCTGCTCCGCTGTCAAGTTCCCAATACCTGATTCTACTTTTTGTTTAACCCCTTCTAGCGCTTGTAACAGCTCCGCAACACTTATCGCATCCACTATTGTAGAACTTACCGCTTGCAGTCGCCCTTCATGTAAATGATTTCTTCCCCATTCTTGACCAGGAGATTGAACAAGCTGTTCAATCTCTTCTACCCAATACGGTAATGCTTCGACGATATGAGCGACAATTTGCATAATAGACCATTCTTCCTCTGTTGGATTCCAACGAATCGTTTCTTCCGATAACCCTTTCACCGTTTTGATAATACGATCAATCGATTCATTAACAGATGTAACTGCATTTTGTGTCACTGTCATTCTATTACTCTCCTTTTACGGCACGTACTGTATTTTCTAATACACCCACTTTTTCGATTTCGACGCGAACGACATCTCCATCTTTCAGCCATACTTGCGGTTCCATTGCTTGAATAACACCACCAGGAGTTCCTGTAATAACGATATCACCAGGCTCTAATGTAGCAATTGTAGATAAGAATGATACTAGATGTTTAACAGAGAATACTTGGTTCGCAGTATTGGTACGTTGACGCTCTTCACCGTTTACAGTTAAAACCATTTCTAGTGTTTGTGGATCTGGTAGCTCATCTGAAGTAACCATCCAAGGTCCCATCGGTAAGCTGCCATCTACCGTTTTTCCTTGTAACCACTGAAGGGTACGACGTTGGAAGTCACGATACGTTACGTCATTAGCTACCGCATAACCAGCTACATAATCAAGCGCTTCTTCTTCTGAAACATTTTTTGCACGTTTACCGATGACAAATGCAAATTCCGCTTCATAGTCTAATTGTTCTGAAATTGGATGAAATGGAATATCATCTTGCGGGCCAACAAGTGTGTTCGCAAATTTAGCGAATACAACAGGATATTTTGGGATTTCACGCCCCATTTCAAGAATATGTTCACGATAGTTATGACCTACGGCAAAGATTTTTCCTGGTTTTGGAACAGGCGCTTCCACTTTTACTTCGCTCAGAGCATGAACTAGTTTTGAACCATCCACTACTCTATTCGTTAAAGCAAAGTCGATTGCTCCTTTCGCAAGCTCCATGCTTTCTTTTCCACCTTGTAAAAATTCTGTCATCTCAGATGGAACGAATGCATTTGCAATTTCTTGTGCACGTATTTTCCCCTCTGCTTCTAAAGATTTTTTATAAGCAAGATGTAAATCGACAACTTCCTCATTCACGATAGCTCCAATTGTTGTAATACCTTCACGGTTAAATGTTATAAGTTTCATACATATGCTCCTTTGTCTATACAATTGTATTTTGAGTTTTCCATTCCTGTAAGCGGATTCATTTCAATCACTTCTTAGAAGATATTTCGCTTGAATAATATAGACATTCTTAGACTTATATCTTCAAAGTTACTTAGCAACAGGATTTTTGTACTTCTTTTCATTAATGTGAACAGGCTAACTTGTGAGCTATAAAAGAAAGTAGATGTTCCTTTGAACTTTTTCACTTTAAGTTAACTTTGTTCACTATTTATAAATAAAATTTAATCCATTCCACAGCAAATGTCAATAATATTTTTTTCTGAAAATTTACTTACTTTAGAATAAACTTTGGGATTCTATATAGAAACCTTTGTACAAAGCTTCACAGTTTGTTCTAAGAACACTTTGTCAATAAAGAAGTGTTTCTGTTATACTAATAAAAAATAATAGGAGAAATTAAAATGGAGAAAGAAAAAAATCCAGCTATGATTGGTTCGCTTCAAATAGGTTTGGGAATAGTTGATATCATTGCTTCCCAGGAACACCCTATGAAGTTTACTGAAATTCAAGAAAAATCCAACATCACAAAAAGTAATCTATATAAATATTTGAACACTCTTACACACTTAGAGTTACTATATAGAGACAAACAACACGGTACCTATACACTGGGTTCTAAAATTATTTCCTATGGAATGGCTGCTATCGGTCAACAAGATCTTGTTACTAAAGTGACTCCTTTCCTACAAGAAATAAGTAGATTTACTTCTTTAACGGCTCTATTAGCTGTATGGACACATAGCGGTCCTGTAATCGCTAACATCTGGAGCGCTAATAACGGCTTAAACATCGGTGCACAAATTGGGACGCACCTCCCTATCCTATCGTCGTCAGGAAAAGTTTTTGCTGCTTTTCATGAACCTTTACTCATTGAGGAATGGAAAAATACTGAAATGCAAAACTGGTCTGTAGAGGACAAACAATTATTCGAGGAAGAAACAAAAGGTATTAAAAAAAGGCAAATTTCCTTTGCTAAAGAGCCACTCGTTCCTTATATATCTTCAGCATCTGTTCCATTATTTAACTATAATAATGATTTACTAGGCTGTTTGACACTTGTTGGATTTTCACCGCTTGTCCCTCAAACATCTGAAGATGAATACGGTCAATATTTACTCAATACCTCTAAGGAAGTATCTGGTATATTTGGATATAAGTAATTTGTTTTAGAAGCATCCATTTAAAAAATGGCATGCTTCTTTTTTTGTGAATTTTCATGATACTTTTTAATAGCAATGTTGTTATAATACACTTTTTACAAGTTTCCTATTTCACAATCTTTTATTTTTTTACAATTTTGTGAATTTCGAGTTGAAAAATTTAAAAACCGCCTATATAATCACTATAAAGAAACATTGTTTCCTATAAGCGTATTTTATTCTGTTAGAAACCTATTTTCACAAATTTGAAAGCGCTTTATTGATACTGCAACACAAAGGGGGAAATTATTTGTCTAATTTAAACACAAACCATATCATTGAAAACAGCAAATTTAACCGCTTTCACGCCATGATACTCTTTTGGGGGACATTCATTATCATTTTAGATGGTTATGATCTTGCCGTTTATGGAGCTGTACTGCCCGTTCTGATTGAAGATTGGGGATTATCGAATGTTGAAGCTGGCGCCATGGGAAGTTATGGATTAATTGGTGTTATGATTGGGGCTTTTTTCTTCGGTCCTCTCGCTGACCGAGTTGGCAGGAAAAATGTTATCCTTATTTGTTTTGTCCTATTTAGTCTATTCACTGGACTATGCGGTACAGCTGATTCACCTACCACTTTTTCTACCTATCGATTTATTGCAGGACTCGGGCTTGGCGGGATTATGCCAAATGTAATTGCTTTAATGACAGACTACTCCCCTAAATCGATGCGTAGTTTAACTGTATCGATTATACTTTGCGGCTATTCCGTTGGGGGAATGCTGGCTCCTGCACTTTCAATCTATCTCATCCCAAGCTACGGATGGGAAATCGTCTATATGATTACTGCTGCACCTCTTATTCTTTTACCTTTCATATGGAAGCATCTTCCTGATGCAACTGTTTTCTTAGCTGCAAAGGGACGTACAAAAGAATTACGCCAGATTATGAATAAAATCAACCCTGCCGGTAACTATACGGAAAAGGATCACTTTGAAAAAATAGATATAAAACAACAAGCAGGCATTCCTGTTATTCAACTATTTAAAAATAACCGTGCTCTTAGTACAAGTATGTTTTGGATTGCATACTTCATGTGCTTATTAGTCGTTTATGGATTAAGCACATGGCTCCCAAAATTAATGATGCAAGCAGGCTATGGCTTAAATTCAAGTCTTTCGTTCTTAATCATTATGCACGCTGGAACAATTGTTGGGACACTTATAATAGCTAAACTTGCTGATCGATATGGTTCTAAAAAAATGCTTGTTCCAATGTACACAATCGGTGCGATTTGCTTATTTCTGATGAGCTTTAAAAGCGACCTATGGGTGATTTGTCTTCTTGTCGCTATTACTGGAGCTTGTACAGTAGGCGCACAAAATATCGCCAATGCCTATGTTTCTCAATATTATCCACCATTTTTACGTTCAACTGCCTTAGGGGTTGCTTCCGGCATAGGAAGAATAGGCGCCATTCTCGGACCAACTATTGGCGGAATCTTACTTACGATGAATTTACCGATTCAAATTAATTTCCTTGCCTTTGCTATACCTGGTGTCATCGCTTCTATCGCTTTCTTCTTCATCCCTGTGAAACATGCCTATGATTATACAGAAAAAACGGAAGATTCAGATATAAAAGAATCAGATACTAATTCTAAAGTCATTTAAAAAAATCAACAATACTGACCAATCAGAGTCAGTATTGTTAACTTCGCATTACATCTTAATTTAGATAACAGAATTAAAAAGGAATACAGCGATTTCTAGATTCAGCACTTATCAACGGTTAATGAAAGTGCTGACACTTTTGTTCTTTCTGTCATACATCACTTACATGGGTTGCATTCCATATCTCTTGCTCCAATTCCTCCTTATACTTCGATATTTCTCTTTCACTCCAACCGAACACATCGCACATATATCGACTAACTGCTTCCTTCCATCTATATACCCAATCTATTTGAAATAAAAGGGCACTTGTTCGTCGTACAAAGAAATCAACAGGTGTTACAACATATTCTTCTTGTATCCCGTAAACTAATCTAGCGAATACTTCAGGAGTGAACTGATATTTTTCTATATCGTTTTTGCCATCTTTAATAATTTGATAAATCTTCGAAATATTAGACCCATATAATCTTGTGAGGTATCTTGCTTCACGTTCTGTTAGACCTAGCTTTATCCCTTCTTTTGTATACTTAGAAATGTAGGCTTCAAAATAATGAGAGCCGCCTACGTCTCCTCCCGATATAGGAAGCTTTCTCGTGACACACTTGCCAAATAATTTGTATTGTTCATCTTTGAATTGTCTCGTAAGCAGATTGACAATCATTTCTGCCATTTTGCGATATCCTGTTAATTTTCCACCAGCAATCGTAATAAGGCCAGATTTCGAAACCCAAATTTCATCTTTTCGTGAAATTTCCGAAGGGCCTTTTCCTTCTTCATGAATGAGCGGGCGAATACCGGCCCAGCTTGATTCAATATCTTGGGCACTTAAGGTTAGTTTTGGAAATATGAAATGAATCGCCTTTAATATATACATCCGATCTTCCTCAGTAATGAGCGGCCGAATAGGATCTTTATCATAAAAAGTATCGGTTGTTCCCACATATACTTTTCCCTCTCTCGGAATCGCAAATACCATTCTGCCGTCTTCTGTATCAAAATAAATGGCTTGCTTTAAAGGAAAGCGTGACTGATCAATGACAACATGGACTCCTTTTGTCAATTTCAGTGTTTTCCCTTCGTTTGATCCATCTTTTTCTCTTAATGAATCGACCCAGGCTCCAGTTGCATTGACTACTTTTTTAGCTCGAATATCATAACGATTTCCTGTCTGAATATCCTCAACAACAACCCCTGCTACCTTCCTATCCTCATATAGAAAATCTATGACTTTCGTATAATTTAGCAAATCTGCACCCAACTCAGCTGCTCGTTTAATCACTTCAATCGTTAACCGTGCATCATCCGTCCGATATTCAACATAATAACCGCCCCCTTGTAAACCTTGCTCTTTAAGTAGAGGCTCTTGCTTTACCATCTGTTCCTTAGATAGCATCCTTCTTCGCTCTTGTTTCTTAACAGCAGCAAGAAAGTCATAGGCCTTTAACCCAACGGAGATACTACGTGGTCCGAGCTCCCCATCCTTATACACTGGAAGCAACATCCATTCTGGTTTCGTGACGTGCGGACCATTTTCATAAACAATTGCTCGTTCTTTACCCACTTCCGCCACCAGCTTAACTTCCCCTTGCTTTAAATAACGTAAGCCGCCATGAATGAGCTTGGTGGAACGACTAGAAGTACCGGCAGCAAAATCTTGCATCTCAAAAAGACCAACCTCCATCCCTCGGGTCACAGCATCCAAAGCAATGCCCGCACCCGTAATTCCCCCTCCAATGATTAATAGATCATATTGCTTTTCACTCATTTTCTGTAACAATTGCAATCGGTTCATATATGTTTGGGTCATTATTTCCCCTCCAATTATGAAAAAGACCACCAGATCACTCAATAGGTGTCTATGTGGCCCTCTTTTCAACAGCATGATGAATCGGAACTATCATACCATTATATATATTAAATGTTAAATATTGTTTTATCAATTCATTAAACAATATGAATCATCCAATGATTTTATTTAATTTTCAATTTCAAATTAACGATATTCTATAAACCTATCATTTAAACATCATCGCAGCATGGACCGCTTTTTTCCATCCTTCATACAGTTGCTTTCGCTGTTCTTCATCCATAGTTGCACTAAATTCCCGGTCTAGTCTCCATTTCTTCCTAATATCGGCTTGACTTTCCCAAAACCCTATCGCCATTCCCGCTAAATAAGCTGCACCTAATGCTGTCGTTTCATTAATCACTGGTCTATCAACCGGAACACCTAATAAATCGCTTTGAAAACCCATTAAGAAATCGTTCTTTACTGCTCCTCCATCTACTCGAAGCTTTTTCAAAGAAATACCAGAATCCGCTTCCATTGCGCTTAATACATCTTTCGTTTGATAAGCTAGAGATTCTAAAGTCGCTCGAATAAAATGCTCCTTTGACGTTCCGCGGGTCAAACCGAATACAGCACCGCGCACATCACTGTCCCAATAAGGTGTACCTAATCCAACAAAAGCAGGAACAACATATACGCCATCAGTCGATTGTACTTTCTTTGCATACGCTTCACTATCCTTCGCCTCTTTGAACATCCTTAATCCGTCACGAAGCCACTGAATAGCAGATCCAGCTACAAAAATACTGCCTTCTAACGCATATTCAACTTTCCCGTTAATTCCCCAAGCAATCGTCGTTAACAAACCATGTTGTGATTTTACCGCTCTCTCACCAGTATTCATTAACATAAAGCATCCCGTACCATACGTGTTTTTCGCCATTCCATCCTCAAAACATGCCTGACCGAAGAGAGCTGCTTGCTGGTCACCAGCCGCCCCCGCAATCGGAATATTATGTCCAAAGAAATGATGGCTGACCGTATGAGCATACACTTCTGAAGAGGGTCTCACTTCAGGAAGCATGGAAGCCGGAATGGTTAAAATCTTAAGCAATTCATCGTCCCAGTTCAAATCATAAATATTGTACATCAATGTTCGTGATGCATTTGAATAATCGGTTACATGAGCTTTCCCGCCAGATAGCTTCCAAATGAGCCATGTATCAATTGTTCCAAATAATAGCTCACCCTTCTCCGCTTTTTCCCTAGCCCCCTCCACATGATCCAAAATCCACTTCACTTTCGTTCCGGAAAAATACGCATCAATCAGCAAACCTGTTTTATCCCGAATGACCTTCTCATATCCCTGATCTTTTAATTGTTGACAAATATCCTGCGTTTGCCGCGACTGCCAAACAATCGCATGATAAATAGGCGTTCCTGTCTGTTTATCCCAAACGACCGTCGTTTCACGCTGGTTCGTAATTCCGATTCCAGCAATTTGCGCGGGGGTAATGCCAGACTCCGCTAAAGCGCTTGCAATAACAGCTAATACACTCCCCAAAATTTCACTAGCATTATGTTCCACCCAGCCTGGCTTTGGGAAATACTGCGTAAACTCCCTTTGGGACATATGAACAATATCACCAGCACGATTAAACAAAAGCGCTCGCGAACTCGTTGTTCCTTGATCTATTGAAAGAATATACTGCTCCATTCTTCTCTCCCCCTTATGAAAAATTATACAACAATGAATCCAATTCACTTCATAAAAAGATATTCTATGTAAAGCTTTTATTCTCTAATACTGTCACCTCTGTATGTGTAGATGCTCCTACTTCTTTTGTATATTGGACTAGACGAAGGATATCATGACAGCATTGTTTAGCCCCTAGTACTAATAAAGGAACACCAATGAAATCAATTTTTAACCGTCTAGAGAATAGCCCTCCCATTGTCATAGCGAATGGAACAGTCGGAGAAGTATTTGAGAAAATAACTTTTTCTTCCTCCCGAAAATGATTTTGCAACATTATACTTAAATTTTTTAAAGCTGGAACAACAAGCTTTGAATTTTTTCTTCCTATTGTATAAACAGAATGTCCCTCATCATCTATTCCATGAAAAATAAGCCTTCCCATATCAGCAGGTGTTAATTGATTAAAGTAATCCACCTGCAAAATCTCTTCTTTCGTAAGCTTTCGGTCGGTAGGCAACTTTTTCAAATGATAAGCTGCCGCTAGAGCCGTACTATGTGTTCCCGCAAAATCATCATAAATATAAATCATGATGTCACCTTTCTTCATTAATATTTATATTTATTATTAACGAACACTCCTATGCTATCCAGCATGCAAAATAAAGCAAAACTCTACTTAGAGAGATCCTTAATCTGCATTTAGCAAGAAAGCAGCAGAACCCAAATCACCTGTACATATTTAACATTTAGGCTTCGCTAAAAGGTGTGCGAGACTAGGGCCTCACATAAAAAATCAAAAACGCCCCATAACAAAACCAACATTTATTTAATATTTTTTGGCAAATTCCGAAATTACCCATTAACAATAGTTCAAAAGTGCCGATATTAAATAAAGAACTTTTTTATTTAAAACTTCACGAAGGAGCACGTATTATGAGGAAAAAACCCACATCTATTCGGACAAAATTAATTATGTTATGCGTAATCATTTTGATTGTTCCGACGACCATTCTAGGTATAAGTACTTATGTCAGTTCAAAAAAACAGCTAAATGAAGCTGGACAAGATCAACTAAAGCGAAGCACCGAAATGGTCCTTGGAATGATTAGCCTATTAAACCAAGAAGTTCAGGCTAAAAATATGACATTAGAAGAAGCGCAAGAAAAACTTCGTGTGGAATTATACGGTGAAAAAGGCGCCGATAATACACGCACATTGAAAGAAGAATACACCTTCGGAAAAGAAGGCTATATCTATGCATCCGATGACGAAGCTACACTTGTCATGCACCCATTTACAGAAGGTCAAAACATTTATGATTCGAAATCAGAAGATGGCGTCATGGTAGGTCAAGAAACCGTTGCTATAGGGAAAGAAGGCGGTTTTCTTTACTATAAATGGTTAAACGAATCGAAAAATAAAACGGAAGACAAAGTCTCTTATGTAGAACGCGACCCTTACTGGGGATGGACGATTGCTTCAACCGCCTATCTTTCAGAATTCAATAGCAGCGCTTCTGAAATTGCTAACATTGTCTTAATTGTGGCCGCGATCGCAATTGTTCTCGGTAGTATTGTCGCTTACTATTTCTCTGTACGTTTTACAAAACCTATTATTCAAATTAGCGGTGAATTAAATCGTGCAGCTGAAGGTGATTTTTCAGGTGAAGATATAAAAGTAACGACAAAAGATGAAATTGGCTCCTTAACAGAAGATTTTAATAAAATGAGAGCGAACACAAAAGTACTACTAGCCCATGTTAACAATTCTACCGAGCACGTTGCGGCCTCTTCAGAACAATTGTCTGCGAGTGCAGAAGAAACAAGCAAAGCAACAGAAGAAATTACACATGCAATTCAATTGATTGCAACGGGTGCGGAAGATAGCACGAATAGCTTACAAGAAAGCTCACAATCTTTAGATGAAGTAACGATTGGTATTCAAAATTTAGCTGAAAACTCTGCGACTATTTCGGAAGCAGGAACAATGATTGCTGAGAAAGCACAGCAAGGAAATGTCTATGTTGAACAAACGGTAAAACAAATCAACTCGATTAACAACAAAGTAAACGAAAGCGGCCAAGTGCTGCAATTGCTCGATTCAAGTTCAAATGAAATCGGTGAAATTTCTAAAGTCATTACTGATATTGCTGATCAAACAAATCTATTAGCATTAAATGCTGCTATCGAAGCTGCACGTGCTGGCGAACACGGAAAAGGGTTTGCTGTTGTCGCAGAGGAAGTACGTAAACTCGCTGAACAATCGCAAAATTCTTCACATCAAATTTCTGATCTAATTAAGGATATTCAACTGAATATGGCTCGTTCAACAGAATCGATGAACCAAGTAAAAGTTGAAGTTCAAGACGGACTGGAAATCGTCAGCAAAACAGAAGTAAGCTTCCAAGAAATTGTCACTGCGATGGAACAGATGAAACAGCAATTAACCGATATGGCTGCAACCGTACAGCAAATGTCGGCTGGTGCCCAAGAAGTTTCAGCTACTGTTACAAATAATACCCATACAATGAAAGAAGCATCTTACCAATCTCAGCAAGTAGCTGCAACGACGGAAGAACAGTTGGCCGCTATGCAAGAAGTTACGCATTCTGCTAATTCTTTATCTAAGCTTGCTGTAGAATTACAAGAAATCGTTAATAAATTTAAAATATAAGTAGAGTCATTTATTATACTAATCAATTCATGATAAGAAAAAAGTCCCTAAGGAAGTACATCCTAGGGATTTTTTTCTTGCATTACTGTTCCAGTAATCTTTTATGAATCCAAATTGCTGCTTGAGAGCCATCGCCCATTGCAATGGTTACTTGCTCAGAGTGTGCTGCTAAATCGCCGCCTGCCCACACACCCTTTATATTCGTTTCTTTTGTACGTGGGTTAAGTAATACATGTTTATTTTCGGTCAACTCAATACCTACGGCTTCGGCCAGTTCATAGTTAATTTTATTTCCACCAAACCCGATAAAACCACGTTCCGCCTCCACAACTTCACCGTTCTTTAGCAAGACCCCAGCAAAATGCTGTTTTTCATCCAATATAATTTTTTCAATTTGTTCATGAATAATTTTAATACGATGCTTTTCTAACTCATCAAGCTTAGTTATGTCAATCGCCGACTGATTATGATTAATATAAATAATATCATTTGACCAGTAAGCCAATGTAACCGCCATATCAGCTCCTGTATTCCCAGCACCTAATACTACCGTTTTTTTACCTGAAACTTCATACCCATCGCAATCGGGACATACATATATATCAGTACCAAGGCAGGTTACTAAATTCTCCAATTTAGGAAAGTGGTCGACAAGACCTGTTGCCAAAAAAATCGTTTTTGCTTCGAATGTGGCATGCTGCTCTGTTTCTAAATAAAAATGATCGCTTTCTTTTTTTAACGTGGTTACTACATCATGTAAAAACTGAACTCCATATTTCTCTGCATGCAACTTGCCTAGCTTCCTGATTTCTTGTCCACTTACACCGTCCGGCCAACCTAAAATATTATGGTAACACCTGCATATTGTTGATCTGCCTTGATTCGAATCAATCACTAGGACATCATGTTTATACCTTCCTAACTGAATCGCCGCCTGCAAACCTGCAATTCCACCACCGATTATCACACAATCCACTTGCTTCAAAAAACATCACCGCCACTTTACTATTTACAAATATCCATAGTTTGTTTCTTATATGTAGCTATTATTCGTTTAACAAGAACAAAAAAGAGAAGCCACATACCGCGGCTTCCCCTTTTATAATAATGAAAATTAACTGTTAATCTTCAATGACTCACTTACAATAAAATCAGCTTCCGTTTTTTCTTGTACTTCTTCTAACGTAACACCTTCTTGTAATTCCACTAATTCCATTTTACCGTTAGTAAATTGGAACACAGCAAGTTCCGTAATTAAACATTGCACAACACCTTGACCTGTTAAAGGAAGCGTACACGTTTTCTTAACCTTAGATTCACCGTGTTTATTAACATGGTCCATAATGACAACGATTCGTTTAGCTCCTTGCACTAAATCCATCGCGCCCCCCATTCCTTTTACTAACTTCCCTGGAATCATCCAGTTTGCTAAATCACCATTTTGTGAAACTTCCATTCCACCAAGAATGGCTAAATCAATATGTCCGCCTCGAATCATCGCAAAGGATTCAGCACTATCAAAAAATGAAGCACCTAATCTCGCTGTTACGGTTTCTTTCCCTGCATTAATTAAATCTGGATCAACTTCCGACTCCTTCGGATATGCACCGATACCAAGTAATCCATTTTCCGATTGAAGCATAACATTGAAATCATCCGGTATCATATTAGCAATTAAAGTTGGCATACCAATTCCTAGGTTAACGCACATTCCATCTTGTATTTCTTTAACCGCACGTTTTAAAATTGCATTTCGATTTGTCATTATCGCTTCTCTCCTTTATGCATTAGCTGTCGTAAGCTTTTCGATTCGTTTTTCATAATTTTCCCCTACAAAAACTTTTTGAACATACACGCCTGGTGTATGAATTTCATCTGGATCAAGTTCACCTATTTCAACTAACTCTTCTACTTCAGCAATTGTAATCTTTCCAGCTGTCGCTACGACTGGATTAAAATTTCGTGCTGTTTTTCGAAAGACAAGATTGCCAAAAGGATCTGCCTTCCATGCTTTAACAAATGCGAAATCACCTACGATTCCTTGTTCCATGATATAGGTCTTTCCATCAAACTCCTTATGCTCTTTTCCCTTTGCTACCTCAGTCCCAACCCCTGTTGCTGTATAAAAAGCCGGAATCCCTGCTCCCCCTGCTCTTAAACGCTCCGCCAGTGTACCTTGGGGAATTAACTCCACCTCAAGTTCACCACTTAAAAATTGCTGTTCAAACAATTTGTTTTCTCCCACATACGAAGCCATCATTTTTTTAATTTGTTTATTTTCTAATAATAAACCTAAACCGCAATCGTCAATCCCACAGTTATTACTAACGATTGTCAAGTCTTTAACCCCTTGATCACGTAAACTAAGAATCAGCTTTTCCGGAATTCCACATAACCCAAAACCGCCAACAACAATCGTTGCTCCATCCTGAATCTGTTTAATTGCATCGTCTAATGATGATATAACTTTCCCCATTTTTCCATCTCCTCTTATACTATTAATCTTTGGATCAATTGAAACTAAAAATAGTGTGTATATAGCAAATCTCTAACAGCAACCAAAATGATATGGCCATACACCATCGAAGCAATTGTATGTAAAACTTCTAAACTTATACGAGGTTTTTGCATATTCTGAAAAACACATATGTTTATCTGCCTTTTTACAGATTTTTTTACAAAAACCTACCATATTCTTCATCTTATATATAATTATGCAAAATTTATACTATTTTTGTCAAATAATTCTAGTTGTTTACTTGAAAAATTTTCTAAAGTTGTTCATTTTTAAGACAATATTCTCTAAATTTCTTCCATACTGTACAGATTTCCCTACACAAAATACGCTATTTTACTTCCATTGTACGAAATATCTAACACATCTGTCTTTTCACTTATAAACTATGCCTTACCGGTGATATTCTCTTGATAAATAACCAATAAAAAAGTTCCCTCTTACTCAAGAGGAAACCTTTTCTAAGGTAGTAAGCCATATTTATTCATTTTTTCATACAGTGTTGTGCGGCTAATCCCCAATTGTTTGGCTGCTTCCGATTTATTTCCTTGTGTAAGTCGTAAACAGGCTATAATCGTCATTCGCTCTGTTTCTTCCATCACTTGAGCCAGCGGATGAACCGTAATGGTCTCTTGAACCCCTGTTATTTCTTCGGGTAAATGTTCAGCTGTAATCATTTCTCCCTCTTCTACAATATTTAACGCACGTTCAATCACGTTTTCTAACTCCCGTATGTTTCCTGGCCAATAATAGGAAGAAAGGAAGCGCAGCGTTTCATCATCTATACCTTGAATAGATTTGTTCATGATACATTGATATTTTTCAACAAAATATCTTACTAAAATATTAATATCCTCTTTTCGCTCTTTTAACGAAGGTATGGTCAGTTCCATTACCTTTAGCCGATAATACAAATCAAGTCGAAATTCACCTTTTTCAACCATTTCGGCTAAATTTCGATTAGTCGCAGCAATGACCCTTACATCAACCGAGATACTCCTTGGAGATCCAATACGCTCAATCTCCTTTTCTTGTAAAACCCGTAATAATTTCACCTGCATATGCATCGGTAATTCACCGATTTCATCAAGAAAAATAGTCCCACCATCTGCAGCTTCAAATTTCCCTGCTTTCCCACCTTTTTTAGCACCGGAAAATGAACCGTCTTCATAGCCAAACAGCTCTGATTCTATAAGCTCTGTCGGGATAGCAGCACAATTCACTTTCACAAAAACCCCCATAGAACGCCGGCTTTCATTATGAATAGAGTGGGCAAACAGCTCCTTTCCTGTACCGCTTTCCCCTAGGAGCAATACATTGGAATCACTTTTTGCTACTCGTTTCGCCTGCTGTTTTACTTCCAAAAACACCTCGCTTTCACCAATCAATCCATCAAATGTATAAGAAGCTGTATTGCCTTCACGAAACGCTCCTTTATACTTTTTCAGTTCCTTTTCAAGAGATTGGATTCGTTTGGACAAGGCTGTGAATTCTCCTACATTTTTAAATAAAATTTTCCCGACAGCCCCTACACTTTTTCCTTTCTTCAATATTGGTAATCTAGTTGCAATAATATAATTTTCTTTAATTCTTTGTAACGCCGCTGTCTCTGGCTTCCCTGTTTTAGCCACTATGTGCATTCGGGTATTTTCAATGACTTCTGTTACATGCTTTCCTACTGCACTTTCCCGATTGACACCAAGAAAATCAGCATACGCTTGAGTTAGTATTTGAACATATCCCTCTGAATCGACTATGACGAAGCCGTCGTAGGCGTACTCTAAAATATCTTCCCACTCAATTTCCGAAACTTTCTGATTTTTAATAATAGTCATCTTCACTCTCCTTACCCCATGTCACCTTACAAATTATAACACGGAATAAGAAAATTTGACCATATTAGACAATTAATGTCGTTCTATCACTAGAGCTGATCCTTGCCCGCCGCCAATACATAAAGATGCAAGCCCTCTTTTTGCTTGACTGCGCTTCATTTCATACAGCAATGTAACTAAAATTCGAGCGCCAGATGCACCGATTGGATGACCTAAAGCAATAGCCCCACCATTAACATTTACTTTACGCGGATCTAACTCCAGATCTTGAAGTACAGCAAGCGATTGGGCAGCAAATGCTTCATTCAATTCAACTACATCAATATCGTTCACTGTTAATCCTGCTTTTGTTAATGCTTTTTTCACTGCCGGTACTGGTGCATACCCCATAATAGCCGGATCAAGAGCCGCATTCGCATAAGATGTAATGGTTGCTAAAATATTAAGCCCTAGCTGCTCAGCTTTTTCTTTTGCCATCAGCACAAGCATCGCCCCGCCATCATTAATACCAGATGCATTCCCTGCTGTAACAGTTCCATTTTCTTTAAAAGCTGGGCGCAATTTAGCAAGCTGCTCTATTGTCGAACCATGTCGTGGATATTCATCTTGGTTAACCACAATAGTTTTGCCCTTCTTTTTGATTTCAACAGCAGCAATTTCAGCATCAAATCGACCAGCAAGCTGGGCCTTTTCCGCTTTTTGTTGACTAAGTAAAGCAAATTCATCCTGTCTTTCACGGCTAATTTCCCACTTTTCAGCAATATTCTCGGCTGTTATCCCCATATGATATTGATTAAAAGCGTCTGTTAAGCCATCGTAAATCATAGAATCAACTGCTTCTGCATGTCCTGCTCTCTGACCCCAGCGATAATTAGGAAGAAGATACGGGGCATTGCTCATACTCTCGATTCCCCCCGCAAGAATCACATCTGCATCACCGAGTGAAATAAACTGCGCCCCCATAATCACGGTTCGAAGGCCTGAACCGCATAGTTTGTTAACAGTTAAAGCAGGAGTCGTTTCCGGAATTCCAGCATGAATCGCCACCTGGCGTGCTACATTTTGTCCTAAACCAGCTGATAAAATATTACCTATCAAGACTTCATCAACCATATCAGCTTGTATATTCGCACGTTTAATAGCTTCCTTCGCAGCCACAACTCCTAATTCGACTGCTGATACTCCGGCTAGACTACCTCCAAACGTACCAATCGGTGTTCTTGCAGCTCCAACAATAACTACTTCTCTCATATGTTTCTCCTCTCTCTTTTTCATTCTTTCAAATCACATGTCGCAACCATTCTTTCTTCATTTAACAACACTACTTACTGATATATATTCAGCTTTTGTGTCATTGATTATATATGCAAGAATTGTGCCGACTTCAAAAGAATTTAAAAGAGGGACCTATTTAGAACACACCTACTTATGATTAAACAAGTATAATGAAGCAAACAACAAAGCAATCGCAGCCACTTTTTGTATATTAATTGGGATACGCTGCCCGCCAAATAGACCAAAATGATCGACAATTGCTCCAATAATGATTTGCCCGGCAACAATTCCAATAAGAGCAGGAGCCACACCTATTTTGGGGACAACCAAAACGGTTACAACAACAAAGAATGCTCCAAGTAAGCCGCCAATTAATTGCCACTTCGGAACATCTGTAACAGACAATAGATTTCCCTTCCCCCAGAATAAAACAATAAATAATAAAGCGATTGTTCCCACTCCAAAAGAGATTAATGAAGCTTCTAACACACCTACTTTTTTCCCTAATCCTCCGTTAATCTGACTCTGAATTGCTACAGCTGCTCCGCCAAGCAAAGCTAACAACGGAAATAATAAATTCACTACTAACTCTCCCTTATATCAAAATATTTGTATGTACCATCCTGATAATTGTATCATGAAACCATTTTTTGCAGACGACTTTTTAAAACGCCAATAAGCAGATATAACTTTTCGTAATTTACCAATCATTCATGTAGGATATACATAATTTTTTTCAGTATTATCGAAAGCGTTATCCAAGACTTATCTAAATATGCTAAAATATTGTTAAACTAAATCTACCTGTTTTTATTACAGAAAAGGATTTGATAGAAGTTTGTATAAAATCATTATTGATCGAGAAGATGATGTGTACATGGCTAGTACAATTGGGAAAAGAGTTGCAGAGAATTGCGGACTAAATAAAAGCGATCAAACCAAATTAGTTGTATCTATTATGGAATTAGCTCGCAATATTGTTTTTTATGCTGATAAAGGAGAAATCTTTATTAATCCGATGCCGCCTTATGAAATTGAAATTATTGCTATTGATCGAGGTCCCGGAATAGCGAATATTGATGATGCTTTAAATAATGTAGTTCCTTCAAAAAAAGGATTAGGCTTAGGCTTGTCAGGAGTGAAACGCTTAATGGATGAATTTGATATTACTAGCACAGTCAATGTAGGTACGAAAGTGAGGGCCGTAAAATGGCTAAATGAAAGGACGGTTAGATACTTTGACCACATCACTCGCCGCTCATGAAATTTCATATGGTCTAATTGAACTTCACCCTGATGGTACAATTCAAAGTGTTAATGATGAAGCAAAGAGGCTGTTATTATCAGATGAAAGTGACACAAACTATTTGTTTCATCAAATTAAAAACAAAGAAGTGAAAACAAAACTTCATGAATGTTTCATGGGTAAACATAATGAATTTATGGCAACAATCGATTCACAACCTTACTTTTTTTTATTCCATAAAACGCAGGAAGATCAAAAGGGACAGAATATTTATCTCTATATATTTAATCTTCACTATTTGCAACATCACCATGATCATACAAATTTGAATAATCATTTATTATCCTCAATTGGGGAAATGGCAGCAGGAATTGCCCACGAAGTTCGCAATCCTTTAACAGCCGTAAAAGGATTTCTTCAATTAATTAGTCAAACGGATCAAAGTGAATATTCGCAAATTGCTTTAAGTGAGTTAGAACGAGCGATTCATATTTTAAATGATTTAATGAGCGTCTCTAAGCCTGAATTTACACAAGAGGAATTAATAGATTTTAATATATGCACTGAAATAGAATCTATTTTGCTTTTATTTCAAAACCAACTATATTCAATCAATGTTATTAAACAGTTTGATAATGAAAATATCAGAATTATTGGCCAAAAAGATCAACTCAAAAAGGCTTTGTTCAATTTAATTAAAAACGCTATTGAAGCAATGCCTAAAGGTGGAACACTTGTTATTGAACAAACTGAGGACTATGAAAATATTCATCTTAGCATCTCAGATTCTGGTGTTGGTATTCCAAAAGATAAATTACGTTTACTCGGTACTCCGTTCTTTACAATGAAACAAGATGGAAAAGGAATGGGGCTTGCACAAGTTTTTAATGCGATTCAAAATAATCATGCCAAAATACGGGTAACAAGCGAAGAAGGACAAGGAACTACTTTCTTTCTATCATTCAAAAAAACACTTAAACATTCAGTTCCATTTACAGGAGGAGATTCTATGGTACAAACCATTGACACAAAACATAGTTTAGCAGAATTCCTAAGTAACAATATCCACTTTTACACAAGTGAATGGATGCAATACTTACAAGCAACTAAAAGCTATTTAATATCTCTTTTAAATGAAAATGGAGAGACGGAAAACTACAAAAAATTCGGTAATCCAATTATGCTGCTCGTTGCTCAAAATATTAGCGAATTAAAAACAGAACAAATTATGGATGTTGCTAAAGAAAGAGGCGTCCGCAGTGCTAAAACTGAATTTCCAATGCACTTAGCTTGGGAGCTTTTCCAATCATCTCGCGGCATCATCTGGAACTCTATCCGAGCTTTTTATAATGAATCTGAAAAGACGCTTGATATGGACCAATTTTTTGCTTTAGAGCGCCGTGTAAACGATATTATTGATTTATATATCGATTCTTATACAGCATATTTCGTCAGCTATAAAGAAGAATTACTAAAAAGCCATCGCGAAACGGTTGATGAATTATCCGTTCCGATTATTCCAATTGCTGATAAAGTATGTATACTCCCAATTGTTGGGAATGTCGATACATTCCGGGCACGGAAAATCCGTGAAAAAACACTCGTTCGTGTGAAAGAGCTAAAAGCAGAACAATTAATTATTGATATTTCAGGTGTTCCATTTGTCGATACAGCCGTTGTTAACCATTTATTTAAAATTGTCAAAGGTATTAAATTATTAGGATGCTCTACCATCTTAACAGGAATCAGCCCGGAAATTGCTGACACAATGATTGAACTCGGTATTGAAATTGACAGTGAACTCAAAACAAGATCAGATTTGCAACAAGCGTTACATGACATTCAGTTTGCTGCAAAAAAATAATAGGCATAATCAAAACCTCGATAACTAAAAATTATCGAGGTTTTTTACACAAAATTGCAAGAACAATACTTCCTAAAACAGTATGTCGACACAATAGCTCAGTCCTAAGACTGAACATGATCTATCTGTTGAAATTGTTCTGAAATACAGTCCAATACACTAACTACTAACCTATTGTTTTCATTTATTAATTGATGATTACCATGTTTAATGATACGAATTTGGCTTTTCGGGAACTTATGTCTTATAAAATTAAGATTATATTTCCAATCTACCGTTTTATCTCGATCACCTTGAATGACCAAAAGACTGTCTTCTAATTTTGGATAATTTATTATTTTTTTATCCCATGCAGACAAGGCCTTTATCCATTTTATTGAAATTTTATTATGCTGTAAGGGATCACTTCTAACAAATCTTAAATATTCTGAATTGGATGAGTTTACTTTAAATACTCTCCGTAACTCCTTAACAAATGGAGACATAATATTTAAACCAATTTTTGATAGATTCCATGCATAGGAACGAATAAGTGGAGCTAACAAAATGACATGATGAAAAGTTGAAGAAGCCCGCCGCAAATATTCAACTGAAATTGCTGCACCTGTACTATGAGCAATTAAGTACTTTGGAAGTGCAGCATATGGTTTAATATAAGTTTCACAGACTTCCATAAAGACATCCGCATACTGATCAAAACTTTCAATAAATGCCCTTTTTCCACTAGATAGCCCGTGTCCCTGCAAATCATAACTAATCACATGGTAATTATTTTTCACTAGAAAATTAATTAAATTACTCATCGAACCTGTATGATCCAAATAACCATGAAGAACTAAAACAATCGCACGAGGGTTTGTAGGTTTAAATGATTGAACAAAGATTTTCTCTTCACAACAATTCACAAAACCGTATCTATAATCAATGGCACCAATTTCTAATCCATAATATTTAAGGTAGATATCAATGGGAGAATTCTGTTTAAATCTTCCAATCATAAAAGGAATATTACTATTTATTATACTTTTGATAGAATGATGAATTTTACTCATAACAAATCCTTTCACACCTACTTTCAAAGAAAAATTCACTGAAATAAGACAACTACATCTTTATTCTCCGTTTCTCCCTATCATATCATTTACTAAAGGTCATGCTAAATTGGAAATTTTAAGAAACAGATTATAAAAGTACCCTTTATCAAGGGTCTTTCTTATTTTGTTACTGTAGTAATTCTTTACCTAAAATAAAAAGAGGCCGACCATAATCGACCTCTCAGACACAGTTATGTACGTTAATACCTATAACGTAATATTTAACACACGGCAATAACTGTTTTTGTTGTTAAATAAGCAGCCAATTCTTTACTTTGTTGCTTTCTTTCACGTCGCATTCTTGCGCGTGCTTCGCCTGTTTCATGTAATTTCCTTTCTTCTTCTGTTTCAGGAATTACTTTCGGAACAGCGGTAGGACGTTGAAACTTATCAAGGGCAACGAATGTTAATAGGGCCGTTGCCGCTATTCTACACTCCCCGCTTTTTAAATCTTCCGCAATAACTTTAACAAAAATTTCCATAGAAGATACACCTGTCCATGATACATACGACTCGAAGCTTACTGAATCGGTTGGTCGAACAGGATGCAAGAAGTCGACAGAATCTGTTGAAGCTGTGACACATTCCCTACGGCTATGACGTGCGGCAGAAATAGAGGCCACTTGGTCTATATCACTCATCATTCGACCGCCAAACAGCGTGTTGTGATTATTTACATCATTCGGAAAGATACGACTTGTTCTAATTACTCTTGATTCCTTACAATATTTCGTTGACATGAGGACATCTCCCTAAAAATAAGTTCTGGTACTACCATATTTACATCACGTTTCAATATTTCACTTCTTAGCGGAACCCTTTTCTACTAAGAAAATACTAAAAAATATAGTTTATTAAGCTTACCTATGGAATTGATTGTAAGATTAAGTTCATCAAAAGAAAAATACATAAAATGAATCGCTAGATATAAATAATTTGAATATCCCTTATATATCCAGTGATAAGAGTAGAAAAGCACCGTTCTTTATTTTTTCAAATTCATTTTACCTCTACATAAAAAGCAGGATCGTGATATATCGCGATCCTACTTTTATGCATTATTTTCTTCAAAATCAAACTCTCTTACAAATTCCACAAATGCTTTAACCGTATTTAACTCTAAAGATTCCGCGCTATAATACATCCATGTTTCCCTTATAATAGGCAATCCATTCTCATCGGTTATATTCGCCTTATGAAGATTATCTATTCCGTTTAAAATCATGGAAGGTAACACGGCATAACCTAACCCGCTTATTACCATATCCTTCGCTATATCCACTTGATCTACTTCCATTTTTATTAAAGGCGGCTTATGAAATGTATTTCTCCACCAATTATCAATGGCGATTTTTAAAAGAATATCTGTTGTATAATCCACTCTTGGCAGAACCGGTAGATCTTTAAGTGTAAACGCTTCTTTGGAGGCTACACATAATGTTTCTTGAAATAATAAATCCTTTTCATCACTCCAATTATAATCCCCTCGAACAAAGCCGATATGTACCTCATGATTATAAATTAATTGAAAGATATCCCTGCTCAATCCTGTAGTAATCTGAAATTCAATATTAGGAAATATTTTTTGAAAACGCTTCAGAACAGCAGGCAGTTTGTATCTTGTAAAAACATTAGAGCTAGCTATTCTTAAAGTACCCGTTACATTTTGGTTCATATTCATAATGTTTTCTTTGATATGTTTATGCAAAGATATTACTTTATCCGCATTTTTAGCCAAATATTCACCTTCAGGTGTGAATTGAATCCCATTTCTTCCCCTAACAACAATCTTAGTACCAAACTCTTTTTCTATTTGTTTGAGACGATTCGATAAAGCTGGTTGGGAAATAAATAGCTTCTCCGCCGTTTTTGTGATGTTTTTATATTCATTTAACACTTGTAACATGACCCAATCCCGATAATCCACTGCTCTTTCTCCTTTGGAACAATCTGTATATGATATTACGTATCATCATAGTATAAAAAAACAAAGATAACAATCGAAACTGTGAAAATCTGAAATATAGTTCTTGGATGATTGGAAAGTACGGAAAACTACTGACACTTTCATCCATACTCTAATTTGAATTTTCACCTTCAGAAGAATCACATCTTACCCTTCATAAATGGTTGTTAAACATTATCCAAAAAAGGATAAATTTAACTTAGTAATTCAAATAATTTTCAACTTCTAATTTGAATTCAACCACGTTGATTTCTCTTTACATCCCTCTTTTTTAAATTGATTTTCTCGAATAATTTCAATAGGATAAAAGAATCATTTTCAAAAAAATAATCTACGATAATTCCACTCACTCATTCCAATCTAAAAAAACTGCCAACTCCCTGCTATATCAACATTTTCAGCAAATTAAAAAAGCGATAATTATAGTCAAAACTCTACTAAAATTTCATTCATTCTGCTTGTACGTCATTTGATATGAATACTAGAAAACGATATAGTTAAAAAGTAAACACACGATTTAGCCCTTTAAAAACCCTATATTTGATGTTGTTTTTCCCCTTTTTGGCTACATCCTCTTCATAAAAGAATCAAAGTCAAACAAGCAAACATCTCACTTTTAATTCCCAATTTCTTATGACATTCAGAATTAAAGTAAGTGGGATAAGAACCTAAAGAGCAAGTGAATGATTGAACAATATTCACTTTACCATTTTGAGGAAGCTTATATTCCTGAAAATGTTTGCTCTACTATACCAGCTTTTCAGAAGAAAATTTAAGAACGAGGTGTTTAAATGAATCCATTTGTAGAAGTAAGAAACGTATCAAAAATTTTTGGTAAGTCTCCCAAAGCGGCACTGGAGCTTTTAGAACAAGGTCGTTCTAAGAAAGAAATTTTAAAAGAAACAGGACAAACAGTTGGTGTCAATAAAGTTGACTTCAACATCTACCCTGGAGAAATCTTCGTAATTATGGGGTTGTCTGGGAGCGGTAAATCAACATTAATTCGGATGTTTAACAGACTAATCGCCCCTACAGTTGGCGAAATTTTGATTGACAATGAAGATATTGTAAAGATGAGTCCCGCTCGCCTAAGAGAAGTAAGGCGAAAGAAAATAAGTATGGTGTTTCAAAACTTTGGCCTTTTCCCCCACAAAACGATTTTAGAAAATACCGAATTTGGACTTGAAATCCAAAAAACCTCTGTTGAAGAACGGCGTGAAAAGGCAATGAGCGCACTAGCTGTCGTTGGTCTAAAAGGTTATGAGAATCAATTGCCTTCCCAATTAAGTGGTGGTATGCAGCAAAGGGTAGGACTCGCCCGTGCACTTGCTAGCGACACGGATATCCTATTAATGGACGAAGCGTTTAGTGCACTTGATCCACTGATTCGTAAAGATATGCAAGATGAATTACTAGAAATTCAGGAAAATTTCAAGAAAACAATTATTTTCATCACCCATGATTTAGATGAGGCACTGCGCATTGGTGACCGAATTGCTTTGATGAAGGATGGCAGTATTATTCAACTTGGAACACCGGAACAAATTATGATGAAGCCCGCAAACGAGTTTGTTGAGAAATTCGTTGAAGATGTCGATTTATCTAAAATATTAACGGCATCACACGTAATGAAACGACCAGAGAAAATCGGTGCAGACCGCGGTCCAAGGGTTGCGCTCGAAATTATGCGGAAACAAGGATATTCCAGTATATTTGTGGTGGACCGTAAGCAAAAACTATTAGGGGCACTGACAGCTGAACAAGCACGTCTGGCCATTGATCAAAACCAATCGATTTCTGAAGTGATGACAACCGATATCCCAACTGTCGCAGAGGACGCGCTACTTGTCGATCTTATGGATGCTATCGCAACCTCAAATCTGCCAATATCGGTTATAGATGAAGAGAACAGAATCAAAGGAATTGTTATTCGCGGAGCCGTAATTGGTGCTTTAGCAGGGAATAAAGATTCTTTAAACGATTTGGAGAGTGAGTGATTAAATGAATATGTCAAAAATTCCATTAGGAAATTGGGTAGATTCTTTCGTTGACTGGATTACCGTTGCATTTACTGGATTATTTTCATTTTTTACAAATGGAATCGACGGGCTATTAAATTTTATTGTTGAAGTATTGAGTATAGGACCTCCTATTCTACTAATCATTGTTTTAGCTCTGTTAGTTACCTATACTAGTAGATGGCCATTAGGTTTTTTTACATTGCTTAGTTTACTATTGATTGATAATCTTGGTTATTGGGAATCAACCATTCAAACGCTTGCCATTGTTTTAGTATCAGGATTTTTCACGATACTAATCGGGATTCCAATTGGGATTTGGTGTGCTCAAAGCAAAACCGTACAAAAAATCGTTACCCCCATTTTAGATTTTATGCAAACAATGCCCGCATTTGTTTATTTAATTCCCTCCATTTTATTTTTTGGAATTGGTGTCGTACCTGGGATTGTTGCTTCGTTTATTTTCGCGATTGCGCCAACAATTCGTATGACTAATCTTGGAATTCAAGAAGTGCCTAAAGAACTCATTGAAGCGTCAGACGCATTCGGTTCAACGGCTAGCCAAAAATTATTCAAAGTCCAATTACCATTGGCCACTCCAACGATTTTGGCAGGGATAAACCAAAGCATCATGCTTGCTCTTTCTATGGTTGTTACGGCTTCATTAGTTGGCGCACCAGGACTTGGAGCAGATGTTTACCGAGCTGTCAGTCAAATTAACGTGGGACAAGGCTTTGAAGCTGGATTATCGATTGTCTTCATCGCCATCATTCTTGACCGTATTACGCAAAATATACGTAAGCCAGCGTATGAGCATCTTATTAGCCGAAAGATTATCCTTTCGATTGCAGCTGCGCTTATAGTCGTTTCTGCACTAGTTTTAGTGTTTGCAAAAGAAAATACAGTAAAAGAGAATGCTACTGGGATTGGGGCCCAAATAGATTATGAAGTTATTGGGATTGAACCTGGAGCAGGACTCATGAAGCAGGCTAATAACGCCTTAAAAGATTACAAGTTAACTGATTGGACACTTGTTGAAGGTTCATCGGCAGCGATGGTTGCTGAATTGAAGAAAGCCTATGAAAATAAAGAACCAATTGTTGTAACAGGATGGTCACCCCATTGGATGTTCTCTTCGTTTGATTTAAAATATCTCGATGACCCGAATAATACCTTTGGTGGAGCTGAAGATATTAATACAATCGTCCGAAAAGGGCTTAAAGAAGATGCTCCTGGTGCTTATACGATCCTTGATCAATTCTTCTGGAAACCAAGTGATATGGAAGATGTAATGGTTGACATTGCTAACGGAGTGGATCCAGCTAAAGCTGCTGAAAAATGGATTCAAACCAATCCGGACAAAACAGCTAAGTGGACAAAAGGAGCTCAAGAAGGAAATGGTGAAAGCATCAATCTTGTATATGTTGCATGGGATACTGAAATAGCTAGTACCAATGTTATTGGTAAAGTTCTTGAGCAGCACGGCTACAACGTGACGCTGAGTCAAGTTGAGGTTGGTCCAATGTTTGCAGGTGTTGCCAATGGCAGTGCTGATGCAATGGTAGGTGCATGGCTGCCAAGTACACATCTTGATTATTATAATACCTATAAAAATGATTTCATTGATCTCGGACCAAATCTTACGGGAACGAAGAATGGACTAGTAGTACCTGAGTATATGGATATTGATTCAATTGAAGACTTAAAATAAAAAAACGAGGCTGCCAAAAACTTTGAGGTAGCCTCGTTTTTCCATATACAATCATAATAAAAACAACGCGCGAAAACTTATTCTTGTCGAGATATCACGAAATCTTCGTGTGAATATTCCCTATAATAATATGGATACTCCGGCAACAAACTCCTGATTTCATAGCTTCTTTACAAATAGACCTTACCATCCTCTACCTGCTCCGCCGCCGCCAGAGGAACCGCCGCCACCCCCGCGTGAACCGCCGTCCCCGCCGCCTTTTCCACCTCCACGGGATAAAATGGACAGGATAATTGAAGTAAGCGTTCCTCCAAAAAACTTAAAATCAATAAACACAGCAGCTACAATAAAAAGAATGATTAACCACGTGGGTATTCCTATCCCTTCTTCTTCTTCAGTTGCTTGCTTCTCTGTAGTTTGTTGACCACCTGCTGCTCCATATTCAGTCGCCACTTCTTGCGCCAACACTTCATATGTTTCAATCACAGCTTTGTTTGGCTCATTATCTTTCAAATAGGGAATCGCATGTTCATCCAAAATCCTTCCTATCTTTCCATCTGGAAGTCGACCTTCTAACCCATATCCCACTTCAATTTGAACTTTGCGATCCTCCATAGCAAGAACGAGTAAAATGCCATTGTCCTCCACTTCACTACCAATTCCATATTGCCTGAAAGCTTCATTCGCATATTCTGCAATCGGTGTGCCTTCAATTGTTTCAACAGTAAGAACAGACACTTGTGCCGTTGTTTGATTTTCAAGACTGCGCCCTATACTTTTTAATTGATTTTCTTCATTTTCTGTTAAAATATCAGCAAAATCTTGTACGTAAATGTCACCAACTGGATTTGGAATATCAATATCCTTTGCAAATACTTGACCTGCTAAAACAAAAGAAGCGAGTAACACCAAAAGAAAATGCGAAACCCGCTTTCTGATCATTGACCATTGCCTCCAAAGTCGACATTAGGAGCTTTAGTTGCATTAGGGTCCGCTTTAAAATATTCTTTTTCATCAAATCCAGTTATGCTTGCTACAATTGCTCCTGGCATTCTTTTTACCTTTTTGTTATAAACTGCAACTTGTTCATTGTAATCTTTGCGAGCTACAGCAATTCGATTTTCTGTGCCTGCAAGTTCATCCATTAATTGAGTAAACTGCTGATCGGCTTTTAAATTAGGATAGTTCTCAACAACTACGAGCAAGCGACTTAACGCACCTGATAATTGTTCATTAGCTGTTGCTTGTTCTGCAGGAGTTTTTGCCCCAGCTAATTCGGCCCGTGCATCTGAGACTGATGCAATCACTTCTTTTTCATGTGAAGCATATCCCTTTACTGTATTCACAAGATTTGGTATTAAATCAAGTCTTCGTTGCAGTTGATTTTCAATTTGTGCATAGGACTGATTCACATCCTCCTCCTTATTGACAAAGCCATTATAGCTACTCATCAACATGATGACAAAAACGACTATAACTGCGAGAATGGCAAGTATTGTACCTAACAACCCTTTTCTCAACACAAACACTCCCATCTATATAAATTTTTATCTTAATTGTATTTATGTGGATAATGTATAAATAAGTATACAATCTACATTGTTGGTATACAAATGCAATATGAAAGCGAGCTTGGCTAGAGAAACAAAAAGTTTAAACACTTACATTTACTGATTGCGTATATTCGCTTTACCAAACCCGCTGGAATATATTAATCACTGCAAGGAGGAAAACGTACATATTATTCCTCTTATAAACCATACAAAAAAGACAGAGAGCGACTAATGCTCTCCGTCTTTTACTATCATTCACTTAAACTAAGATCACCCATAAAATCATACTCACAACAATCGTTACAAGGCCTTGCATTAATGTAGCCATCGTCTGTGCTTTATAAGCATCAGTCACTTTCATTCCACTAAACTGTGTAACCACCCAGAAGAAGCTATCATTCACATGACTCACTGTCATCGCACCTGCTCCAACAGCCATAACGACTAACGCTAAAGGTACAGCTCCTTCGATTCCGAGCGTCGGCAGCATTGGTGCAATAAGTGAAGAAGTAATGACAAGTGCTGCAGTTGACGAACCTTGTGCTGTTTTTAGAGCTGCCGCAATAAGGAAAGGAATAAGTAAGAATAAAGCACCACTAAATGTATCTCCAATATCCCAGCTTTGAATCATTTCCGCAATTCCTGTGTTTTTAATAACTGTACCAAAAGCACCGCCAGCTCCTGTAATTAATAGAATTGGAGCTGCGTCTAACAACGCTTCACCAATCCAATTTGTTAATGTTTCTTCATCATATTTTGGCAATAATGCAAGTGCTGTAACTACACCAGCAAGTAGCGCAATAACAGGTTGGCCTAAGAAATTAAGAAAAGCTGCTGTATTTCCTTCCATCCCGATAACGGATACGATAGATCCTACTCCAATTAATACGATTGGCAGCACAATTGGTAAAAATGCTTGAAAAGTAGATGGCATTTTTCCAAATGACCGAACGATTTCCTCGTAATCTAGTTCTTCCCCATCATCTTCGACTTCGATTTTACTAGCTACTTTTGTTGCCCATAAATACCCAACAACAACTGCAGGAATGGCTGTAATTAGCCCAATTAAAATAATAGTACCTAAGAAACCATCTGCACCAATATTTCCAGCCGCCGCAATCGGACCCGGTGTTGGCGGTACAAGAGTATGAGTTGCATATAACCCCGTTGCAAGTGCCACAGACATCGAAGCAAGAGCCACTTTCGCCCGCTTAGCCAATGCTTTGCGCAAGCTGTTCAAAATAACAAAACCAGAATCACAAAAAACAGGGATTGAAACAAGATAACCGATTAAACTCATTGCAAGCTGCGGTCTTTTCGGCCCAACAATACGTAAAACGACTTCAGCCATGCGCAGCGCCGCTCCAGCCTTTTCCAAAATGGTCCCGATAATTGTTCCAAATACAATTACAAGACCAATACCGCCCATTAATCCACCAAAACCGCTATTTATATTTTCTACGATTTTAGCAAGAGGCATGCCAGAAGCAAATCCAACAAATAATGTACCTAATAATAACGATAAAAACGGATGTACTTTAAACTTAGTAGTAGCAACAACGATTAATAAAACGCCAATAACTAAGACAACAAATAACATGCTTTTCCCCTCCTATTTCTTCAATGATGCTAAGTATGTACGCATAACTTGCTCTGCTGTATCTTCCAGCAATGCTGCTCCTCCTATAATCGCTTCTTGCAACGTCATAGGAGCGTTTACAATACTATGAACGCTCGTAATGCCATGTTCATATAATACGTCAATGTCTTTACCAACCGAACCAGCAAGAGCAAACACAGGAATTCCCTTTTTCTTTGCTTCCTCTGCAACACCCATCGGAGTTTTTCCAGAAGCTGTTTGAAAATCTATTTGCCCTTCCCCCGTAAAAGCACATTCCGCATTCGTTAATTTGTCGGCTAACCCTGTATATTCAATAACGATATCGATTCCTCTTTTTGTTTCAGAAGGAAAAAAAGCTTGGAAAGCTCCACCAATGCCGCCCGCTGCACCAGCACCTGGTTTATCATGTAAGCGAATGCCTGTTTTCTTTTCTACTAAATCTGCCCAATGTGATAAATTCCGGTCTAGCATTTCTACCATTTGAGGCGTGGCCCCTTTTTGCGGCCCAAATACATATGAGGCTCCATCCTTACCAATCAATGGGTTTTGTACATCTGATGCAATTAAAAATTCACAATTGGTAATACGAGAGTCAAAATCTTGATCATCAATCTGAACGATACGTGAAAGCTCTCCTCCACCATAGCCAACGGATTTTCCATCCGAATCCAACAACTGCATACCTAACGCTTGCAACATGCCGATACCACCATCATTGGTAGCGCTTCCACCAATTGCTAAGATAAATTTTCGACATCCGTCATCTAATGCTTTTTTGATTAATTGTCCTGTACCAAATGTTGTAGTTAACACTGGATTCCGCTTAGTAGTCTCGATGAGACATAAACCGGAAGCACTAGCCATTTCAATGACACATGTTTGTCCATCTCCTAGAATTCCATAGGCTGCCGGAACGGAATCAAGCAGAGGTCCTTTCACAGACACGTCAACCATTCGCCCATTAGTAGCAGCTACTAAACTATCCATCGTTCCTTCTCCGCCATCAGCAACAGGTACTAGAATGGTCTCTATATCCTGTGAGACCTTCTTTACCCCTCTTTCAATTGCCTGTGCGGCTTCTACTGCCGTCAAACTCCCTTTGAATGAGTCGGGCGCAATAACAATTTTCATATTATGTACCACCTTACTAAATTCTTAATCTTCAATAGATTAAACAATATTTTATGATTCTTATATAAAACTGTATAAAAATAAGCATTTTGTTATATAACAATTCTCTTGTTTATTATTATAATATTCATAATTATTTTATTCATCGTGCTTCATAAACAAAAAATGGTATGACTTTTCGAACTTTTTTGTCTATAATAAACAAAAATTATAAACAAACAAGGATGACCTACATGTTAACACAAGAAATAGCAAAAGAAATTGTTGCTCAAACAATGATACGATTAAATAGAAATATCAATATAATGGATGAACAAGGAACCATTATTGCCTCTGGAAATGTAAAGCGAATTAATCAAGCTCATTTTGGAGCTAAAGAAGTCCTTCGAACGGGTAAACCTCTCATTATTTCGAAAGATGATTCACAGCAATGGGATGGAGCTCTTCCAGGCATTAATCTCCCTATTCAATTCCAAAACAACATTATCGGTGTCATCGGAATTACCGGAAACCCAGAAGAGATTATGGAGTTTGGAGAGTTAGTCAAAATGATTACCGAAATGATGATTCAACAATCTTTCCTCACCGAACAGATTGAATGGAAACAACGATTAATTGAATTAGTATTCGAGGACTTACTTACAGATTCATCACAACCTGAATTGATTAAGCAAAGACTGAATCTAATTGGAGTAACATTAGAAGCACCCTATCAAGTAGGTATAATAGAATTAGGATCCCATCATTTAAAAAAGAATGAGCTGCTTCAAATATTTAGAGATTCTTTCAATAAACAACAAACGCTCATCGGTTTTCTAAACGTTAATCGTTTATTTATTCTTACCTCCCATCTCCCTGAGGAGCGGTTAAAACAAAAAATGCTAAACGTTATAAGCGTCTTAAAGGCGAAAAGTATATCACTGCGGGCCGGAACAGGCTCTACCGTATTTGTCGAGGCTCATATTCGTCACTCCTTTGAAGAAGCTTTAAGCGCTTTAAAATTCGGTAATCTCGAACAAGCTTTTATTACCTATAACGAAATTGAAACGAAAGCCCTTTTAGATCAACTAGACGAAAGAGCTAAACAGCAATTTTCTAAAAGGATTTTAAGCAATCTGTCAGACAAACTAATTGATACGTTAGAACATTTTTTTGCTTGCAACCTAAATATAGGAGAATGCGCAAAGAGAATGTACATTCACCGTAATTCTCTTATCTATAGAATTAAAAAAGTAAAAGAAAAAACTGGATACGATCCACAAAACATACATGATGCTATGACATTGCAGCTTGCGATTTGGATTTTACAGATGCTGCCTAAGGAATAAGTCAATTAAAATACTTATCTACAATTCAAGAACTTTATAATTTTCTAAACGATCAAAAAGGAGTAGTTAGCTCTCTAAGTGAACTAACTACTCCTTTTTTATTTCTTGCCTTTAGCAACAGCTACTAGCACCTAATAAAACTAATCCTGCACCCTCTTCATTTACTTCTTTATCTAATGTTAATTCATCCGTTCCTGCAATTTGTGAATCGAACGCTACTTTAATTCCGTTGATTATTTCAATTGTATCTGTTTCTATTGGTGCATCTAAAGAAATCGCAAATTGCGGCCCGCAACAGCCAGCAACAGAGGTTAGCCGAATTCCTTCTGCACCCTTTTCATTTAAAAAATTTTCTAACAAGTGTTTAGCTCCATCTGTAATTTTCATTTATGTCTCCTCCTTAAATGAACTATCAAATTGTTATTCCCTACTTAATATAATCTTTTAGCTTGTCATATCCAACTTTTTCTTCATATAGCCAAGGAATAATTGCACACTTCTCTGCCTTATTATCCTTTACTTCTTGAATCCATTCCTTTTCTGCCATTGCTTTACCTTTTAAAATATGATCGTTCGTATTAGTGGCAGATAAACTTTGGTTAATGACCCACCACTGCGGATTAATACTAGCCCGTCTTAGATCGTCCTGTAATCTAGATGCCTCTAAAACAGGTGTTGCTTCCGCAAGTGTGACAATAGCTACTGCTGTTTCTTTTGGATTTCGAATTTGAGGCAGTAATTTTTTTGCACTTTCTGGTACGTTACCTGTTGACCGTTCAATTTCTTTACTATAGGATTCGGATGCATCTAATAATAGTAATGTATGTCCTGTCGGTGCTGTATCAATGACGACAATTTCATTTTCAGATTTAGCCACTACTTCAGCAAAAGCCTGAAAAACGGCAATTTCTTCTGTACATGGTGATTCTAAATCCTCTTTTAAGTAAGCGAAACCAGCTTCATCTAGGTTTTCACTTGATTTAGCTAGGACTTCAGCTTTATATTTTTCGACTTCTACTTTTGGATTAATGCTGCTAATCGTTAAATTTTGATTTAGATGATCACTTTGGAATTGATAGTCTAGGTGGGCAGCAGGATCCGTTGTTGTTAAATGGACACGATGTCCTTTTTCAACTAGACCCACTGCAATAGCAGAGGCAACAGTTGTTTTTCCTACACCACCTTTTCCCATTGTGAAAATCAACTTTGTTTGGTTACCTGAAAAATCATTAATAACCTCTTTTAAGCCTGGAAGATTCATTGATTGATTTTCCATATATACATCAGTTGTTGGAACTTCATCGTATAGTTTAAACAGATTTCGCAGATTTTCCACACCTGTTAAAGAATAAGAAACATACGGTAACGAGTACATGGTCGTCTCTTTTAGAGTCTCAGGTATTTGCTTTAATGCATCTCGTTGTCTATGATAAAAAGCCGATGATACTTCATCCTCTTCATTGTAATGTTGAAGAAGACCATTTATAATGAGCATTTGATTTTTGATTCCAATCTCTTTAAGCTCCTTTGAAGCACGATCTGCTTCCAAAATGGCTGAAACATCTGGTCGTGTTACGAGTATTAAAGTCGTTTTAGTTAAATCAGAAAGAGCAGCTACCGCGCTTGAATAAAGCTCTTTTTTATCCACTAACCCAGATAAAGGACCTAAACATGATGCACCATGCGTACTTTCCTCTAAAAACCCATTCCAAGCCATTGGAAGCTGTAAAAGTCGTAATGTATGCCCTGTTGGGGCAGTATCAAAGATAATATGGTCGTAAAGATTTCCGATTTCCCTATTTGTAAGAAAACCTGTAAATTCATCAAATGCAGCAATCTCGACTGTACACGCACCTGACAATTGCTCTTCCATTGTAGCAACTACTACTTCTGGAAATATATCTCGATATGGACCAATAACACTCTCCCGATAGGCTTTTGCTGATGCTTCAGGATCTATATTACTCACATATAAATTGGCAACCGTCGGAACTGCTCTCGGTATGCTAGTTAACTCGATGCCAAATACATCTTGTAGATTGGAGGCAGGATCTGTACTAATTAACAGCACCTTTTTTCCACTGTCGGCTAATGCGACTGCTGTTGCACAGGCTGTTGATGTTTTTCCTACGCCACCTTTTCCTGTTAAAAATAAAAATTGCGTCTGAACGTGATTTGGACTGAATGATGGATACATGCCTCTTCCTTCTTTCCAAATATTTATAGTTGATTTAAATTGATAGAAAGTCCAGATTTTGGTTTTTCATTTAACTCTTCAGCTTTTACTTCAAACCATTCTGCAAATTCTTCATTGGCTGGGTAACTTCCTACTTTGACAACTTGGTCATTAACTAAAACAACGGGTAAGGCATCGGGACCTTTTTCCATAAGAATACGATGTATTTCCTTGTTTTTTGCAAATTTATCAGGGTCATTTGTTAATTGGTATCGTGTAATATTAAAGCCTTTTTTCTCTAATGAATAAACAGCAGATGCTACTCTCGTTAACTCTGGATCCACACTAGGACCGCATACTCCGGTGGAACAACACATTGCAGGATCAAAAATCTCAACTTTATTCATGCTACAACCTCCAATATATTATTAAATAAGCATTTGCTTATTTTTATCTTTAAGAAATAACCAAGAGAATAAACTCTTGGTTATTTGATTGTATTATTCTCCTGTTTCGCTAAAACGTTTAATTCTGTCACCAATTTCATCACGAACACGCTGGAAGAACGCCCATTTTTCTTCGTCTGTTCCTTCCGCTTTTGCTGGATCATCAAATCCCCAGTGTTCACGTTTAACATGTGGTGGTGTCATTGGACATTTATCAGCTGCGTCTCCGCATAATGTAACGACTAAATCCGCACTATTTAAAATTTCAGGATCAATAATGTCAGAAGTTTGATTGGAAATATCCATACCCGCTTCCTTCATTACTTTTACCGCATTTGGATTTAATCCATGTGCCTCAATACCTGCACTGCGTACTTCCCACTCATCACCTAAATATTTTTTCGCCCATCCTTCTGCCATTTGGCTTCTGCAAGAATTTCCTGTACATAAGAAGTAAATTGTTTTTTTAGACATGACGTATTTCTCCTTTTAGTTCATTAATAATGATACGTATAGACCTAATAACGTAATAAATAGAATTGGGATTGTTAACACAATACCTGTTTTAAAATAGGTTCCCCATGAGATTTTAACCCCTTTTTGAGATAAAACATGGAGCCACACTAAGGTTGCCAATGATCCAATTGGTGTAATTTTCGGACCTAAGTCAGACCCAATGACATTGGCATAAATAAGAGCTTCTCGAATCGTGCCAGAAGTATTGGTCTCGGCAATAGCTAATGCATCAATCATTACGGTCGGCATATTATTCATCAAGGATGATAAGAAAGCTGCAATAAAGCCCATTCCTATGGTGGCAACAAATAAACCTTGTTCAGCCGTTGCTTGGATGACACTCGCTAACGAATGAGTGAGCCATGCATTCCCTAACCCATATACGACAACGTACATACCAATTGAGAAAAATACGACACTCCACGGTGCTCCTTTAACAACGGCTTTCGTATTAACGACGTTACTTCTTCTTGCCATCAATAGAAAGAAAACGGCTATTATTCCTGCAACAATGGAAACAGGAATTTTAATGAATTCACTAGCAAAGTAACCAACCAGTAAGATCCCAAGAACATACCATGAAAGACGAAACATTTTTTGGTCCTTAATCGCATCTACTGGGTTCTTTAATTTAGATAAATCATACGTTTGTGGAATGCTTTTTCTAAAATAAATCAATAATACCGTGATGGTTGCAATCAATGAAAAAAGATTCGGAATAATCATTCTCGAAGCATATTCTACGAATCCAATGTCAAAGAAATCGGCAGATACAATGTTAACCAAGTTACTCACGACGAATGGTAATGAAGTGGTATCCGCAATAAACCCACTCGCCATAATAAAGGGAAAGATCATCTTTTCTTTGAAATTCAAATTACGAACCATTGCTAATACGATTGGTGTCAATATTAAGGCAGCCCCATCATTAGCAAATAGTGCAGCGACAATTGCCCCTAAAATACTGACATAAATGAACATTTTGATTCCATTGCCTTTAGCCGCCCTTGCCATATGTAATGCAGCCCATTCAAATAACCCAATCTCATCCAATATTAATGAAATGAGGATAATCGCTACAAACGATAATGTGGCATTCCATGTAATTCCTATTACCTCTACAACATCATTTAATCCAACTACTCCTACTAAGAGAGCTAAGATTGCTCCACCGCAGGCAGACCAGCCGATGTTCAAACCTTTAGGCTGCCATATGACAAAGATGAGTGTCACTAAAAAAATGACGGATGCTAATATTGCCGTTATCAATGTACAAACCTCCATTAGTCACAAGAGATGCGTAATCCCTGTTCTTCTAGTTCTTGTAGTTTAAAATCTTGACTTGGAAGATGTTGAAGCAAACTGTGAACTAAAGGATAATAGTCGTTATCTTTATTTAATGAATAAATAATCCATTGTCCTCTTCTTGTTTCTTGTACCAATCCGGCATCTTTCAACTTTCGAATATGTTGACTAATAGCAGGCTGACTCATTTTAAAAATTTCAACAAATTCACAAACACAATAATCATGTGTCTCTAACATTTTCATCATAGCTAGTCTTGTTTTATCACCTAATAGCTTTAAAATGGTTGCAGCTTTTTCGATTCCAACTGTTAATTTTTGCATACAAACATCCCCTCCTTCCAGTCGAATATTAATATATAACAATGTACTTATATATTCAATAACAAATATAACTTTATCATTTGCATACTATTAGTTATAACATTGCTTAAGTGCCCAGTAAAAAAAGCAGCGAACAGTGTCTATCATCGCTCGCTGCTTTTTTATTTCTACTGTAATCTATCATGTCCAATAACTACATAATTGTTTTTGTTGTTAAATATGCCGCTAACTCTTTACTTTTTTGTTTTCTTTCACGTCGCATTCTTGCTCGTTCCTCGCCTGTTTCATGTAGTTTCTTTTCTTCCTCTGTTTCAGGAATCACTTTTGGGACAGCGGTAGGACGTTGATTCTTATCAAGAGCAACGAATGTTAATAGAGCTGTTGCCGCTATTTTGCACTCTCCGCTTTTTAAATCCTCCGCAATAACTTTCACAAAAATCTCCATCGAAGATACGCCTGTCCACGAAACATACGATTCAAAACTAACTGAATCGGTCGGCCGAACAGGATGCAGGAAGTCTACAGAATCTGTTGAGGCCGTTACACATTCCGTTCGGCTATGACGCGCAGCAGAAATAGAAGCAACTTGGTCTATATCACTCATCATTCGACCGCCAAACAAGGTGTTATGATTATTGACATCATTCGGAAAAATCCGGCTTGTTCTAATTACTCGTGATTCTTTACAATATTTTGCTTTCATAAAAAGGGCCTCCTTAACAGTAAATTCTTCAAACTGAGTGTC
Organism: Peribacillus asahii; assembly: GCF_003570725.1. Classification (GTDB taxonomy): domain Bacteria; phylum Bacillota; class Bacilli; order Bacillales; family DSM-1321; genus Peribacillus; species Peribacillus asahii. Next base: position 69,308 of record NZ_QWVS01000013.1, read on the forward strand.
TGCTTGATGTTCAGGTGTTCTTTTTAATGTAAGTCTACTCTTTCTTAAGCTCTATTAACTGCATTTCAGTAGATTCGGAATGAATATGTATCGTTCACGACTATAGAGTTCTATATTACATCTTATTATATTGCTTTTTTTACCAAAAAGCATTCATCCCCCCTCATTATTTCATATTCAATCAGAGTCTTCTGGCTAAATCAGATAAAGATGGTCATTAAACCTTTTCATGCTTCAGTAAATGACGAATATGATTTTTTAAATAAAATGCTTCAGGTAATTCCAATGGAGACTGTAAGATAGAAGAGTCGCGATAAGAGCGATAAGAGATACTACGATTACCTGCTATATGTATATCCAATTGCAAAATATGAGAGCCCTTCATTTCTACATAATAGTGAACGTCCTCTTTTTCTAAGCGGTGAAACGAAAATTTCAGTCCTAATAACTCCTGTGTGTCTTGTTTTGTCTCAACATGATTAGTAATATAATCCGCTATTTGCTGAACAGTTACTACATTTGTTGCCATAATCGTTGTCACTTTGTCTTTTACATACCCAACTGCCTGATTAATTTTCGTTTGTGCTTTTTGCGCCAAATGACTCAATAAATTATTCATTGTAACTCTCCTTTATTTTTGCGTTTAAGCTTAGTATTATCAATTAATAGGCTAAACGGTAAATTAAAAACCTCTCATAAGGATTACGCTCAGATAAACCTTGCAGCAAGATTTCTTTTTTAAATTGAAAAGCAGTTTGATTTTCTAAAAAAAAGATATAATCTTTGGAGCCATAATATAAAACTAATTCAATATCCCTTGGAAATTGTTCCACTGAACGCAATATATTCTGAATAATCTTCATGAAAATTTGTACGGAAAATGGATTAAAAAAATAAAATCGATTGTCTAGTGAATCAATCTTATACTTCTCTGCTAAACAACAGTGGAATTGAATATGGTGACTGCTCTTTTTCATTTTCTTCACATAACTATTTCGATTATCTATAGCTTCCTGATAAAAAGTTTTATTCATTTCAACTCCAACAACGGAGGCATTAAATAAATAATTTATATAAAAAATTAATCTTCCTTTTCCACAGCCAAAATCTACGACTTGGTCGTTACTGGTTAATTCATATTGCTCAAATAATTGTTCGAGCGCGCTATAGGGCGTTGGCTCGTAGCGATGATAATGCAAGGACTTATTGAAAACCTTCTGTTCTCCCCCTGTTTTAATGTTCAGCAATTCATCATAGTACCGTTCTTTCATCGATTTACCCCTATTCCATTCATATAGATATAATGATATCGATTTTTCTATAAGAATAAAAGGAGAAATGTTTCTATCCAGCTTCTATTCATTATCGGTTATACTGGGGATAATTATAATGTGAAAAGGATTAAAACATGAAAGAATTCATTTTAAATTGGTTTTCTCAAGCAGGGCCTTTTTCAATTATTGTTAGTATTTTCATTAATATTGTAATAAGTATATTTGGTGTCATACCTAGTGTTTTTTTGACCGCTCTTAATATCACTTTTTTTGGATTTGAAGCGGGCATGTTTATTTCTTACATTGGAGAATGTGCAGGCGCTTCAACTAGCTTTCTCTTATATAGAAAAGGGATTCGATACATGGAATATTCTCTACCTGCCCATTCAAAATATTTAAATAAACTGACAGCTTCAACAGGAAAAGAAGCGTTTATATTCGTTCTAGCCTTTCGACTAGTACCTTTTATCCCATCTGGATTAATTAACCTAGGTGCGGCCTTAAGTAAAATCAGCTTACTTCATTTTACATTGGCAAGCACGATTGGAAAAATCCCTGCTATGCTTCTAGAAGCATACTCCGTTAACGAAGTATTAATGTGGGAGACCGAAGGGAAAGGAATTTTGTTTATTGTTTCATTCATTATGTTACTCATTTATTGGGCAGTGAAAAGGAAACGTGTTTAGTTAAAAAATATTCATCACTTTTCACTCCAGCGTTTGAATATTTAAACAAAAGTAGTCGATTAAACATAAAATACTAAGAATCTATGTATTGAGGGGGTGAGTTCTTGGCTAACTTGGGCGGGTTTAGCAATAACCCATTAAACGTCATCAGTGATTCAGTGTCTTGTACGATTGAATCAGGGGACACGAATGGTGCAGCTACAACCATTTGGCAGGATGACACTCCTTTTGTTATAAATGGAACTATTGTAGTTGACAATAAAGGAAAAGTCGGCGCTTCACCAAAGGCTGCTCTTCTTGTGAACGGAACTGCAATTAATGGATTTGTCGTTGCACCAGGTGAATGTCGGTCTATTACGGTAAATGATCTGCATTCAATTAGTATCATTGTAACAGGAACAGGCACTGCCAAAATTAACATCTCTTTTTCTTTAAACTATAAGTTTTAACGTAGTTCTATCTATGTTGAAGCAAAAAAATGATGCTCTACTTCAGCATCATTTTTACATAGCCTTTACATACAAAATATTAAGTCACATAACGAACCTTCATACTATAATGACCATTGGCCTTGTGACCTGATCCTCCTCGACAAGAGATTTCCAGATTTGAAATAGCCTTCAAAGAAACCGATTTCGCTTGATTTATTTCAGTCAATGTAAATAATGTCGTATCCGCCTTTCCATCACCATTCGTATCCGCCCTTACCCTCATAATACAGCCACATTTATTTTGTACGGTTAATGATCCTGATGGCAGAGGATCGATTTCAATAGCTCTCCAATACTCTACATATTTACCATCGCAATTTTGTATAATAACACCACTTATTTCATCTGTTACTAATTGCGGCTCTGGAAGATTTGGTTTACGAGGAAAAAGAGATAAACTGCTTAATGGGGAGGGTGAAATATGAGAATCATTTTGTGCGTTCATACCTGATATCTCCTTTCCAATTATGGTAATTTATTGTATGGGTAAACAACTAAAACCGTGCCGTCAGTTCATCACTCGCGAATACAAATCGACTGGCAGAAGGCCATTCACTTCTAATCTCTGTAAAGTGAAATTTCCATCAGTGGAGGTTTTACTGCCCGTTAAGTGTCGGATAGATTGAATCCATTCCCATGACTAAGCACACAGAAAAACGCTACCAATCAAGCAGCGTTTTTCATTTACCCTTTATTCTGTTCCATCCATTTCTTACTCTTTACTAAAAACTAAGAAATGGTTAAATTTTCTTAAAACATATTACTTTTATCCTTCTTACGAGTCCACTTCATAACCGGTGGGTCTTCATTTTTCAGCTCAGTTTTATTTTCCCAATCGTCACTTTCTGAGCCATCCGCTTTTACTTCCTCCAAGTCAGCTATTAACCATTTTTTACTCTTTTCATCATACTTCATCTTATATGTCCGAACATTTTTATAAGAAATATCTTCAAAACCTTTCATGTCTCGAACTTTCATTTTATTTTTGTAGGAAACAAGTGCTGTAGCTTCTGCAACCCACTCATCATTAAAATGATTAATATCTAAATCATCAAGGTTTACAACTGCTCCCAAATATTGCATCTGAATTTCATCAACATACTCTTTATAAAATTCAAAATCATATTTGGCAAATGCCGTAACCTTTCTTACTTCATCTGTGACATTTGTAAAATGCTTCGTTTCATAGTTGTTTGTCTGAAAAACGATTAAGTCCTTATTAAATACATCTAGTGCGGCTAATACATTTTGTTGAACGCCTTTATCTTTTTTAGCCAAATCACTATCGTCTACAAGCAGGCTGACCTGCTTGCTGCCGCCCCACACTTCTACTTTTCTTTTCTCTAAAAAAGTGCCCAGTGTATTTTTTACAGTTAATCGTACATCATATGTACCCGGAAGAAGCGGACCGTACAATTCTTCCTCACTCTTCATAAGAAAATCTTTCGTTTTATCGACGGAAAGGTAAATATCCCAAAGCGTTTTCCGTCTTCCACCAAACTAATCTGCTGATTTGTCATCTTGTACTCTTGCTTCTCTAATTGCTCCTCTAAGCTATCCTGAATTACTTGATAACTATTATAATTAGCATTTAGATACGTAACGAATGCTTTAAGCGATGACTCATCTATTTCAGCCTTCTTATTATCTACTAAGAGTATATCCTTCAGCTGTTCCGGCTTCTTTTGATCAACCGCCTGTTCAAACGCTTCCACAACTTGTTTAGGTCGATTATTCTGCTGGATCAACACAACCGTAATAATGGTGAGCACAACTACCGCTGGTATAGCAAATAACCATATTTTCTTCACACTATTCACGGCTCCTTAATAAATTGATCCTTTTACAAATACAGTGTCTAAACTTGCACCATACTTATCAACTGCTTTAATCGTCCATTTTCCATCCTTTTTCGTTAAAGACACTTCCACTGGATCGCTAAGTTCGTTTACCTCAAGAGCATTTAAAATTTTAGGCAATTTTGAAAGTACATATTTATCAATTTCTTGTGAATCATAACTTCCTGTATTTTCTCTAAATTCACTCTTATACTCATAGACATCTTCATATAATGTTTGTAATGACGGTGTAGAAACCTCTACTTCAACGATTGCCTTATCATTAGCATGTGCAATAGTAGTAGCATTCACCTCAGCCTTTTCCGCTAAGATATCACGGTATGTTGCATATAGCTTTTCAATGTCTGTGTCATCTAACTTCTTATCAAACACCTTGTTTATTTCCTTTTCAAATGCTTCTTGTGCTGATTCTTGCAATACTGGTTTATCAGCCGATACAAGTTGCTCATAATCTGGATTTTCCTTATTGTAATAGATTTGATCCACATAAGCCTTCAATGCTTTCTCTGGATCTTGCAGCGTTTCATAGCTAGCGGCATACTTCTTCGTATCAAGCTTTAATACTAACTCTTCTGACTCCTCTTCAAAATCATCGAATAGCGGATTTAAGCCAATTTCATACTCTTTATCCTTTGTTACTTCAAATATCGCTAATACAGTTTTTGACTTTCCTGCACCAATACTCCCGCCTGTACCAATATCCAAGCCTATATCGCGATTATAAAGTTCTGTATTAATATTGATTTGCTGCTCACCATCATATAACTTAATCCCATCATACCCTGATAATCGCATTGGAGAATCTGACAAATTTTTGACTTTTAAATGAACAGCCATAGTAGCTAGATTCTCATTTTCAGAAACCCCATCATCACTCTCTGAAATAATGTAACTAGCGCTTTCAATAGAAGCCTCCAACCCTTTACTCTTTTCAGTTGAAGCCTTTTCACCCGAATCTGAACATGCAGATAAAAGGAAAATAAATACTGATACAACGGAGAATAATACCCACTTTTTCAAAAAAAAACCCCTTCCTAAACTAGACATAATATGTACTATTTTTCTCTCATACTAAATCTACCTAAATCCTCACTCCCAAAACAGGATATTTATCTCTAATAAAAAGGAAAAATAATCCTATTAAGCTAGGCTTAATGATTCAAAGCCCTGATATATGGGGGATAGATAGCAAATATTTTTTGGTTTATTATATAAATAAAGGAAAATAATTCATTTTTCCTAGTTTTTGAATATACTTACATAAGCGCTATAACGTACCATTTTCTTATTTTTATTAATTATTATAAAAAATAATAGAACTTTTGATTTAGCTCATCCTATAGCTAGCTTCTATACAATGATTTTCATATATTAATCTTCCGAACATTCCCATATAAATAGAAACAAGCAGCGAAAACATTCACTGCTTGTTTCTATTTGTATATTTTTTCATACGTTCTATATATCTTCACTAGGATATTTGATATTCACTTTTTTGTTGTTATCAGCAAATAGACGAGGGTAACCGGACCTACTTTACCAAATCCCCTAACTCCTACAACGATTCATTTTTCAACAATAGAGAAGCCATCGATTGTTCCTATAGACAGATCTACTATGCCAAAAGCTGAAAGACGACTATTCAGATGAAAGGCAGCATAACGCAGTTTGCCATAGAGCATGACCGCTTATAACCTCGAGGAGCTAGGAAATGCAGTTATAATGGGGGAATTTCCTCATCTCTCTTTTTTCTTCTCGCAAGCTTGAGGTGGAGAGCTTACTTCCCATTAGGTATGAGATAAAACGGTTTAAATACAAGTGTTTCAGTAAGATTCATTTCAAATGTATAGTGCTTGTTACACGCCTTGCGCCTCTAATTTTGCAATATCTTTGTTATGCCCAATAACAATTAATGTATCTCCTTGGCGAATTTGTTCTTCAGCAAGCGGAGCCACATTAATGTCTTTTCCACGTTGAATCCCGATAATATTGCAGCGGTATTTTGCACGAATATCCAAATCCATCAATGATTTTTTATCAATTTTACGCGACGCCACGATTTCGACAATACTATACTCCTCCGATAATTGAATATAATCAATAATTTTTTCGGATGCGATGTGATGAGCAATTCGCTGCGCCATATCTCTTTCAGGATGAATCACTCGGTCGACTCCAACCTTTTCTAACACTTTATGATGATACATATTTTGAGCTTTTGCCCAAACTTGAGGAACCCCCATTTCCTTCAAAAGTAAGCACGTTAAAATACTAGCTTCAATATCATCACCTAAAGAGACGAAAGCGACATCAAAATTCCTCACACCCAAGGATTTTAAACTCATCTCATCTATGCCATTAGCTACGACAGCATGAGTAGCAAAGGCTGCATATTCATCTATTTTACTTTCATCTTTATCAATCGCCATCACTTCCACTCCAATCGAATGGAATTCCTTAACTAAGCTCCCTCCAAATCTACCTAACCCAAACACAACAAACTGTTTTTTCATCTCATTTTTCCCCTTCTATTACAATCTTTTTTATATAGAAAGCACAAAAAAGACCACAGAGGATTACCCCGTGGTCGAATGATTTTTTCGATCACCAGTATCACTTCCTCTCTCTTCACGCTTCCGGAGTTAGCTGTCGGATTCGGACCATGAGAGTAGCCCTACCTTCTTCATAAAGGATTCACCCCAAGCGACGAAAAAACCGCCACAAGATTGGTTCCCCCGTTCCATAAAGGATTCAGCGAATAAAGAAATATGGTTTTACATGAAAGTAATATTACTCCTTCAAAATTAGGTTGTAAAGGGCATTTGAGAGCATCCACCTTATAGAACGACAAAATATAGATTTCCCACTTTTCAGAAATCTTTAATGTAAGATTTCATAACGTACAATTAGTGATAATAACTAAAATATCTACTTTAATTTGTTCGTTTTGCTAATGACAAACGAACTATAACATAATAAGATAAGTATTATATTACATAAAATGTAATTAAATGTAACATTTATACATATAAACAAATAATGCAATTTTCAGGAGGGGAAAATATTGAGCACAAATCCAAACGAAGTCGTTTCATTCCAAAATGTTAGTAAAGTGTATAACACTGGCACCATTGCATTAAGTCAATTTGATTTAACGATTACAGAAGGCGAGTTTATTAGTTTTTTAGGTCCATCAGGTTGCGGTAAGTCCACTGCACTAAGAATGGTAGCTGGGTTGAGTGAGGCCACTAGCGGCCATGTCCAAGTTTTTGGTAAAACCCCTAAGGAGATTATTCAAAAAACAAACGATATCGCCTTCGTTTTTCAAGATGCAAATTTACTTCCTTGGCGAACTGTGCTTGATAATGTATTATTGCCGCTTGAATTAAGAGGATCTACTAAGAAAAGCCATAAGGAGTATGCAATAGAAGTATTAGAGATGGTCGGTTTAAAAGATTACTTATATGCTTATCCTAGAGAACTATCAGGCGGGATGAAAATGAGAGTTTCAATCGCTCGCGCTTTAGCAGCAAAACCAAAAATGTTATTAATGGATGAACCTTTTGCTGCTCTTGATGAAATTACACGCCAAACATTGCAGGTTGATCTCCTTAATATATGGCAAAAAGAAAAAACTACTATTCTATTTGTTACCCACAACGTATATGAAGCTGTATTTTTATCCTCACGAATCGCAGTCATGTCTTCTCGTCCCGGGAAATTATCATCCATTATTAACGTCAATCTCCCCTTCCCAAGAAAACTTCAAGTAAGAACAGACAAAACCTTTACAGACTATGTAGATATAGCTGCCCACAGTCTCGAAAATAGTTCAATAAGAAGGGAGTTAGGATAAAATGTCCACACAATCAGTAGCAACGAAAAAAACAAAAATAGTTTCGGATTTCCCTCAAAGTAATGAAGGAAAAATTTGGACTAAATTTAAAGGGGTTTATCTCGGTCCAATCATTGCTTTAATTACTTTCCTCTCTCTATGGCAATTGATCCCTGCTTTATTAGGAATCAAACCATTTATTCTTCCGAAACCAACAGATGTCTTACACGCTGCAATAACGGATTGGCACTTATTATGGCCAGCCATTCAAATTACAGTGATTGAATCAATTATTGGATTTTTACTCAGTGCGACTATCGGTATTTTCGTTTCTATTTTATTAGCAAGCTCAAAAGTGTTAGAAATTAGCATCTATCCATATGCCATTATTTTGCAAACTATTCCTGTTGTTGCTGTTGCACCGATTATTGTTATTTGGTTTGGTGCCGGCTTCAATGCCATTGTAACCATTTCTTTTTTAATTGGATTTTTCCCAGTTATCTCGAATACATTAATGGGGCTGAATTCAGTCGATAAAAATATGGGAGAACTCTTTACACTATATAATGCATCAAAATGGAAGAAAATGTGGAAACTTCGCATCCCATCTGCAATGCCTTATATTATGGCAGGGTTAAAAGTATCCTGTACTCTATCGATTGTCGGAGCTATTGTCGGAGAATATGTAGCAGGAATCGGTGGAGGTAAAGGCGGCCTAGGCTATGCCATTACAGTAGCCGCTATCCAATTAAAAACTCCATATTTGTTTGCCTGCGGAATAGCAGCGGCATTATTAGGGATTGGTTTTTACCTTCTCGTTAGCCTGGTAGCTCACTTAATGTTGCGATCTTGGCATGAGTCAGCGATGAAGGTTGAAAAATAAAGCGAAATTCATTACGAATTAAAGGGGGAAGAAAAGGTGAAAAAATTCAATCTACTATTTTTAGGAATTATCTTTCTAGTTTTCCTGACTGCCTGCAGCGGTGAGGAAACTAGTACTAGTGAGGAAGAGAGCAAACCGGATGATAAAGCTGTTGAAAATGTTAAATTAGTATTAAACTGGTTTCCAAAGGCACAGCATGGCGGTGTATATGCCGCACAAGAAGACGGAACTTTTGAAGAACATGGATTGAATGTCACTATTGAACCAGGTGGTCCTCAAGTATCTTCTGTTCAAATGATTGCATCCGGCAGCGCCGAATTTGGTCTTGCACACGCAGATCAATTAGTTATTGCTAAAAATCAAGGAATTGATTTAGTCGCTGTAGCAGCTGCGATGCAGGGAAGTCCACAAGTATTTATGTTTCATAAAGGACATGGAATTAAAGACTTCACAGACTTAAATGGAAGAAAAGTATATGTTCAACCTGGAATTACATATTGGGACTTTTTAAAATCTAAATACGATTTAAGTAAAGTAGAAGAGTTAGCATACAATGGGCAGCATACGAACTTTGTAAATGAAAAAGATTCTGTTACCCAAGCATTTGCCACATCCGAGCCTTTCTTTTTGGAAAAAGAAGGAATTGAAACAGAAACAAAGCTGATTGCTGACGCGGGTTACGATCCTTATAATGTTGTATTATTTGTAACAAAAGAATATTTAGAGAAGAATGAAGAAACGGTTCAAAACTTTGTTACTTCATTTGTAGAAGGATGGAATTCTTATAAAACGTCTTCTGAATCTATTAATAAAGTCATTCAGAATGATAATCCAGACATCGCCTTAGATGCTCTAGCCTTTGAAACCGAATCTCAAGAAGAATTTGTGTACGGCAAAGATGCGTCTGAACACGGTGTCGGCTATATGACAGAGGAAAGATGGACTACACTTATTCAACAGCTGCATGATTTAGACTTATTGGAAAAGCCATTCGAAGCGAATGAAATCTTTACAACAAAATACTTACCTGAAAAGTAAATTTCTCATGAGTAAGACTAGAAAAACAAGCCTCTGGATTGCTGTTTAGCCAGAGGCTTAGTTTTACTTTCATCAAACAGATTTTCATTCATTCAGAAATTCTGCAATGGACTGAAAAACTTGTTCATTAATTGGAATCGGCAATGTTAGAAAGCCATGAACAAGTCCACTGTATCGGGTAAGCTGCACGGGAACTCCACTTTCCTGAAGTCGATTAGCATAAGCCTCTCCTTCATCCCGGATAGGATCGTATTGCGCTGTAATCACAAAAGCTTTTGGTAAACCACTTAAATCTTGTGCTCGTATAGGAGAAGCATATATATTACTGGCATCCTCTTCCGTTTTAATATAGTGATCCCAAAAACTTTTTGTCACGCTGCTAGTCAATATAGGAGCGTGTGCATTTTTCCGAATGGACTCATAAGGCGATTGTTCAATAGAGCGTAAAGCATCTGTCGCAGGGTATATTAATATTTGCCGCCAAATTGATGGTCCTCCGCAGTTTTTAAACAATAAGGTAACCGCTGCACTTAAGTTTCCTCCTGCACTGTCCCCTCCAACAGCAATTCGATTCACATCTACCTGTAATTCCCCTGAATGGTTAAACACCCACTGCACCGCTGCACTGCAATCTTTTAGGCCTTTTGGAAAGCGATTCTCCGGTGCCAATCGATAATCGACAGCAATGACTTTACACCCCGAAGCATTTGTAAGTTGTCTACAAGCTACATCATGGCTTTCAAGATTCCCTAGCGTCCAGCCGCCACCATGGAAAAACACGATAGCAGAAAGACGCTCTTCCACACTTTTGGGTGTGTATATTCGAATAGGTATGTCACCATTCGGACCAGGAATCAGACGATCCTCTACTGCATGAACGAACGGACGCTCCTCTATATCTAGAATCGTTTGAAGTCTAGCCTCACGGATTTTCACAATTAAATCTGGTGTTAATGTTTCAGGCAATTTGGGATAACTTTCTAGAATTTGTTGAAGTGCTGGATCCAATTGCATCTTAATCCCTCCCTTTCAATTGAACTACCCCCACCTATCTTCTTTGTTTTCTCATACGCTTGAGATGGGGGTCTTACTGCCCGTTAAGTGTGGGATAAATCATTTGGGGAATATGGTACGAAGCCCTTTAAAATCTGAACAATTAGCTCGTAATGGATTGATGCCTACATTTCCTACAAGCATCATGCCTTGAACTCCTTCCGCATCTGAGCTAGTCGCCTTGACAACGGCCATATTTACCCCTCCATCCTATGAGCAAATTTAGCCTCATAATAATATATGAAACCATTTATTCTCTCATTCCTTGCTTTTTCATAGGTCTCATTATACAAATCAAGAAGCAGATACTTATTTATAACATGTATGGATGTATTATTTCTCCTCCCAAGGTTTAAATGAAAATGGAATGCCAATCATTTGGGCAGTCAAATCATCGTAAGATACCAAATCTTCTTTTGATAACTCTTTTAAGGAGCGTTTCCCCATCGCCCTTAAGGCCATTTTCATTTCTTCTGTACTTGCTGTTAAAAATTTCTCTGCTGCTTGAATCCCATCTTTGATCTTAAATTGTTCCTTGAACTTTCCCTCATTCCAAACAACTTGTGTAGGTGGTTCAAATGGAAGTGCATTTAATATTTGATTGTGTGAGACAGTGAATAACATAACAGATCCTAAGTAAACAGCATCAGCACCGAGTGCAAGTACTTTCAAAAAGTGCCCAGGTGTAAAAAGTCCACCTGAAACAATTAAACTAATTTGTCCTTTCATATTCCTTTTTTCTAAATGATTAGCCGCCCGAACTACGGCATGCAAAGTTGGTATTCCAAAGTCATCAGCTAAAATGGGAGGTGCACCATGTGTCGCTGCTTGTCCGCCATCAATCGCAATAAAATCAACACCGAGATCGATTAAACGATCCATGTCTTCTTCAATCTTTCCGCCAGCTCCCATTTTCACACCAATTGGAACACCGCCTGTTATATTCCGAAGTTCCTCCAAAAGTTCCTTAATATCTTTTAATGTTTGATTTTCAAAAAAATGTTCAAAAATCACAGCCTCCTCATTTTCTTTAAGCCCCATCATTTCGCGAGCACGACCTGTTAAGTTTTTCGGAGAAATTTTCCCGCCCATCCCCATTAATGCGCCTTGGCCAAACTTAATTTCAATCATATCAGCTCGCTTAATAAGGTCTTCTTCTTTGGACCACTCTGTTTTTGAAAACTGCAAAATATATTTTCCAGCCTTGTCTAATTCTTCGGGTAAGACTGCGCCTTCCCCAGAATTAATCGCTGTTCCTGTGTTTTTAGCTGCTTGGGCCAGAGCGAATCTTACTTCTTCACTAAGCGCGATTCCATAAGCCATTCCGCTGATCATAAGCGGAATCTTTATGTTCATTGGTTTTTTCGCTTTTGGTCCAATAGTTACTTGAACATCCACTTCCTCTTCACCATCAATCGGAAACGGTGACGTCTGTGCAGGGATAAATGTAATCGGATCGAGATGCGGCCACTTTTTTGAAGAACCAAGTGGACGATGAAGAACATCACCTGTTTCTGCACGCAAGCTATTCTCAAGCACATTTTGAATCCCCATATGCCTGAATCCTGGTATCATTTCGATAATATTTTCTTGGTAACTATCAGTAAAAATAATTTTCCCCATTTGCTTTACCATTCGTTTCAGAAACCAGCGCCAGCCAATAAGCATGAGTAAAAAAAGGATGAATAGTATCGTAAGCATCATAAAAGTTACATAGTATAAAATATTAGGCATAGTCACTTCTCCACTACCTCATAATGAAATTACCTAGTTCTCTAACCTTATCATTTACATAAAAGAGGTAAATATGTTATTAAGTACAAAAACGATTGAAGATACATCTTATTTCCCTTCTCACCCTAGACTAAATAGGTAGAAAAATAAAAGGAGACCACTTTCATGGACTTAATGAATGACAGCTTTCACCGCCCTTGGCCATTTCCTTCAAAGAAATGGATTATGCGACAAACTTGGAACAATCTATTATTTGTTCATTGGCCTATTTCACCTGAAACACTGCGACCATATATTCCTTCTTCCTTACAAATTGACACTTTTGATCGATATGCTTGGTTAGGAATTGTTGCATTCATTATGGGGGGCATATACCCTCGTGGAATGTCCTCCGTATCACTTTCTCCAACATTTCCAGAAGTTAATGTAAGGACATATGTTCAATGTAATGGTAAACCCGGTGTGTATTTCATGTCTCTTGACGTCAATGACTGGCTTTCCTATACAATCGCAAAGAGATGGTTACATTTACCTTATCATCCTGCCGACATTTCGATTCAACAAGAAGGACAAACCTTTGATTGCCAAAGTATTCGTAAAGGAAATACAACTCCTCCGATAACATTTAAAGGAAAATACACCCCCTTATCGGAAGTTTATTTTCCTAAAGAAGGAACGTTAGATCATTGGCTCACAGAACGATATTGCTTTTTTAGTACCAATAACAGAGGAAACATCTATTGCGGGGAAATACATCATCGTCCTTGGCCTTTACAACATGCAGAGTCAGAAATATGTAAGAATACGCTTTTTTCTCCTTTCAATATAGACCTTACTAAAACGAAACCAATTTCTCATTTCTCTAAAGGCGTAGATTCACTAATTTGGAATATTAAAAAGACACTATTGTAGTTTTCAATCATTCTTTTTGCTTCCTAAGCGTTTTCTTTTCCTTGCAATAGCAATCATCAATAAAAACAGCGGAGTAATCGTTTGGATTAGTAGTCCATATAAAGGGAAAGTCTCGACATCAAAACGTTCGGTTTCCATTGCATTAGGAAGTGACCAAAAGCCGAACTCTAGCATCAGAATTCCTAACGGCCATACAATGGACCGATAGTCTGAAAGATTCAGCCATTGTGCGGTACCTAAAGCAGTTGCATAATAAAATACAGAAATTTTGACAAACGCTCCTACTATCCAAACAGCCATTACAGCGGATTCCAAATGTTCAAAGAATTCAGCGATACTGACATATCGAGCTACATTCATAAGGGGATATTCCTTAGAGGATGTCGCTGGTCCGAGTACAAAAAGAACAATAAGATTGACGGCAACTAACGTCATCATCACAGCAACTACGCTTATCATTCCATATTTCATTCCTTTTTGTTTATCTTTTAAAAAAGGCAGGAGAAAAATAATGAGAAAAAATTCTGTGAACCACCCACTCGGCACAATTGCCCCCTTCATTGAGGGCACCATCCCACCCCCTAATATTGGAAGTATATTCTTGAATTCCATATCAGAGCTTAATAAGATGATTGAAGTGAGGAATGGAACAATAAAAACAGGAAAAAACATTTGGGCAACTCTCCCCATTGTTTCTAAACCCCCATGCACCGTTAAGGCACAGAGCAATACCATCGATGCCATAATTACACTAATTGGGGTAGTAACTAGAAAGGAGTTGACAATAAATTCTGCGTAGCCTCTAATAATTATCCCAATGATCTGAATGTAGAAAAATAGGAATATAAAACCGAGAACTTTTCCCGCAAACCGACCAATGATGTGTTCACTGAATTGGATAACCGTTTGTTCCGGATATAATTTATGTAGTTTATAAGTGGCATACACCGTCACAAACCCGATGAACGACGCTAAAATCGGTGACAGCCATAAATCAGTTTTGGCATATTTCGCCGTAATGCTCGGAACCCCAAGAATAGCCGTAGCCACAATCGTAGGATACATCATGATGGCCATTTGCAAGAATGAAATTTTGCCTTTCTCCATATTTTTCTCCTTATATATTTAGTAATTAGAGTTCTTTCTAGAGGAATTTCCAATTGATTCAAATTCTCTAAAATTAGAAAGAATCGTTTAGCCAAATATCATGCCTATTCGCTACCTTGGCGCTTTCTTTTCCTCATAACTGCAATCCCCAACAAAAACAGTGGAATAATCATTTGGATCAGTAGTCCCAAAAGGGGGAAGGTCCCTACACTATACTTGTGTAATTCCACTGTGCTAGGCAATGACCAAAAGCTGAATATAACGAGTAGAATCCCTAACGACCATACGATGGGCCGGTAGTCCGAAAGATTCAGCCATTGTGCAGTGCCTAAAGCAATCCCATAATAAAAAACAGAAATTTTGATAAACGCCCCTACTACCCAAATGGCCATGACGGCGGACTCTAAATGTTCAAAAAAGCCGCCGAGACTGATGTATCGACCTACACTCATCAGTGGATAAACCTTAAAGGATGTCGCTAGCCCTAGTATAAAAAGCACGATAAGATTTACCACAACTAATGTCATCATCACGACAAAAACAGTCATCATTCCGTATTTCATTCCTTTTTTCTGATCCGTTAAAAAAGGCAGGAAAAAAGTAATCAAAAAAAATTCTGTAAACCATCCACCAGGCACAATCGCACCCTTGATTGGAGGCATCATCCCCTCTCCCAATATAGGGAATATGTTCTTAAATTCAAAATCAGGGAACACTAAGATAATTAAGAAGAGAAGTGGAAGTGTAAAAATGGGGAAAAACAATTGGGCAGCTCTCCCTAATGCTTCTAAACCTCCGCGTACAATAAAGGAACAGAGTAATGCCATCAACGCTATAATCAAGCTAATCGGGGTATTGACTAGAAAAGAATCGACAACAAATTCTGCGTACTGTCTAAGCATATTCCCCGTAATCTGGATATAAAAAACCAAGAATAAGAAACCGATAATTTTACCTGCAAACCGCCCTATGATCTGTTCACTGAATTGAATAACCGTTTGTTTCGGATACAGCTTGTGCAGTTTATATGCGATATACACTGTCATATACCCGATGAGGGATGCCAAAATGGGGGACAGCCAGAAATCGGTTTTGGCATATTTCGCTGTAATACTTGGAACTGAAAGAATAGCGGTAGCCACAATCCCAGGATACATCATGATGGCCATTTGCAGGGATGAAATTTTGCCTTTCTCCATATTTTTCTCCTTATAAGTGATTAGAGTTTTTTACAGAAGAATTTCCCATTGATTCAGATTCCCTAAAGTTAAAAAGAATTATTTATCTAAATATCCTATCTACTGGCTAGCCTGGCGTTTTCTTTTCCTTATACTTGCCATCATCAACAAAAACAAAGGGATAATTGTTTGTATCAATAGTGCGAATAGAGGAAAGGTCCCGACCAGATAACGTTCCAATCCCATTGTGTTAGGAAGTGACCAAAAGCTGAATTCTAATATCAGAATCCCTATCGGCCATACAATAGGTCGATAATTCGAAAGATTCAACCATTGCGCGGTACTTAAAGCAGCCGCATAATAAAACACAGACAATTTGATAAACGCCCCTACGATCCAAACAGCCATAATGAAGGACTCCAAATGTTCAAAAAAGTCGGCGAGACTGATGTATCGAGCTACACTCATCAGTGGATAAACCTTAAAGGATGTCGCTGGCCCTAGCACAAAAAGAACGATAAGATTGATTAAAACTAACGTCATCGTCACAACAAAAACAGTCATCATTCCGTATTTCATCCCTTTTTTCTGATCCGCTAAAAAAGGCAGAAGAAAAGATATAAGAAAAAATTCTGTGAACCATCCACCAGGCACAATTCCACCCTTAATTGGAGGCATCACCCCATTTCCCAATATCGGGAATATATTTTTCCATTCAAAATCAGGGCCCAAAAAGATGCTAAAGAAAAAGATAGCCAATATAAAAATGGGGAAAAACACTTGGGCAGCTCTCCCCAATACTTCTAAACCTCCGTATACGGTTAAAGCACAGAGAAATATTATTGATCCCATAATCACACTAATTGGAGTATTGACCAGAAAAGAATCGACAACAAATTCCGCGTATTCTCTAACGATGAGTCCCGCGACCTGGATGTAAAAAAAACAGAATAGAAAACCGAGAATTTTTCCAGCGAATCGCCCCATAATGTGTTCACTAAATTGAATGACTGTTTCTTTCGGATAATGTTTGTGCAGTTTATATGCGATATACACTGTCGCATATCCGAGGAAGGATGCCAAAATGGGCGATAGCCATAAATCGGTTTTGGCATATTTCGCTGTAATACTTGGAACCCCGAGAATAGCGGTAGCCACAATCGCAGGATACATCATGATGGCCATTTGCAGGGATGAAATTTTGCCTTTCTCCATCATTTTTCTCCTTTCTATGATCATATGGAAAAACAAAATCGCGCCCCTTAGACATTTATTTTTCCATAAACCGTCCAAACGGCCTGAAAAGACTTTGAATCCATGCAGTGGGACCTCCCATATGTGGGAGATCGAACATGGACAGCACTAAGCCGATGAAGAGCAGAGTAAAAAAAGCCATCTTGTCCTTTTTTGGGTTTTGTTTCATTTTCGGCCATTCATATAAAATGATCAAAGCCACGATTACCATAACACTAAAAAAAGCTCCCCATCTCACTGCTTCTTCACCTCTTTCTCAGGCAATCCCCCCGGTTTATTTATATAGCCCTGTCTGCGAATATGGGCCTCAACGTTGACTTCTACTTCCACCTTCGGGAATACCTCGTCCCAGCGATTTTCAACTTTTTTCCACTCTTTAGGGTATTTTCGATAGAATTCTTTACTGAATTTTATAATGTCCGCTTTCATCTTATGCTGCGCTTGCTGAATAGCTAGCTCGATACGGTCTTTAATATCTTCTTGATACGCTTTTTCTACAGTCTGTATTGATTTTGGACTTGTAAGAGCCAAGTTTGTTCCATTTTGGACAACAGCCCCCTCTGTATCAACATTCACGAGCATTTTCCATTTATCATTTCTTATTTGTGGAATCAGTTTGATGCGTGCCGACACTGGATTTAAAGATACTTCTCCTTTAACGCCTTCAGGTTTTAAGATAACTGTATAGGCTTCCATTTCATTTCTTAACCACAAGATTCCTCTTGTTGCCTTTTCTGACATCGTTCCAACCATTTTATCTTTTTTGAATACCGCTGTTCCGACAATGTACGGAATTCCCTGTAATTTCTCTTCCCCTTTACCCGGTGGTAAAATTTTAATAAATGGAAATGCACCAGCCTGAGCTACACCTACTAACCCTTCCTGTACATCCTGCATGGTAACCTGCATCCCGATATGTAAATCAGATAGTTCCCGAAGCACTTCCCCCGAATAGCGTTCTAGAGGAGGAAGTACTTCAAGGGCATCCTTCGGGTTCCCTTTGCTAACATACAGATAAGCTCTCTCTCTTGGCTGGGGATGGCGAAGTAAGAAATCCATATGCTCTTGTATTCCTTGCTTTGCTAATTTTTCACCGAATATAAATACTTTACATTGTCCCCAAAAAACTTTGCGCGGAATCTTGCTTTGTAGCTTGGAAAGCGCATCTGAAATATTGGATCCTCTTTGAGACCTCACCAATGTAGCAGCTCCTCCTCCTCCTTGACCGCTCCCTCCTTGACCTCCTCCGGTGCTTAATGCTTTAGGTATAAACACTTGGAGGGATAATTCAATTTGATTGTCATCCTTTATATCAATAGCTGCTGCTGTGACAATAGCCAAATCATTGACTTCCACCCGATCCCAACAGCCGCTTAAAAGAAGAATCAATCCAAAAATACATAGTATATGGAGAATATTTTTCACTGGGTGTCTCCCCCTTTTTTCGAACTTGGCGCCAGATCTGGAGACTGACGATATCGGTTAAACTCCCCTGTAAGATGCGGCCTTGTATCCATCTTCCACAGAGGCGATCTCCACAGCACATCCTTTAACTCACGTCCTTTTAGTGGTGCCAGTGGCTGTAAGTAAGGGACACCGAAGGAGCGCAAGCCGCATAAGTGAATGACTATGGAAATAATTCCCATCATAATACCGAGCAGTCCTAAAGTACCGGCAAGCAGCATGATAGGAAAACGCAGTATTCGGATAGCAATTCCAGCAATATAACGGGGAATCATAAAAGAAGAGATTCCCGTTATCGCCACCACAATAACCATTGGCGCGGAAACCAATCCCGCTTGAACAGCAGCTTGACCAATTACTAGCGCTCCAACAATACTAACAGCAGAGCCAATCTGCTTTGGTAATCGAACCCCTGCCTCTCTCAGCGCTTCAAACATAATTTCCATAAGCAGCGCCTCTACTACGGCAGGAAATGGGACCGCATCCCGGGACGCTGATACACTCAGCAGCAGTGCCGTTGGTATCGCCTCCTGATGAAACGTCAAAATAGCGACATAAAAGGAAGGCAGCAAAAGCGAGATACTAAGAAAACTATAACGTAACCAACGGATAAGTGTGCCAACCATAAAGCGTTGATAATAATCCTCATGTGATTGAAGCAAAGAAAATAAGGAAATTGGAGCAATTAAACTAAATGGTGTTCCTTCTACTAAAATGACCGCTCGTCCCTCTAATAAACTAGAACAGGCTGTATCGGGTCGTTCTGTTGATAGTATCTGAGGGAAAGGGGAATACGGGTTGTCCTCAATCATTTCCTCGATATACTCGCTTTCTAAAATGCCGTCTATCTCAATCCGCTTCAATCGATTCGTTATTTCTTCAATCAATGTTGGATCTACAAGTCCATCAATATAAGCAATGGCAACAGTCGTCTGCGTATAACTTCCGATTTTCATCGATTGTATTTTAAGAGCCGGACTTTTAATAATGCGTCGCAATTGAGACGTACTTACCTCTAAAGACTCATTGAATCCCTCTCGCGGCCCTCTGATTCCTACCTCTGCTATAGGTTCTTCAATCCCGCGCTTTTCCCATTTGGCTAATCCTAAAGAAAAACCAGCACTCTCCCCTTCATAGAGAAGGATAGGATTTCCAGATGAAATGGATTCGATACACTCGGCAATTGTATGCATTCTTTTTACTTTAGAAATAGGCAGTTTATTTTCAAGAAATTCATTTAAGGGCTGGGTTTCGCTTGCTGTTTCCTTAATGAGCGGCGATAGAACGAACTCCTCCATCCCTTCGACGTTCGTAATCCCCTCTATATAAATAATCGTCGCTCTCTTTTTTCCAAAAAGTAAAAACGGACGGAAAACGACATCTGAACAACGATCATACACCATCCGAAACGCTTCCACATTGTGATCGAAATGATTAGAAAGGAAATCCACCGGCTTAACATCCTGCCGTTCCTGTTCAGCTTGTATATCATTATTTTTTTGCTTTGGTTTCCTTAATAATTTATTTATATTTCGAATCAAGTTGCTTCCCCCATTTTTTTTGCAGGTAGCTATAAGCTCTCTTTTTCTATAGTTCTTCATTAAGGGTAATTTATACAAAAGCATTAAGAAATTTCCTAATTCTCTACTGTGCTAGTGATTTTCTTCAAGGCGATTAGAGTGAATGAGAAAAGGCTCAGTCATAAGACTGAGCCTCTCCACTATATTAACTAACGACAGTTTTCTTCTCTAAACGAACATGCACCTGATTCAAGATGAATGCACCAATCATTTGAACAATTGTTTTGACAATAATTTGCCCTACAATAGCAGCAGGTACAGCTTCCCAAGGTAAAATGTTGGCACCAAATGGGCTTAAACCAATCACAACGAAAATTACCGAATCGAGAAACCCGCCAACAATTCCGCTATAGAATACGCGCCAACTCATTGGTAACTTCAAACGCGAGTAAATTTCTGTATCCGCAGATTCCGCAACAATAAATGAAAGCGCGGAGGCTGCAACAATTAATAATGTATCCCCTAATGTAAACGATACAGCTGCTGATAAAATGAGCGCTGTCACAATGAATCCATATGTCTTCGCTCGACCATATTTATTTTGGACAAGATCCCGAAAGATAAAGGTTGCTCCAATCAAAAGCGTTCCCATCGGTACGATAAATACACCAAATTGGAGCGGTGCAAAAGCCGCTGTGACCACGTTCGCAGCCACGATTGATAGTAAATAAAATAATATTCTCATATCTTTATACTCCTCGTTTATTGCCCCAAACATACGTATGCAACTGCGGGAGCACCTTCACATTTGTAACATCCTGATCCTGTACAACTTTATCAATTAACCACTCATATTTTTGTAGAAGTCTACTAATCAATTTAGAATCGTCCGTCGTCGTACTATCATCATTTCCAACCTGAAAAAAGAACGGAATGTCCGGATAGCGATGATGGATCGCTTTTCCATACTCATAATCTTCATCATTAAAAATCACAACCTTAAGCGAAACATGATGTTGATTATTTTGCAACTTAGTGAAGATTTCATCAAGTATCCCGAAATCTGTTTTCATTCCCGAGCTAGGCGGCTTAGGAGAAATCGTCAGCTCATTGATTTCATAAAACCAATCCTGCCATCTGCTCCCCTGTGTTTCCACGCCCATTTTTATCCCCTGCTCTTTTAAGAGTGCAACTAAACTATCTAGATTTTTCAGTAATGCTGGATTTCCACCCGAAATTGTAACAAAAGAAAAACCATCTCCACCGATTCTTTTCAGCTCAGCCCAAATTTCTTCCGCAGTCAGTTGAGTAATATACTCTTTTCCACTTCCATCCCATGTAAAAGCTGAATCACACCAGGAACAAGAATAATCACAGCCAGCTGTACGCACAAACATCGTTTTTTGTCCAATCATAGAACCTTCCCCTTGTATGGTAGGTCCAAAAATCTCCATAACGGGAATTTTACTCATCTTCCATCCACTCCCGTCTTGCTTCCGCATAGCTCGTTGGCGTTTCAAACAGGCGAACAAATTCTACCCGAGCTCCTTTATATTGAGGCCCTTCACGCAGCGCATCCGCCATTTTTTCATATATCCAAACAACCATATTCTCTGCCGTTGTATTCATCAATGGCAGCGTTTCATTTAAATAGCGGTGATCTAAATAAATTTCAATTTTATCTTTCCATATCTGTTTAATATCACCGAAATCTATCATCAAACCGCGGTCATCGGTAAATCCGCTTAAGCCAAAGACAACTCGATACGTATGACCATGCAAGTTTTTACATTTTCCTTCATAACAATGCAGATGATGAGCAGCATCAAATGTAAATTCCTTACTTACAAGAACACGCTTCTTATGATAGTTTAATTGATTTCTCTGTATATCTTGATCTAGTTTCTGGAGCTTATCAACAATTCGAAATCCATACATGCCTTTAAGACTCCTTCCGCTTACTTAAATAATCTACAAGGCCCTTTTGTCTAAGCTTACACGCTGGGCACTCCCCACATCCATCCGCAATGATTCCGTTATAACACGTTAATGTTTTTTCACGGACAAATTCAAATGCGCCTAACCGATCGGCAAGCTCCCACGTTTCTTCTTTATTCAACCACATTAACGGTGTATCAATGACAAACGAATCGTCCATCGATAAATTCAATGTCACATTTAACGATTTAATAAACACATCGCGACAATCTGGATAGCCGCTGAAATCTGTTTCACATACACCAGTGACAATATGTTTTGCACCGATTTGGCTCGCAATCACACCGGCAAACGAAAGAAATAATAAATTACGTCCTGGCACAAACGTCGAAGGTAATTCACCATCTTCGCCATCCTTTACCTCAATATCATTACGAGTCAACGCATTTGGAGCAAGTTGATTTAACAAAGACATATCTAAAATATGATGCTTGATACCAAGCTCATTTGCAATATTTTGTGCACACTCAATTTCCAGTCGATGACGCTGATTATAATCAAATGTGACCGCCTCAACTTCAGCAAATCTTTCTAATGCCCAGAACAAACATGTCGTACTATCCTGACCACCACTAAATACAACCACTGCTTTTTCCTTTTTCATTCCTGAAAAACTCCTTTATAACGAAAAAACAGCACCCTAAGACAGAGTACTGTTTCTTCTTAGTTTTTTAAAGAGGGTAGCTAGAACCTCTTCTGCACATTGGCAGATTATTTAATTCCTCACTTATAGTATAGCGAAACTGCAAGTAATGCAAGCGTTTTTTATCCTTGAGATAGCACCCTTTTTGCCTCTTCTTGAAGAGCTTCTAATCGTTTCTTATCTTCCACTCGCTGCAGCGACTGCTCTTCTTTTACTCTCTTATACTCTACAATTCCTTTTTCGATTGTCGTCCACATCGTCTCAATCGTTTCCATTTTTATGCTGGAGCTGCCTGTTCGCTGAGCAATTTCAACACTTTGATTCATAATATCTGAAGTTACTTCCGTTAACATTTGATTCGCTCTTTCTTCAAAAGCATTTAATGAATCAGAATGTAATTTTTGACGCTTCGCATACACCGTATTAATAATCCCCATTTTAAAAATCGGAATTACCGTTACAAAGTTACTATTGATTTTCGCCATTAAATCATTATTTCCGCGCTGCATCGTCTTAATTTGTGGTGCAGCAACAACAGCAACCATTCTTGCTTTCTCTAAATCATCAATCTTCCGTTCTAATAATTCTTGAACTGTTCGTAATCCTTCTAATTCAATGCGCGCTAATTGATCTCCTGACTGAACACGTTCTTCATACCTTGGAATCAATGTATCTCTTACCTCTTCCAGCTTCATTTCAGCTGCTACGACATATTTCTCTAATTCAAAGTAGTATTGAATATCTTCTTCATATAGTCCTTCTAAGTCATTATTTGCACGCTTTAGTTCGTCTTCCATAATCGCAAATTGGGCATTAATTTTATCTAGTTCACCGCCTAACGTTTGATATTTTTTAAACACATCTTCAATTGTCTTTTTCGCACGCTTGAATAATTTATCAAGAAACCCAGGCTCTTTCATAATTTCATTTCGATCAAAGCGCTTCATTAATTTTTCTAATTGATTGAGTAAGTCGCTCGATTTCTCAATATTTGTTACCGTCATCGAATGTAAGATTCGATCTGCAAAACGAGATAAACTGTCAGCTGGTTCTTTTCCAAGCGTTAATAATTGATGCTGATCTTTAATATCGAGCGATTGAACTAACTGCAACACTTGTGGTTCTTGGCGTAATTGAGCACGTAATTGCTGTGCTGTATTTGGATTTAACTCTTGTTTTTGAAGTTCTAAATCAGCTGTCATAGTATCCCACTCCTATACTTAAAATATTTTTTTAATAATCTTCTTAATAATCGATTCTTCTTTTTCTTGAAACTCCTGTTGAAATTCCACTTCTTCTAACCAATGAACATCATAAAATGACGGATTAATAAACTGTTCAATATCGTTATGTCCGGCTGGATTATACCAAATTACATCACAGCCAAATTCATTTAAAAACAAAAGAAGAGCAGCATCTTCCCTAGAAGGCTTTCCATTCTTCTCCATATTATAAAGAACCAGACGAGGAATTTCTTGAGCATAATCAAACTTTTGCAGCAATTGGAGAACTACTTCCGGCATCATATTAGCCTGTTTAAATAGAAATAATTGAAGATCATAATCAGATTCTCCTGCTATTTTATTTAATTTAGGATGTTCGCAATACGCTTTAATCGTATGAGCAATTGCATTTTGAAGTCCATTCGGCAAATGTTTATAGCGCCACCAATTGCTATTGACCATCTTTTCTGGGGAAAGCACCCCTTGTTCTAAAGACTTTTGATAATGAAAATGATAATTTGCTTTTGTCGCTTGAGAAAAAGGAAACTCGCGAATGCACAAAGCTAATGAATCATCGATAAGCTCCCTCATATGTTCCCAATATTGTTTCCGATCTTTCGAGACCCCTTGAATTTTTGCAAAAATCACAGGAATATGTACCCGATTACTTTCTAGCTTAAATTCTGGACGAATCATCGCCTTTTCCCTCGCATAAATAAACACATCATCATATGTCATACGTAAAGTAATGGAGGAAGGGATATAATCTCTAAATTGCCATGGCTTATAAATGCCCGATCCATGATCATGCATCATAATTTCTAGTTGTTTATTAGCTCGATAAGCAACTGTTGTTTGACGCTCTCTTTGATGGGTCGGGAAGGGCTCTAACTTTGCTGTATGACGATATTGATAAGGAATAGAGATTGTATTATTTGAATCGATTTCCGCAAATAGATCCTTCCCTTCAGGATGAAACAGTAGCACATCACACCCAAACTCCATCAATAACATAAGGAAATACTTTTGACTGTCATTCATGTCACCATACCAAACTACTTTCGGGAAGTCCTCACCTATCGTGATAGTTTCGGCCCACTTTGCCCAATGGTTTTTTAACCATTTCACCACATCAATAAGAAAGCGCCTAAATTCTTGCGTTAATAGGCCCGCAGAATGGTGCTGCTGAAAATGCTCTATCACTTTCATAACAGATAATTGAATATGCCGACTAAGTGATGGGTCATGGTGCTTTGGGATTAATTGCTTCCCATACATAAAAGCGATTAACCGATTAATAGAAAGGCCTTTCGGTTCTTGCTGATGCACGTCCAATATGTCTTGAATCGATTTCATCATCTGATTATCAATCGTCTTATCCAACTCCTCACTTAACACATGAACGGAGGAACTCTCTTGGTTCATCTCGAATAAGGCATTATAATACTCATCTTGATCCAGAGGTGTACCTAATACACGAATGCCCACTCGTTGAAACCCATAAGTTGAATCATTAATTAAATAGGAAGGCCTTTCTTTCACCGAAGCGAAAAATAATTTTAACCAATCCTCTGTCGATGTAGATAATACAGGTTCAATGTTTATATAATTCACCGTAGCCACTCCTTCCCTCAAGATCTCCGGCTTTTTCTCTTATTTCTATTATATACGTATTCATTAATACTTGCTTAATTTTAAGGAATAGCTAATCCAAAAATCAACAATGTTATTTAACAGAACTGAAATAAAAGCAGAATATTTGTGGAACTTTAACAGATGAATGTTATTTAAAGTAGAAAGGGATGTTTTTTTGAAAGCAGCTGAGCTTTTTGTAAAATGTTTAGAGAAACAAAATGTAGAATACATATTCGGAGTGCCTGGAGAAGAAAATATTGCTTTAGTGGATGCACTAAATCAGTCATCCATCAAGTTTATCGTTTGCAGACATGAAACAGGGGCAGCGTTAATCGCTGGGATGATGGGCAAATTGACAGGAAAACCGGGTGTTTGTCTTTCAACACTTGGACCTGGAGCTACCAATATGGTCACAGGTGTCGCCTGTGCTACCTTGGATAGAATGCCGTTAGTCGCCATTACAGCACAGACCGACCTCACGATGCAACATAAAAGTTCTCACCAATATTTAAATCTTATCGAATTATACCGTCCAATTTCGAAATGGAACACATCTATTCACGATGGTTCCGTTATTCCCGAAGTTGTCGCTAAGGCATTTACATTAGCGACAAGTAATCTACCTGGAGCCATTCATATAGAACTCCCAAATAATATCGCCTCCACTCTCGTACAAGGACAGCCTTTACAAAACCAGCTAAATAGCCAAAAAGTAATGGCATCTGACCAAGCCTTACACGATGTAGCCATGGCGATTAATGAAGCAAAATTCCCGCTTATTCTCATAGGGAATAATGCGATAGGAGAAGAAGTTTCTAGCGATATTATAACGTTCATTGAAAAGCTTCAATCTCCCTTTACGGAAACGTTTATGGCAAAAGGAGTTGTTCCTGAAAATCATTCTCTTCATTTACAAACAATTGGGTTGCCTGAAGGTGATTTTGTTAATCAAGCCTTTTACCGTGCTGATTTAGTCATTACAATTGGGTATGACCCAATCGAATATGGACCACAAAAGTGGAATACATTACTGGCACCGATTATTCATGTTGATGTAAAAGAACCTGAAATAGACCACTTTTATCCGGTAAAAGCCTCTCTCATTGGTGATTTATCCGCAAATCTTCAGTGTTTAACGGTTCAAATTCAACAAAGAAATGGGATCGATCCATTTTATCGTAATATAAAGGAAACCATAACGAATGATAGACTGATTAACACAACGAGCGATACATACCCGCTAAGCCCTCAACGCATTATTCAAGA
Organism: Peribacillus asahii; assembly: GCF_003570725.1. Taxonomy (GTDB): domain Bacteria; phylum Bacillota; class Bacilli; order Bacillales; family DSM-1321; genus Peribacillus; species Peribacillus asahii. The sequence goes on from NZ_QWVS01000013.1 coordinate 96,361, forward strand.
AATTCAGGCAGTTCTATCAAACAATGATATTTTACTGTCAGATGTTGGAGCTCATAAGCTATGGATTGGTCGACAATATGAGGCCTCACAGCCAAATACATGTATCATTTCAAACGGACTTGCATCAATGGGAATTGCATTGCCCGGAGCAATCGGTGCAAAGCTTGCCTGTCCAGACAAAAAAGTAATCGCTGTATGTGGAGACGGAGCATTTGTCATGTCTGTAGCAGAATTTGCAACAGCAGTCCAATTAAAATTACCGATTGTTGTTATAATTTGGCGAGATGGCAGATATGGAATGATTGAGTGGGAGCAAGAAAACAAGTTGGGTCATTCCTCCAATATCGAATTCGATAACCCTGATTTTGTTGCCCTGGCAAAATCCTATGGTGCGAAAGGGTATAAAGTAACACAAGCGACTGAATTATCGGGAATTTTGCAGCAAGCACTTTTAGAAAAAGGACCGGTTCTTATTGAATGTCCGGTCGATTATGAAGAAAATTTCCGACTGAGTGAACGGTTGAAAAACTCTCACTAAATGTACATGATGCGTTTGCCCGTTTTGATCAACGGGCATTTTTCACTACTGACAAAAGGATAAGCTGAATATAGTATGCATAACGAACGATTGAAGGAGGATTACATGTTTTTACTTCAACCGATTACAAAGCATACGCAAAGCATTTCCGATACGTTTCATAGAACAGCCTCTAGGTCAAAGAAAATCACAACCGCTGCATTATTATGTACATTGTCAGCTATTCTTCAATCAGCCGGTGGATTTATTCCTGTAGTTGGTTTATTTATTAGTCCCTTTGCAACAGCACCCGTCATTGTCAGTACAATTTTATCCGCTCGATACGGCTTTCTTGGCTATTTATTAACTATATTTCTGCTATTTCTCATTCAACCGAGTGAAGTAATCATCTTTGCTTTTACCACTGGGTTGCTAGGCATTAGTATCAGTTTTTCCTTCCATTTATGGAAAAAGCGCCTTAGTATCCTAATAGCAAGTGCAATCTTCTTGCTTAGCGGAATTCTTCTTCTATTATTCGTCTTTCAGTTTCCAGTATTAGGACCATCGATTCAGCCCTCTATAAGCTTATTATTCTTTCTTTCACTCTCCCTTTTTTCATTATTGTATAGTTGGATTTGGATTGAACTGAGTGCATTTCTCTTTAAACGATGGAGCAGGAAAATCAACGTTACTATTCCAGATTAAATAATATGAAGCTCATCCGGTGAGTGTACAATTGGTCGGCTTCCTCGTTCATCAGTTTATCAATAGCCTAGTTGGTCGCGAACAAATGATTATAATAATTGTTAAGCCCTATGCAGCTTACAATTGCATCATTCAGGTAGTTATTCCTCCCCTTCAGTCTTAAAAGTGAAGGTCTTACTACTCATTAATGAACAATCAATCAATGGTATAATTCACTAAAAGGACCAACAAAAGGGGGGAGAAAATGAGCTGGTTCTCTGCAATCAAAAAGCGATGGAAGCAGAATAAACGAGAACGTTATCAAGAAGAATTCCGCCAAAACTTTGAAGACACATTAGTGATTCATGAATTAGAAACAGTCCATGTAAATTTGATTAAATACTTACATGTCGCTCTAAATCCAGAATATATGGAAGAGATCAATACAGCGTTTCGCTTGAAATTTCCGCGCTATTCGCAACGACAAGTAAATGAGCTTTGGCGAGAGTTAAAGAGGTATTTCGTATTAGCCGCTATTTTTAAACAAGTAGAGATGTTTCATGATAAAGTCGATGAGCTCTGGCACCTCATGTTAGACGATCCAAACAAATACAATCAGTTCTGCCAAACGTTTATCGGACACAAAATTGAGCATATCTCGCACAAACAGCCAACATGGAAACCGACAGAACGCACTTTATTTGATTTTTATTATGTACAGCTATTTACCGTAGACATGATTTCACTTAAAATTTGGCGAAAATTTTTTAAAGAAGATAAAGGCATTTCTTTCTTGAATGAATTTACATCTCATAAACTAACAAGTTTAAAGCAAACCTATATGCGCACGAACACGAGCCAAGAAGCGGAACAAACCTTTGAATTTTTCGTAGCAAGATTCAAAGACGCTCAAAACGAGGGAAATCTTCACTGGAAGAAACGATACGAACAGACCGACAATGCGAGTCCAGCTTACTTTGCTTATGTCGCGGCTGATGAAGATGCGAAGCATGAATTTAAAGACATTTTTGGCAGCGACTCTACAGACTCTGGAAGCTCCAGTGATTCCGCTTCTAGCTATAACGACAGCGGATCAGATACATCGAGCTGTTCGTCTTGCAGCTCATGTTCGTCTTCATAAGAGAGAACGAAAAAGCTCATTATTATCGTCCCGCATTTTCTGCTACTTAAATATTTAAAAAATTTGCCGATACATGTAGATTAATTTAGGGGGCATTTTGCAGGAAAATGCAGGTTCTTTCTATAAAGTATTAAAAAGGACAAAACAATGTCCAACAAATCAGTGGGAAGGTGGTCGTTGTTTGTGAGCCCGGATTTGACCATACAACAAATTGCTGAAACGATTCCAAAAGCCGTATTAAATGCATCAGATAAAGATTTAGAAAGCTTTCAAAAAATTCTCGAAGAAACGATCAAACTACGAGAAGGACATAGAAACTTACAGCAATTAATTAAAAGCTTTTCTTCTTCTGTCATCCAACGTTCATGAAACATTTCCTATAGAGAAGCCTCGATTAATGGTTCTTTTCCAAAGAATCCACTATTCGAGGCCATTTTAAATACCTTTTCAGGTACTCATCTAACTACCACGTTCATTCATCACCAATTTTAAAACTGATAAACTTTTGCTCCATCATTTCCTCCATTGCATATTTAACCCCTTCTCTACCAACACCGCTGTCCTTCCAGCCGCCATAAGGCATATTATCAATTCGATAGGTTGGAATATCATTTATAACAACTCCACCCGTTTCAAGCCGTTCCGCTGCATAAAATGCTCGTTCAATACTTGGCGTCATCACTCCCGAGTTTAATCCGTAGCGGGAATCATTCGCATCCTTAATCGCCTCATCCAACGTAGCAAACGGAAAAACACAAACAACAGGGCCAAATACTTCAAAACGAAACACTTTGGAGTCTCGATTTACATTCGTTAATACGGTTGGATATAATACATTTCCTTCTACATTCCCGCCGCATTCAATTGTAGCCCCTTCTTGTACGGCCTCATGTATCCAACTTTGCAGACGGTCCAATGATTTTTTTGAAATGACCGCCGTAATATTCGTATCCTCATCAAGCGGTGAACCGACAACAAGTTGCTTTGTCCGACTAACAAACCGTTCTAAAAATTGTTCATAAAGCGATTGATGAACATAGATTCGTTGAATAGAAATACACACTTGTCCATTATTAGAAAAAGCCCCTAATACACTACGTTCAATGACTTTATCAATGTTTACCCCTTCATCAATAATAAAAGGGGAATTGGAGCCGAGTTCAAGTGTCAATTTACGAAAACCTGCTTGCTGCTGAATCAGATGCCCCACCTCTACACTGCCTGTAAACGTCACTTTTTTCACATGCGGATGAGTCGTTAATGCTTCGCTCAAAACATCGCCTTTCCCAGGAATAACATTCAATACCCCTTCTGGAAGCCCCGCCTCTTTAAAAATCTCAGCAAGGACAAGTGAACTAATCGGTGTTTGCTCAGCTGGTTTTAACACAATTGAATTTCCGGCCGCAATAGCTGGTCCCACTTTGTGCGCTACGAGATTGAATGGAAAATTAAAAGGAGTAATCGCTGTCACCACCCCAATTGGCGTCCAAGTTGTAAAACCAAAACGTTTCTCCCCGCCTTCTGCAGCATCCATTGGAATTTGTGTTCCATAATTACTTTTAGCCGCTTCTGCTGCAAAACGATACGTTTGAACGGTCCGATTAATTTCCTCACGGGCATTGCGAATCGTTTTGGCCGATTCTAAAGAAATGATTTTGGCATATTCTTCACTACGTTCTTCCATAATCGTGGCCGCTCTTGCTAAAATCTTAGCACGACGATGTGCCGGATACTCTCGGAATTTCTGAAAAGCCGTATGCGCTTCAACAATCGCTTCTACGGCATCCGCGGGTTCAGCCTGTCCAATTTCAGTTAATTGTTCATTCGTATGCGGATTATATAAAGGCTCATAAGTTTTCGCTTCGCGCCATTTTCCACCAATCCATAATTGCCATTTTTGCCTCATCCTTCATCACACCTCATTCTTATAATTTACAAATATAATCGCCAAGTGTTTTGGATAATTTAACATTTTCGGAATAATCGACATCCACATCGATTAAAACAATATCTTGGCTCTGAATGGCCTCTTCTAATGCAGGAAGCAAGTCATCCGAATGTTTCACCTTAATTCCTTTCGCACCGAAACTTTCAGCGAACTCAATAAAATTCGGATCTTCAAATTGAATAGCATTGGATCGATTAAATTTATTCAGTTGTTTCCACTCGATTAAACCAAATTTAGAGTCATGAAAAATAATAATGACAATCGCCACACCTAAACGTTTCGCTGTGGCTAGCTCAACACCATTCATTAGAAAGCCGCCATCACCGGTAATCGCAATGACAGGTTTATCCGGCTGTGCTAATTTTGCAGCAATGGCGCCGGGAACAGCAATCCCCATTGAGGCAAATCCATTGGAAATAATGACATGATTTGGATTTTCAGGCTGATACATACGAGCAATCCATAGTTTATGAGCGCCCACATCCGAAATAACAATCGCTTCTCCTTTTTCCGCCTTTTTTAAGTCGGCAAGAATTCTTTGTGGAATAATAGGACTGCCGGATACCTCATCAGACTCATGCAGTTTCTCAACCAACTGATTCTTTAGCCGTATTACATCCGACCAAAGTTCTTTTTCTTCAACATAGCTGTTTAAAGCTTCAATCGCTTCTTTAACATCACCGACTAATTCGGCTTGGACTGGATAATACGCATCGACTTCAGCAGGCAAACTATCAATATGAACAATCGGGTTCATCGCTTCATCATTCCAATATTTCGGTAAATATTCGACAATGTCATAGCCTATCGTAATAATGACATCAGCAAGATCAAAGCCACAAAGCACATAATCCCTTGCTTGCATGCCAACCGTATATAGGGTCAATGGATGATCCGAAGGCAGCACACCCTTTGCCATAAACGTATTAACTACCGGAATATTTTTCGCTTCGGCGAACTGGCGTAACGCGTCTGTTGCTCCATCACGAATAACCCCGTTTCCAGCTAAAATAATCGGCCGTTTAGCACGGTTAATCAATTCTGCTGCCTTTTTGATTTCTTCCTCAGCCGGACAAGAGATAGGTAGTGATGTAACAGGAATTGGTTCTCCTTCTGTATCCATCCGCGCTACATCTTCCGGAAGCTCAATATGAACGGCACCTGGTTTATCAAGAAGGGCTGTTTTAAATGCTTTACGAATAATTTCTGGTATTGTGTGCGGCACGTGAATTTGTTGACTCCATTTTGTTGTTTCTTCAAACACACCAATAATATCCACATACTGATGAGATTGCTTATGAATACGCTCAAGACCTGCCTGGCCGGTAATGGCGACAACAGGTGAGTAATCTAAATAAGCATTTCCTACTCCTGTTAATAAATTGGTTGCACCCGGCCCAAGTGTAGCCAAACAAACACCTGGCTTTCCAGTTAAACGACCATATACATCGGCCATAAAAGCTGCTGCTTGTTCGTGATGCACTAAAATAAAGTCAATTTCAGAGCCAATAAGAGAATCAACAAGATCCGTATTTTCCTCTCCAGGAATGCCAAAGATATATTGAACCCCTTCATTTTCTAAACAGCGCACAAATAAATCCGAAGCTTTCAAGACCATTCCTCCATTATAAATTCGAAATATCTCCTCCTATGGTGGCTATTCAACTAAAAAATTATGTAGCTAAAATATGAGAGTTCAACCATCTTCTTTCATTATGCATAAAAAAACTCGTTACTTATAAATGAACGAGTGATGACAGAGTGAGACTTATTTTAGAAATATTCTATAGAGCTACAAGCTGCTTTAAAAATAATGTAATTGCTTTATCTTCAGAATACTTTCTTTTTCAGACGAACTTTTTTTGGTAGTCAATACACTTAAACACCTCGAACTTTTCTTGCAAAGGAAGGAGTGATATTGGAGAATAAACTTTTTATATGTATGGAAGGAAAAGGGGAAATAATATTTATGAGGGAATTTCTTCTTTACTTTTAGTCAAATTAGATTTTCCCTCATCAGTAAAAAGACAATTGTCTTCCTCTACTCTTTCGTTTCGTCACTTGAAAACCTTTCAATATGAACAATCTTTTCACGTGGTTGATGTTTTTTTCTTTGAGGCGCTTCCAATGGATAGCCCATGCCCAAAACAGCCACAATTCTACGATTATTAGGGATTCCCACAAGTTCTCTTACATATCGTTCCCGTCTTTCGGATTCTTCTTGATCCTCTGAGTGATAGACCGCTCCAAAAGCAAGTCCCAACCCTAAATCTGTAGCTGTAAGCCAAATAAAAGAACTGGCGATTGAAGCATCTTGCAACCAATATTTGCTTTCATCAGGTCTTCCCGTAATAATGATTGCTGCAGTAGCTTCTTTCAACCATTTCATAAATGGTGTTGTTTCAGATAGCTTGTCTAATCCTTCTCTTTTAGTTATTACAATCAATTCTCTTGAAGGTAAATTATTCCCTGTTGGAGCATAGTATCCCGCATCTACAACCTGTTCTAAAATTTCAGCGGGAATTTCTTTATTTTCAAAGCGGACGATTTCTCTTCTTCCTTTTATCACATCAAGTACACTCAATGATTTCACCACCTTTTTCATTTCCTTATCTCTATTAAATCATACATTCTTATTAATTTTCACTATAAAGTAAGGCCTGGGCGACTCCAACAAAATATTCGGATTCTCTGATAATATGATTCAACACAACCTTTGCTGTTGGATTTTCACTAATTGCCTTGCTTTCGTTTTTGATTTGTTGGCATAGCTTAATAAATTCCAAGCTTTGGTTTAAACAAAAAGAAGTGAGCTGTAACACTTGCTGATAAAGCTGCGCTGACACGTACGACCCTGAACGGGTAACAGATTCAATATATCGGACAACATGTTGATGTGTTTCTCCCAATACCTTCTCCCATTCCTTTAAGGCATTCACGAAATTCGATTCCAAATGAGAAACTAGCTCACGAATAACAACGGTGTGCTCTTCTTCTTGATGCTTCCAAAATTCAGCTTCATCCAATATACGTAAAGGCATTTGTGGACCGTAATAAAATTGCATGTTCTCCCTCCTATTTCCCTATCTCGTTTTAACGTATGGGATTCATAAAAGGGATATGACTGTTCGGCTTATTTTCATGTTAGCTTTATCAGATGAATCTGTTAACTTTCGACTCACTCTGTATAGGACCGCAATCATTATTTAATACGGTTTTATTAAAGAATAATGGTTCTATAAAGAGCTCCCATTGAATAATTACACTCATCTTGGAGCATATTAACGCCAAATAGATTTAGCCAGTTCAGGAGGAAAAATATGATGAATCTCGCAAGTCAACTCATTATCATCGGATTTGCATTAATTGCACTTATTGTTCTAGTGCTTGTTATTTTTCTAGTTTATTTAATCTTATTTGACCGCAACCAAAAACGACACGCTATTTTAAGGAATTATCCTGCACTTGGCCGGGTCCGCTATTTTTTTGAAAAGATTGGCCCAGAAATGCGCCAATATTGGTTCAACAGTGATACGGAAGGCAGACCATTTTCACGAGATGACTACGAACATATTGTCAAAAGCGCCAAATATAATCGAGATGTTATCGGTTTTGGTTCAAAACGAGACTTTGACGAAGAAGGTTTTTTTGTTCGAAATGATATGTTTCCGAAATTATCGGAAGAAATAAAAATGGATAAGGAAACAAAAGTTTTAACGAAACGATATATTTTATTAAAAGATCCGCTTCTTTCACAAAGGGAAGAAAAATGGGAAGATGAGGAGTCATCTGCTCATTTATTGCATGACGATGACGCAATCGTCATTGGACCAAATACCAGACATCCATTTGTTTTAAAAGGTCTCATTGGTATGTCTGCAATGAGTTACGGTTCATTAGGACACCATGCAATCACTGCCTTATCAGAAGGTTTAGGGCTAGCAAAAGGAACATGGATGAATACAGGAGAAGGTGGACTCTCGCCCTACCATTTAAAAGGCGGAGTGGATATCATCATGCAGATTGGTCCCGCTATGTTTGGTATACGTGATAAAAACGGGAACGTAGATTGGGATGAATTAAAAAGAAAAAGTGAACTTCCACAAATAAAAGCATTTGAACTTAAACTAGCCCAAGGTGCTAAAACACGCGGCGGGCATATCGATGCTGAAAAAGTAACACCAGAAATCGCTGAGATTCGTAAAGTAGAGCCATACAAATCAGTTGATAGCCCAAACCGCTTTCCTCAATTCGGAAATATAGCCTCCTTACTGGATTTCGTTGAAAAAATTCGAGACCATACAGGAAAGCCCGTTGGCATAAAGATTGTTGTCGGCGGAAATGATAGTGTGGAAGAACTAGCAAAGTATATGAAGGAGACCGGTAAAGGACCTGACTTTATTACAATTGATGGTGGTGAGGGCGGCACAGGCGCTTCTTATCAAGAACTAATTGATAGTGTAGGACTGCCAATTAAATCTGCTCTCCCTATCGTTGTATCTACTCTCGAAAAATACGGTGTACGTGATCGTGTAAAAATTATTGCCTCTGGTAAGCTATTTACTCCTGACCGAATCGCTATTGCTTTAGCGATGGGAGCAGACCTAGTAAACATTGCTCGCGGTTTTATGATTGCGGTTGGCTGTATTCAAACATTAAAATGTCAATCCAATGCCTGTCCTGTTGGAGTAGCAACGACTGATCCAGATTTGCAAAAAGCTCTTGTTATTGATGAGAAGAAGTATCGTGTAGTTAATTTTCTTGTTACATTAAGAAAAGGACTATTCCGTATTTCAGCAGCCGCTGGTTTAGATTCACCTGTTCATTTTCAACCAAAACATATTATGTATAAAGATGATAAAGGAGTCGTTACTTCTTTAGAGCATATCCTTCATGACATCAAGCGTCAAATCGGCGCGAGTTAACAAGCTCTAAGCTTTAACCAGCCTATTATCTAGGACATCGCTGTTCTATGATTTTCAATAAAATGAAATACCGCAGCTCACTAAGGCTGCGATATTTCATTTTTACTTTTATATTCCTCCATTTATATTACTAATCGTCTAACTTCATCGATTGATTTTGTCTTCTTTCCTGTTCTGCCATTATCTCATTATCTTCAGCATTATCCCTCGTTACTTTTTGTGTCAAGATTGCACCTACTGCCACTAATATCATCACAGCAATATAATATCCTTTTTCATTCAACTGCAAACTGTCTTCATTATAAAGGCCGATACTGAATAAAAAGACCCCTGCAAAAAAAGTGAAATAAGCCAATACTGTAAAAGCCGTTGTATTCCTTCGCCTGTATCTCTGCACGTCTATTCCCCCTAAACAGTCATTCTTAACTAAATTACTACTTATTGTGCCTCAATTATTCATTAAATCTGGGGGATTTACCTAACAATCACTATAATAATTCTTGATGTACCATAGTATCAGATACGGAATGTCTTAATGCCTATTTATACAGTCTAATTGGTTATTAGAAGCTTCTTTTCACCCTTAATTTTAGAAAATAGTTACTAGATGGATTGGTTTATTCTCGATATAGTAGTATTTTTAATTATATACTATTTTTCTATAATTAGAGGTGTCATACTGTATGAATCAGGAATTTCTATTTTTACTGCTATTAATCATGGTTGGCTATGTTTTCAAACGGTTAAATCTTTTAAAAGAGAAAGATGGAGAAGCGATGGGAAGGATTATTTTTAATATTACTCTCCCCGCTCTCATTATTGTTACTTTTGATACGGTGAAGGTCGAGCCTTCCTTGCTGCTACTCACAGTCATTGTGTTAATTTATGGAATGCTCTCACTTTTTCTCGCCTGGCTAATCTTCAGAAAAGAGGAAAAGGAACTCAAAGGGACTCTATTAATGCTTGCCCCTGGCTATAATGTTGGAATTTTCGCCTTTCCACTTGTTCAAACCATTTGGGGAGCAGAAGGATTAGCCTATTTTGGGATGTTCGATGCTGGAAATGCATTCATCTTATTCGGAATCGTTTACATTATCGGAAGTTATTATTCAAAAGAGGGGCTAACGCTTAAGCCAAAGATCATCCTTAAAAAGTTTGGTACATCAATTCCACTAATGACTTATTTTATCGTTAGTATTTTAAACTACTGCCATCTACATTTACCGTCTGCATTCATTGATTTTGCTACGATTCTATCTAAAGCGAATATGCCTTTGTCTTTCTTATTACTAGGACTTTATTTAAATTTCAAGTTTGAAAAGCTGTACATCAAACCTATGGTAAAATTTCTACTTTTCCGGTATGGTACTGGTCTACTTTTTGGGCTTATTCTCTATTTTCTGCTTCCATTCAATGAAATGTTTAAATATACTATTCTAATCGGTCTTCTATTACCTATTGGATCATCCATTTTACCATTTGCCCTTGAATTTAAATATAGCACCACACGTTTTATTGGTACGCTCACAAATATGACCATCATCATTAGTATGCTGATTTTGTATCTCTTTGCGAATTTTATACTTTAACCCTTATACATATTATTTCATATAAAGATAAACCTTCTGTCAATCCAATTGATGATAATGACACCTATCTTTCTGGTAAAGCTGAAGCGTATGCAACAGTTCAGTTAAAAGTAAAACAGAAAGTCATCGGAAGCAAGAAAGCGGATAAGTCATGGAAATATACAATCAAAATCGCACCGCAAAAATCCGGAACAACAGTCACCGCAACAGCAACGGATGAAGCGGGAAACAAAAGTCAACCAGCTACAAAAACAGTACAGTAAACGAACGAGAAACGGCAGCAATTGTCGTTTCTCGTTCGTTTATTTTTTGTATCAATGAAAAAAACAAGAACATATAATATTGACAGAATTCCAAAACTGTTATACATTATTAATAACAAAAATAAGTTGTTATATAACAAAGGAGGAAAACAAAATGGAAATGTATCGCGAAGCATATGAATATTATAAAATGGCTTGTGAAAACCACGGAATGGAGTCGGTGAATTTTTACCACTTTATTAAGCATTTAACAGCAGAACAACTAAATGAATACAATAAAAAAGCTTACTAATAAAAAGGACGTGATGACTACGGATCTCCAAATAGAAGTCAAATAGAACCCCTGCCCGTTATGTATAAAAACAGGCAGGGGTTAATTATGTTTAACAATAGTTTCTTTCTCTCACTAATCAAAGCTTTAAATCTGCAATAAAAAAAGACGATCAATTTCTTTCGAAGGGAATTGATCGTCTAAATGAGTAAAAAGAAAACAATCATCGCAACACGATTGCTTCCTATCTATACTATATGGAATTCGTCATTTTTTGTCGACATGCAAATAATCATAGGAACTTAGTTGCGCACTCTCACTAAATTGTACAATAATGTTACTCTCCTCCTATTGAATAAAGGATAATTACGAAAATCATCGAATTATTTATATATACTTTCGAAAGGACTGTTGAACATGTACAAGTTTTTTGAATGTATAACATATATCTTTTTTGTTCTTTTAGGAATCATTACTCTACTCGAACTTACGTTTGACGTTAAGCTAATCGATAGCAATCAACCTCTATTCCTCCCTGTTCTGGCTATTTTTTCAATCCTATTTATCTTGACAGAACTTAATCGATTTACTGCGAGAAAAAATAATAAATTAGAATAGTATCCCTCTAGATGCTTTAACCATTTTCTCTTCTCCATTCTTAAATTTAGTATTTTTGTCACATTTATTTGTTTGAGTGTTATTTTTGTATGTTATTATACCTATAAGGGCAAATTTTACGAAAGTAAAAGACGCAAAGCCACGGGCCTAAAGCAACAAATAGTTGTCATGGCAGCCGGGTTGCCAAGATATATTCTTGATTAAACTGAAGATTAAGAGTTTTTGGCTCCTTTTAAATTTGCCTGAATTTAGCAAACTGAGGAGAGAGTTATGTTTTATCCAACTATATTAATTAACGAAACAAATGAAAGACACATTGTGAAGGATAAAAACTATTGTATATGCGGAGCAAAATATAATGGTTTTTTCATGTTCACAAGAATCGACCTTAGAAAAATTAGGTTTAAGCAAGATCAGGAAATCACTTGTCCAACATGTAAATCACACGTAAAACAGAAATGTTAGCTACATATTTCTAATTCAGTTCATTTCTCCACGCATGTCTCTTTTGTAGCATTTGAATGCTCATTAATTTTTTATCGTATGAAGTTCTTGAAATCGTAAAGACTAACTTAGGTAAACGTGTCTTGCTTAAGTTATCGATGAAAGAATGGAGTGGCAAATATGGAGAAAAAGAAAAAGCCTGTTGTAAATGAAGCAGAATTAACGATTCGTGCGAATTTAAACAATTTAGAGCCTGGAGATTCTGTTAAAGAGCATCGTACAGTAGAAACAGGAAACTTAATTTTGGCTGAAAAGGAAATTGGGCAGCAAAATCAAAATAATAATCTATAAAATTTTCTTACCAACGAAGCTTCTCACGCTCTTCTCTTGAGCTAGGGACTTCGTTTTTATGGTTTCACCGCTAACAATAAATAATAGAAAAAGCACCTTAATTTCGCTATTTGAAATTAAGGTGCTTTGTTTTTTGATAACTTTATATTTAAGGTAAAACTGAACTTCCCATCAAATAACGATCTACTTCACGTGCTACTTCACGACCTTCATTGATTGCCCAAACGATTAAGCTTTGACCTCGTCTTGCATCACCTGCAGCAAAAACACCTTCAATGTTTGTTTTATACTCACCATAAGCTGCGGCAACTTTTTGATTTGTCGTTTCCACACCAAACTGCGTAAGAAGGGGCTGTTCTGTTCCTTCAAAACCGATAGCAATGAAAACAAATTGTGCTGGCCATACTTTTTCAGTTCCCGGAATTTCCTTGAAAATATATCCGCCGTTTTCGTCTTTTACTTTTTCCATTTGAATCGTATGAAGCTCTTTCACATTTCCATTGTCATCTGCAACAATTTTCTTCGTTTGAATGGAATATTCACGTGGATCATTTCCAAACTTCGCTTCAGCCTCTTCATATGCATATTCAAGCGTAAAGACATTTGGATAAGCAGGCCACATATTGTCAGATGTACGTGCTGTTGGCAATTTAGGATGTTTACCAAATTGAACCACACTGCGGCATTGTTGGCGAAGAGCAGTAGCTACACAGTCAGCTCCTGTATCCCCTCCTCCAATTACAATAACATCTTGACCTTTTGTATCAATGAATTGGCCATCTGCAAAGTTAGAGTCTAGTAAACTCTTCGTTGTTGTTGTTAAGTAATCCATTGCTAAATGAATACCTTTTGCTTCTCTACCTTCTATTACTAAATCACGTTGCTTTTGAGCACCAGTACAAAGAATTACGGCATCGTATTGATCTTGAAGCTCCTTAGCTGTGATATCTTTTCCAACTTCTGTGTTTGTAATAAAATCAATACCTTCTTGATTCAATAAACGAATTCTACGCTCAACCACTTCTTTTTCTAACTTCATGTTTGGAATACCGTATGTTAACAGCCCGCCAGCGCGATCTGAACGCTCATATACTGTTACTGTATGTCCGGCTTGATTTAATTGATCAGCACTTGCAAGCCCTGCAGGACCCGAACCGATAATCGCGATTTTTTTCCCTGTTCGTTTTGTTGGAATACGCGGGGTAATCCAACCATTTTCGAATCCTTTATCAATAATTGTTCGCTCAATGCTTTTAATCGTAACTGCAGGGTCAGAAATTCCCACTGTACAAGACCCTTCACATGGAGCTGGACAAACACGTCCTGTAAACTCAGGAAAATTATTCGTTTTTAAAAGACGATCTAACGCTTCCTTCCATCTTCCACGATACACTAAGTCATTCCATTCAGGAATTAAATTATGAATAGGACAACCTGTTGTCACCCGATTGATTTCTGTTCCCATATGGCAGAAAGGAGTGGCGCAGTCCATGCACCGCGCTCCTTGCTGACTTAACATATCATCTGAGAAACAATTTGAATATTCTTTCCAATCATTTAACCGTGTGAGAGGATTTCTCTCTTTTGGTTTTTGACGAGTATATTCCATAAATCCTGTTGCTTTTCCCATATTCCTCTCTCCTTTCTATTGCATAACTGCTTCTAATTTTTTAACAGGTACCTTTTTTTCTTGTGCAGCATTTGCTTGAAACGCACTCATAATCGCTTGTTCATCTGTTAAACCCGCTTGCTTTTGTTCTTCAATACTTTTCATCATGCGCTTATAGTCTTTCGGAATAATTTTGACAAACTTCTCTGCAAGCTCTTCCCAATTTTCAAGAACATAAGCTGCTTTTGCACTGCCTGTGTAAATATAATGACTTAATACCATTTCCCATACTTCACCAATATCATTCTCTGTTTCAAGTGACTCAAATTCAATCATTTCTGGATTGCATAGAGCTTTAAATGCCTCACGATCATCAGCTAGAACGTAAGCAATTCCACCAGACATACCTGCTCCAAAGTTTTTCCCTACTTCTCCTAGAATCACGACACGTCCACCAGTCATATACTCTAGACCATGATCTCCAATTCCTTCAACAACAACATTTACACCGCTGTTTCGAACAGCAAAACGCTCACCTGCACGCCCATTAATATAAGCTTCACCACTCGTTGCCCCAATTAAAGCAACGTTTCCTGCAATAACATTGTCAGACGCTTCAAATGAGGATTCAGCTGGTGCCTTAACAATTAACTTCCCACCAGATAACCCTTTTCCAAGATAGTCATTCACATCACCTGTTAAATGAAGCGACATACCATTCGGAATAAAAGCACCAAAGCTTTGACCAGCTGAACCTGTAAAACGAAGAGTGATTGTTTCTTCAGGTAACCCTTCTTCCCCATAGCGTTTAGAAATTTCACTACCCACAATTGTTCCTACAACACGATTTACATTCGTAATCGGCAGCGTAATATCGACTGGAATTTGATCATCTAAAGCCGGCTTTACTGCTGGCAAAATTTCTTTCATATCTAATGATTCATCAATTTTATGATTTTGAGGCGTTTGGAATGTACGAGCCCCTTCTGGTTGGTATAAAAGAGTAGACAAATCTAGATGCTTCGCTTTCCAATGTGCTTTAGCACGTTCACTCACTTGTAAAACATCTGTACGTCCAACCATTTCCTCTACTGTTCTAAATCCTAGTTCCGCCATTAACTCACGTACTTCTTCTGCAACGAAGCGCATATAGTTAACAACATGATCTGCATTTCCTGTGAATTTCGCACGAAGCTCAGGATTTTGTGTCGCCACTCCAACCGGACATGTATCTTTATGACATACACGCATCATTACACAGCCTAAAACAACAAGCGGTGCTGTCGCAAAACCAAATTCTTCTGCTCCAAGAATAGCAGCCATAACAACATCTTTACCCGTCATCAGCTTTCCGTCCGTCTCTAATACAACACGGTCACGCAAGCCATTTAACATCAATGTTTGATGAGCTTCTGCGAGTCCAAGCTCCCAAGGTAACCCTGTATGCTTAATACTTGTTTTTGGCGATGCTCCTGTACCGCCGTCATATCCACTAATAACAATTACATCTGCAGCACCTTTTGCAACACCCGCTGCAATCGTTCCTACACCTGCTTTTGATACAAGCTTAACGCTAATTCGTGCATCACGATTCGCATTTTTCAAATCATGAATTAATTGTGCTAAATCTTCAATCGAATAAATATCGTGATGCGGCGGTGGAGAAATCAATCCAACACCCGGTGTCGATCCACGTACTTCCGCTACCCATGGATATACTTTTTGTCCTGGAAGCTGTCCGCCTTCCCCTGGTTTTGCACCTTGTGCCATTTTAATTTGCAGCTCATCCGCATTCACTAAATAGTGGCTTTTTACACCAAAACGCCCTGAAGCAATTTGCTTAATTGCACTTCGACGATTGTCGCCATTCTTATCTAAAGCGTAACGTTTTGGATCTTCTCCGCCCTCACCACAGTTGCTTCTTGCACCTAAACGATTCATCGCAATCGCTAATGTTTCATGCGCTTCCTGGCTTAGTGACCCAAATGACATGGCACCAGATTTAAAGCGGCGAACAATTGAATCCACAGATTCCACTTCTTCAAGCGCTAATTTCGGACGCGTTGAATCAAATGAGAATAGATTACGTAAAAATCCAATTCTCTCTTCATTCGCAGCATGAGAATATTTTTTATATAACGCATAATCATTATTGCGGCTTGCCCATTGAAGCATATGAATCGTTTCTGGATTAAACGCATGATGCTCACCATGCTTTCTCCATTGAAATTCACTTCCAGTTTCTAACGTATTATCGTATGAATCAATATAAGCTGCGTTATGACGAATCAGTGCTTCTTCAGCAATCGTCTCTAATCCAATTCCATCGATTTGTGAAGCTGTTCCAGTGAAATAGCGTTCGATGACATCAGAGCCAATTCCAACAGCTTCAAAAATTTGAGCTCCGCGATAACTTTGTACTGTCGAAATCCCCATTTTAGACATTACTTTTACAACGCCTTCAGTCACGCCGTATACATATTTCTCAACTGCTTCTTCATAGCTAACCGTTAAGCTTCCATCTAAAGCAGCTTGTTTATATGTCGCATAAGCAAGGTATGGAACAATCGCATCCACCCCATAACCAATCAGTGCTGCAAAATGATGAACTTCTCTTGCTTCCCCTGTTTCGATAATGATGCTCGCTTTACTGCGATTTCCTTGACGAATTAACTCTTGATGCAGTGCGCTCACAGCAAGTAAAGCTGGAATGGCTGCTTCTTGTTTATTCATATTACGATCAGAAAGGATTAACAAACTTACGCCTTCTTCAATCGCTTGTTTAGCTTTTTGGAACATAGCATTTAAAGAATATTGCAAATCTTTTGAAAATAACGTATCGATGATGACACTTTTAAATTCTGGATAAGCATTCCCTTTTAATTGTGTTAACTGACCATTTGTTAAAATAGGCGTTTCAAGTTGAATTCGATGACAGTTTTCTTCAGTTGGGTGAAGTAAATTCCCTTCCGCTCCTAAGAATGTCATAGTAGATGTCACAATTTGTTCACGAATCGAATCAATTGGAGGATTCGTTACTTGAGCAAATGACTGTTTAAAGTAATTAAACAGAGATTGCGGACGATCTGATAAAACAGCAAGTGGTGTATCGTTCCCCATTGATCCCAGCGGGTCTTTTCCTTCTGTTATAAAAGGAACCAAATATTTTTGAACATCTTCATATGTGTAGCCAAATGCTTTTTGACGAACAATCAAATCTTCCACCGGCTCTTCTTCGCCCACTTCATTGTCCAGTTGTACAAGTTGTTCATCTAACCATTGTTGATAAGGATGAGCCGCTACCATTTCGTTTTTAATCTCTTCGTCTGAAATAATGCGTCCTTCTTCTAAATCAATTAATAGCATTTTTCCTGGGCTTAAACGCTCTTTATATAGTACATTCTCAGGTTCAACGTCGATTACACCGACTTCTGAAGAGAAAATAATATAATCATCTTTTGTTACATAATAACGAGCTGGACGTAGACCATTTCGATCTAAAATCGCCCCAATTTGTTTCCCATCTGTAAAGGAAATCGCTGTTGGACCATCCCAAGGCTCCATCAAGCAGCTATGATACTCGTAAAAAGCTCTCTTTTCTTTTGGCATATGAGGATTTTCTGACCATGGCTCTGGAATTAACATCATAGCGGCATGTGCAGGCTTTCGACCAGCTAGGACAAAAAATTCTAAAGCATTATCTAAAATAGAAGAATCACTTCCATCTTTATTTAAAATCGGAAGCACTTTCGCTAAATCCTCACCAAAAACTTCTGATACAAACTGCTGCTCACGTGCTTTCATCCAGTTAATATTGCCTCGCAACGTGTTAATTTCTCCGTTATGAATCAGGTAGCGGTTTGGATGTGCTCTTTCCCAGCTTGGGAATGTATTTGTACTGAAACGAGAATGTACTAAAGCAAACGCTGAAACAAAAGACTCATCTTGTAAATCTAGATAAAACGCATCGACTTGCTCTGGTGTTAGTAATCCTTTATAAACAATTGTTCTAGTGGAAAGACTTGCAAAGTAAAAACGTAGTTCACGTTCTTCCGCCCAGTGCTCTGCTTGTTTACGAATGATATATAATTTACGTTCGAATGTTAATTCCTCTTTAATGTCTTTGCTTGCACCAATAAATATTTGACGAATAGTCGGACAAGTTGCTTTTCCACCTTCTCCAAGGTGTTTAGGATCAACAGGCACTGTTCTCCATCCAAGAACCGTTTGTCCTTCTTGTTCAATTAATTGATTCACTTGATTTTCAATTTCTTTTTGTTCACCCTCATCGTTCGAGAAAAATAGCATTCCAACCCCGTAACGTCCTTTTTCAGGCAGATTCATTTCTGGACATACTTGTCGGAAATAACGGTCTGGAATTTGCACCATTAAGCCGGCGCCATCCCCTGTAAGCGGGTCACTTCCTTGTCCACCTCGGTGATCTAATTGGCAAAGCATATTCAGTCCTTTTTTCACAATCTCATGTGTCTGTTGTCCTTTTAAATGAGCATATAAGCCAATTCCACATGCATCATGTTCAAACTCAGGACGGTAGAGACCTTGCGCTTTTGGTATTTGATTATAAGTCATGATTTATCTCCCCCGATTCATTTTCTTATCTTAATTCATATTTTAAGTTTTCAAATCAATATAAACAATATATCATTTAGATAGAAATCATCTATTTAACGAATGAATTAACAAAAATAGGAATATACTTCATCATTTTCATACCCTAATGAGTTGAAGCAAAGGGTTTTTATCCCTATTTATCCATTTTAGAATGCTATATTGATATAAACGATCCATTATTGAGATTGTTTATATATCATATAGATATAAAGAAAAAGTGAGGAAAATAATATGGAACTACGACAATTACGTTATTTTATAGAAGTTGCTGAACGAGAACATGTCACATCCGCTGCAGAACATCTGCACGTAGCTCAATCAGCCATCAGCCTTCAGATTACGAAGCTTGAAGCAGAACTAGGTGTAACGCTGTTTGAGCGAGTTGGGAGAAATATTAAATTAACAGAAATCGGAAAGATTTTTTTAACGCATGCGAAATCAGCGATTAAAGCGATTGATTATGCTAAAGAAAAAATTGATGAATACTTATCTCCAGAAAGCGGAACTATTAAAATCGGCTATCCAACAAGCCTTGCTAATCACTTGCTGCCAATGGTTATTTCCGCATTCAAAGCGAAGCAACCAAACGTTTCTTACCATCTGCGACAAGGTTCCTATGCCTTTTTAATTGATGCTGTTAAAAATGGCGATATCGGTTTAGCACTTCTTGGACCTGTCCCAACAAATGAAATCGATTTGGAAACTCATATTTTATTCTCAGAGGGTATTTCCGCTTTAGTTCCTTCGAGCCATCCTTTGGCTGAAAGAGAAAGCCTAGCACTTAGCGATTTACGAAATGATGACTTCGTATTATTCCCAAAAGGTTATGTTCTTCACCAGATTGCCTTTAATGCATGTGAACAAGCAGGCTTTATACCACAGATTACGGCGGAGGGAGAGGATATGGATGCGATAAAAGGGCTCGTTTCAGCCGGCATTGGCGTTAGCCTTTTACCGGATGGAACGCTCTATAATACAACTCCCCCCTCCACGGTAAAAATAAAAATCGATACACCGCGAGTAAAACGAACCGTCGGAATCATTACTTCTAAACATAGAGAACTAGCACCAACTGAAAAAGTATTTTATGAGTTTGTCAAAAAATTCTTCTCCATGCTGGAACAGTATCAGTAATCGAAAATCAAAAAAGAGATGCAAAAGTAATAAAGTTCCATTACTTTTGCATCTCTTACTTTTGTAGCCTTTATTTAGCTTCCATCTCCTTTACTTCTCCATCTTCAACGACACCAAAGTGTAATTCATAATCAAATGAACCTGCTTCTGTAATCTTCGGAACAAGATATGTTTTTCTTTCTTCTGGAATGGCATCCAATCCATCTTGGACATGTTCATATATTTTTTTCGGATCATCTACAGTTCCTGCTGCTTTCATTGCCTCAATAAATGCATGTAAACCTATATAATGAATACCAGCTTCTGATCCTGGATCCTCTTTATATTTAGCATTATATTTTTCTTTAAAACTTGGAACCCCTGGTGCTTTCGAATAAATAAGAGGCAATACACCTACTGCACCTTCTAGTACTTCATAGGAACCTGTTATTTTTTCCATTTCATTTAGCTTTGCTTGATCCATAACGATGAATCCACCTTTAAAGCCAAGTTCTCGTGCTTGTTTAGCTACTTTGGCCGTTGGCTCAGACGCACCACCAATAAAAAGAACATCTGGTTTCTTCTTCAGCGCATTCGTAATCACTGTAAAGAAATCAGTATCTTTCGCAAAGTTAATTGAAGACTCGTAGACAACCTCTCCACCTTGTTTCTTCCAATAAGTTAATAAAGTTTCCGTCCAATCTTTCCCATACTGTGAACTAGTTGGCAATGCCGCGATTTTTTTACCAAATCGATCCATTGCGTAATTTGTAAACGGCTCTACATATCCATCATATTTAGGAGGAATTTGTACCGTTAATTTGTTGCCCCCTTCTGTTACACTTGGCTCAGATGTATAAGCACCAATAATAAAGTTATCGACTTCATTAAATACTTGCAGAGCTAACACTCCGCCGCTATGTGGTGTAAAAATAATTGGTGTCTTATGCTCTTGAACTAATCGTTTTGCATTGGAGGCCGTTTCATTAGGAAGATATTTATCATCTAATGGCACAAGATTAATCGTATATGTCTTCCCATTCACTTCAAATCCGCCTTCATCGTTAATTTCTTCAGCAGCCATTTTTAAACCATTTAATGTTCGTTCTCCATAAAAAGCGGCAGCCCCACTAAGCGGGCCACTATACCCGATATTGACGACCCCTTTTTCGCCGTCTTTTCCAGATGAACCACCTGTTGTTGAGTCACTGCACGCCGTTACAAATACTAACATAACGATTACACTGAGCAAAAACAAACCTTTGAATCGTTTCATAAGCTTCTCCCTCCATAACGATTAGTTGATTGCGGACTAACAGAGATAAACATTCCCTACTGATAGAAACTCCACCTTATTAAGCACCGATGTAAGCTTTACGTATACGATCATTCGCAAGCAGCTGTTCTCGCGTTCCCTCTGTTACAATCGAACCACTTTCAAATACATAACCTTTTGAAGCAATTTTTAAAGCCGCATTCGCATTTTGTTCCGCAAGTAAAATCGTCATGCCTTCCTGATTGATTTGCTGAATAACAGCAAACATTTGCTCAACAATAAGCGGCGCTAATCCAACAGAAGGTTCATCCAACATCATTAGCTTTGGCTTAGACATTAATGCACGTCCAATTGCGAGCATTTGTTGCTGGCCTCCACTTAATGATCCCGCTGCGTCATGTCGCTTTTCGTGAAGTATCGGAAATAATTCATATACATGTTCCATCGACTGTTTAATTTGTTGTTTTTTTCTTCGATGAATATAGGCACCCATTTGCAAGTTTTCTTGTACACTCATCGCAGAAAATAAATTCCTTCCTTCCGAGCATTGAACGATACCAGCTTGTACAATTTTATCAGCAGAAAGTTTCAGGATAGAACGGCCTTGAAAAAGAATATCTCCTTGATGCGGTTTACTTAAGCCGCTTATCGCCCGAAATGACGTACTTTTCCCAGCTCCATTCGCTCCTAATAAAACAATAATCTCACCGGACTTCACCTCGATATTCACATTTGAAATCGCTGTGAATTCGCCATATTTAATCGAAACATCTTGTAGTCTAAGCAATCGCACTCCCTCCTAGATACGCTTTGATGACCGCTTCATTATTTTTAATCTCATCCGGCGTTCCTTCTGCGATTTTTTCACCATAATTCAATACCATAATCTTCTGAGCTAATTTCATCACCATTTGCATTTTATGTTCAATCAGACAAACAGTTAAACCATAATCGACCATCTTCTGCATTAACTCGGCTAGTCCTTCTGTTTCATCTGGATTCACTCCCGCTGCCGGTTCATCAAGAAAGATAATTTCCGGGTCTGTTGCGAGAGCTAAAGCAAAGGCCACTCTTTTTTTCTCTTCTTGCGAGATATTGGTAATCATTTTATGTGTAATATTTTGTAACCCAACAAAGGTGAGCACTTCCATCGCTTTGTCCCTGCATTGCTTATCTTCACGCTGCAAGCGCTTTGTTCTAAAAATAGCATCGAACAAATTCGACTCTGTTCGTAAGCGATGACCAACCATAACGTTATCTAAAACAGTTGCTTGTTCAAAAAGATTCGTTGTTTGAAACGTTCGTGATATGCCTAACTTAGCAATTTGATTAGCTGGCAGCGTCGTAATATCAGTCCCCTTAAATATGACTTGTCCAAATGTCGGGGGATGAAAACCACTAATCAAGTTAAAGAAAGTCGATTTCCCCGCTCCATTCGGACCAATGATTGCATTGATTTTCCCTTTTTCAATCGAAAAATCAACATTATTCACCGCTACTAACCCACCAAATTTCTTCGTTAACTGTTTTGTTTCTAAATACATGGCTCATCCCTCCTCTATTTGTTTTTGCGTTGGTGTCAATGACTCATTAACGATGGGAACTTTCCTCTTTTTTGCTTGCGCTCTAGTCTTTAGACTGATGAAAGCCCCCACAATGCCCCGTGGATAAAAAATAATAATGAGCGTTAAAAGAGGTCCGAATATAAGCATGCGATATTCTTGTAAAAACTGTAGCTGTTGTGAAACCCAAACAATTACAATCGCTCCGACAATTGGTCCGGAAATGGTACCAATCCCACCTACTAAAAGATACATAAGCAAATCAAACATTACAGACGTATAAGCAATTTCCGGACCAATAAACCGAATTACTGAGGCGTACAGGGCCCCAGACATCCCTGCAAAAAAAGTAGACAATACAAACGCAAGCAATTTATTTTTCATCGTTGAAACCCCAATTGTTGTCGCTAACTGTTCACTATTTCGAATAGCAATAAATGTTCTTCCCGTTAAAGAATGAACAATTCTATAAATAATCAACAGGGAAAGAAGCATAAAAAACAACACTAAATAATATTGGGAATGTACACTATCAAAAGCAAGCGATCCTATATTCGCTGGTGTAGGAATGCCAATTAAGCCACGAACTCCGCCAGTTAGCCCTTCCCACTTATCAATGACCAAATAAATAATATAACCGACACATAATGTGTAAATCGCGAAAAAGTGTTCCTTTGTTCGTAAAGCAATTAAGCCAACCAATAACCCGCTTAGCGAAGTAATCCCTAGTGTTAAAACAAAGGCGATCCAATAATTCATTTCAACCTTAACAGTCAGTAGACCTAGAGAATAAGCTCCAATAGCAAAGAAACCAGCATGTGCTAACGATAAATAGCCTGTATAGCCAGCAAGTATATTTAACCCAGATACAGCAATAACCCATATAAAAGCCGTTGTCATTAAGTATAGAAAATAGTCGTTTGGCACAACAGCTGGAAAGATAAGAGAAAGAAGGACAAAGAAAATGATACTATTTCTTTTGTTGAAGATTGAAGTCATGTATGTCCCCCCTTAACAAATAATCCCGTTGGTTTGATTGTTAAAATCAGCACGAGAAGTATGAAGGCAATAATATCTTTATAATCATTCGAAATATAGGTTGCACCTAGGCTTTCACTAAATCCTAAAATATAGCCACCTAGAATGGCTCCAGGAATACTGCCCATGCCGCCCAAAATGATAATGACAAAAGCCTTTAAGATTACTAAGTGCCCCATACCCGGAAAAACAAGATTAATTGGTGAAGCCAGTGAGGAAGCAAGTGCTGCCAGCCCACCTGAAATAAGAAATGTCAGCATCGCCACTTTTGTTGTATTGATCCCAACTAAATTCGCTCCTTCTCGATTTTGCGACATCGCAATAATCGTTGCTCCTGTGAACGTCTTTTTTAAGAACAAATTTAGAGCAATCATAATAACGATTGCAGCGATAATAATTAACAAACGTTGCATTGTAAAGGTTAAGCCAAAAATCGAAACTACTTGGTTATATGGTGTAGGCATCGTTAAATAATCCCCACCCCATACTAATTGGGCAAAGGATTCAAGAAACAAGAGGATTCCGATTGCAGCGATTTTATCATGTAATGGAGGAGCGTTTCTTAGCGGATGAAACACAAACCGCTCCATTAACACACCAAGCAGACCTACAGCCACAACAGCAATGAGAATTGCTAACCAATAATGAAAGCCGAACTTCGTCATCATTGTAAAGGTCATATACCCGCCCATCATATATAAGGCCCCATGTGCAAAATTAGGAATGTGCAAAATACCATATACTAACGTTAAACCTAATGCGACCAAACTGTAAACGCTTCCAATGGTTAGCCCATTAAATAACTGTTGTATAAGAATATCCACTTGTTCTCCTCCTTTTCCCCATCATCTCATTAAGCGTTTTCTAATTTCGACAACTCCTCTTCTTGAAGTTTTCTCCAAAGAATTTTGCC
The DNA here is from genome assembly GCF_003570725.1 of Peribacillus asahii. Classification (GTDB taxonomy): domain Bacteria; phylum Bacillota; class Bacilli; order Bacillales; family DSM-1321; genus Peribacillus; species Peribacillus asahii. Next base: position 121,255 of record NZ_QWVS01000013.1, read on the forward strand.
GCTGCTTGTAGTCGGAAAACTTTGCTTGAACTCAATAATTCGGGGATATTTATACGCAGCCATATGCTCTTTTGCCCATTGTTTAATTTCCCCCTCACTAATTCTACCAACATATTCATCTTGTAAAATGACGAAAGCCTTCACCGTTTCTCCTCTTCTTGCATCCGGGACACCGACAACACATGCTTGTTTAACAGCTGGATGTTTATAAAGAAACGATTCAATTTCGGTCGGCCATACTTTATAGCCGGACGCATTAATCATTCGTTTTACACGATCAACAATGAAAAAGTACCCTTCCTCATCATAACGACCGATATCCCCTGTTCTAAAAAAGGACTTGCCATCCAGTTCAATAAAAGCGTGTTTATTTTCTTCTTCACGGTTATAATAACCAGTCATAATTTGTGGTCCATGTGTAACGATTTCTCCTACTTCATTTGCACCAAGCTCTTTCCCCGTCGCGGGATCGATAATTCTTGAATCCACATCGAAAGTTGGCACACCTAAACATTGGAGCTTTGGTCGATCTGGCGGATTAACATGTGTCTGGGCAATCGTTTCAGATAGTCCATACCCTTCTACAAATCGAATACCCGTTAACTCTAACAATTTTTGACCTATCGCTTCTGGTAAAGTTGCACCGCCACCTGAAATCGAGAGGAAAGAAGCTACATCTTCGGCCCTCAAATTTGGATTCGATAAAAAATCGACTAACATCGTACTAATCGTCACCCAATGCGTACATTTATACAATCGAATGAATTCAAGCGCATGCTCACGATCCCATCTCGTCATAATGACAATCGTACTTCCCGTATAAATAGGCGTATGCATACTTTGAACCATTCCTGTTACGTGAAAGAGAGGAAGCGTCATTAAATGAACTGTATTGGGTGTTGGTCTGGAAAAATGAAATGAACCGAGAATATTGGCTTGAACCGTTTTATTCGGATGCATACACCCTTTTGGCAAACCTGTGGTGCCAGACGTATAAGGGATTACCGCTAAACTATTCGCATCTACTGTATGAGCAGTTGGTACATAATTAGCTGCAATAGCATCCTGCCAGTAAACATGCTGACTTCCCTCAAAGCCTTTTCGCGGCTCTACTACTTCTTTTGGCAAACGAATCACTTCGTTAGCCGTAAGATAATCTGAATAAGCTGCAATAACAAGATTGTTTAATGTTGTAGATTGTAATAAAGGAGCTACTTGATCATAGAGTTCTTGACCGATGATAGCCGTTTGAATCTCACAGTCTTTTATATAAAATTCAAGCTCTGAAGCCGTTAACATAGGGTTAATCGGAACAACAACGGCATCTGCACGATTAATAGCATAGTACGCAGCAATAAACTGAGGAGAATTTTGCATAAATAGCAATACTTTCTCACCCTTTTGCACTTCAAATGCCTGTTGTAAAAAGCCCGCTAGAGCAATTACTTCATCATGCAATGTTTTATAGATTATGGTGTTTCCATAAAAAATTAACGCCGTTTTATCTGGATATCTTTTAGTAGTAACAGAGAGGTTATCGTACAGAGAAGTTTGCGGCAGGGTTAATGAGGTCGGAATTCTTGGCCAAAATTTGTAATGATTAGTAAGCATCTTCATCGCTCCCTTTTCATGAAATGATGCAGCAAATCTAAAGAAAGAACCCCTATATAGTATATTCCATATCGTTACGTGCCCGGATTAATAAACTGATTATTAGATTCATATCGTTTAAGCCCCTCATATAACGCATCGGGTATGGCTACAGATTGTTTATTTTGATGATTAAAACAGAAGACAACTGATTGTGCCTTCGCAACGAGACTTCCGGTCGCTCGATCAATGATTTGATGCTGCAGTGTATAGCTTTTCGTCCCAATTTTACTGACAGTTGTCTCAACCTGTAATATTTGGCCAAAGAATACCTCTTGTAAAAAATCACAATAACAAGAGGCTAAAACAAAACTCATCTGCTGTTCACCGCTACCAAAGCCTACTGCATCAAAAAACTGTGACCTCGCATCATCTAGGTAAATATAATAACTCGTATTACTCACATGTCCAGAAGCATTCGTCTCGGACATGCGAATATGAATATCGATAATATGTGAATTCATAAAAACCTCACCTCCTTACTAAGGAAATCTCTATTTACCGTTTAATGCCGTTTAAGATGACATCTAAATAAAGTTTCGCTAATTCTTCAACAGATACTTCACCTTCAGGATTATACCAATAGTAACCCCAATTCGTGATTCCCAGCATACCTAGAGTGATTAAATTCGGATGTACATTTTCTTTAAATTCCCCATTCTTCATGCCATCTTCCAAAATTTTCTGATAATTCAGACGGAAGCGATCGCGCATTTGTTTAATTTCTTCTATATGCTCCTCCTTGATATTTCTTATTTCTCGAAAAAAGATACGCGCTTCATTTCGTTCTCTTTCAATTCGATCAATGAGCATATAGATAATATCATGTAACTTCTCTGTATTTGTTTTCGTTGGATGATAAATGATTTCTTCTTGATGCTGTACCAGATTTTCAATATAAGCTAAGCAAATAGCTTTTAATAATTCTTCTTTACTAGAATAATAATAATAGAATGTTCCCTTCGTTACACCGAGTGAATCAACGATATCTTGAATAGAGGTTTCTCGATACCCTTTTTGATCAAAAAGAGTGAGGCTTGTTCGAAGTATTTTATCTCTCATACACATTTGTCCTCTCATTTAGCAGAATTTTCTACCATTATAACATACAAATATAAGGTTCTACCTTCTACTAAATAACGTACGAACTCATGCTATTCTCTTTCAATAATCGTCGCAATCCCCTGACCGCCGCCAATACATGCTGTAATTAATGCATACTTTCCTTGGCTTCTCCTTAATTCATAGATAGCCTTAGTTGCTAGAATAGCTCCTGTTGCTCCTAATGGATGACCGTGGGCAATCGCTCCTCCATTAACATTGACTTTCTCCGGGTTCATCTGAAGCTCTCGATCACAGGCAATAACTTGCGCTGCAAACGCCTCATTAATTTCGATTAAATCGATATCATCTAGTGCTAATCTTGATTTTTCAAGTACTTTTTTTGTAGCTGGAACAGGACCAATTCCCATAATATTCGGATCCACGCCTGCTACAGCATATTCCCGAATCGTTGCAAGCAGGTTAAGACCTAATTGTTCAGCTTTTTCTCGAGACATGATAACAAGCGCTGAAGCCGCATCATTTAAACCTGAACTACTTCCGGCTGTGACCGAACCACCCTCAAGAAAAGCGGGAGGAAGTTTTGCTAAAGCGTCTAGTGTCGTTTGCGGTCTTGGATGTTCATCACGATTAAAAATAATCGGCTCTCCCTTTCTATTCGGAATCTCAATGGCCACAATTTGCTCATCAAAGCGTCCTTCCTGCATAGCTACTGCCATTCGTTGCTGACTACGAAAAGAAAAGGCGTCTTGTTCTTCTCTCGTAATCTCGTATTTCTTCACAAGATTTTCAGCTGTAATACCCATAGGCGGATCTCCTATCTCTTTCGGTGAAAGCTGTGATTTACGAAAAGCAGGCGGAGCAGAACTATAGGCCTTTGTTGGTCGATTCATCAAGTATGGAGCTTGGCTCATGCTTTCTGTACCACCAGCGATATAAATATCCCCATCTCCTGCACGAATCGCTTGCGCTGCTAAATTAATGGCATTAATACCGGAGCCACACTGGCGATCAACTGTAATACCTGGTAGTTCAAGCGAAAGCCCAGCTTGCAAAGCCGTTAGTCGTGCAATATTCCCTCCACCGCTCAATACATTTCCCAAAATGACATCATCAATCATATCTGGAGTAATATTCGCTCGTTTAATCGCTTCTTTCAGTACCTCTGCCCCAAAAACATGGGCTGGAACCGTTGCAAGCGCACCTCCTTGACGACCAATAGCTGTACGGACAGCTGATACAATAACCGCATCTCTCTTCATTTTTTCCCTCCTCCTTTTAGGTAGCATTTGTACCGCCATCTACGACAAGAATTTCACCAGTAATAAAATCAGAAGCCTTAGAAGCTAGAAATACAACGGCTCCTTTTAAATCATTTTCTGTACCAAATTTTCGAAGTGGTGTTCCTTCTAAAAATTGTTCGGAGCCCTTTTCCATCGTTACTTTAGACATTTGCGTTGGAAAAAATCCTGGTGCAATAGCATTTACATAAATCCCACGCGGTCCCCATTTTACTGCTAAATCTTTCGTAAATGTAATGACGGCACCTTTACTAGAATTATAGCCAATCGTATCCATCAACTTTGGATTGCTTCCTTTTAGTCCAGCTACAGAAGCGATATTAATAATCTTTCCATATTGTTGCTCTAACATCACTTTCCCAACGGCTTGTGACATTAAGAATGTTCCGGTAACATTTGTATTCATTACTTTTTGCCAAGCAGAAAGCGGCATTTCTTCCACGGGAGCTCCCCACGTTGCCCCGCTATTATTGACTAAAATGTCAATTCGGCCAAACTTCTCAAGCGTTTTTGCAACAAGATTTTCAATGTCTTCAGGATTTGTAATATCACATTTCAACGCTAGTGATTCTACCCCCATTTTTTTCAATTGTTCACTTACTTCCATACAGGCAGCTTCTTTTCGTGAACAAACAACAACATTTGCTCCTGCCTCAGCAAAACCTTCTGCTATTTGCTTTCCGAGTCCACGACCACCACCAGTTACGACCGCTACTTGTCCTGTTAAATCAAACAATTCTTTTACATGCATCTTTCGTTCCCCCTTTATTTAACGGTATTTTTGCAGTTCGTATTTGGCTATAGCTCTACGATGAACTTCATCTGGACCATCTGCTAATCGTAATGTTCGAATATTGGCGTAGCTTGCTGCTAAAGTGAAATCATCGCTTACACCAGCACCACCTAGTGCTTGAATTGCACGATCAATTACCTTTAAAGCCATGTTCGGAGCGACGACTTTAATCATTGCAATTTCTGCTTTGGCCTCTTTGTTTCCAACTGTATCCATCATATAAGCCGCTTTTAATGTAAGCAGTCTCGCTTGTTCAATTTCAATCCTGGATTCAGCAATCCACTCTTGAATAACACCTTGCTCAGCTAGTTTCTTACCAAAAGCCTGTCGATTTTCTACTCGTTTACATAGTTCTTCTAACGCTCTTTCCGCAGCACCAATTATCCGCATACAATGATGAATCCGGCCAGGTCCTAATCGACCTTGAGCAATGGCAAATCCTTTCCCCTCATCCCAGATTATATTAGAGGCAGGCACCCTTACATTTTTATACTCAATTTCTGCATGACCATGTGGAGCATGATCATAACCGAAAACAGGTAACATTCGTTTAATCGTTACTCCCTCTGTATCTAAAGGTACAAGAATCATTGACTGCTGCTCATATTTATTCGCTTTTGTATCACTTTTCCCCATAACAATCGCAATTTTACAGCGCGAATCTCCTGCACCCGATGACCACCATTTTGTTCCGTTAATGACATATTCATCACCCTCACGAACAATACTCGTGCGAATATTCGTCGCATCTGAGGAAGCGACATCAGGCTCTGTCATCGAAAAACAAGAACGAATTTCCCCATTTAATAAGGGATGAAGCCATTGTTGCTTCTGTTCTTCTGTTCCATAGCGGACGAGCACTTCCATATTTCCTGTATCAGGGGCCGCACAATTAAACACTTCAGGCCCAATGCTAGAGCGACCCATTATTTCACAAAGAGGGGCATATTCCAAATTCGTTAATCCTGCCCCATATTCACTGTCAGGTAGAAATAAATTCCATAAGCCTTGATCTTTTGCTTTTTGTTTTAGCTCTTCCATAATCGGGGGCGTTTTAGCAAAACGATTATGCGGATCTAATTGCTCCTTATATAATCGTTCATTGGGATACACATAATCGTCCATAAAACGCAATAGTTTTTGTTCGTATTGCTTCACCTTATCTGAATATGTGAAATTCATCATAAACACACCCTTTTATGATTTTTAATTAATACTAACTAGTCAGTATGTTAGTTCAGGTTTTATTTCAATTGACTAGTCTTATGCTTATCTATCTGTCTATAATCTATTATGTAATGGTGATGGTTCTTTGTTAGGGAACCATCACTTTTGTATCCGTTTATCATTCATAAAGAGAATACATCACGTCTCCCGCTATCACATCTTCTCCACGTTGATTGACAGCTCTAACTTGAAAACGCAATGCTTGTGGTGATTTTTCAGCTAACGTAGCCTGTAAGCGAATCACATCATGTAGAAATACCATACCTTTAAATCGTATCGAGAAAGTTTCAATAAACCCTTCCTCATAATATGAGGTGAATAACTTGGATAAGTTCCCCATTGTCCACATACCGTGAGCAATGACCCCTGGTAACCCCGTCGCTTTTGCTTCTTCATCAATCGTATGAATCGGATTGTAATCCCCAGAAGCTCCTGCATATTTAATTAAAGCTAACCGTGATACAGGCTCTAATTGGATATCGACTAACGTTTCCCCGACTTCTAATTGTTGAAGTACCGTCATACAGAAATCTCCTTTCGAACCGTTTCTGTAATAATAACCACTTGCTTAGCTTTAAAGAGAAATTCACCATTGCGGTCTTCACCGGTATTGTGTAACACTAAAAAGCCCATTTTTCCGTTTTTCCCAGATTTCTCGTAATAATCCGTAATCTCTGTATAGCAATATACTTCTTCCTCTACTAATAACGGACGTTTGAACGTATATGTTTGTTCACCATGAATTAATCCTTTTGCTGGAAGGTTCAATCCATCAATCGTTCCATAGTCGAACACTCGTGAAAAAGTGGGCGGGGCAATATTTTGTTTATACCTAGATTTTCTTCCTGTTTCCTCATCTATATAAATAGGATGAAGATCTCCAATCGCAGCAGCAAACTTCTTGACCGCTCCTCTTTCAACCCGGTTTTTCACTTTATCCGAGCGTGCACCAATAAATGATTGAAACATCTATATCCCTCCCTTATGTTTTTGGTCCCCCAGCTACATAAATCACTTGGCCATTCACAAAAGAGGATTTTTCATCTGCAAAGAAAGCGACAGCGTTAGCAATATCAGCTGGTCGGCCACTTCGACCAACCGGAATATTAGCCACACTTGCTGAAACGAGTTCATCAAAGGAAATACCAATCCGTCTTGCGGTTTCTTTCGTCATATCTGACTCAATAAAACCAGGTGCAACAGCATTGGCAGTAATTCCGAATTTACCCAATTCGATTGCTAACGTTTTTGTAAATCCTTGTAAACCCGCTTTTGCCGTTGCATAGTTTGCTTGTCCACGATTACCAAGTGCAGAAGTAGAAGAAATATTAATAATTCGACCATATTTATTTTGAACCATATACTCTTGAACAGCCTGAGTCGCATTAAATGCGCCTTTTAAATGAACATCCATAACGGTTTGCCAATCAGAATCAGTCATTTTAAATAATAGATTGTCGCGAATAACACCCGCATTATTCACTAAAATATCAACTGAACCATACAAGTCATATACTTCTTTGACAGCCGCTTTTACTTGCTCTGAATCTACGACACTCGCAACCTTTGCATAAATCGTATAGCCTTTTTCTTTGAACTCATTCGCAGTGGATACTAACGCCTCTTCATTCACATCAATGACAGCTACAATTGCCCCTTCTTCAGCAAATTGCTCAAGCACTGCTTTCCCAATTCCCCTGCTGCCTCCTGTAATAAAAGCGACTTTCCCTTCAAAACGTTTATTCATCTGAACTCTCCCCCTTTGTTTTAGACGTACTGACCTACTTTCACATGACCTTTTAATAAATTTCTTGAAATAACAAGACGTTGAATTTCATCTGTTCCGTCATATATTCTCCACAATCTCGCTTCACGGTACCAACGTTCAATTGGCAATTCCTTTGTATACCCCATGCCTCCATGAATTTGCAATACGCGGTCTACGACCCGATTTCCCATATTCGCCCCATATAATTTGGCCATCGAAGCTAAATGACGATTATCCTCTCCTTGATCCAACGTAAACGCTGCATTTAAAACTAACCATTTAGCCGCTTCAATCTCAACTGCCGAATCAGCAATTTTCCATTGAATTGCTTGTCGATCAGCAATTGGTTTACCGAATGTATATCTTTCTTGTGAATAATCAATAGCCATTTGTAACAGTCGTTCGGCTGTTCCAACCGCACGGGCCCCTACAATCCAGCGAGCAAAACCAATCCATTCTAAACCTAATTTGTAGCCGCCATGCAATTCACCTAAAATATTCTCTTCAGGTACTCGTACATTATCAAATACTAAACCAGCAGGTCCCCAGTCCCCCATTGTATGAATATATTCCGATTTCCAGCCCATATCGCGATCTACAATAAAACAGGTTACTCCATCACGTCCTGTTTTCGCGTGTTTTTCTTTATCTGTAATCGCAATAACCATAACAAAATCTGCTTCATTCCCACCTGTGATAAACGTTTTTTCTCCGTTCAATACCCACTCATTTCCATCTTTAACAGCCGTCATCTTAATCCCTCTTGTATCGGATCCTGCATCTGGTTCTGTCATCGCAAAGCATGATTTTTTCTCCCCATTAATCGTTGGAAGTAAATACTTTTCCTTTTGTTCCGCGTTGGCATAATATAAAATATTATCCGCCGAACCTCCAAATGTGAAAGGGACAAACGTTTTCGATACCTCCATATAAACAAGCGCCATCATCATTTGTCCAAGATTCGCCCCGCCATATTCCTCAGGTGTATTAATTCCCCAAAAACCAGCTTCTTTCGCCTTTAATTGAAGCTCTTTTAATTTCTCAGGAGCTAAGGAAGGCTTCCCTTCTCTTTCATTTCGAAGTACCTCATTTTCTAATGGAATAAGCTCCTTTTCAACGAATTTTCGAATCGTCTTTTGAACCATCTTTTGTTCATCTGATAAACGTAAATACATATGATCAGCTCCTATTTTTTATTTTTCTCAAGAGATAGGCCTACTTCACAATATGTTGTTCTTCTGCGATGACTCTAAAATTATTCGTAAGAACCGGAACAGTCGGAATCATTCCCTCACTTGCCACAAAGTTTATTTCATCTTGCAGCCCGTATTGTTTCAACAGTTTTCCTACTCGAGATTGATTCAACAATGAGGGCCCATTCTTAGGTGAATGTGTATAAAAAGCTAAGGCAGCCTGTGCAGCATCGGAAAGCTCCCACTTCATTTGTTTTTGTTGAAGAAGCTCATATAGAAAATAACCAGCTCCATAAAAATCTTCTAAACAAAATTCATTTGATGAGCCAGAGCAAACGACAATAATTGTTTCATCATGTAAGGTAGCAGCAAGTCTATTGGCGACAGCTTGCCCATTTAGCAAAGAACAAATGTACACCTTTTTTGCTGCTGAACTTTTTCGAATGGCAACGGTTCCATTTGTTGTTGATAAAATCAGCGACTTTTGAAAAAGTGACGATTGTAGCTGAAGAGGATGTGGACCTAGAAAACCGTCAATCACTTTCCCTTCATATTCCCCTGCTAAAATGCAGCTATCATCTTTTCTTTTATTCGCTTCCAATAGTGCCTGTTCCGCATTTAATACTGGAATCACTTCTTTTGCTCCATGATAGAGGGCTGATGTAATCGTTGATGTAGCTAGCAGTACATCAAATACAACAGCAATTTTATTGTCAGACATCTTCGTACAATCAATTTCTTCTTTTTTCATTAATAAGTGAATTTTTGTCAAGCGTGCACCTCCTTATTCTTCAGTAGAAATATTAATGGCATGTTGAATAATACTGTTCACAGTTCGATGAAGATGCTCGAATCTCGGATCATTCGTTTGTCCTTTGTAATAGCGATAAAAAATCTGCTGACAAATGACGGCTAATTTGAAATACGCAAATGTTAAGTAAAAATGAATATTGCTTACATCTCGTCCACTCTTCTTCGCATATAATTCGATAAATTCATGACGAGTGAGAAAACCATCTTGAACCGTAATTGGTGTTTTTCCCAATCCTTGAATTAATAAATCCGGATCATCTGCCTGTGTCCAATAGCTCATCGCTGCACCAAGATCCGCTAAAGGATCACCAACTGTGGACATTTCCCAATCAAATAAACCAATCATTGAAGTTAAATCTTCGGAAAACATCACATTATTAAATTTATAATCGTAATGGATAATCGTAGCAGCAGAAGGGGTTGGAATTTCTTTAACAAGCCATTTTTGAAGCTGTTCGACTCCTTTAATATCATGAGTTTTAGCTCGTTCATATCGAGCAATCCAGCCATGTACTTGTCGTTCCATAAACCCATTAGGTCGGCTAATTTCAATAAGGTGTGTTGTTGTGTAATCAATATTATGAAGGGTAACTAGTTGATCTACCATCATCTTAGATAGCGATTGACGTAGTTCAGGAGTAGGTTGAATATGCGACGGAAATTGTGAATCGATTACAATGCCTTTTTTTCGTTCCATAATAAAAAATGGGCTGCCGACAATTGAATCATCTACAGAAAAGAGGTAAGGTTTTGGAGCTAATGAATAAATCGGATGAATTTCAGATAAAATACGAAATTCTCTCCCCATATCATGGGCCTTCGGAGCAACTGGACCTTTAGGCGGCCGACGTAAAACGGCTTCCCACTCTCCTATTTTTAAACAGTATGTAAGATTCGATAAGCCTGTTCCAAACTGTTCAATTATTAACGTTTCATCCGGCAGTTTATCTAGATGTTTTCTTAAGAAGGTTTCCAATACACGAGCGTTTAATTCTTCGCCCTTTCGTACCGGCTTTGTATCGATGATTTTATGACTCATCCATTTCCCCCCCTATTCTATTTGAATCCGCTTTCATTCATTAACTAACCGGTTGGTATGTTATAGATTTATTGTACATAGATACACGAAACTTTTCAAGTATTTTCCATTTTAATTTTCTCGTACAATAAAAATGACTCAAAAGGAATACACCTCTTGAGTCATCGCTTTCTACATCTTTATGCCGCTCCTGAACTTTCAGGCTTTACAAGAGCATGCTTTTCCCAAGCACGGCTCTTCCAGCGAAAAGACATAATAATAGCCCTTGTCCATTCATCCGCTGCAATGGCTAGCCAAATTCCTACTAATCCAAGATTCAACTGAAACACAAGAAAATACCCTAATGGCAGACTCATGCCGACCATTGAGATTAAACCAATATATACAGGATATTTTGCATCTCCAGCTGCTCTTAGCGAATTAATAATGACAATATTAAGAGTCCGTCCTGTTTCCAACAAAACGCTGAGTATTAAAACACTTGCTCCCATACGAATAATCTCAGGATCGTCTGAAAATAAACGCATAAATTGTTCACGAAACACAATGACGATGACTATCATGACAAGAGTTAACCCACTTGCCCATTTTGCACTTTTCCATACTCTAATGTACGCTTCATTCTGCCGATTTCCACCAACTAACTGACCGACGATAATCGCTGTTCCCATACCAATAGCTAAAGCAAATAAATAGATAAACATCGATATGTTCATCGCATACTGTCTAGCCGCTAAGGAACTAGCTCCTAAATACGTTACATAATATAAAAACACAACTTGACAGCTCTGATACATAATTTGTTCAAAGGCAGAAGGTACACCGATTTTTAAGATTTTTCGAATATACTGCCAGGACAATGAAACATAATAAGCGAGCTTTACACGCACTTCCATTACGCGATACAACAGCCAGAAAAACACAAATATAGTGAGAAAACGACTCACGGTAGAAGAAATCGCCGCTCCCTGAACGCCCCATTCAGGAAAACCAAATTTCCCAAATATCAGTACGTAATTACCAATAATATGAAAAATATTCATACCAAGCGACACAAACATCGCTTGTTTTGTAAAACCATGCACCCGAATAATAGAGGCTAAGGAATTAATTATTGCTTGAAGGAAAATCGCCCCGCCAACAATCGTTAAGTAGCTTTCCGCATAATACAAAATGTCACCAGACAAATGCAATGCACGCATCATCCTGCCGCTGAAAAAAATAAATACAGCACTCAAACATAAACCAACAAGTAGATTAAGTATAATAGCTAAGGCAGAAATCTTGGCAACTTCCAGCATTCTACGCGAGCCGATATACTGAGCAACAACAATCGCAGCCCCATTCCCAATCACTTCTAAAATTAAAATAGCAATATGCAAATATTGATTAGCTGCACCGACCCCAGACACCGCATTATCTGATATCGCACTTAACATGAACGTATCGACAATTCCCATTAACATAAATAGAAAGAGTTCTAAAAAGATAGGCCATGTAAGGAAAAACAAATGATATTCTTTAGAGGTTTGTCCCTCTTTTTTTACGTCTATGGGGTTACCCACAAGCTGTCACCTTCTTACAATTACTTCTCTATGTTTAAGACAAATGGTATCATACCACAAATTGACACTGGTCACGTGATTTTTCATTTAAATGAATTTTCAAAAAATCATTCATGAACAACTCGAAGTCAATAAACGTAGAGATTAATTATAATTTATAGCACATATTAAAAAGCACCTTCTCTGCAAGAGAAAAGGTGCTTCCTATCTAATTAGCTTTCTTTCATATTCATTTATTATCCATGAATCCGATTACATTTTTCGCTTAATCATTATTGTGCTGTATATCCTCCATCTAGTACAACCGCTTGACCTGTAACCCCTTTCGCCTTATCACTTGCTAAAAACATGGCATAATCCGCTATCTCCTGAACCGATAGCAGCCGTTTTTGAGGAATCAGTGGATATAAAACCTCTTCAATGGCTTTCTCTAATGAGACATTGCGATTATGGGCTAAATCGGTCAACTGATTTCGAACGAGCGGTGTATCCACATAACCAGGACATAAAGCGTTAACAGTAATACCGTAATTCGCCACTTCTAGCGCTGCAACTTTCGTTAATCCAATTACCCCATGCTTAGCACTATTATAGGCTGCTTTCCCAGCAAATCCGACAAGTCCATTAATCGATGCCATATTAATAATTCTTCCTGATTTCTGTTGTTTCATAATGGGAAGTGCGTATTTCATTGCGATAAAAGGAGCCGTCAGCATCACTTGAATGAGCAATTCAAATTTTTCAGTAGGGAATTCTTCAATTAAATCAATATGCTGTAATCCAGCATTATTAATTAACACATCCAGTTGTCCATACGTCTCGATTGTTTGATGAATGGCTTGCTGTAATTCTGTTTCCTTTGTCACATCACACTTTAATCCTAAGCAATCATATCCCTCATCTACTAACGCTGCTATACTTTGCTTTACCTTTTTCTCATCTAAATCGGTAAATACCACTTTCGCGCCGCTTTTTGCAAATGCTACGCCGATTTCATTCCCAATACCACTTGCTGCTCCAGTAATAAACACAACCTTACCTTCTACCATATTAGCTCCCCCCATAAAACAAGTTTTTATTATTTTATGACATTTACCAGATTCCTAGAAGAAAAAATGGTCAAGCTTAACAATAACTAGATTATCTACATGTTCTACTCATTTATATTTCTTTCGATTTTACTATTATTTCAATGGTTCCGTTAAATAATATTATTAATCAAACGCGTTATATAACAAAATCATTGAAATCGATTCCCCTAATCTAAAACGTTAAAAAGCCAATATTAAGAATATTGACTTTTTAACGTTTTAGAACTATACAATTTAATAAGTAATACTTAATTAAACTGCTGATTCTTTAGTTGCTGTATTACCTGTAGTGTTTGTTTTTTTATTTTGTTCTTTTGAAGTAGAAGCCTGTTTGGCTAAATCTTTTACCCGTTGGATTTCAGCCTTAGCTAAACTCTGAAGTTCTTTAGACTTTGCTGTTAATGCATCAAATTCAGCAGTATTTACCTTATGTTTTTTCTTATAAGAAGCTAACTGTTTATCAATAGCACGAAGTTTATTAATATCTGCTTTTAGTTTTCCTTTATAGCTATTGTACTTTTTAGATGCTGCTTTTTTGCTCAATTTTTTATCAACTATTGTATCTTCAGTAACACCAAAATATAAATTAATAGATTTAGTGATATTTGTAATTGAAGACTCTACATTAGTTAAACGCTTTTCAACTGTTTTACCAGTTTTAGATTTCACAACAATCTTTTTCTGTTCTTCCTTTTTCTTAGAAGATTTATCTTCTTTCTGAACTTTACTTGTTTGCTCTGTTTTTTTACTGTCTGAACTCTGTGCATTTGCAAATGAAGCTGTACTAAAAGCTAGGGAGACAGCTAATGCGCTTGCTAAAACCTTTGAAGACCATTTTATTTTCATAATCTCTTCCTCCTATTGTTAACACTATAGTCGCTTTAATGCTGTTCAATTAAATTTCTACAGCCTTTCCTTTTTGTTGTATAGTCCCCTTCAAAAGGAATCATCAACAACAATTACCTACAATATTAATTTTTTGGGATTTAAAATAAACGAGCAAAAAGACTTATTTGTAGAAGTTTGGCGGTTTTTAACCCATAATGCCTACTATTAAACTTGCTGTACATTCTAGTTATGGAATGATGAATCTCATACACTTCATTTATGTAAATGGTCATCACCAACTGGATATTATTAGAACATTTGTAATTGTAATGAGCAGCAATCACCATTTTATTCCTGATTCTTCTCGTGTCTATTTAACTAATCAAAGCCCTATACTGCTAGTTTGTCAGTGTTAGTCCATTCATCAAAAATCACCGAAACACCCTTTTTTTTAATATAAACAAAGCATTTGGCTCATACTACTAATGGTGATAAATATGCTATGTCAATCAAATGATGAATTAAAGGCCTTAGTAACAGAGGCGAAGACATGTACAAAAAACGGTAAGGTTGCAGATTATATTCCCGCTCTCGGAAAAGCAAATCCAAACGATTTATCCATAGCGATTCACTATCCTGACGGGCGATGTGTCTCAGCAGGAGATATCGAAAAAAGGATTACCCTCCAAAGCATCTCAAAAGTGATTAGCTTGGCCCTCGTTTTGATGGACAGAGGATCGGACTATGTGTTTGAGCGTGTTGGAATGGAGCCGACCGGAGACCCTTTCAATTCGATTGCTAAATTAGAAACAATGGCTCCCGGAAAACCGTTAAATCCTATGATTAATGCGGGAGCACTTGTCGTAACCCATATGATTAAAGGGAACACTATTGAAGAGCGGTTTCAGCGACTTCTATCCTTTATTCAGGAAATGACAAATGATTCAACAATCAGTTATTGTGAGGAAGTAGCTCGTTCCGAATTCGAAACGGCTCATTTAAACCGAGCATTATGTTATTTTTTAAAACAGCATAACATTCTGGATGAGGATGTAGAACAACTAATGGATTTATATACGAAGCAATGTGCCATTGAAATGAACTGTTTGGATTTGGCCCGAATTGGAGTGGTGTTTGCGATGGATGGAGTCGATCCTCTAAGCTGTAAACAAATCATGCCTACAGACGTAGCTCGTATTTGTAAAACATTTATGGTCACATGCGGAATGTATAATGCTTCTGGAGAATTTGCTATCAAAATTGGGATTCCTTCGAAAAGTGGTGTATCCGGCGGAATAATGGGCGCTGTTCCAGGAAGGTTTGGCATTGGAATTTTCGGACCTGCTTTAGATGAAAAAGGAAACAGTATTGCAGGAATAAAATTATTAGAGCTGTTATCAAAGAACTATAGTTTGAGCATGTTTTAAAAGGTGTTTATATGGTCACCCTATCAAGACCATATAAACACCCTTTGCTGCACATCCTATTACCGACGTGCAGCTCTAAATATGTAGATTAGGTAAATAATACAGCATTAAGAATAATTTATTTAACGACTGTGGTTTGCCAACAGGGAATTTCGGTAAGTAAATAAATTATCTAAAAAGGAGATGCTTCTCCTTTGTGTACATACTTATTTTGCTATATTTACAATTCCTTCATACCTACTTCATACAGCAGTAGTAAACTTCTATTACACTTACTTTAATAGGAGGTGCATTTCTTATCAGGTAATTCTGCTCAAAATTTTCTATTATAACTATAACGAATCCATGTATATCTCAAAATATTTTGAGGAGGAATACGTCTATGGAAATTTTATTTAACACATTATTCTTAATGGGGATAATAACGGCATTTACCTTTATTTTTTATTCAACCTTTTTTAGTGTTAAGTAAGTGAGGGGGGCTACCCTTTATAGTAACTCGCCATTCACTAATCGGATAAAATCTCCTATCCACAAATCTCCATTCTATGTTTTAACTTAAATTCTGCTATTAGTGGAGCTTTCTTTATGACGATGACTTTCATAGATTCATCCAAGCTATAGACCTCAAAACCTGCTACATATTCAACCTTGCGCAACGTTCCCCTACTCCATAAGATTTGTAAGAGAGAAATTCTTCAAAAGCACTTCAAAAAGAAATCTCCAGGTAAGAAATGTAGTCAATCTACCAAAAAAGCACTGAATAATCCTTATATAGCAAGGATTATTCAGTGCTAGAAATTACATCACCCGTTTAAACATCTTTTCCATGTCATATGACGAGTTATCAGGTGTTTTTTAACCAAATCAAACCTTTTCAAATATCGTTAACTTTATATTTTTCGATTATGCCTTTTCTTTTTGGATTATACCTTTTCAAATATACGTGGGCAAATGGTGGGCAACCATCATCAGTTGCCCCCTCTTTCATCATCTTCGAAAATAAAATACTGTTTATTCACTCCCTTAAATCGCTGCTCCTATATCCTTCAATATTTTCAAAAACAATGGAGATATCTGAATTAATACATATCCTAATCCTGAATTCATAATCATGGTCCATGCTCTATCGCCTTGACCAAACATAAAGAAGAAACAGGCTCCAACGATTACGACTGATGCAACTGGGAAAGACAAAGCAACCATGATATCAACTAACGGATCTAATGCATGCGCTATAACTTCGGTAAGGTTAGTACCTGCAGCTTTAGTGACTGCGCCAACGGGTACCGCTTGAATAGTTTCAGCTGAAGTTTTAAGTGGCGATAAAATAAATGGTGTAACTATAGCTGTTGCAGCTTGGAGAGGTCTAAAATCTCTTTTCTTCCTATTGTTATATTCACCGCTCATAAACGCTCTGATTGTCATAGTTTGTGTTTTCATGATGAAACCCTCCTATTTAATATCATCCCAAAGAAAAACTCTACCTTTCAGACCTTCACATAAGGATTCTATTTTCTTTTTCCGATACGGAGTTGTTGTAACCCATATCAGTGCGAATTGTGGATTGAGTGCGGCCAATTGTCTGTACTTTTTTATCTTTTGAATATTTTTGGACATGGATTGCTTATAATCAACTTCAATAAAATGGTGGAGTTTATTGGAGATAAATGCTGCATCTGCAATGAGGGACATGTCATTCAAGGCTACTTTGATTTCATTCTTCCAACTAGAAGGGCGTTCAAAGTGAATGTATAGATCATTTCGCATTAGATAGTGGTTAACTAAGGCTGTTTTCTTGCGGACTTTTTCTGACTGAATCATTTCGCGTCCAGCTGCATTTAGGTAATAAATTTTTTTCCTTTCCTCAGTAAAATGAGAAATGTATTCGTTCATATTACTAAGAACGCGTTGAGCATTTCTGTCTTGACCAAGATCATGCATCTTCTGTAATTGCTCTCTGGAAAGATAGTCACATTTCTTCAAGCTCAAAAGTATTTCTTCTAGCCTCTGCTGGTTCTTCAATAGCTATATCCTCCTTCCTGGCTTTCATAACAATGTTAGGCTTAATGATTTTTTCTATTTGTTCATTCGTTATAAACGGAGTTTGAACAATCTGCACACCATCTGGCGTTTTATATATCGCTCGACCTGGTATCGGTAAATCTTCTGCTCCTGATTCATCTAAGACCACACGAGAAGCAATAGCATCCCTCAATTTATAAGTAATAACCGTATCGCAGTTCTGCTTGATTTGCTTGTTCATTACATCGGCCGTAGGATACTGTGAGCAATAGACAAGACGGTACCCTAACCCAGCTCCGATTCGCGCTATTTCCGAGAGTACTTCTTCGCATTGACGCGCTTTTTCTTTCTCTTCTTTCCCGGTGATGATTTGCGGCGAGATTTGCGCTGCTTCATCAACAATAATGAAATGTCTAGTATCAATCCCAGCTTCTTTAATGTCTTCGCATCCATTCTTATCAAACCATTCTTTCGTTTGATTCATTTCGTTTTTGACGCTTTTTAAAGCTTTTAATGTACTATTCAAATCAGTAGCAACCGTTTCTACTTGTTTAAGATCCTTGAATCGAGTAAAAGCAAGGCCGCCTTTTAAATCAATCAAAGTGAGTTTTGTGTTTTCTGGTTGCTGATGGATTAATGAAGTGATAAAAAGTTTAAGAAACACCGTTTTCCCCTTCCTAGTGGCACCGGCCAGAGTAATATGACCACGTTCTGTATCGTGATAAGTGAATCCGTATCGAGTTTGACCTAGTGGTATTTGCCACTCGTTACACTTGCTGAATAATTCTTCGTCAAAAAACAATTCAACAGGTAAAGGTTGATTAAGTACCTTAATATGCAACATTCCGTCATATTCGAGTTCTACATCCTTTTGCATGTACTTTCCATTATTGAGGATATCTTTAACTCGTTTGATGATATTGGTCTTGAAATTCAATTTAAATAAATCAGAAAGTTCTATGGTAGATTTTTTATTGTTCAATCCGTCCCTCAAATGATTTAGCCTCTTTTCGAAATCATGAAAGGACAGTCCAAGAGGAATTCTGTATACATATTCCATCCCCCAATCGTGTCGTTTTTTTCGATATAGATGAATGGTTTTGATATCGTTCCCTTCTTTAATGGTCAATCCGCAATTCAAACAAATCTTTTGAATCTTATCTACATCGGAGAGACCGTTCTTTTTCAAATAAGAATATCCTACTAAGCCAGCCATCAATGAAGTTGTTGCAATTTCGAACAGCATCACACCACCGCCTTTTAAGTATTTATTTATAAATAGTTGCATGGAAAACGAATGCTGAAATAAGTGCCGGAACCTTTACAAGGGTTGAACCCGTAAGGTTCACCTACATATTCATACAGCGAATCGTTAAACGAACATAGAAAACGCATGTTGCTGCGAACTTGTTTCCGTATGTTTTTGTGAATTTGTAAATGTATATTGAGGGCGTGATTTGTCCTATAACTAAAAAGTTTAAAGGACAAGCAAAATTTTTATCGAATATAAAAATAATGAGGTGATCAGAATGGAGACAAAATTAAAAAAGATACTTGATGAACGAGGATTGAAGCAGGGGTTTATCGCTGAAAAAGCAGGATTATCACGTGGCGCTTTCAGCTTAATTGTAAGAGGGAAATCAGTTCCGACGTTACCAGCAGCACTTCGGATTGCTCGAGTATTGGATATAAGTGTTGAAGAATTATGGGGAGATTTAATTGCGGGAAGTAAAGCCCCTACTCAAAACAAGTAAGGGCTTTACTTCACACGTAACTTTTAGTCAATCTGAATATATAATCATCAAGCTTGTTGCATTTAGAAGAAGAATCCTAGGCTTTACTCTAGTAAGATTGTGAAAGTTTGTACTTAAATTAAGTTTAAGAAGAGAAATGACTCCTTTATGTCCCCTTTTGACACATATCGCGGCATAAAGAAGTGCAGATTTTGGAGACAGAAATTAAATTTGAATCTCGTGGGAATAAGAAAAAATTATTGAAGTAATTAAAAATTATATATTAATTAGATTGGGGATTAAGAAGTGGCATACAAAAGACATTCAGAATTGACTGAAGAAGAAAGAAAAGAATATAGAGAACGAGTGAGAAGAGATAAAGAAAAACGTAAACAACAAGAAAAAAAAGTGAGAAGAAAACAATTAATTCTATTGGCGAATATTTCAATAATAATGATTATTATACTTTCCTTTATAGGGTACAAAACAGTAACTCATTTTACCAAAAAAGAAGAAACTGTTTCCGCCGATTCAAAACCATCGCTGAATTTAGGTGTTACTGATGCTGATACAATCCTTGTTCAAAGTGAAGATGATGCTTGGTTTTACGGTCTTTCAGTTGATAATGGTAATGAAGAAGGAATCCAACATGCAAGAGAAAATGGCATAGTATTGGAAAAAGGTACAAAGGTCGAATATGGAACAACAGAAGACCACCGTATAGATTATGTTAAAGTTTTAGACGGTCCATATGTAGGGACAAATGGATACGTTCATTTTCTGGATATCAGTGAAATAGAAAAGTAGATTTAGAAATTGATAATTCATTTAAATAACTTGGAAATCTCGAGGAAAGTTTAGGTCTAAATTAATTCACAGTTCGAAGAGAATATTCTCATTTAACTACCATCTAAGAACTTAGTTTTCTTACATATTTTTTGTGGTGAAGCAGAGCTTCATGGATAGCTAACTATTAGCTTTAGTTAAAAAAAATTGTTGATGGTACCTCTTATAGACAAGGTAAAAAAGCCCCTACTCAACCGAGGAGGCCACTGAAAAAGTGGTTTCTTTGAACGATGAACAGAGATCTCCATCAATATACAGTAAATAAAAGAAGGCAGTTATCTACATATAGTAGGTAATTGCTTTCTTGTTTTTCAAAAATAGACTTTTTCAGTGCCCTTTCAACCGAGTAAGGGCTTTTTTACCTTTCAATTACTATTCAACAACTATTTTTTATCTTTCGCAAGCATATCCGTCTTTATCACGATCCATTTTTGCTTGATAGGCTGGATGTGATTTAGATACGCCATTTGGATAGACTTTACGTAATTCTGTGCAGTTTTTAAAGCTTGTTTTATTAGATGTATTGTTGTTTGTAGTGGATGATGAAGGTTTGTGTTTGCTCCAATACCCTATTTTTTTCTTTTGAGCTTCTTTTTGTAATTGAATTAGTTCTTTTTCGTAAGAGTATGTGCCGTAATCATAGAACTTTTTCACATAACCTTTTTTGATTAGTTCTTTTTGAAGTAATTTACCATCAACCCATACCCATGCGAGTGTTCGACCATATTTATCTTTTTTAGTGCCATCGTATTGTAATTCGATTTTTTTGGCTTTCGTCAACTTATCGCAAGTGTATTTTGCTGCTGTTTTTCCGTAAGATTCTACTTTATTTGTGCTTTCCGGTGTGTCGATATACAAGAAACGAGTTTTACCTACTTTAGTAAATTGAGCCGTATCCCCATCTGTACATTTCTTTAATGAAACAGTAAATTTCTTCCCAGCTTTCGCTTCTGCACTTTCTACAACTAAAAGACTAAAAAAGCTTAAAACTGCAATCATTACTATACTAACCATTTTCTTCGATTGCTTCATGCTACCATTTCTCCTTCGATTTATACTATTTTCAACAGTATAAGAGTAGCATACTTCCATAGATATAAATATGTAAAAATTCAACAAAGTCTAGACAAAAATCCCCCTCTCAATCAAAAATGGCCCTTACTTCTTATAATAGTACGGGTGTCTTTTCGCTATCTCCTCATACGTCCCCGTATCTTCAATTTCGAACCCCATCGAATTGCAAAAATCGTGTGTTAACGTGTAGATTTCATCCATGTTAACTACATCGTCTGGTTCCAGTCTCAGGCGACAATCCCAACAATGGATTTCAAGTAGTTTCTTCATATGTATCACCTCTCCTTTTCTGAATAATTCAGCGTTGGAGAGAGCAAATCCTTTGAGTTCATGGATTTGACATAAAAAAATAAGCCCACCTATTCAGGTGAGCTTTCAGGATTGCTGATCCAAATAAAATTGTTAAATAAGCCAATCGCCATGAATTTTTCTTTTTAACCATTGACTACCTAACATAACACTTATATAATGAGCATATAATATTAAAGCATCAGATAACTCTATGGAATTCATATTAATTGAAATATGAACACTCCATAGGGTTATTTTTATGCTTTGAATTTATATAAGTCATATATTGCGACTAATCTTCGATAATCACTTTGCCTATTACTATTAAAATCTGAATATCCTTGAAATTCCTTTTGCAGAATAAGTCTAAGTTCTTCAATTGGTAAATTTTCGAAGTTTTTAATTATCCACAAATACGTTCTCCGGTAATTAATCTCCAAAGGCGGCATATCTTTTATGTCATTACTTACCTGAACATTCTGTAAAGACTTTATAATACTATTGTTTAAATAATGTTTTTTAGTATTATGAGAATTAAGATAATGATTTACATTAGGACAGGCGTTAATTTCTTTCGCACTTAAATCCTTTGAATACTTATATATCGGTAATTTACGGTTAATCTTAAAGTATGCCAACTCATATGTTTCTTCAATTAACCTCTTACTGTTCAAATTCTTATTATCAAATAGCACGTCTTCTAACACATCTTCGATAGGACGGAGATTGTACCCATAAGCATTGTTTATGTCTTTAACATTACCTACGGCTATAGCAAACTTCTGATGAGTTTCTGATAATTTACTTACGTCATCCATGAATATAGTCATAACATCATCTGTCTTTTGATTAGATTCAACTGACTGTATTACTATATCTTTAACTATGCGCTTTACTTGCTTTACAGTGTTAATGTTCATAGATGGAGTTAAATTTGACAGCTTTGTGTAAACCTCTCCGTAATTATCTGTACTAATCACAGAGATAGGAAATACTGTTTCCTCACCATTATAAGCCTTTGCTTTAAATAAAAATTGTTTTTCAACTAATTCTTGATTTCCACTATCAAATTCTATTAAATAAAAGTGATTTTTTAGACTTTCTATTTGTGAATGTGATAGGCAGCGAACTAAATCAGTCAATATTTGCTGCATATTAGGATCATTTATTGAATATCCAATAAACACCACTGGATTTTCAGATATCAAAGTTAATAACTTGGCACTAAATAATTTAGCATTTTCCTTGAAATTATCATAATCACTTTTGGTAATTATTATATTATCCGGTTCAGTTATACACCCGTGAATTTTATATAGTTCCCCTAATTCCAATGAGTTCGGATTAAAAAGTTGCGGCTGCCCAATAAATGTACTTTCTTTAGTCAAAGAAAATAACAACTCTATTAAAGTATCATAATTAGTTGTAATTACAGACATAACTTTATTTTTTAAACTTTTAAAAATTTCAATTTCAGCTTCTTTTTCCTTCAAAATACTTAGCTGCCCGACAATTGTAGCAATACACATTCTAAATGGGTTAACTTCTTGCTCAACCCATTCAGAGTACTCTGTTACTAAATCACTTTCATAAAAATAATTATTGAATTCCTCTTCAAGTTCTTCTGCAATAATGGAATTTACTTCTCCATCACCAAGTTTTCTATTTTCTGCCTTGTTTTTAATTCTGGACTTTAGCGCTACATAATCTATTTTCTGTTTACCAATAAATTCATATATTTTTATCAGCAATTGCTCCCAATCAGGAGAATTTAAATATCTTCTGCTAAATCCAGAGCCTATAAATAAAACAGGCAATTTACTTCCTTTTATTAACTGTTCAAAAGACATTTTACCCACACCTTTTTCACTATTTTTTCTAATTATACCTTATGTCCAGTTTGTTTGAACGTAAATCATTCTAATTAACAGAATTAGTTGTTTTCTTCAAAATTAACATCGAATATATCTGTAAACTTAATACGTTTAAACAAAAAAATCCCCCTCTTAAGTTAAGAGAAGGATTTTTAACATTTACTTCACCCGTAAATTTTGTTCAATGCGAACCGTGTACTTATCATCAAGCTTGTTCCAGCTTTTGATTTTTACAATCGTCGTGCCATACTTTTTAGCGATTTTTGTTACTGTATCACCTTTTACGACTGTGTGATATTCCTTGTCATCAGCCTTCTTCTTTTTCAAATCGAATGCTGTAACAATCCCGTTTACATGACCTTGTGCAACATCTTCAATAAATGCAGCCTTTTTCAAAATAGCAGCTTCATCAGGATTGGAGATATAAAGATTTTCTGTCAGTAAAGCTGGCATATTCGTTGTTCTTAAAACTTGTAAATTCCCTGTTTGTAGGCCGCGATCACGCACTCCATATTCTTTGATTTTCTTCATGATTTCAGCATGGATAATTTTCTGATATTCTTTCGATTTCGCTGAAGCTTTCGTGTAAATATAATCTTCATAACCTGTTGATGTTTTAGAAGCTGAATTGATATGAATAGATAAGAAGAAGTCAGCTCCCCAAACATTTGCTGTCTTTGCTCGTTCTGATAGTGTCGGATAAGTATCTCCTGTACGACTCATTTTTACTTCTACATCTTCATATGCAGCTAATAGTTCTTTTACTCGTTTAGCAATCTTTAAGGTTAAATCTTTTTCAAGCAATCCATTTCCAACTGCTCCTGGATCTTTACCGCCGTGACCCGGGTCAATAAAAATCTTAATTAGCCCCTGCTTTGATAACACGTTGACCATTATTTATTCTCCTTTCCCTTTTCATTTTTATCGAAAATAGCCAATGCTTTTTGCACTGGCTCTGGAATATTAATACCTAGTTTCGCACTGTTCTCACCAAGTGAAGCTACTTCATTTAAAATAAATAAGATTGCAACAGCATTCGGAATAACTCCACCGATTTTCAACCCTTGATGGTCTAGTACTAGATAGATAAGATTAGCCACAACAATCCATACCCACATCATGCCCTTTTTTATAATACCTTCATAGCCACGTTTGCTCGATATTTGCCCCCAATTCGCTGCCATACCTGTAATAAAATCAAATGTATTTAAGATTAAAAGTACTGTTAATAAGACGGACCATCCGCCAACTAACCATCCTATAAGGCCACCAATTGTAGCAATTGTGATTTGAAAAAAGTTCTCCATTCGTACACCTGCTTTACATAAAAATAGCCCCGATCGGTTCGGGGCAACTCAGGTCATGATGTAATAAAAAAGACAGCCAGTTTTGAAGGAAACTGGCTGTCTCAATGAGTAAAAAGAAAACAATCAACGCAACATGATTGCTTTCTACGTATAATATAAACCATTTGTCGAAAGTTGTCGATAGTATAACCTTACTAATTAAATATTTTGTCGAATAATGTCACACGGTGCTGATGTCTTATAAAATTTACTTATTTTAAAAATAAATCACTTTAATAACCTTATATTCAATTAAATAGGAATAACCCTACCCTTTACATATCTCTCTGCTCGGTACAGGGCATTTCTTAAATCATGAAGTTGTTGATTAATTTAATAGAGATTGTATGACGAAAATAATGATAATCCACATTGGAATGGATAATAACGCTCCCCACATGCAGCCTTTGAAAAATTCTATTTTCCAACACTCCTTTTTAAGTCATAAAAAATACACCTTACTGAGCAGGTGTTTGCGGGTTTAGTGCTTCTTCAACTTGTAGGCGATATTGCGTTGGTACTTGATCAATTGTCATATATCCATATTTTACGGCGCTTGTATACATGTTTATCATACAGGTTGCCCCCCTTCTAAATTTTCAACTCTTGATTTTAAATCAGCATTTTCCATCATTAATGTTGATAGCATCATAGCGGTAAACTCTGCATTTTGCATCAGCATAGCAATTAAATTAGCCATCATTTCCGGGTTTGACTGCTTGCGCATTTCCTCAACATCTTGATCAAATTCTTCTGGTGTTTTACCTAACTGCTGTAATACTCTTTGCAACAACTCATCCATATTAGAGGCCCCCCGCTTTTAATCTTTTCAACACATCATACAAAATATTTGTATTTACTGAAATTGCTGTTGTATTATCCTCAACTTTTTTCGTCGCATCTTCAAGAGCTGACCGGACATTGTTGGCAAATTGAGCTGATACATTCACCGGGCTGGATGTGAAAGCTTGGCGATTATTAACAATGTAGCGAATTTCGTACTTTGCTGTTGCCTCGTATTTGCTCGGCTCAATAGCGACCCTGACTTTACCATATGCATTTGAAGTTTGCACAACCCAATCTCTATCGACTATGCCGTTTTTATAAACCGCGATTATTTTTTCCGCTTGATATGCCAATGGGTTATTGGACGCGGAGTTTAGAACATACCCGTTTGTTATATTCCCCGCACTAGAGAATTGGAACGCTGTTGCCGTCTCCTTCATGACAACCCCGCCACCAACTTCAACTTGTGTTAATCCGTTTACGCTAATTGCACCCTCTGAACGGATTTCCTCAACTTTCGGAATCGCTAACACATAAGACAGTTTGTACGGCGTGTAATTTGCTGCTTTGTTCGCCTTGACGTAATCCAATGTTTGCGTTGGTGCATCTGTGCCATCAACAACGGATACCCATGCTGTCGGTTTAAATGTTGTTGGATCGACCGTTTTCACTTTCCAACCATTGAAATAAGCTTTAATTTCGTCCCCTGTCGGTGTGTATGTTTCCGCAAATCCTGTATCTTGGTCGGACACTGTAAGAAATACAAAGTTATTGTCGCGTGGATAAGCCAAATCACCTGTTTTATCCGTTCCGGTGTAAGCATCTGTAGTGATTTTTAACAGTGCGCCGTTGTGTTTAGAAACAACCCCTAATCCTTTACCGTTGCTCGCGATAGGTGTCCAAAAAAGTTTATATCCACCGGCATCCGTAACGTACCATGTTGAAGAACCATCCAAAACAGCATCCTCAATCACCTTGCGTTTGAAATACTTGGCATCTTGTTCAAATAAACGGTCCGCAACATCTCCGATTTTTCCTAGTTTTGTTTCGAACAATGCATAAGATTTATTTTGTGGTACGAATGGTTTTGCTGTTGCGCCTAGTGTGAGCATTGGGTTTTTGAACAAGAACGTTCCTGCCTCACTGTTGAAAGTGTAAAAATATAAATTAAAATCGCTGTCCGCGGTGAATGTCTTGGTGCTTGTAGTAAGAACGATCGCACCGGATGCACTTTCTTTTCTTCCGTAATACATGCCCTCGCCTGAAACGGTGTATGAAAAACCTTTTTTAACAGGGATTATGACAGATGAAATTTGCCCGCTTGCTGTGGCGTTCAACTCTAATTCATATTGGCTTAGAATTTTTGCGTTAGGGTTCAACGTCCACTCACTAAACGGCGGCAATAAATTCTCACCCTCTGCCATGATGTACGGATTTTGCAAATGCTGCACACCTTCAACTGATGGATAACGGCGTAAAACCTCATCCTCTAGCATCGTTACGTTGATTGCATCATAATGCTCTTTCGTTACCTCGTATAACGGCACTCTTGGAGCATGTAGGATGGCCTCCGGTTTTAGTTCGATTTCTAGTTCGACGTAATCGGTGTTGATTAAAGATGGCGTTGCACTGCCGTCCGTTGGTTCGGCGTAGGCTAGGAAGTGAAGGAATCCATTAGAATCACTATGCTCGGCAGTTGTATTAAGAGCCAACTTAGAAACAGCCGCGTTAGTTGTAGTTGCTACAGTTGTAGACCAAACGTTACTAGCGTTGAGCCATACTTTTAAACTAGCTTTATTTCCACCAACGGACGATCCGAAGCCATGCCAATTACATGTAATTTTTGAAACATTATCCTTCAGCCACTGCACCTTATCCGCAACTGTCGAGCGCGGGATGCGGCCTAATTGGCGTTCTACTTCTGCGATTATATCGAATGAGAATAGGTGTTGCGCGATACCTCCGTTGACGCTGCTTCCGTGAACGGAATTAGCAGAATTTAAGGAATATAAATTACTATACGCCCCTTGACTAACCTCTGATGAAAACGATGGAGGAATAGCAAGGATAGTGTCTGTTATTTTATACTTGGCATTATGCGGATTTTCCAACGTAATTCCCGCGACTTTCCCCTCGAAATTAGCAACGCGGATTAATGTTGGACGCTCTGCCTTTGCTGTAAACTTCGCTACCCCTGCTGTAATAGAAGCATCTGCCCATTTAAGTTTTGTTCGTTTGTCGGCTAAAACATAATATTTCAACGGATCGAGTACCGTGTTTTGCATTGGGATTCGTGTACAGCCTTCAATTTCGATGTTAACTGGAGCATCGACTCCGCCGTT
This sequence comes from Peribacillus asahii, assembly GCF_003570725.1. GTDB lineage: Bacteria > Bacillota > Bacilli > Bacillales > DSM-1321 > Peribacillus > Peribacillus asahii. The sequence continues at coordinate 149,329 of NZ_QWVS01000013.1, forward strand.
TAAAACACTCAAACCGTGGATTAACGTTTGTTTTTGTCGACCCGCTTCTTCTAACTGTGCATGTGCATCAGCAATCCCTTGCTCCATCCGATTCATGTTACCAGCACTAAAAGGCGTTCCCTCTTGAATAATGTTTCCTTGTGCATCTTTAATACGATCTTGCCATTGTTTTTGTGAATAAGGCATTCAATTACCTCCTAAACTCTCTTTAATGTGTATTTAAAAGAAATGAGTAAACCGTTTATATTTGGTTTTACGATGTTATCTGGTTGATCATCGAATACGGCCCCGTCTTGGTCTAACAACTCAAATTTCGTAATCGTGCCGCTCACTGTATCATCTAAATACAGATAAATCGTAATAACGTCACCTGTTAAATCTGTTTTATAGATGGGCGTTTTGTATTTCACTCCACCCACCGTGTACTGACCTTCTTTGATAAAGCCCTTTAGCCAGTTTTTCATTTTGGTATGTCCACCAGTTGTAATAGCCATTAAATCACCTCTCCTGCAACAAAATTCCCGCAAATCGGATAGATTTGTAAAAACGACGAATAAACCCCACTTAGTTCAAAGTTGGAGTTGTAATCCTTGCTGATATTGTCTCCAGAAACATAGTCCCCGCAGATTAGATAAGGGTTATCCGCTTTGGAATAAGCACCTCTAATGTCTAAAGATGCTTGATAAAGTGCATTCCCATTTGTGATTTGTTCCCCACCTGCCATCATGTGGCCAGCGTAGTTTTCAAATGGATACATCCAGCGTTGGTATTCATCGGCTGCAGTTAATTCTCTTTCCAAGAGATATTGCCATTGTGTACCTATTCCGCCTATTCCCACTCGATTTAAGTCAGAAAAGGGAATGCCGTATGGATTACCATCGCCTTTTACCGTAATAAAAAGCATGGCTGGTTCCCCGTCAAAAGGGCTTCCTTTAAGACTCCACCCTTCTTGGGCACTAATAAAATACTCATTCAAATAGATTTGTAGGAGTTGATTTATACTCTCGATGTCCCCATCTGATAAAAAGTTTGTCACAATTCTTGTCTTTATTTTCAAGCGATACTCTTCATCGGTAGACAAGCCTCGGAATTCTCCAACGATTTCTTGACCTAATCGATCTAATGCTTTGCCTTCCGCTAAATCAATATCTCGCCATTCCTCCATACGGTTCAATGTGCTATCAATATCATCTAACTGTGAAGAAACAATCGATATTAATTTACCAATCTTACTTTCTTTCGTCTTTTTATACGCATCCGTAAGTTTTGAGAGAATGTTATCTAAAAAAATCATGACACCACAACCTTATCAAAACTCGTTTTCGCAACCTTTCCGTCAAGCACTGTGATATTTCCAGATGCGTATGTTACTCCATCCGTACTTAATTCAACTGTCACATCATCTACAATATTTAGTTCTATAATAGACCAGACAATTTGGTTAATAATCACATTCTGTTTCAGTCCAAGACCCGGATATTCTGTGCCGGACTCACTTTCCCCACCGATATAATTTAAGATTTGAGAACGTACTATTTCTATCCCATCGGATGGAAAATTAGCTTTCTTTGTTAAAGCCACCCGTACATAAATCTGAATGATTTCAGGCCGGGTAAACCCGATATAATGCTTGATATTTTTTGAATCAAGAACTTCTACTACAGTCGAACCGAATGATTGTATCCCACCAGATTTTCTCCCAAAAATGGCTTTTGCCACATCGAGATCTGTGCCACCAAACACAAATGGGGCAATAGATTTAGGAGGAATGCCATCCTTCTCTACCATTGATGTATTCTGGCTTACAATAGCATCACGAACACCAGGCACCTCTAACAGTTCAGCCTGAATGCCTTCTAAATCAGATGAACCTTTATTAGGAGGATAGGATTGATATCTAGTGTATAAAGCTGTATCTGTTTCTCTATCCGTGCCACCCGCTGTTGGTTCTAAATTAATAACCTCAAAAACTACTTCTGGATCGGGATATAAAATCTCTGTAATTTCGCCCGCAGCCACATTCCCTTGCGTTCCTTTTTCCTCTGCATAAATCTCTACGATAGCTTCCCCTATTTCATCCAGAACGGCATCTTCGGTTGTCTCAAAATAAATATTATTTTTCGTGCCTACAATAAAACCAGTCTCTATGGTTGCTCCAGGTGTTCCTCTTATTTTCACTTTTCCATAAGCATACTCTTCGAGGTTCCTGCTAATACCCTTGAATCTTACGGCTCGATCAAGAGAAACCCCCTCAGCTGTGCCAGGGAATGAGTTGTTATAAACCTTCTCTATTACCTGCCATACGATAGCTAAAAACCATGCGTAAAGACGTATTAAGATACCAAGGAAAGAACGTGGTGATAGATTAATTGTTTCACCGAATCCTTCTCTAGCTTTCGCTTCCATTTCCTCAATGAGTTCAGCGTATGTTTTTTTCTTAAAGCCATTTTCATCAAGCATATTCTATATTCACCCCCTCCAAAGAAAGTGTTCCTCCGTCTGTTTTTTTCATTTCCAGAGAAACAGATCTAGTCCGTTCTTGTGGATTATCCGTAAAAATAACATCTTCAACAGAGGCAATTCTCTCTTCTTGTAAAACTGCTTCAACGATATCTTCATGAGCTTTTGCTAGGTCGGCTTCTTTCCCTAAAAGGTTATCGAAAACCAAGCCATGGTCCGGTTCAAGAAAAAACTCTCCTTTTCTAGTTTCGAGAATCATCCGTACGGACTGGGCCAATTCTTCATCACCTTCCACCATGACGATATCACCGTTTTCATCAATCACTAAGTCTCCATCCACTATTTTGGGAGAAAACATGTTATCACCGCCTTATGGAGCAAAGTTTAATATTCCTGTTATTACAGCATCCCTCTGGTCATGAGTCCGGTTAAACTCGGGATCAAAAGGAGTTGTGCCGTTTAAATTATCGAGTGCTCTTTCCGCAAATTCTACAAAGACCACATCATTTTTCTTTAGAAATGGTTTGAATTCTATTTCGTTTTTCGTATGGATTATCCCATTCGAACCATCAACCCCACCATACGCCCCTGTTAATCCTGCAATATTTGCAGGAATGGGATGAGAAATCTTATACCGCATACCAAGAATCGGGACATCTTGCAGAACAGGGTATTTATCGGTATCTCCATCTGTATCAACCGATAAAAAAAGAAGCTCAACGTCTGCCGTTTGCTTCTCTTCATTGAACGATATAACCCTCGCTGGTGCTTGTGTACGGATAGATAACTTGATTCGCCTTTCTAATAGGTCGATAAAATTCGTATCATTTGCCATTAGATCACATTCGCTTCCGTCATAAAATTACCGCCATCACAGTAATGTCGCCCATTCTTGGCTCGATATTTACCATCAATTCCTTTGGACTTCAATTTAACGATGGATGCAACAGCCAGCCGATGTTGGAGAAGGCATTGTACTTTATATCCTTTTCCGTTTTCATCATCGAAAGGTTCAGGACTACCGATTAAACCTGTTTTTTCTTCAAGTGTAAATCGTTCGTCGTCACCTTCTTTAATCGACCGAATGATTAACTTCCCTCGCTTATAGTAAAGAGCAGCACCACAATCTTTCACGACTTCTTCCAGGTTGTTTAATATTTGACCTGTGACAGTATAACCCTTTTTATACGTAACATCTTTCGGCAGCTTCATTTGTGCTAATTTAATCCCTAACACGCTGCAAATTTTTTTGATGATAGTTGACCCCTTCGTTCCTGCTTTAAAGGCAATCTTCAATTTTTGCTTCTTTCCTTTTTCTGCTTTGTCCGCTGTTTTAGAAGTGACTTTAACCCGAGAATAATCATCTCCTTCTAAAAAAGAAATCGTTGTGATTTTGTCTACACCATTTCGATTTGTAAGGATTTTTGTGATTTTCCCCACTGCAATCACACCGTAATCATCTTTATATCCAGCTTGGATTGTACAGGTATCTCCTTTTTGCATTCGGTTTATCGAATCTTTTGAGAGATTATAAATGTCCACTGTGCTTGTATTCGGCTTTGAATCATCATCAAAAGGAACGTCAAAACGTATTTCCAAACCTTTATTAGAGAAGGTTGTGGAATACTTGCCCTTTACCGTTACTTTTATGACACGACCAAACATCGCATTAGAGCTCATCTTCATCACCTACATCATCAATATAAACAAATACCGTCTCACCGAAATTATCAAATGTGATGCGATTCTCTTTTCCGCTTTGATCAAGTGGAATAAGGGTTGGTGCCGGAAGATTAGGGTTAGGAACGTCTGACCATAAAGGAATGCCTAACCTGAGTTTTTCCCCTAATACAAGTGATTCTTCATCCGCATCGAAAAGGTTAATGGTAAAGAAATCGCCTATTTCGTTGTAATTGATTTCAAGAAAAAACGATTCCTCCGCTAAGTCGATTTCAAAGCGTTCAGGAATCGTGTTTTTGTCAAACGGGATATAATTTCTCATTATTTCACCCTCAATTTCACGCCAATGGGGATGGCTCGATCAGGATACTTATTCCACTTCCTTAATTGTGGAATGGATGTACCGTACTTTCGTGACAACTCCCAATAGGTATCCCCTTTCTTCACTTTATGGTAAACGGCTGTTGTTTTCTTCTTATCAACAGGCTGTTTTTTCCCTGCGTTTGTTTGCTTTTTTTGCTGCGTTTTTTGCTTAGGCGGCACCTTTTCCCACGAAGTATTAACGATACGAATAAATTGTAGTTGGATGTTTACTGCACTACCATTTGCCGTTTCATTCGTTCGGTTGTCATCAATACTCAAGATAATGACATTTTTGAGGATTGAACGTCCAACATAGCTGAGTATTTCACCCTTTTTCATGGAATGTCGTAATTGCTGCAGACGTTGTTTAGAATCCTTGCCTAGTACATACCCACTCAGTGATATAGATTTAGGTTGTTCTTGAACGTGATCAGAAAACGGGACTCCTTCTTCGACAGGATAAGAGGTGGCTACTACTGAATCATTTATATCTTCGCTTGTTATCTGTAAATATACATTTCCAAGCTTCGCCATTATCGAACCACCCCGATTCCGTAAATGGAAATCAATTTATCATAATGATCTTCAAGTAAATCAGCAAACATCCTTTTCACTTTCGCTTCATCAATATTTCCTTTACTGTCAGCCTCGATATGAACAGTAATTTGAGGATTATAGTGAATAGCAGCACGAGAATCTTCAGAAGAACTAGCAACACTTGTTAATGGTGTGTAACTGCCTTCTGACGAATCTTGAGGTGTATGGCCAAGCTCCTGATTCGCTTGTTGAAGCAGAGCATGAGCGTTTTTTCTCATACTTGGCTGAGTTGGAATGATAAACTCTTTCCATCCGTTCTCGGCTAAAGTAGCGACTTGCGGATTATAAGCAATGCCACCTGTTGCATATCTCCTTGCTCCTGTCGGCCCCCAACCGGAACGACCATAAGGTAAATCCCTACGCCAGTTTGAGTTATTAAAGAACGCTAGTAGCTGATGATACCCGTTCATAATATCCCCGAAACCTTTCAATTTGTATTTATTGAAGGTTTGAGGGATATATTGGAGCAATCCACGCGCTGGGTTACCATTCCTCATATTAATATCGTTTACAGCTGGTGATTGAATAATCTTTTCGTTACCGGTAGACTCTCGTTGGATTTGCGCAATGATTCCTTTTAATTCACTACCAGATAACGCTACCTGCATTTGCGCCGCGGCTTTTATAATCATGTTCGACCAAGCCGCCGCACCGCCGGTAATACCCACGCCGCCAGTAGAACCAGCACCAAAACCGAAACTACTAATTTTATCTTTCAAATAGTCAACTGCGCCGTCTTTTATTTTCCCGAGAGCAGCTTTACCAATCCCACCAATATCATGTGATAGAGGATTCTTAGCAATAATTTTTTTAATGGCACTTGCTGGATCTGCGATAAATGACATCACATCGTCCGTTATTTCACTCGCTTTATTTAATGCACTGCCTGCTACTTCTTTCGTTTTGCTAATGGCACCACTTGCTGTATCCTTCGCTTTATCAAGAACTGCACTAGCAGCGTCTTTAATCGATCCACCATTTCCACCCGCATACCCCGGCATCGTTCCTTTTAATCCACCAGACATCATTTGACTTGTTTGGGACGCAGTAAGCACCTTAGCCCCTCGAGGCAAGTCAACAATTTCAGCTCCATTTTGCCCGACTATCCAAGCATCTCCATATGGCATGTAAGCAAGCTCCGGACCTTCTTCACCAACTACGGAAGCTCCACCGGAATGATAATTTGTCCCTCTTGCGTTAGAAGCAACTTTGGATTTACTAGAACTATATCCAGCAGGATTCCAAGTGGGAATCTCCGGAAGATTAAAAAACTTTAATGCTTTATTAATAGCACCAGTAACAGCGTTGTACACTTTCGCTAACGAAACCTTAAACTGATCCCATTTTGAAAGAACTTGTCCTGTTTCCCAATCTACTTGTTTTATATGACCTTCCGCTTGTTTCTTAGCTTGTTCGACCACTTTAATATGCATGTCTTCAGCTTGTGCAACTGCGTTATCACGCTGTGACTTTGCCTTCGCTATAATGTCATCATGTTGTTTCTTAGTAATAGAACCATTTTCGTAATATTCCGCATCTGCTGCCGCAACTACGTCTTTATACTTTTTATTGGCTTCTTTTACAGCACCGTCACGAGCTTTCTTTGATTGCTTAACCACATCAGCAGCTTGTTTAGCACTAATTTCACTACTTTCAGCTTTTAACGTTGTCATGATTGTGCGTTGTTCTTTTGCTGACTTTGATAATGTTTTGACAGCCGTGTTGTTCATTCTATTTTGAATCTTGTTGATTTCACTACGCTCTTTATCCGTCAAAGAACGTCTTTCTTTAGCTGCCTTATCCAAAATTTTGTTGATTTGTTCTTGATACTTTTCAACAGTTTCTTTTTGCTTTTTATGGTTCGTTTCAACGCTTTTGGTTATAGCACTTTGTTCTTTTTTGGAAAAACCGGAGTCTTTCATAAAATCGGATAAAGTCTTTTCGGATTTACCGAACTTTGTTTTCATGGATTTCTGAATACTATCAGCCATATCGTCATAATTCGCCTTTAATGACTTCGCCGTTTTCTTTGAAATCTTTTCCCCAGACCAATACAACAAATTCAATTGTTCTGTCGCTTTGTCATTTAGCTTTTTATAACTGTTGTATGCTTTTTCTGTCGATTCAGATACCCCTTTACCAAAGTCCATCTTATCGGTAAGAGGGTCTTTCACTGCATTATCGTAAGCGTTTTTCGCTGATGCTGCGCCTTTCACAAAGGTTGCACCAGGAATAACATTAGTAGCTACTTGTGTGAGTATTGGATGCTTTTCGGTAAAATCACTGACCGTTTTTTTAATTTCTGGCCATTTCTCTTGTACAGTTGCACCAAACTCACTACCGAATTTAGTTCCTGCTAGAGAACCAATCATACCTCCAATTGCAGTGCCGATGCCTGGGGCAACGATTGAACCAATTGCGGCACCTGCTGCACCACCAGCTAACGCTCCACCAAATCCACCTAAATCCTCACCGGCAGTATCTCTTGTCATGCCTACCAAAGATAGTCCAGCAAGTGCGGCACCCGCATACGGGATAACCTTTCCTACCCTCGCAAACCTGCCAGCACCTTGTGCAACATTTGTCGTGGTATCAGCTACGTTACTCGCTGTGTTACCGAAGTTTTGAATCGTTCTTGCTCCGCCAACTGCTGTACCTCCACGCGCTGTACGACTTAAACGACGACCGTTGCTAGAAGTAGTGCTTGTACCGCCAGTAGTATTGCCACCAAGATTGTTGCGAGCTCGATTGTTGCGTTGTAGTGCTGCCGTGTTAGCGTTAATAGCAGCTGTTTCATTGTTAAACGAGCGACGTGATCCACTCAACCAACTACCGACATACCCAGCACCACTTCTCAACTTACTAAACGCACCGATTAGCGTACCTACACCTGTAACAACGCCTCCTACTGCAATAGATACTAAACCTAATCCAGTTACTAATGCACCACCAACCAAAGTAATCATTGTCCATTTAGCCGCCGATTCCTTTGTCGATTGATCTAAACTATTAAACCAATTCGTTAAGTCTGTGACACCTTCTGTCACACTTTTCACTGTCGGTATTAAAGCTGTACCAAAGTCCGTTGCAAGAGTATTTGAAGATGATTTCAGCATGTTTAATGAACCATAAAGCGTGTCCATTTTCTCTGCCGCAACGCTGGCTGCTGTTGTATCTTGCATAGCATCATTCATAGCTTTGTAGCCTTTTGCACCTTGGTCAGCCGCAATTGTAGCAGCACGCACAGCATCAGTACCAAACATGGTCTTTAATGCATTTTGTTGTTGTTCGTCAGATAGACCTTTTAACGAATCTTGCAACAGTTGGAAGATTTCATCCATATCTCTAGCTTGACCATTTGCATCAAAGAAAGCAGATGAAACCAAACCGGATTGACTTGCTAATTTGTCGTATTCTTTTTGAATCTTAGTAGCTGTAGCTCCAGCACCAGCTTGTTCTTTGGCCATAGCCATTAACGATGCAGAAATATCATCGAAGCCTTTTGATGCTGGTTGAATCCCCTGTTTAATTAAGAATTTATAACCATTCGCTACGTTTGTAGTACCTAATCCCAATTGTGCCATTTGATTTGCAGCTGCATCAGTTTGTGGCGACAAGTTCATTAACATCGTTTTCAGTGATGTACCTGCATCCGAGCCTTTCAAACCGTTTTGAGCTAGCACTGCTAGAGTCGTAGATGTTTCTTCAAAACTAAACTTAAGGTTATTGGCCACTGCTGCAGATTGAGATAAGCCATACGCCATTTCTTTTACATCAGTTGCTGAAGCATTGGCGGAACCAGCTAATAGATCCGCGGCACGAGTAGAACTGATTGTATCGTTTGTGAACGAGTTTAAAGCCGTACTCATAACCTCAGATGCCTTTGCTAAGTCAAGACCACCGGCTGTTGCTAGATTAAGAGCATCCTTCAGGCCGCCGGCAAGAATATCTTGCGTCGACACACCAGCTTTGATTAACTCTTCCAAACCGCCAGCAACTTCGTTGGAGCTGTACTTTGTTTCCATCCCTAGCTCAGTGACCATTTTAGATAGCTTATTACCGGATTGCTGCCATTCACTATCAGACATCAATGCCTCTACATCTTTCATCGCCTGCTCGAAGTCTGCCGCTTGCTTAACAGCATAACCTACACCCGTACCAACAGCGAGTGTTACATCGGCCATCGATGATGTTACATCTTGGCCGAAAGTTGAAGCTTGTTTTCCTGTATCTTGAATGGTTCTACCTAATCTTTGAAGTCGTCGATTAGAATCTGATATAGAATCTGACCAATCGACTAATCTACGGCGTGCGCCGATTAACTCCTCACCATTACGGCGGGTACTGTTCGTTAAATCATTCTGCGCATCCCGTGCACTTCTTGTACGACGTGCACGATTAGCAAGTGATTCATTTAAATCAGCTTGGGCATTTGTATTCCGGTTTGTACTACGTGTATTGTCATTTGTAGAATTTGTACTATTTCGCATTGTCCGGTCCAAGTATATGAACGTTCCCCTAGTACGATCAATGCCATTACTGGCACCATCAGCTGTACGTTCCAATTGTTCCATGTTGCGGCGCGTTGCATCAATCTGTCTGTTCGCTGCTGCTAAGCCTCGTGTTTCAACATCCATTTTGACGCGCATCGTTGTGTTTCTAAGCGTTCTTGACAATCAATTATCCTCCTTTCCCGAATAATTTGATTTTCAAGTTAGCGGCAGCTACCGCCATCCCTAATTGATCCGCTGTCATCACAGCTACGTCTTCATGAGACGCGATACCGGCGATGACAGGCAGCCAGTACATTTCATCTTCCACTAACATCCGTTCGTACTCTTCTCTCTTCTTTCGCTTAGAGTTGGCGACCAAGAAAGTTGTCGGCTAAATTCATTACCTCACGATAGCCGGCATTTTCATCCCAATAATCCCAAGTTGTTCTTGGATTAACAATTACGTGCTCCATAATATCTTCATGGTATTTTACGTTACTAAAGCTGCCCTTCCCTGATGAATCATCTAAGATTTCTTGTGTTTTGCGTGTACCCGGGAACTGGAATGTGTATTCCACACCTTCAACCGTGTGTTTCTCCTGTAATCCAAATTTCGATTGTTTTTCTTCTTTTACTTGTCCTTGATTTTGATAATTTTCAGCCATTTTAAATACCTCCGATTTTAGTTTTAATTACGAAAAAGACAGCCTTATTAGGCCGCCTCTTTGTATCGCTTAATTGCTTTTGAAGCATTAATCAGTTGTGTAGTCAAATACTACAACTTCAAATCTACGAGCTCCTGCATCATTGCCGTACTCTTTATCTGGTACTTTTTTAATTCGTGCTCGAGTTCCACCGGCTTTTTCCGATGGTGTCCCACTATAGTTTACCCAAATTGGAAACTCTTTTTTAGATTTAGCCAATGCTTGTAAGTATGCATAAGAAGGAGAAGTTTGCGACAATGTGGCCCCAATGGTCCCCAATGGATTATTATTCTCCGAAATAATTGGCTCACCTTGAGCACTGGTCTTCACCGAAAATGATTCTTCATTCTTATTTGCACTAATAAAAGAACCATCTTCAAACCCTGTAATAAATCTCCCATCAGCCACAAGTGTACATAGATTAGCATCATAATTTCCCATGAATGAATCCCCCTTATTTTAGTATCTCGCCTGAAATTTCCGCGGTATGAATAGCGCCGGCTAGTTGGAAAGAAAATGACAGACCTTTATAAACGCGAGCTGCACGTTCTGCTACAGGTGTTTCCAATCTTGATTTAGTTTTCACTGTAAATAATGGGTTTTCGTCATCATCGACCGCGATAATTCCATTCGTAACCCCACGTAAAAGAGTGGTAGTAGCTTGTCCATTTAGCACACTGATTCCTCGAGCATCGAAAGAAAGTTTTGGATTGTTAGCAAAAGCTGTTTGGATGTTATTCTCCATATCCGTTTTAACCCAATCTTTTCCGTGAATGACATCAATGTACTCGCCGCTCGCTACTGTACCCTCACTTGTTTGGCGAATACCCGCCTTTGTAACATAAGCGATAGCCTTATCAGTATGAATCGCGTTTAATTCTGTTTTTGTGAGGTCGAGTGGCGTGATACCTTTTAGCGTTTTAAATTTCCAAGTGATGGATCCGACCGTTTGACTGCCTAATTCACCGACTAGCGCCGCATCTGGTTCCTCCGCCACAATCGTATGATAAAAAACGACTGTACGGTCATAGGCTTTTGTTTTGAACGCAGTGCGGTCAGCGGCTGCGGTTGCTTTGGTAACATAGATTTTATATTTTTGAGATTCCACATAGTCGGCAACAGCAGTTTGTTCTACATTTGTCGCATCAGTAGTAAGCAAGAAATACCAATCATTTTCAAAGTATTTCGTTACGGCTTCTACTGGTGTTTTCGGATCACCAGCCGATGCAGCGGTATCATAAGATGCAATAGCAATCTCCGCTGGCGCATGATCTTGCGCAAAAATGGCAGCTGCTTTCTTATAAGCATTCGTTGATTCTGCGTAATCCGCTTTAACTGCTGTCAAATCGCTATAGCTTTTGTACGTACTTGTTCCTGTTTTTTTAGCAAGAATTAAAGGTTTCCCAAGCCCAATAAGTCTTGTTGGTTTTTGAATATCAATGGTTACTGTTACATCACTTAACGGCATTTATTCAACCTCCCAAATTAGTAATTTCTACTTTTTCAATCGTTTCAATTTGACGAATCTGTTCATCTACAGCCCTGAACTGAACATCAAATCCATATCTGTATTCATAATCGTCTACTAAAAAAGTAGTTCGATTTTCGATATTTCCAACACTAGCGATAACAAAGCCTTGCTCTCTAATAAATTCCTCGCCTAAAAACAAAAACCACTGATGAACTTTGTGAGCAAGCCCAATAGTAGTTTCGGTGTTTTCAGCAAAAATAGAAAAAGAGATTGTGAATGTATACTCCTCTGTCCGTTTTTCGTATGGTCCGGATTCACTATCATGGAGGGTAACTGCTCCTCTTCCCTTTCCTTTGATATAAGGAGAAGTGATATTGTACATCCCATAAGGTGGCTTTGGCGCTGGAGCCTTTGTATTCCCTTTAATGATTGGAATACCGATATCTTTTTTTATTTGAGTAATCAGTTCTTTAACCGCTACTAGATTCATCGCCGGCCCACCTTGCATAATAGATATTAATATCCATATAGTCGCTGTAATCCTCCATACCCTGAATCGTGTACGTAATATTTTTATATAGAAGTCTTTGTCCAACCTCTAATACATGAGTAGTGTAGATTTTTCGGTCCTTCTCACTATACGTTCCATTTTCAGCATATTGCAGATCATCCTTTGTTAAGGGAAAGATGGCCCCTTTCAAGTTAATTGGAACCAATTTACCCGCTGGAACCCAATCCCCATTGTCTGCCCAATCCCCATCTCTTTTTTCATAAGCGACGAATGGCACGCTATGCTCCTCGAGTAAATCAGAGAAATCAAACATGTTATCCATCATCCCTCACTACTTTCCATGTAACGTGCCGCCTTAATTCACCTGTATCTATTAAAGGATTACTAGAGCCTTTATTGGCAACTGTTAAGGACGCATTGGCAGGTGTTCTAAGGTCTGTCATTTTCTTTTGGATATCTCCAACTATAAGAGCACCAAGTCTTTCGAATAACTGCCTTGCTGTAATTTCTAGTGACAAGACCTTTTCGATTTGATTTTCAATAAATTCAGCCCAATCACGTTCGTTTTCATCGAATGTAGAACGAATGAATGAACGCTCTGGGATATTGACGGATTCTTTCAATATGAACATCGTTGTCAACGTACCATCACGATTAGCGAGTGCTAAAATATTCTTTCCTTTCGGTTTGAATAATTTATCGCCAAAGTCTTTCGGTCGCTTCTCGCCGGCCTCTTTTGTAGGAATAGCTAGATACTTGTTTTTGGCTTTGATTTGCATACCAAACTCATGCACCGTAGCAATCATCTGATAAAACGAGTCATCACTACCAAACACACCGATTTCTACTGCATAACGGTTGAGCTCATTGATTTCCCGCTCTAACTTTTCAAGGTTTTCTATATCGTCAAAGTATTCCATCTATATCACCGTTAAATTAATTTTTTTCGGCTTATAAAGCTTTAACAATCGTTGATACTCTTGGCCAAATGGAGTGGCATCTAGACCTTTACTAGAATCAATAGCAGATGAAGTGAATGTACGCTTAATAGGACCAACTGTTTCAGATTGGGCCTGTCTTTTACCTAATGATCCATAGTGAGCAGCTAAGTAGCGAGTGAGTTTTTCTTTGTACTTATCCGCAACATCAAGCTCCTCAACTTCAAGTTGTGCATCTTCAATCAATAAAAGCACCTGTTCATCAGACAATGACGAAAGGTGCTTTGCAATGGATTTTACTTTTTCAGGTGTTGTGAGTTTCTCACTCATACCAGCACCTCCTACTCAGCTTTTAATTCAGCGATACGCTTGTCGATTGCTTCAAGAACAGTTTTACGGTCCTCTTCTGCTTTCATGACTTCTAGCATGTCGACGTCATATGCATCTTCAACAAGCGCGATAACATCCTTCGCAGACGTTTTACCTTTTTCATAGACAAATTCACCTCGCTGATCTAACTCCGCCATGAGTGGATGAGCTAGAAATTTTTCAAACTCCTTTTCACCCACTTTGTTTGTACCAGGAATTAATACAACACCCGCCGCTTCATATGAGAAATTACCCTTATTATTTACTAACATTAGATACCGTCACCTCGCACAATCGCCATTGGATAACGCACGATTAAGCCTGTTGTACGCTGTTCAAAAGGCACTTTGTAATTTGGGAATGAGTATTCTTGTGGATGGCGTGTAATATCCATTGGAATGCCCAGTTGTACAACCTCTGGTGAAGAATCAAGCACGACAAAACAATCTGCACCTGCAGTACCTTGTCCCTTAATATCGTTTAATACTTCGATGCGAGTAAACCAACGCTGTGATTGGATATATTCCAGCACAGTTTGCTTAGTGAACTCATTGAACGGTTTTTCCAGCAATTCAAACGAATCAGGCGTAACCAGCAATGTGTCAGCAGTATGACCAGGTAATTTATTGACTTTATTTTTTGCTTTACGAATATCAGCAACGATTTCATCGGCTGTTTTATCAGCCCATGTTGTTTTTCCAGATACACCTTGTGGTACGGCATACACTTGGATACCAGTAGTTGACGTTAGACCTTTGATGTTGTGAGCAGAGTCACCAATGAAAGCGAGTTTATTTTCTTTTTCAGCAATGGCTTTACGAGCCGTGTCGACTTTTACGGTTTCTACTGTCATGCCTGCCATTTGAGCTTGACGAAGTTCTTGCACCGTAATATTAATAGCAGCAGCAATTGAGTAAATATTGACTGTATGACGGTCTAAATCAGCATCAACTAACGGAATATCTGTAGCGCCCGGAGCAAGAATTTTAGCGGCCCCGGAACGATTGAATACATCATACGCATACGTTTCTGCGCCCGCTGGAATATCTGTTTTTAATGCAAAAATACTACGTGCCTTTAGTTCCTCTTTATGCGGCTCATAGATTTTAGCATCGATAGCTTGTAAATCTTGCGGTCGTAATAATGACATAGTTATTTTCCCTCCTATGGTAAGTTAATTTCGATTTCTACAAGTTGATTAGCCGTTGCATTGGATTTAAAAACAGCTCCTGCGATTGTAATTGTTCCACTTGTTGAGAATTTTTGAGTTGTTGGATCCACTTTAACCGCTTGGCCGTTGATAATATCGCCTCCTGCAACAACAAAAATACGACCACGTTTTACGATTGCAGCCGATGATGCCACTTCGTATTTTTGGTCGTCTTTCTTTTCCACGTAATCATGAATGTGTTGAGCTAACGCGATACCGATAACCGTCCCACCCGTTTTAATCGGCGTGATTGCTGTACCTGTCGCATTTAACTGTACAGCTGCACCATATGGCACGGCTTCTTGGACTGCATATGAATCTGCTACATAGTTTTGAAAGTTTGCTAGTTGACCAGCTTTGCCCGCTGGCTCCATGTATTGCGGATAGGATGTAATAGACATTCCGTTTCCTCCTTATTTACGCATGTTTAGGCGTTGAGCCTTCATGTCGTTGATTTCTTTAGACTGAGTACCAGCTGAATCAACCGTTAATGCTGATTGAGCACCTGTTGAACTAAAGCCATTCACTTGAACATTAGCGACAGTTGCATCATAGAAGGCATTGATATAATCATCAGACTTACTATCACCTTTAAATTCGGGATTTACAGACTGAATGACCGCTTCTTTTAGCTCACGGTCAGTTTTACCTGTAAAGTCAAATGAATCGCCTAGAAGTGGCTTTACAGTAGCAATAAGCGCTACACGTTCCTCAACTTTCTTGTCTAATTCATCAGCAGACAATTGTTTTTCTTTTAATTGAGTAATCTCAGCATCTTTCGCTTTGATTGTTGCATCTTGTGCATCTACACGCCCTTGTAACGTGTCTACTTGTTTAATTTTTAATTCAGCAGCATCAAGTTTCGCCTGTTGTGCTTCTAAAAATGATTTAACAGCTGAATCCACTTCATAATCTTTCCCATCAATCTTATAAACTGGCATTTTCCCTTTTCCTCCTTCATTTTCAATCTGCCATGCATCACTGTCGTTACGGATGCCAATTTCAGGACCTGCACGACCATGATCTACAACAGCAATGTGATTGATTTCAATATTCTTTTGTACTGCATCAAACCGTTGGCCGTTGTATTCGCCCTCACGTTGTTCAATATCGCTTAAAAATCCAATAGATACCTCTCGCTTACCAGCTTTAATCTTGTCGATTAGCTCGCTGTCTGTGACAGTAAATGATACAAGCAATTTGTCACCATCTACACGCGCATCTGTATGGCTTAATCCTTTTGCTAACTGTTTATGATTAGCAGTCGTTACAAGCTCACTTGGATGCTCATCAGTAACAGCTTTTGATTGTGCTGATTGCACTGTGCTATCTGACAATATTTCCTCCGGAAGCTTTGCTTCATAGCTTGTAGCCCCGTCACTACGACGATAAGGAAAAACCCCTGTACGTGTAATTGGGACGTCCTTAAATGTTAGATAACCCTCTGTCGTTTCTTGATAGTCTTTAATATAAGACCTATCGAATCGTTGGAGCTTCAATATTTCACCCCCTTTCAGCAAATAAAAAAGCCACTCTATGAATGACTCATTCAAAAACAGGTGTCCCAACACACCTGCAACGATAATCGCTACCTGGAAACTTCCCATTAGCACCATTCTTATAGTCATACACTTTACCGCTGTAATTGCGGTGTTCTTTTCGCACACGTTCGTCACCTGCAGTTAACCAAGTAAACTTTTCAACCCCCATCGCCTCATGACGTCTCCTTGTTAGTTGTCCATGTATACTGCCACTTTGATCAACAGCAATAAACTCTGCTCGACTCTCGCTGACTTTTCCAGTTTTCATGATTTGATTGCGAATCTCTTTCATGCTTGTACCGTTCTTCATCCCCTCGTACACAATCGCCTCAATTTTGTCATGGTACTGGGAGTGAATGAACTTGATATACCCTACATTCTGCGTTACAGATGATTTTACGAAGTCATTTAGCCAACCCTCATGTTGTATAGGATTAACCGCTGCCACTCTCGCTTGATCGTTCATATTCTTCATGTTAAATAGATTCAGGCCACTCACAAATGTATTTGCAAGATTCGTAATTTGGGAGTCAGTAAAAATATTTAACGTCAACGCCCTAACCAGCTTAAGTACACGCTGCGCAAATGTTAATTCATCAGCATCAGCTTGATAAGCTTTGATGTTCATTTTAATCGCTCTATCATACTCCTGAAGTGTGAAACGAACCATCTCTTTAATCATGCGCTTCATACCTTGCTCATAGGCCTTTTCAACAGCATATGGATAGCGTGTAGGTGGGATATTACGCTTTACCATCTAGAAAACCCTTGTACACTTTCCTAGCTATATCGTCTAGATTAGCACTATCACCAGAGTATTTATTTTCCTCAGTTAAACCAAATTGACCGAAGCGAGCATTGCGCACCTCATCGACCGTATGAACACCATTTACAATGTAAATCTGGTCTGTTTCAGCGATTAGTTTACGAATCTCTGCATCTGTTTTGCTATCAACTTGCCATAAAGGATTGAACTTGATTTCCCACTCTAACGATTCAGGATCTACGTTGAACTCTTCTGATTGCATGATTAATCGAATTAATCTCTCGAGTAACGGCTTTATCACGTTCTCTTGGTCTGCTGCAATACGAGAGTAATAGTTCATCACATCGTATTGAGCACCGGCGATAGTGCCGGACTCCTGCCCTTTAAGAACTGTCTTCGGCATTCGAGCTGAAGCAGCCATTACATCCCATACAAAATCAATCAGCTGGTCAATACCGCTGACGTTTGTTGTTTGCTTCGTTAATTCTTCGTCATTCGCGATTAATGCAAGTGCTTCGGTTCTAAACATGAAATCCATTAGCATAGATAATTCTTGCTTATCCCTCGAATTCATACCATCAATATCCTTCGACTTGTACACCTTGAATGTGTAATCATAAAGGATTTGACCTACGCTCCACAGAGTCGTATCAAATACCTTAAACACATCATTCATTGCTTCAATAAGCGATTGTCCTTGTACCTCGCCTTCTAGCCATCGTGTACGAGCATGTAACAATCGTGAAGTGTGAACCGCTGCATTCCCTTGTACTTTGCTTGCCATATGCTTAGATGAACGGTCAATGACTAATGAATCGAGCTTGCCATAATGAATGTCGAATACATCCTCATTTATGATGAACTCGCTGACCTTATAACTACTGAAAGCATGTAGGTAGTCGACCGATTTTACCTTATCCGGCATTTGTTGTTTTAAATCAAACATGCTTGGTTGCGTGACACCAAGCGAGATAAAGCCATCGCCTTGAATACGCTCATACATCATCATGCGCTTGAAAGCGTCTTTTGCATTTAGATCAGCAAGCTTGCTCAGGATATTTCGTGAAAGCTCATCATTATCACAACGCAAGGTAAACCAGTTGCGCGTCATATCCTCCGCTGGAATATCGACCACATTTTGAATGATTCGGTTTTCAGCATATAAAGCATTTAACTCATGTGCTGGTGTGCGCACATAAGTACCTGCGCTCATTCGGGCTAACTTATCCCGTTTACCGTTACGCCCTACACCGTCCATGAAATCGGTCACGTATCGCTTAGTGGTTTCTAAAATACCCATCTGTTATCACCTGCCTAACAAATTCTTGTATCGATCCACGACGTTCGTTTTACCACTGTACATCTGATTCAGTGCTTGCGTACAAGCATCCACCATATCGTCATGTGCAGCGTTTGGGAAGCTGACCAGCTCTTCAATAAATTCCTCAACCCATGGACACATTAACGGATGTGGTAAATAAACATTGCCGGCTTCAAATAAAGGAGACACCGCATTAGCACGGGCCTCCTTTCCTCCTTCTGGATTAACATCTATAATCCCACTGATTTCGTCCTGTAATGTCTGAATAACAGCAGAACCATTTGCCTTATCCTCGATATATTTACTTCGTGCTTGTGGATGCTTGTCTGTCATAGCACGAATGGCTTTTACCGTTTCAGGAAAGCCCATTCGTCTATGGTCTTGATCTACCAAGAAGAAGTTTGCTTGTTTTTTACTCCATACCTGACCAGCAACAAAGTCGCTTTTATCAGATTCCTTAAATGTACAATCCCATGATTGAGCCATTTTATCGATATGCACTGGATATATCATCACGTCATCACTCAAGCCCCATTCACGCTTTTGCTCTGGTGTTCGGACATAGTACCGCAACCATTCACGCTTAAATATAGCACCGCCAGCTGGAGTCGGACGTTGTTGGTAAAGTGAAGCCCATGTTCTCGAACCAACTTCAACCTTTTTATCCGCTGCCCATTGTTCATCGAATCCAAGCTCCGGACATAGTGCCTCACCTTCAGCACGACCAAGTAAATCGTTATCATCTTCTGCAATTGCTGGCAGTCGTAATCTAATCCATTTACGAGGACTCTTTTTAAGCAACCGACCGATTAAATCATCTTCATGCCATCGTGTCATGATAACAATTAACGATGCGCCTTTATGCAAACGCGTTGAAAGCGTCGACTCCCATTCATTCCATATCTTTTCTCGAATAACAGGAGAAGCGGCTTCTTCGGCATTTTTAATCGGGTCATCAATAATCATCAAGTCAGCACCTTGACCTGTAATAGAACCACCAATACCTGTCGCAATCATACCGCCTCGTTTTCCTTCAACGCCCCAATCTTTTGTGGCACTGTTGGATTCTGATAGCAATTCACCGAATAAATAAGAAAACTCCCCAAACTTATTCCGATTCAAACGACCGAACTTTGTAGCAAGGCCATCCGAATAGGCAGCGGCAATAACACGTTTATGCGGATTTCGCGCAATGTAATAGCTTGGAAATGTTTCAGTCACTGTCATTGACTTACCATGACGCGGCGGCATTTCAATAAGCACCGATAGTTCCTCACCATCAGCAATGCGTTGTAATGTCTCACAGACAAGCTCCGTATGTCGGAAATGCTGAAAATGGCCATGATGAACATATTCCACATAATCGCGATAATTACGGCGTGCAAGCTCTTTATTTGCCTCGTAAACTAACGCTTCAATCTGTTCATTTGTTAGAGTTGGCAATGGCTCTCAACTCCTCTGTACTCAAATTACTGAAATCAACAACATTGATATTTGCATTTCCAGAACCCTTCGTTTCGGAACGAGCTTTTGCAATATCAGCTTTAAGTTTTTCTTCCTGTAGCTTCTTACGATCGTTATCCGAAAGAAGATCCGTATATTTAGAAAGGAACTCTAAAGCTTTCATCTTATCAGCTAGCTTAATAGATACGCCGTCTTTACCCTTTTTGACTTCGGTTATGATTGTTCCATCGACCATTGAGGATTCCTGAAAATCCACATAGTTAACTTCAACCATAATAGGATTTCCTTCTTCATCCTCTAAAGGGCCAAAAGCACCCATTGCTTGAACCTCTTTCTTACCGAACTCAACAAAGTCAGTTATATCAGCCAAAGCAATATCGATGTATTTCTGTAAAACCGCACTCGCATCTAACATTAGACCATCAGCCACTTCTTTTTTCATGCTCTCTATTTCAGATTTAATACTAGCCTTTACTAGCAACCTACTACCGTTAGCATTTGCTGTAAAATAATCACATTCATAAGCCTTTTGATATGCCTTTGTAGCATTAAAATATTTGACGTAATACATACAAAAAAGCCACTGTTTATCGGTCAATTCGCCATCTTCATTAAGCGGCAAATCATCTGTAACAGCAGCCTTTGTTTCAGTAATACTCTCCTTATTCCGAGTATCTTTTTTTGTATGCATACTTTTTGGTTTTGTGTGCACACCTTTTTTATCTTTTGACCATTTATATCGAGTCTTCCATGACTTAACGGTATTAATCGAGACATCATACTTTTCAGCAATATCTTTATATTTCATACCGCTCATATAGTCATGTTCGGCTAGTTCGTATTTTTCAGCCACCCCTCATCACCTGCCACCTCCTTTTGATTTGAGTTATTTTGGAACAAAGAAAAAAGCACCCACAATGGATGCTCCTACTAATCGTCTAATCTATACTCCAGATCACATTCATCTGAACAAAAGGAAAAACCGTTATAGATAGGTTTTCCACAATTTACACATAACTCTTTATCTTGCCCCATAATACCAACTCCTCTAACATTTTTAAAAATATATGTTGAATAGCTTGTATTATTCTTATTTTATTCCTTTCAAATAAAAGCACCCCGAAGGATGCCTCATCATCAAAATATAAATTCAAGTCTTATTCAAAACTTGGGACTTTTATACTTGGCTTATGAACGATTTTAGGAAAAACCCCATACACGTGCCCACATTTATCGCAATGTGCAATTTCAAACCATGGGTCTCCACCTTGGCTTCTTTCTTCACTCTCTGTTGCTACAATATGTTTAACACCTATTATTCCGCAATCAGGACATTTCGGTTCCATGTTTTCACCCCCTTCTTGCCAAAGATAATTCGACAAAAAGAGATAAATCCCTGCAAACTTCCTTGATATACCAATGAATAAAGTTATTATCTCAAGGATACAATATTATTATGACTGGGCACAGTTAGGAGTAAAATGAAAGTAATTTTTATTTATACAGGCCAACAAATGCTTTTTCATGTTAATTTAGAAAAAAAGTTTATAAAGAAAGTTTTATTGCTAATAACTACATTAAGTTTAGGCTTAGGCTTTTATTTTTCATAAAAAACAAAAAATAAAATTCAAAAATCATATAGTGCCCCGTCCTTTTTATAAGGATGGGGCATAAGTAAAATTATATAATAAAATTGAAAATTGCATTTCTTTAATTAACTAAAGAGAAAAGTTCAATCCTATCAAGGGATTCACCTGCCAAATAAAATTATGTGATAAAACAAAAACACCACCGAAAGGTGACGCACACTTAAATATCTCACCCCATTATGCTAGTCGCTTAATAAATTTAATTATCCCGTCCTATATCAATCACCCAGGAGGAGGCCGGGATTGTAGTAACGGTCGCTGTACAAATCGACAGTCAGTCTTTGCAAAGGAATCTCACGCTTTGCATCCCCGTAGCTATCGCACGCAATACAGCTAGACTCCAGTTGTCCCCCCGTAATTTCAGCCGGCAACCTTCTCAGTCATTCGATACACTCGAGTACACCATTGATAAGGGAACGATGCATCTCCCATCAAGTGTTCACCTGATAAGAAAATCTTACCTTCAATAGAAAAATAAAAATTCCCCTCTTTTATCCCTAAAAATGTCCTGCTTTTTGTCGGGTTTTTGTCAGGAAAATAAAGCAGCCCTCAAATAATT
The DNA here is from genome assembly GCF_003570725.1 of Peribacillus asahii. Classification (GTDB taxonomy): domain Bacteria; phylum Bacillota; class Bacilli; order Bacillales; family DSM-1321; genus Peribacillus; species Peribacillus asahii. The sequence goes on from NZ_QWVS01000013.1 coordinate 171,425, forward strand.
TCAAGAGCTGCTGCAATGAGAAATATAGCTTCTTTTTTTCTTGTGTAATATTGATCTTTCGTCATCCCCATATCTAGATATAAATTGATATCTTTCACACGTTTAGGAGAAAGATACTTCTCCCTAACAATTTGACGCTCCACTTCATCAAGAGCATATTCTAAGGCCCTGTCAATTTGTCTTACCTTTAACTCCTTTTCTTTTTCATTTTGATTGAGAGAGGGAAAAAGAAGGTTGATTCCCTCTTGCAGTCGTTCATCCCTATTTTGCTGTGCTACCTTTAAAGCCTTATATTGTTTAAGTTCACGCGCTACAGTACGTCGGACTTCTTTCTCGTTTATATCTTCAAATAAACTGAGTTGTTTTGCTCCCATCTCTTCCTACCTCCCTCTTCTTAATGCGCCATTACGTCGGCTCAATCTTTGGCCGAATTTCCCCATAAGTTCTTTCCATTCCCAATCACTTAACTGGTCTGTATGACGCTCCTGTGATTCCTGACGATGTTTCTGTTTCTTAGGAGTAGGTTCTTGATGTTGTTTCCACTTAATCAATTGATTTTGCATTGGCGGATTCATATTTTCACTCCTTTTGACAAATAAAAAAGGACACCAAACAACGCTTAATGCGTCATTCAGTGTCCTCCAGAGGGCTGGTAGAACTTATTTCTCTAAGATTGATAATAATAAATAATAAAACTCCTGAGCACTTTTCAATTTCTCTTGTAATTCTTCCAATCTATCACCTTGCTCCTCCGCTTCCAGGTCACCCAAATAATCAGCAAGGTGATATTCAGTATCATTAAAATGTTCATATATAGCTTTTGCTTCTAAATAGTCTTTTTTCTGCCACTCAAAATCCTCTACTGGAGTCTCACTCTCACTCCCCCATTCAGAACTTTCTATCATACTTTCATTTATTTTGGTTAGATGCTCTTCAATCCTTAATATAACACTTTGAAACCTTGTTAATGTAAGTGTAAACTCAACCTGTTCTTTTAAATAATTGTTTTCTTTTTCTAGAAAACTATTAATTTCTTCTTGATTTGTTAACTTACCAGTTTCCTCTCGAAGAGAATTTTCCAATTCTTTGATATGTCCAAGCCTTTTTATGAGTTCTTTTTCGATTTTTTCAATATCAGTTTTATTTTCACTAACTGAATTAGAAAACTCTTGTACCTTTTCTAATTTTGTATTAAATAGTCGGTTCAACCACCATCCAGCAAAAACAAGTAGAATCGTAACTCCTATACCAACAATAGCAAATGTGGTAGAAAAAAATGAAATTGTATCAGACAATGTATTTTCCATGTTAGTTAATTGCTGTTCGAGCATCCAATTCTGCATTTCCTCTTTTACATCTTCAACAATTTGCACCTCATTATTCTTACTCAAAAATCTTCCCCCTCATCGAACTTAACCCGTTTCACCTTCCCCTGATGTGTAATGATCTTTGTTTCTCCATGCTCAGGCAAACGAGTTAATCGGGCCTTACCATCGCAAACGACAACAACAAAGCTCCCTTTTTGACTCATTATATCAACTTCTAGTCTCATAGTACTAGGATCTATATCAATATTTTGTAATCTCATGAAAAGATTCCCCCTTGTGTGTTAAAATAATAGTGTCTAATCATAGAGAAATCTCTAATCGTTCCCCGTTGGCCGACGGGGAATTTTCATTTATATAGGACCCTTCTTCTTTCTTGCAGCAACCGCTTTTTCAGACCTCCATTTATAATCCATTTTCGTATTCTTTTTAGCTTGTTTCGTCGGTCTAATCGGATGCTTCTTAATATAAGCTAACCGCTCTTCTTCCGTCATTTTCCATTCACGAACTTCACCAATCATTTGTTTTAAACCTCCTTCTTATTAATAAAATTCAGTGGATATAAGGCCACATTGAATTTTGCTAGTTTGACAGCCGGTTTTATAGGCTTAAACCTCCTAAAAAAATTTCATCGTCTCATTACATTTTTGTAATAATTAGTTTATAATGTTAAATGCTTGTTTCACTTTGGTTTTTAATTACAAATTAACAGGAGCTAAGTCATGAATACAAAAGCTTTATCTCTTAAACATTTGGAAACTTCCATTTATGATTTGAGAACTCATATGATTACTATTGGAATATCAAAAGGACTTACGCATCCTGATACGATTAAGTACAGTCAAGAGTTAGATATTTTATTGAACAAATATCAGAAAATTAAATCAAAATGATTTATTATTTTCTGAATTGAGCATTATGCCTTTTAACTAATTATTTATTGATTGAATTAACCACCAATGAGCCTTGCTCCTTTCGGGTTTCTTCGAGCTGTGTGTTAAAATCGTTTAAAATATTTAGAGTGTTTTTTGGCCAACCCTCTCATTTTACTCCCCACTAAATCCGATGGATGCTTAATGTACAAGGGTTCTTCTAATAAATCTAAAACAGTTTTAAACTTTTCCCCTGCTTTATACTGTGCATATATCTCCGTTATTTTTGACATAATAAAAACCTTTCTTATTTCGCTTTTTATTCGGAATGCGCATTAAACAAATTCCATAACTACATAACCTTCTTTTGGTTCATAATCAGAGCAATCAGTTGTCACCTACTTGGAAATTACGATTATTTTGTCTTACCTGTACCTACTTCCTCGAAATATTCAAGTTAAATTTTCAATTAACAAAGTTAACTTCAAAGCTTTCCTTCATTTAAACAAGCTTTTCATAATACTTTTATCATTTGTAAAACAATTGGTGCACCTTTAATTGGTACATCCACTGTTTTTAACCGAATTTCTCCTTCCTTTACAATGTAATTTTCATATGGCTGTAGAACGCCGTTAATAAAAAGATTCATGTATGATATTTCTTTCGGGTCAAGAATTTCTTGTTTTGCAACTTCACAAAGTCCATCCTTGTTTTTATAGACTAGACTACACCCGTCAGAAATTGCATAAAATTCATATATCAATACTTTTCTTGGGGAAATAAAACGTTTTTCCTCCTTGGGTATACCTGGTAAATTCAAGTATACTTTTGAGTTTTTTTTTGACACTTCTCCCACTTCCTCGATAAAACCTATATATTAATATATAATCAAAGCCTTTCTAAAGTGATTCGTCATTTTTCACAAATGCTTTAACAGTCTAATCATTCTCCATAAACCACCATATGATATATAGAATTCTTTAGGGAGGTGAATAGATTGCCACTAAAAATCATGAAACTGGCTATTACAGGAACTACTTCAGTCAGTGTAGACCCAACAGTAGAACGTTTCTTTAATGAGGTTGCGGCACAAGTAGTAGGTGCTGGTACAATCACAATTCCTGTTGAAGATTTCTGGACAGATACAGGTGCAGATGCTACTACTTTACCTGCATTAGCAACTGATAATAGTTACTTTAATGTCTATATAAATGGCGTCTTGCAAATGGAAAGTTTATCTACCTATACACCAGGTGGTACAGGAACAGGACAATTAGTAATCACCGTTCCTCTTGGATCTACAGTCGAAGCAAACTCACCGGTTGTTTTAGTAGTAACAAATTATGCTCCTGACGCTACAACTGATATAGTAACTTAATCTACTGGCCACCTCTAAAAGCATTCGCTAATGAGGTGGTTTTTTTATAATAATTCCTTTTTTACATTCGCCAGAAACGCTACCACGTTCAGTAGCGTTTTTCATCAAACTTGTTCATCTTTTTGATTACTAATTTCGATAATAAATGTTTATTTTCGGAATAAAATACCTAGCAGGTCCTATTAACCATGTAGTAAAATAATGGTATTATCGATACCATGTTAATACTAAAAAAAGATAAAGGTAAACCTCTCGAAAGATTGGGACACAAAGCTCCAGGTCTAAGGTTTTAAACTATGATGGCTGAGCTGCCTAAAATAATTAAAATATTTTAGGGGGGCACACATGTTAAGTTCTTTAATTATCGAAAATGGTTTAGATAAAGAATGGGCAGAATTGATATTATATGCCCGAGATTTAGGTATAACTATTGATGAAATTAGAGAATTCTTAAGCCAATCTTCAAGACCTGAATAAGGTCTTTTTTATTTCATTTTTTATCTTGTTACGTAGTTTTTGTCTATTGAGTATTATCAACTATTACCCGCAAATCTCCCATCCGTGCTTCAACATGTTGGATAGCTGCTTCTTACGCAATTGCTCATAAAGATAAACGTCTTTTCCGCGCTCTTTTCGATACAGCAGAACCCACACGAGGTTTCTTTTTCGCACTTGGCTTCACCTTCTTTTCAATTTCTTTTAACCTTTCCCATGTTATAAAGCCGCCATATTCAGGCTTATAGAAAAGAACGGTAAGACTTTGTAAGTATTTATGTTCAAAAAGCTTATGTTTCAGCTTAAACTCTGCTGTCGGTGGAGCTCCCTTTATGTCAATGACTTCGATGGAACCATCCAATCTATGAACTTCAAAATCTGCTACGTATTCAATCTTCCGAAAAGTGATACCGTTCTTTTTGAAAGCTTCTTGCAACAAATATCGCGGCTGCAATTTAAAGCTCTTGATTTGCTTAGATGCAAGCAACCATTTTAGCTGCTCATAATATTTACTCTCAGCAATGCTATCAAACTCATGGCCATCCCGAATGACCTTCTTGTTGCCGTACTTGTTAGTCATTACTTATCCTTCAACTCCTTTTACTCTTAAGTGGACGGTTGCATAATGGGCAATTCATTCTGTATCCCCTTTACTTTGTCTTGTCTAGCTAGGTGGATAAATGCCAGCAATACTTCATCTGGATCACGTTTAAAATGTTGACCGATTTTGAAAAAATCATCACCTTGATTTACCATACTGGCGACTTCTTCTAGTTCACATTCATCCCAAACAAAGTTCAACTCTTCAAGTACAATCACTCGGTTCATGCGCGGTTTGTTAAGTCGAGAAATTTTATTCGCCATATACTCTTCTCCCTTACTCCATATTTTTTAGCCGATCGGTTAAAGAGAGAAACCATACCTCATCTTCCGTATCGATAGCTAGATCAATCAAAGCTAAAATATCCTGTTTAGTCGTTCTAGGCGGCACCATATAATCATCCTCATATCTACCGAATCCATAATAATAAGGCATGTTCTCCCTCCTAAAACCACTTATTTTTTACCCCTATTGAACTTGTTTAACTGTTCTTGCTGCCGCTTTATTTTCTGCCCCTGCTGGATGTACATAGTCTCGATGTTTTTAAGGATAGGAGCCAAACGGCTTGTCCGAATCGTTTTCTGATTGGCAACAACGTCCTTTAGTTCATCGATAGGATTCACTCCATCCCCTCCCACTCAATGACCTCCATAACCATCTGACATGATGGACATGCTTTTTTAGGTATAACCTTGCACTGTATTTCCGACACTTCACAATCCTTGCAGACATACTCAAACATTAAGCTGACTTCTCTTTCAGATGACCGTACTCAACTACTTCATCACCATAATCAATAACGGCCCTTTCATAACTGTTATAAAAATCACCCACCGTATCAAAACGATCTAACGCCCATTTCTTATCGTCCTCTGTATAGCAAACCGTTCTGGATTGAGCTTGGCCGTTAAGGTGCCAATAAATCACGCACAGTGGATTACCATTGAACCCCATCATTTGTCTAAACATCTAACCACCTACCAATCTATTAATTTACTTTTTTTAAACGATAATCCGTTCCCTCAGCTTCAATTAAGAATGCTTCAGCTTGTCCAATTAAGCGGCTAGCAGCTGCATATCCAATCTTCTCAGCGAGCGTTCCTCTATCTTCATTTGAATTGAACACAATCGGTTTTTGTTTGCGATATCGTTCATTAATAATGGTGTAGTACATTCGTTCACGAGCTTCCGTCCAATTTACCTTCCCAATATCATCCCAAATCAGTACATCTGCAGTGAGAGTATTATGTAAAAGCCGGTTGTACGTCTCTCCTTCATCCTTCATCATTTTGGCCTGCATAAGCTCCTCGATGAAAACAACATCCGATACGACCAAAACGTTGAATCCTTCTTTTATCAAGTGTTTAGCAAGCGCTATTTGCAAGTGAGTCTTTCCGATACCAAAATTATTATGTTTTTGCTTCATAGCTGATCGTTCGGATGGAGGAAGCTCTTTCAATCTTTGTTCACCAAATACAGCGACTAATCCAAAGTTTTGATAAGGGATTGTCTTATTTTTTTGATTATCTTCAACATCCATTCGAAAATGCTTTAAGTATTCAAGTGTTGTATCATACATCTGCTTTTGGATATCATCGAATTGCTGATAATTTTTAAAGTTAGCATTTGTAAATTCATCAGGAATCATGGACTGTTTAAATCGTCTTTTCCAAGCTTTTCGTTCCCTGCATTCACAAGGTCTAGCCATTTGAATTCCATGCTTATCATTCTCATCTTTGTATTCTGTATAGAAAATAAATTCCGTGTCCCTACATGCAGGACATTCGAATTCATCCACCCCATACTCTTCTAGCTTCTTCGGCTTCTCTGAGAGCCTGCTCTGCGCTCTTGCTTGAAGGTCTGCCATAACCTGTTCGATGCTGGTAAACTTTCTTGCCATTTGCCTCTCCCTCCCCAGATTGAGTTTCTAAATCTGATTTCGTTTTAATACCTTTCTTTTTCCAATCAACTAGCTTCATGTAAACAAACTTCCATGTCCGTCCATTTCCTCTTGCAGCATCTTTGATTGCTTCAATAATCATTTCTTCTGGCTGTTCAAAACCGAAGGTCGTAATCACGTCATCGATATCATCCCGAAGAAATTCAGTGATATCTTTCTTTTCAAGGATTTTACTTTTTTCTAATAACTCAAGAATGCGGTCCACTGTTGTATCTTCATCCTCCTCTTTTTGTTTGCTTTTTTCCGATTCGATAATGATGGTCGGTGGAGCTGTCTGTTTTTCAGACAAAAGAGAAAATATTTTAAAAGCAGTGGCTTTTGTTCCTCTCTCTTTAAAATCAATCAAACCCGATTGTTTGAGTTGGTTTCTCGCTTTGTAGTAGGCATCTTTTTTTAGTCCCGTTTTCGCTTCAATCACTGATCTAGCTACCGTAAATGTTTCTTGCCAACCAGACTTGTTATTAAGGTGCATTAAAGCGTGCCATAATAGGACCGCTGATTTGGGCAACTCATTTAGTTCGAGCCAATCATAAAAAGCGTTTATTTCCCTGATGTAATTCAATGCCTACTCCCTCCTCTCACAAACCGCCATTCTATTTTTTATTGATTTCACCGTATAATCCGGATAACGCTTCATATATTGAAGTACAAGCCTTTCCAAATGTTCCTTATCCCTCGCCTCCTTGAAAATCCAAGAAGGCAACAGGACGTTGGTTTTATATTCAAAGTTACTCATTGTTCAAAATCGAATTCTTCTTGATCAAGAATGGAAGGCTTTTGCTCTTTCGACGCTTCTGGGTCATTTACAGACTGAGCATCGATAATATCTGGACCGTCACCGTCGATTGTCACTTCATGAGCTTCGTCCGTAATATCTTTCATTTCTGATTCTTCCTTCTCGTCTTCCATAACCGCTGTTTGCATTTCAACTGATAAAATCCCCCACTTACCAAGCATGTTTCTTAAAACAGTTTTCATAGCCATGGCATCGTAATCTGATTTCCATACATTATTTAGGGACTTTTTGTCCTTGGCTTTATTGTGTTTGATTCGATGCTCTTCAATTTGGTCCCGGGTCCAATAGACGGTCTTTTCAAATCCATTGATAAGTTTGAAGTACCCGCAATAGCCAATAACTTTCTCACTAGTGGCAGCATCCAAATCGAGGTCAATTTCTTCTGTAAGGCGATTCCATTTAAGCAGCTCTCCTTCTTTTACAGGAATGACGTTAATCCCTTTATACTGACCGGTTCTTAACGCTAGTTGAATGTAGCCTTTATATCCAAGCTGAAATTGTGCTGCTTTATGGCCTTTCTTGCTATCGTAGAATGGGACAATCCAGGCATATCCCAAGTTTTTATCAATCGGTAAATCAAGAGTTGCAGCAACTAAGGCTGATGAAATGATACTCATTGGTTCTGCTGTACGAATGGCAGTGTCCCCGTTATAGATATTTAAGAGCGATGACATGAATTGTGGAGCTTTTTTACCAAGAACTTGTTCAAATTTTTTATTCATAGTAGGTGTATTTAATAACCCTTTAAGTCCAAGTGATTGAGCTGATACTTGTTTAGTTGCCGTTTCTTGTTTTTGTGATAATTGATTTTTTAAAGCAGAATTTGTAGCCATTAGTTAGTCATCTCCTTTACAGAAAATTTACGAAAACTAGTTTCTTTCAAGACTTCGCGATAAATATCAGGGAATTTTTCTTTCAAAGCTTTGGAATCCACTCTATTTTGGGACTGGTTCTTCCAGGAAACTAAGAAGCTATCAACTAACCCTGTTTCAGCATCTTTCAATTCAGCTTTGATTTTATTTTCAATTTCTGTTTTAGCTGTTTTAATCAACTTTTCATCAGCTTTGATTTTTTCGTATTGAGCTAACATATCCTTGAAATCAGAAGGGAGAATAATTTCCTTCTCTTTTTCCGCACGTTCATATTTCTCTTTCAGATACTTTTCAGCTGCACTGGATCCGTCCAGTTCTGGTGGATGCCCTTGAATAACGTGATATTCCCAAAAATGCTTTTCTGCATTGAAAATAATGTTGATTAATTCATCGTCACGCTCAACTTCTTTCCAGATGAATTTGTTTCCACCAACCAATACAGCGATATAACCTGTTTCCTTGCCTGTAACACCGAGATAGTGCTGAACTTGAACCAGATAGGTAGCTGGGATTTCATCAGCTTCCCATTCCTTCGCTAAGTAAGCGCTGGCAGTCTTGCATTCTAATACAGCCGATTCCCCTACAACTAGCCTGTCCACATTCGCTTTGATAAAAGGATATTCCGGATGGCTGTACATAAAATTAGTCCGACGTACTTTCTTTTCTGTACGCTTTTCAAATTCCTTAGCCACCACGTTCTCCATTTCATTTCCCCAATAAATTGCCTCATTATCGATTTCTTGAGGTGTAACTTGTCCAGTTTTTTCGAGCCATAATTCAAAAGCTGTACGATATTTATTTAAACCAAGGATGATGCCGGCATCAGATCCACCAATACCCTTTGTACGTTCTTCAAGCCATTCGATACGGGTCATCTCACGAGTAGAAATAGCGTTTTGATTCATTGCCATACAAATTGCCTCCTTTACCACTATTGAAGTAATGTGCTAAAATAGTAGTATTCAAATTAGTTTTGAACTTCTGACTCCTATTGCCGTAGGAGTCTTTTTCATTCAGCCGTTCTGAATTTAAATCCATAAACTTCACTCATGTAATCCTGCCAGTATTCTTGCAAAACCATCTCATCACGTTCAGGATCTTCGAAGTAATCATCACCAGGCCAAATCTCATGACCAAAATAATCAACGCCAATCGCTTCTTCTTGCTCAACTCCATATGGATAACCAGTACGTTCAGCTTGAGTAATATCGGGATGCTGAATATTCATGAAATCGCTCCTCTCTATCAATTTTCCAAAGAACAGGTGCTTCATTCGCACCGTGGGACTCAAGGTGGTATAGATTTTAGATGGAGAAAATATTTTTTCTCTTGAGCCCCACGGCAAGAACGAATTCTTGCCGCAGCAGAATCAATCTGCTAAACTATAAATGCCGTTAACTTAAGCAGTTAAAAAGTAGTGAGCCCCCAGCTTGCTACTTTTTTATTTTTGAAAGAAGAAACTGTTTTGTTTCGTTAGAAAGGCTAAGCCACTCTCCTGCTTTAATAATCAATGTTCCACCCTCCCAAATGAACGTGCTCGCTCTTCAAAATACTGCTCTTTCCTCAAATCCTCAAAGTATGATACAGATGGAATAATGACATAATCTGAAATCGCTTCTCGCGTCCAGTTCTTCACAACCTGTTCATAGTCCAAATCCCAATTTTGTCTCAATGAAGACAGAGTGGCCTCTGCTGCCTGTTTTATATCTAGAATTTCCTCTGCCATTTTCATTAGCTCTATACGAGTTTGTTCATCAATTGAACGACCAGGGCGCATATCTTTACTCATTCGTTTTAAGCTCTCTGCGGCATTAATAGCCCCCTCGGCTTGCTGGACTAAATTATTCAATTGATCCGGCACAGATTCTAGTAATCTAGGGTCTGTAGCCGGTAATCCAACTTGATAGATATGTTTGATTTTGTCCTGTGCCGTGTAGTCTTGAACAATTCTGCACCAATCTATAGCTAATTCAAAAGGTGGAATGGAATGCCCTTCCTCGATATTTGTTAGCCGTCTTTCCGTTATTCCTAGAGCATGAGAAAGATAACGTTTAGTACGGCGTTCGACTTGACACGAACGCTCCCTCGCTACTCTTAGCACTGTTCCTATCTGTGAAGGAGAATATAAAATCGTTCTACTTGAATTGTTCGACATTTTGTTCGCCTCCGATTATTTAGTTTTCAAAGATACAATAGTAATAGATTCCAATTAAGAAACTTTCCGTGGCACCCAGTTCTCTATGTAGTTAATCGCTGATTGAAGTTCCTGGCGTTTCACGTCTTTATAGCTAGCAACACCGAATCTATCTTTAATTTCTCGATAGATTTCCTTAAAGAGCTTTGGCCTTGTTTCGGGATCGTCGCTAAGTTCATAAACCTTTGAAGCAATACATTTTTGTAATCGACGTTGCTCACCATGGTCCAATGTGATTTGTTGCTCGACCTTTTGATCAACTTGAGTAATCAATTTTCTGATTTCATGCTGTTCTTCTTTGATAGCTTGAGTGTCTTCTACCAAGTCGGCTGTGGTACGAAGAACCGTTACAAGTGCTTGGTCTTTAGATAAAGGAACGACTTTGTTCTGCTCAATGTGTTCGCGCATTCTCTTGAACTCTTGGATGAACTTTACTTTCATCTTCATCGCTTCTGGAGTGACATAGGACATTGCAACAAGTGTGAAGGCATCTTCTGTTAAATTAAATTTTGAATACCACTGTTTATTTTGCGAATGTTGATATTGGGCCTCCTGAAAGTTTAGGGCACCCCATTCAGCTTCATCAGCCTGATTCAATTTTTCAATTTGGTTAACGATGTCAGTCATTACATTGTCATGACGTTTGCCAAATACCTCAGCGACTGTCAAACTATCAGTGACAATCTTGTTATTTTCAATAAAAACTAGTCGGCTCATTAAATAGCCTCCTTTTCTGACTTTTTAAAGTTATACTGGTTAGTTCTTGCCCATTTGATTAAAAAGGCACGACATTCAGTTGCTGGAAAGTACCACTTTTGACCGATTTTGAATTTCGGGAAATCAGGATGATGAAAGAATTTATCTTGCATGGTATTCCAACTCATATTCGTTTGACGTTTGAGTTCCTTGACATCCCAGAACGTTAACTCTTTATCCAGTTGGTCTAAACGTTTTTTAACCTCGCTCATGTAAAGGTCTTTTAGTTGTTGTTCGTCAATTTGAATTTGAAACAAGACAATCACCTCCTACGAAATATGTTTTTCAAGAAACTTGAGTAAATCTTGAATCGCATCTTCTTTCGTGTAGTTGCTGTCACTTTGTAAAGCATTAGCAATTGTTAAGATGTCAGTTCTTATTTCTGACTCATAGAGCATTTCATCGATGTTCATCATGATGTAAAATCACTCCTTTTAAGCTGTACTCGAATTGTGTACCACACTACACACATCAGTTAAAAAAAATAAATCTTCGAATTTTTTATCTGGAAATGCCTTCATTGCACCAACAATAAGACTTTCGCCTGAAGAACAATATTCATTATGATTTTCAGGAAGCTTAGCTCTCCAAAGACGGCTTCGTGAAATTCCCATTTGTTTCGCTAATTCGGTGTCATTCCAATTATTTTTTTCCTGAAGTTCTTCGAGAACATCTACACGAAGTTTAATTTTCAATTTATTCACCCCCTTATGTTTCACCCTCTACACACTTAGTATAAAACACTTGTGTAGTTAATGCAACATAATTATCGAAAAATTTGTAGCTCACTACACAGTTTTTTTGTTTCGTACATGAAACACATTTGATAATATATGGTTAGAATATAATCAGGTGGTATTAATATGGACCTTAAAGAATTTGGATTATTTTTTGCGCAAGCAAGAGAAGAAAGTGGATATGAAAGTCAACGACAACTAGCTATTGCATCTGGTGTCAGTAACGGTACTATCGCAAGAATCGAGGCTGGTACTCAAAAACCAACTCCAGAAACTTTAAAAAAAATAGCCCCTTTCTTAAAGTCAGTTGATTACAATGATTTATTAAATGGTATTGGCTACACAGAAGAAAAAGCAACACCCAACCAAAATTCAAAGGCCCCTACCCTTTCACAAAAAGACGAAAAAGACATTGCAAAAAGGCTTGAACAAATAAGAAATGAAATCGAGCATACGGATGGACTCTCTTTCGATGGTGAACCTATGAGCGAAGAAGCCGTAGAGTCTCTTATGGAAGCTATGGAGCATATTGTTCGTCAGACAAAACGCATTAACAAGAAATACATTCCTAAAAAACATAGAGAAGATAACAAAGAATAGGGATGCGAGGCGATTTATTTGAACTGGATCAAGAGCATCGTGAACGAATTAGAAAAGAAATATCAAACAACAGACCCTTTCGAACTCGCATCTTTATTAAAAATCGAAGTTATTCCGTGGGATTTACATGAAGAGATTAATGGGTTTTATAAGTATGACAGACGAAATAAATACATAGTATATAACAACAACTTACCTGAAGAAACTCAACGCTTTGTATGCGCCCATGAGTTAGGACATGCTATATTACATCCAAGATCCAACACCCCCTTCCTCAGAAAAAATACGCTCTTTTCGATTGATAAGATAGAAGTCGAAGCTAATACATTCGCTGTTGAATTTCTTCTTCAGGATAATTTTATTTCTGAATATTCAAATACTAACTTATCAATCTATGAAATATGCGAGATGCATGGTATTCCTCGTGAATTATCGCATCTCAAAAAAATTTAAGTTTGAACTGTGACTATTATCACATGACATTTTTATCAAGAATATTCGTTCTGTTGTTTGTATTAAAGGGAGGAAGTTTAAATGTGGGTTTTTTCAGTCCTATTTTTATTAAGTGGATTAATAACTATTGTCGGTTTGTTTTTATTAATTCCAAAGAAAACAAGAACAAAAGGCAAACAAATATCAATTGGTTTTTTTCTTGTTTGTTTAGTTAGTTATGCTATTGCACCTGAGAAAAGTTATCCAAACGATGAACCAGGAACTATCACTAAAGCGCAATATAAGCAAATTAAAGACGGAATGACAAAAGATAAAATCATCAATATTCTAGGAGAACCACATTCTAAAGATGATGATATAAACGAATGGGAGTACTCAGGGATTAACGGAGTGGAAAAAAAATCTTATGCATCTTTTCACTTTGATCCAGACGATAAACTAGAATTTAAACTGGAAGGCGGGCTACTAAGTAAAATCGAAACTACAGATGCTTCTACTAACGACGTACCAGCTAACGAAGATTATACATATGATATTGAATTTGCTATTGAAGAAACTATAGGAGAAAACGTTAATTGGGATGACGAATCAAAAGATGTCGTCAAAAAAGTTGAAGTCAATGACAATATTGGAAAAAACGATGGTAGTAAATTAATTCTTGTTCACTTAAATGGACCAATTGCACTTACAGGTAGTGGAGTTAGACAAAAAGTGAATGAGCAAACTTTAGAGATTGCTAAAGCTTTAACACAAGATGACTCATTAGATTTTGAAATAGATAGCATTACGTATTGGTGGTACTTGCCTCTTACCGATAGTTACGGAAAAACAAAAGAAAAAACTGCATATAAAATCTCATTAGAGCGAGATACATTAGAAAATATCAACTATGAGGATTTAGCGTATGTTGATTTACCAACGATAGCTAATCAATACAACGTATTGTTCAACGATCAAGAATAGCCTTCTTTCAAACCTTTAGATAACCTTTTCTATTTACCCCTTTACAAAGTAATTTGTAAATGAAGACCGTATGAATTCAGAGCAAGCGCGGGTTGTTTAAATATGAGGATTAGCTGCTAATAATCCGTTTATGGAAGTCTCACCTGTTCTAACTTGGTATTAATTATCAATCTATATAAATGGGGGTTGTTTTATGTTAGCAATAGTAATATTGGGTTTCTTCGCTCTTATCTTTGCAATTTTTTATCTTATTTATCATTTTATTAGGAAAATAAAAAACAAAGAAAGAACTCTATCAAAGAAGACCTTTTATCCTCTTTTTGTTGGTGGTTTAATTTTGATGATAATCGGGGGGGCATTTATAGACACTGGAGCACAAGCTAAACTTGATACTGCATTAAAACAAAATGCTAAATTAACCGCTGATAATAAAACCTTAAAGTCAGAAAATGCGAAACTTGAAAAACAAATTACTAATCTTGAGTTTGAAATTAAAGAAACATCTTCAAAAATTACTGAATATGAGAACAATATAAAATCATTTGAAGATGAAAAAACAGCATTCACATCAGAAAAAAAATCCTTAAATAAGAAAATTAGTAAGTTAACAACAACAAATACAGAATTACAAAATGAAATTGATAGTTTAAAATCGCAACTTGCAAGTGCTGAATCAGCATCTTCTAGTGCCAGCAATTCTGTAAGTACCGATAACTCAACAGCTTCTGCATCATCAGGAGAAAGAGAAATTTTCGAAAACTGTACAGATTTACGAGGCACATACCCTAACGGCGTTCCATCTAGCCATCCGGCTTATGTACCAAGCATGGATCGCGACAAAGATAACTATGCTTGCGAGAGATAAAACAACAAACGAAAGAATGGCCCTCCCCTGGGCTTTTCTTTCAACCTTAAACAGAACATACATTCTTATTCAGATAAACCGGAGTTTTTAAAATGACTACAAAATCGAACAGATTAACGGACAGAGATACATGCACTAACAAGATTAACGGTTTCGGATGGAAGAGGGTGATTTCAAAATATCACAATTTATTTTTCGTTGCAAGAATTTTGAAAGTAGATTTTTCACGCGCGCATTCCCCCTCCTTCTCTTTATTTTGTTTAGTTTTGTTTAGTTTAATTAATAGTCTGGGTTGTTGTCTGGGTTGTTGTCTGGGTTGTTGTCTGGGTTGTTGTCTGTAAAACAGATAAGTGGGCATTATTTGTCTGTTTTACAGATAAGTATAAGTTAGCTTATAAGAAATTGTCGGAAAGGTTGTCAGCAATCATTGCTGACAAATGGTTTGTAGGAAATATTGTAGGCAACTATTGCCGACAAAAAGGAGTGATAAAAAATGGCTTCATTCAGAAAAAGAGGTACGACCTGGCAATATAGAATCAAATATCAAGACCCCGCAACAGGTAAATCGAAAGAAAAAACAAAAAGTGGATTTAGAACAAAAAAAGAAGCACAAATAGAAGCTGCTGAAGTAGAGAAAAAACTCTATCTCCAACAACATACAATCATTCAAAATCAGGAAACCATTCTAAGGGATTGGTTAAATGAATGGTTAGAAGTATATGGTGCCCAATGTGAGGCAGGTACTTTAATCACCAGAAAACGGTATATAAATAAACATATCATCCCTAACCTTGGTAACTATAAAATAAATCAACTATCAAAAATTGAATATCAAAAGTTTATTAATGCTCTCATCCAAAAAGGATATGCTAAAAAAACTGTACAAACGATTCATTCTATTTTTTGTACAGCGATTAACAAGGCTGTTGAATTAGAAATGCTCTCTCATAATAAATACAGAGGAATATCTATCAAGGTAGAAAACGATGAGGAAAAAATAAATTATTTGTCTAGGGAAGAAGTGGACATTTTTATGGAGGCTGCTAAAGGCTCCCCTTTCCATCACTATATAATTGCTTCAATCTTATTGCGGACAGGAATGAGGAAAGGAGAAATGTTAGCTTTAAAATGGGATGATATTGATTTTGAAAATAAAACAGTTTCAATTACTAAAACCCGAAGTGATCGTGGGATTAAAAAACCAAAAACTAAATCAAGTATTCGCACTATCGGCATAGATGACACCATGATTGCGGAACTAAAGCAATATCAACTTTGGCAAAAGAAAAATAAAGTAAAGTATGGTCCCGATTATCATTCATCAGAATTTTTGGTAATCAGTCCTAATGGTAAAGAAATGGGCGAATACGGAGTAAATAAAGTGATTGATTCTATTTTAAAGAAAACAAAAATAAATCTGCACCACATTTCGCCACACGGTTTGCGTCACACACATGCCGTTATGTTATTAGAAAGTGGTGCAGATATTAAATTTGTAAGTGAACGACTCGGTCACAGAACGATAAATATGACAGCTGATGTATATGTTCATATTACCAAAAAATATGAAGGTGAAAATCTATTAAAACTTGAGTCATATTTAAGTTAATTAGGATGAAGGTGGGCAAATGGTGGGCAAAATCAATTTAAACCTGCCACAAAGCCCGTCACATCACCCTTTTAAACATCTTCTCCATGTCGTATGACGAGTAGTGAATAATAATTGGACGACCATGTGGGCATGTAAACGGGTCGGTCGTATGCCGTAATTCATCTAATAAAGCTTGAATCTCATCATTGCGCAAATGGCGGTTCGCTTTAATCGATGCCTTACAGCTCATTAAGATAGCCGCTTCTTCACGTAATTTTTTAATATCGACTTTTTTCATATGAAGCAATTGCTCAATCATTTCTTCCAAAATTTCTTGTTCAATACCTTTAGGGAACCATTGCGGATGGGACCGAACAATAAAGGCATTATGACCGAATTCTTCAAGAAAGACACCGACTTTTTCAAGTTCATCTTTATATTCATTAATTCGTATATATTCGTCTGTTGAGAATTCTAGTGTAATTGGAACGAGCATCTCTTGCAATTCTTTTTCAACGCGGCCAACTTTTTCTTTAAAATATTCATATTTAATCCGCTCTTGAGCGGCATGCTGGTCAATAATATATAACCCTTTATCGTTTTGCGCAAAAATATACGTACCATGCATTTGCCCGATTGGATACATCGGTGGTACGCGCGGTTGCTCCGATTGAACATAGGCCGGCTCTTCCCCTGTTTCAATCAAAATCTCCTCGATAGATTCTGACATGTCCAATGTACTTTCGTGAACTTCTTGAGGCTCGGTGCGCTCAAATGCAGGTACAAAAGTTTGGATTGGTTCGAAATTCATGTTCATACTCGGAGCTTCTTTTTTCGCTAATAAATCTTTTATAAGCGCCGGTTCTGGCTTTGCTTCCATTACAGGCGGCTTAGTCTCTACTACATGATCCAAATCAAGGACAGTTTGTTCACTTTTTGGCTGCTGTTTCACCTGTGGTGCAAAGCCGCTTGGAATAAGCGATAAACTTGTAAAAGCTGCTTTAATGGTCTCTGAAACAACCGTAAATAATTCCTGTTCTTTACTTAAGCGAACTTCCATTTTCGACGGATGAACATTCACGTCGACTAAAATCGGATCCATCTCAATCGACAACAGCGCAATTGGGAACCGGCCAATTGGAAGCAACGTATGATACCCTTCTAAAATAGCCTTTACTAAACCATAGTTTTTGATAAAACGCCCATTAATCATCGTCGAAATATAATTTCTTGAAGCGCGCGTAATCTCTGGTAAAGCGATGTAGCCTGTCACTTTATAATCAAGTGTCTTTGCTTCAATCGGAATCATCTTTTTAGCGATATTCATTCCATAAATGGCAGCCAGCACTTGACGTACATCACCATTCCCGTTTGTATGCAGAATTTTTTTCTCGTTATGTGACAAACGAATTGACACCTCAGGATGCGCCAGGGCCAAACGGTTCACAACATCGGTAATATTCCCAAGCTCCGTGTGGACCGTTTTCATATATTTTAGGCGAGCCGGTGTGTTGAAAAAAAGATCTGAAACGGTAATATCCGTTCCTTTGCGACTAGAGGCCGCTTCAAGTTGCTTCACTACGCCACCTTCTAAGACAATTTTTGTCCCTGCCCCATCGCCGGTGCTTGTTTTCAACGTAAATTGCGAAACAGAGGCGATACTTGGCATAGCCTCACCACGAAAACCGAGTGTGCGAATTCGAAATAAATCATTTTCATCTTTAATTTTACTTGTAGCATGTCTCTTAAACGCATTTTCTACATCTTCAGAAAGAATTCCATCTCCATTATCAATCAAGCGAATCGATTCAAGCCCGGCCTCTTTTACTTCAATTTCGACAATGGTGCTGTTTGCATCAATAGCATTTTCAAGCAATTCCTTGACAACCGAGGCTGGGCGTTCCACAACTTCTCCGGCTGCAATTTTATTCGAAAGTGCCTCGTCAAGCTGAACGATTTTCCCCATACATTTCGCCTCGTTTCTTTTTTACTTTAATTTCTTTTGCAATTTATATAAAACATTCAACGCCTCAAGTGGTGTCATGTCAAGAATCTCAAGTTGTTGTAACTGTTCCAGTACTTTCTTTTCTTTTGTAGAAGGCTCTTTTTTCTCCAGCTGTGCCGTTTCTTCTCCAAAAAAAGAAAGTTGAGCGATATCAGCCTCCATCACAACGGATGGTGCTTCTTTTACAACGGCGGTTTGACTTCCTTCGCTTTCGAGTTGCGACAAAATCTCGGAAGCACGGTCAATGAGCGGCTGTGGCAGATCCGCCAGCTTCGCCACATGAATTCCGTAACTTTTGTCCGCTGCGCCTTCCTTAATTTTATGCAAAAAGACTACATTTCCATTTTGTTCAATCGCACTTACATGAATATTTTGTAGTCGTGGCAGTTCTTCTGCTAATACTGTTAATTCATGATAGTGAGTCGAGAATAACGTCTTTGCTCCGATTTTCTCATGAATATATTCAATAATTGCTTGGGCAAGCGCCATCCCATCATACGTAGATGTTCCACGCCCAATTTCATCGAATAAAATTAAACTATTTTCGGTTGCATTCATAATAGCGTTCCGCGCTTCTAACATTTCGACCATAAACGTACTTTGTCCAGAAATTAAATCATCTGCCGCGCCAATTCGAGTAAACACTTTATCAAAAATCGGAAGCACTGCCTCACTTGCCGATACAAAACAGCCGATTTGCGCCAATATCGCAGTTAAAGCTACTTGTCGCATATACGTGCTTTTCCCCGACATATTCGGTCCTGTAATGAGGAGAAGCTCTCGTTCACCATTCATATAACAATCATTCGGCACGTATTCTTGAGCTTGTAATACTTTTTCCACAACAGGGTGACGTCCTTCTTTCAACTGGATTGTACGGTCATTTGAAAAAACAGGCTTCACATAATGACGTTCTTCACTGATTGTCGCAAAGCATTGAAGCACATCTAACTCACTTACCGCTTTGGCTAACGCTTGTAAGCGAGGAATATACTCCTTCACTTGTTCACGAATGTGTAAGAACAGTTCATATTCAAGTCCAATAATTTTTTCCTCTGCTTGCAGAATTAATGCTTCTTTTTCCTTCAACTCTGGCGTAATAAAGCGTTCAGCATTTGTCAACGTCTGCTTCCGCTCATAGCGACCTTCCTCAAGCAAGTGCAAGTTCGCACGCGTTACTTCAATATAATACCCAAACACACGATTATAGCCAATTTTTAATGATTTAATGCCTGTCCGTTCTCGTTCCTCACGCTCTAAATTCGCAATCCACGTTTTCCCGTTGCGACTAGCATCGCGATACATATCAAGCTCCGCATTATAGCTAT
Organism: Peribacillus asahii; assembly: GCF_003570725.1. Classification (GTDB taxonomy): domain Bacteria; phylum Bacillota; class Bacilli; order Bacillales; family DSM-1321; genus Peribacillus; species Peribacillus asahii. The sequence continues at coordinate 191,216 of NZ_QWVS01000013.1, forward strand.
CTTGAATAATATTACCTTCTTTGATTGACAGCGGTGGATTTTCAACAATCGACATTTCTAGTAAATCAGTCACTTCCTCGCATGGATCGAGTCGTTCAGCTAGTGTTGAAATTTCAGGAGAATCTCCCAATGAACGAACAATTTCACGAATGATAGGCAACTGCTGAAGCGAACGCTTTAATTGCATCAAGTCACGCGCGTTCACATTTCCAAAGGCTACTCGACCAGCTAAACGTTCCAAGTCGTATACTTCTTTAAAGCGTTCACGTAAGTCCTGACGTTCAAAGTATTGATTTTTTAAAGTTTCCACGATATGTTGACGGCGTTCAATTTGCTTTTGATTAATGAGCGGTCGGTCAATCCATTGCTTCAATAAACGTCCGCCCATCGCGGTCTTCGTTTCATCTAATAACCAAAGTAAAGAGCCTTTCTTCCCTGTCGATCGGATCGTTTCCGTTAACTCTAAATTCCGCTTTGAATAATAATCTATTTTCATATACTGCGACGTTTCATAAGCTTGTACAGACTGCAAATGATCGAGGGAACGTTTTTGTGTGCGATATAAGTAATTAAATAGTCTTGTTACAGCCAACTTTTGTTTTTCCTGCTTTAAATCACACAGTAACGATGTAAACTGCTCCGTTTGTTCTGTATAGTCTTCAAGTGAAATTGCCTTTGCACCACGCTCTTGCAGCTTTTTCTTCCAATCTTCCGGAAAATCACTTGCCATCACAACTTCGTTCGCACCAAGAATCGCAAATTCGTTTAGCACTTCATCAAAGCTGCCTTCTATAAGGGTGACCTTATTTTCTCCAGTTGAAAGATCCGTATAGGCAAAGCCAAATGTTCCATCCTCAAAGTCTGTCACCGTCGCAATAAAGTTGTTTTCTTTCTCATTCAAGCCTTTTCCATCCATTTTTGTTCCAGGTGTAATAAGCTGAACAACTTCACGACGAACGACTCCTTTCGCCTGCTTCGGATCCTCCGTTTGCTCACAAATGGCTACTTTATAGCCACGCTCTACTAATATATCAATATAATTAGCCGCAGAATGATGAGGAATTCCGCACATTGGAATGCGATCGGCACTTCCACCATCACGGCTCGTTAACGTAATTTCCAATTCCTGCGACGCTTTAATAGCATCGTCAAAGAACATTTCGTAAAAATCGCCTAATCGAAAAAATAAAAAGGCATCTTGATACTCTGCCTTAATTGTTAAATATTGTTGTACCATCGGCGTATATGCAGCCATTGTTTCAAAACCTTTCCAATCTGTAGTAAAATCGTACATACGTATCACCATTATAACACATCTCCATTTAGATTCAGGCATCTAGAGATATGAAAGGTTTACCGATTTGTATGATTAATGGATATTCCAAATCCCTTCGATTCTCTTACTTTCCAGCCATATAAAATAAACCGGATGAAAAGAATGTCCATCCGGGTAAAAAATATCTTATTCGTCTTCGAACTCATCAAGAAAGTCTGGATCTAAGTCTTCAAAATCATCGTCATCATCGATGTCCCACTCATCCTCACAGCGTCCATTCGGGCTTACAGCGACACAAATCTTTGTTTCACCGATCACTTCCACGAAAAATTCCCGTTCCACGTGAACAATAATTTTTTGTCCACATGGAGAAATGCACGCTTCTAAACAATTCGGCTGTTGAACCGCTGTTGCGACAATGTCTTGGTCATCGTAGCAATCTGGATCGCGGTATTTGATGGAAACAACGTCGGTATAACGTACTTTTTCTGTGACAACTTCTGTTTTCGTATTGTGGTTATGGGAATACCAAACATTAATTTCATAGCTGCCATGAATTTCTACTTTCTTGCCGACTTTTCTTGCTTCATATTTATGATTAATGATCCAACAACCTAGAATGCTAGTAGGATGATGAGCCGGGCTAATGGTGTGAGAGGACTTTGTAAATTTACGTCCCTTTGCCACCACCGCTTTTGTAATAATCTCTCTATATTGTGACATGCTAGCGAACCCTCCTCATACAGTTTCCATTCATCGTATGCGTGGTAAAAGTCTAGTGTGCAAATTAATTTATAACATGGAAAACTGCGTTTATTTTGTAAATCTAGGTTATTTTATGATAGCCGTATGGGATATGTGTCATGAATGGGCGGATGAGAAGTGTTTGAAAAAGCGGAAGCATAATTACAAAAGTGGAGAGATCCTCTCCCTGTTTCAAAGCAGAAACTTGCTTATACGGAGAAAAGTTATCTAGCTACTTGTTATATAACCAATAAAAAAGCGCATAGGTTTTTTATGAAAAACCCATACGCTCTTTTATTTTTGAAGTAAAGATTAATGACTCATTAAGAACAACTTCCACCGCCGGCTTGAACTTGTGAACCTGTTTCACCACGTAAGACATCCCCGTTTGTTGATTCAATAATCAAATCCGTCACTTTATTCGATACTTGGGACGCGACCATTTGCAGTAAATCGTTCACATCAACTTGAGATTGTTTAAATTGTTGGACAATCGGAAGCTCATCCAATTGCTTCTCTAATTCTTCAATTTTCGCTTGCACTTGACTATAAGCTTTTTCTTTTCCATAATGCTGAAAATTCACTGCTTGTTTCTGCAAGCTTTTAATACTTGCAATCATTTCACGAACCTTCTGATTTTCATTAATTTTTACCTCGGCTTGCTTAAAGAAATCCACTTCTTCTGTCTTGGCAATCATCTCTGCTAGTTCAGCTGCTTTTGTTAAAATGTCGTCTTTTGTATATTTCGTCATTTTACTTCACCTCAATTGCTGCTCCTTCTTCAACCAACTCTCCATTTAGTGACCATGTTCTCGTTTCAGTGATTTTCACCTTCACAATTTGGCCGACAATAGATTTCGGTCCTCTGAAGTTCACCAGCTTATTTTTAGTTGTATAACCAGCTAAAACATCAGGGTTATTCTTACTTTCCCCTTCCACAAGCACTTCTACAACCTTGCCTTTATATGCATGCATTTTCTCTGCTGAAAATTCATTCACAACTGCATTTAATCGTTGTAATCGATCCTTCTTCACTTCCATCGGTACATTATCCTTCATTTTTGCAGCCGGAGTACCTTCTCGTGGTGAATAAATGTATGTGTAAGCAGAATCGAAGCCCACTTCACGGTAAAGAGATAACGTTTCTTCAAACTGCTCTTCGGTTTCATTTGGATAACCAACGATTAAATCTGTTGTTAAAGAAGCATTTGGAATTGCTTCTTTAATTTTTCTCACAAGCTCTAAATAGTGCTCACGTGTATATTTACGAGCCATAATTTTTAACACTTCATCGCTGCCTGATTGAACAGGTAAATGAATATGATCCACCAAGTTTCCGCCTTTTGCAAGCACTTCAATTAAATGATCATCAAAATCACGCGGATGACTCGTTGTAAAACGAATACGCGGAATATCAATTTTGCGAATTTCATCCATTAAATCACCGAAGCGATAATCGATATCTGTAAAGTCCTTTCCGTACGCATTGACATTTTGACCAAGAAGTGTAATTTCTTGATATCCTTGCGCTGCTAAATGACGAACTTCTTGAATAATATCCTCAGGGCGACGACTGCGCTCTTTACCGCGAGTATACGGCACGATGCAATACGTACAGAACTTATCACACCCATACATAATATTAACCCATGCCTTAATTTTCCCTTTACGCACTTTTGGAAGATTTTCAATGACGTCTCCTTCTTTAGACCACACTTCAATAACCATTTCTTTTGAAAGGTACGCTTCATTCAGAATTTCTGGAAGACGGTGAATATTGTGTGTACCAAAAATCATATCTACAAAATGATGTTTTTCTAAAATTCTCTTTACAACAGATTCCTCTTGAGACATACAACCACAGACACCGAGTAATAAGTCTGGCTTTTCAAGCTTTAATGCTTTCAAATGTCCAAGTTCACCAAACACCTTATTTTCAGCATTTTCACGAATAGCACATGTATTTAGTAAAATGACATTTGCGTCTTCTACAGAGTTCGTCGCCTCATAGCCTAAAGCCATAAAAATTCCAGCCATGACTTCTGTATCGTGCTCATTCATTTGACAGCCATATGTTCGAATATAGAATTTCTTTCCTTCTCCCATTCCACGGAATTGTTCTGAGATCTTAAAGTCATCATGATACTTCACTTCTTCTTTTCCGCGTCTTTTAGCATCTTTCAAGGAAGGTGGAATGTAAACGGCTTGAAAGTACTTGCTGTAGTCCTTTTCGGATTTTTTGTCCGCTGGTGTTTCAGCCTGTACTTGTTGTGATTCTAATCGTTGTTTCTCGTTCATAGTAATCCCCTTTCATTAAAGTTAGACTCCTCTGACTAACTATATTTCCCTATTTTTAGTTTCATATATTTTCTTGATTTTATCAAGGTTTTTGAACGTATGATGTGTGAGATATACACATTACCCTAGTATAAAGCTTTTATCTATAAGACACAATAGCTCGTACTTTGTATAGACATGTTAGAAAAGAAATCCACAAACTTCCCTAAAGTAGCGCTTCATCGGGCATTTTATCCATTTTATTCATTTTATTCCAAAAATGGCCTGCTTCCCATACATTTTGTCCATCTCTGCATATGATAAGGTGTACAACAAACAAAATACAAAATTTTAAGGGGTTGGCTAATATGTGTTTTAGTAACTTTTTCTGTGGATGTAACAGATTCCGCGGGTGTCACAGTAACAGATTCTGTGGATGCAACAGACAGCGTCACCATGATTGTGACGACCATAGAAGAGGAGATAGAGACAGAAACAGAGATAATGTATTCAGTATGAGAGTTTCCTTCAACGAAGATGATTTTTGTCGTGCTGTACGCCGTTGCATGCGCCGTAACAACGATCGTGATCATAATAGTAACAGAGGACATCGTTGTTGGTAATACACTATTTACACCACCACACAACTATAGTTGCCAAACTCTATACTAATCTTCAACCATAAATAGTTGCCAACAACAAAGGTTCACTCAAGAAATATGAGTGAACCTTTTTTGGTAATATATAGATATAGTTTTTTTCAACTAATCAAACGCAAGCAGCACGGCACCTTAAGTCATAGTCTACCTGCTGAAAAAGACAAGGAATACCTAATCCAAAGAAATTCCAACACTTTTCTTTTTTACATAAATTCTGCTACTAATTTATCAAAATGTGCTTGATCTAATGTTAAATCTGCCTTCGTTAATGGTTCTTCTGCATAACCAGGAACAAGCTCTTGATATGAAGGGCGTGATGTATCTTGATAAATAATTCCGGTTACTAGACTATCATGCTGCATTAACGTTTGCATTGCTAATTCTTTATTAGAAGAATCATAGCCTTCAATTGTATTTAGTTTTGTTAAATGCTCTTTAAACCAATCATACGTGTTGATTTTATTATACGTTACACATGGACTAAATACGTTAATAAATGAAAATCCTTTATGATTCAGACCTGCTTCAATAATCGCTGTTAAATCTTTTAAATCCGTTGAAAAGCTTTGAGCAACAAATGTAGCACCAGCAGATAGCGCTAGTTCCATTGGTGATACAGCTTGTTCAATCGAACCTTCAGGCGTTGATTTTGTTTTAAATCCAGTGGCTGAACGCGGAGAAGTTTGTCCCTTCGTTAAACCATAAATTTGGTTATCCATAACAATGTACGTAATATCAATATTACGACGGATTGCATGAATGGTATGCCCCATTCCGATTGCAAAGCCATCTCCATCTCCGCCTGAAGCAATTACGGTTAAATCACGGTTTGCCATTTTCACTCCTTGAGCAATTGGCAGTGAACGTCCATGAATCCCATGAAATCCATACGATTTAATATAACCGGAAATTCGACCAGAACAACCAATTCCTGAAATAACGGCCAAGTTATCTGGTTCGAGACCAACGTTTGCTGCAGCACGTTGAATCGCTGCTTGAACAGAAAAGTCACCGCATCCTGGACACCAATTCGGTTTTACATTATTTCGAAAGTCTTTAAATGTTGCCATATTAGAACAACTCCTTGCATTGTGTATGAATTTCATGCGGTAGGAATGGATTACCATCATATTTCAAGATACTTGAAATTTTATTTACATGGCCAACATTCATTTTCAAAATATTTGCCAATTGTCCTGTCGCATTATTTTCAATCACGACTACTTTTTTCGCTGTTTGTACTAAAGGAAGCACTTCATCTGTTGGGAATGGATGAATCAGACGAATTTGAGCATGATTCACTTTTATTCCATCCGCTTCTAACCGTTCAATCGCCTCTTCAATAGCTCCACGTGTTGAATTAAAACCAACAATTAACAAATCGCTTTCAGCATGCGGTACATTTTTATAGACTGGTGTGTTAAAGCGGATATTTTCGATTTTTCGCATACGTTTATCCATTTGGGCTTTTCGGTTTAATGGAGATTCAGACGGTTTACCTGTCTCATCATGTTCAACACCTGTTACATGGTGAACTCCATTTTTCATTCCCGGGATAACACGAGGAGAAACACCATCTGCTGTTACTTCATAACGTTTGAAGTATGCATGACCTTCCGTATCAGGAATATCGTAATCTACTAATTTACCACGACGAATTTCCACCTTGCTATAATCAAGCGGTTGTACCGTTTGTTTTCCTAAGGAAAGCTGTAAATCTGATAAAACAATAACCGGACATTGGTATTCCTCTGCTAGATTGAAAGCTTCGGCTGTATCGTAGAATGCTTCTTCTACTGTACTTGGCGCCATTACAATCTTCGGAATCTCACCATGTGTCCCATAAATCATCGCCATTAAATCCGATTGTTCTTGTTTCGTTGGCAGACCTGTAGACGGACCGCCACGTTGTGTATCGACAATAACAATCGGTGTTTCAGTAATACCTGCTAGGCCAATTGCTTCCATTTTCAAAGAAAGACCTGGACCAGCTGATGCTGTAAGTGCACGCACTCCGCCATAGTTTGCCCCAATCGCCATTGTAGCTGCGGCAATTTCATCTTCCGTTTGAATAACAGTACCACCTAATACAGGTAATTTTTTTATTAAATACTCCATAATTTCAGAAGCTGGAGTAATTGGATACGCAGCCATAAAACGGCATCCACCTGCAATTGCTCCAAGCGCAATCGCATCGTTGCCAATCATAAATAAACGCTTTTGGCCATCTGCTTCTTCAAGCTTCATAGCACCAAGTTGTTCACCAAGCTCGTCTTTCATATAGTCATATCCAGCAGCAATCGCGTCCATATTCTTTTTCACAATTTCTTCGCCTTTACGACCAAAAATTTCTTCTACAACTTCACTAAATACAGAAATCTCCATACCGAGAATAGCACATGTTGCACCAATAGCCACCATATTTTTCATTAATGATGTGCCCAAGTCTGTCGCTATCTCTGTAAACGGAACAACGTATAGAGATGCTTCCGTGTCATCTGGCTTCACTGGTTTAAATTTTGCATCGGCAATAATAATACTACCGTCATGCATTTCATGGTAATTGACATCAATCGTTTCTTGGTCAAACGCAACTAGGATATCCAAATCATCCGAGATAGCGCGTGTCTCTTTTGTACTTACACGAATTTTATTATTCGTATGTCCTCCCTTAATCCGGGATGAGAAATGACGGTAACCATACAAGTAGTAACCTAAACGGTTAAGAGCAATACAGAAAATTTCGCCTGTACTTTCAATACCCTCACCTTGCTGCCCGCCAACTTTCCATGAAAGTTGATTGATCATGACTTACACTCCTTTGAATACGTTCAAATAATTACAACCTAACGAAATTTGACTGTAACCCTCAACATTTATCTAATACATTGGGAATCATTTATTATTATAACAGGAAACATGTATTAAACGTTTCAATTCTAGCGTTTTTATCTACTAAATTGCAAATTTTTTGCTTCCATTTGTTTATATTTTCAGAAAATTTAAATAATAATTCGTTATATAAGTCTTGTTTATCCATTCCGCTTCCATAAACGCTAATTAACGTGGATAATGATTCACAAAATTGGTAAATAATAGACCTTTGACAAAATCCGCTGAATACCGTTTCACTAACTCATTACATAAATCATTATATTGTCGATAAGTTGATAATCCTATAACGGTTTCATCGATTCCATCGAAATCAGAACCCAGCCCAATTTGACGCTCTCCCCCTAAGCTCGCAATATAATCAATATGCTGTAAAACATCAGCAATCGTCGCAGAAATCTGACTCGTTAAAAATTGCGGTACAAACGTCACCCCAATGACCGCTTGTTTCTGTAATAAAGCCCGAATTTGATCGTCCTTTAAATTACGCGGATGTGCACATAAATGATATACATTTGAATGAGACGCAATGGGATATGCAGCTCGTTGAATCGTATCCCAAAAAGCTGCTTCTGATAAGTGAGATACATCACACCAAACAGATTGTTCATTCAATAAGACAATAACCTCTTCCCCAAAGCTGGATAAACCTGCCCCTCTCTTCTCTAACACTCCATCCGCCACGAAATTAGCATAATTCCATGTTAAACCAACTGAAGTAACACCTAAACGGAGCAATGTCTTTAACTTTAATATGTCTTGCCCAATGCAATCGCATCCTTCTAACGTAAGCAGTGCACCAATTTCCCCTTCCTTTAAGGAATTAATATCTGCTTTTGAACGCACGAGCTTCATTTCAGGTTCCGCTAAAATTTTTTCATAAAAAATATCAACCATACTAAGAGCAGCGGTAAATCTTCTGTTCGGAGGCACGCTTTCGGGAATATAGATTGCAAAACATTGTACCTTTCCATTCGTTTCGATTAATGCTCGCTTCGTTACATGCAATATATGACTATCGTTAAAAGAAATCTCTGGATTAATAAACATTTTCATTAACACATCACAATGAGCATCAAAAATGGGCAAGCGAACCTCTCCTTTATTTAAACTTATTCATATGATAAGGAATTACATGCTTATCTAGCATAACGGATTCAACAAAAAGAACCTGCTTGCCAGTTGACAAACAGGACATTTGCGTATAAAGCTATCTCGGTTCAATAATTAACTTAATGGCCGTTCTTTCCTCACCATCAATTTGAATATCTGTAAAAGCAGGAATACAAATTAAATCGACTCCACTAGGGGCAACAAACCCTCTTGCAATTGCTACTGCCTTGACGGCTTGGTTTAACGCACCTGCTCCAATTGCTTGAATTTCGGCAGCCCCTCGTTCTCGCAGAACTCCAGCTAGTGCGCCAGCTACAGAATTAGGATTAGATTTTGCTGAAACCTTTAATATTTCCATTCCTAGTCCTCCTCGTTTTCCCTTACCGATTGAAGCATGGTTCAACTGGTATGACTCTTTCCACTGCTACTATATTCAAAGGGATAAACTTGTATGACAAGAAATAAGGAGACAGCTCGTTTACTCTAAAGCCATAGTTCAATAAATGTATGTAACAGAACTTCTTAATGAAAAAACGGATGATCTTCATTAATTAAAATGCGATCAATCTTCTTTGTTTTTCCACTTTTTTCATCAATGTCAATTAAAACAGCACTTAATAAAGTACGCCCTTCTTTCGGTACTTCAAAACGAACAGGTAAGCTCGTTAAAAAACGATGAATGACAGCGCTTCGTTCCATACCAAGAATTCCATCATATGGACCTGTCATCCCTACATCCGATATATAAGCTGTTCCATTTGGCAAAATTCGATTGTCAGCTGTCTGAACATGTGTATGAGTTCCAACAACTGCCGACACTTTTCCATCTAAGTACCAGCCCATTGCTTGTTTTTCACTTGTCGCTTCTCCGTGAAAATCAACGAAAATTATCGGCGTTCTTTTTTGCGCTTCTAAAATAAGCTCTTCCGCTTTTTGAAACGGACAATCTAGCGCTGGCATAAAGGTGCGGGCCTGAAGATTAATGACCGCAACTTCGAGCTCATTTAATTTTAAAAACTTTAAACCTTCTCCTGGCGTACCTTCAGGAAAGTTTGCAGGTCGTACAAGATATTTAGCTTTATCAATGAATTCAAAAATATCACGGTTATCCCATGTGTGGTTGCCCATTGTAACAGCTTGTGCACCCCATTCAAGAAATTCACGGTATATTTTCTCTGTTATCCCACGTCCACCAGCGGCATTTTCACCATTAATAATCGTAATATGTGGACGATGTTTCTCTTTTAACTTTGGTAAGTATTCCTTTATCATATCTCTACCTGGAGAGCCGACAACATCTCCAATAAACAGCAATTTCATACAAAAATCCTTTCTACTTAACGCATCATCATTATCATTTCTTCAGACAATATTGTAACATAGCCGAAAATAAAAACGAAGCGGTTTAAAACCACTTCGTTTTATTTAGCATATTCAACAGCTCTTGTTTCTCGAATAACTGTTACTTTAATATGTCCAGGATAATCGAGTTCTTCTTCAATTCGCTTGCGAATATCACGTGCAAGTCGATGAGCAGCTAAATCATCAATCTGTTCAGGTTTCACAAGAATACGCACTTCGCGTCCAGCTTGAATCGCAAAAGATTTCTCAACACCATCATAGGATTCAGAAATTTCTTCTAATTTCTCCAGACGACGAATATAATTTTCAAGTGTTTCACTGCGAGCACCTGGTCTTGCTGCAGATAAAGCATCTGCTGCAGCCACAAGTACAGCAATAACTGAAGTTGGCTCTGTATCTCCATGATGAGAAGCGATACTATTAATGACGACTGGATGTTCTTTATACTTCGTCCCTAATTCGACACCAATTTCGACATGACTACCTTCTACTTCATGATCAATAGCTTTACCAATATCATGAAGCAATCCAGCACGGCGAGCAAGCACCTCATCTTCCCCTAGCTCTGCGGCAAGTAAACCTGAAAGTTGTGCAACTTCAATCGAATGTTTTAACACGTTTTGTCCATAACTAGTACGGAATTTCAAACGACCTAGAATTTTAATAAGGTCTGGATGGAGCCCGTGAACACCTACTTCAAAAGTAGTTTGTTCACCAATTTCGCGAATGTGTTCATCCACCTCACGTCTTGCTTTATCCACCATTTCCTCAATTCGAGCCGGATGAATTCGCCCATCTTGGACTAATTTTTCTAAAGCTAGGCGAGCTGTTTCTCGTCTAATTGGATCGAACCCTGATAAAATAACAGCCTCTGGGGTATCATCAATAATAAGATCAATTCCAGTTAGCGTTTCAAGTGTTCGGATATTTCGGCCTTCACGTCCGATAATCCGTCCCTTCATTTCATCATTTGGAAGAGTAACAACAGACACCGTTGTTTCAGCAACATGGTCAGCTGCACAACGTTGGATGGCTAAAGATAAAATATCTTTCGCTTTCTTGTCTGCTTCTTCTTTAGCTCGGGTTTCACTTTCTTTAACCATAAGCGCAATATCGTGAGCGAGCTCCTGCTCCATACGATCAATAATAATCGTTCTTGCTTCGTCACGAGTTAAGCTTGAAATACGTTCAATCTCTGTTTGCTGCTTACGAACCATCTCGTCCACTTTGCTTTCCATCTCTTCAATATGCTGTTGTCTTTGGTTAAGAGAATCTTCTTTCTTCTCTAAAAGAACTTCACGTTTATCTAACGCTTCGTCTTTGCGATCTAAATTCTCTTCTTTTTGCAATAATCGATTTTCTTGTTTTTGTAATTCGTTTCTTCTTTCACGTACTTCACGATCAGAATCCGTACGAATTTTATGAATTTCATCTTTTGCTTCCAATAAGGCTTCTTTCTTCAGAGCCTCCGCTTCTCGTTTTGCATCCTCTACAATCTGTTCAGCAGAGCCCCTTGCCCCTGCTATTTTGTTGTCAAACTTTGACTTATGAACAAAATAGCCAACAACTGCACCGACGACTAGGCCAAGCAAAGTGAAGATGATTGTCATGGGTTCCATCATTTCACCTCCCCTTGCTACGAACTTTTTTCCTAATAAAGTTGAACTGTCGGCAAATACATTGTACATACGTTCAATATACAGCGCTTAATTTTCAAAATTTTAGTTTGAAAAAATGTAAAATATACATATTAATTGTATAGTTGTGGATTTTTATTGTCAAGTGCCGTACCGTTATGCGAACGGATTATTCTTTAAAAATCCACTAAATAAAACATTCATACACCTATACCTTATAGATTAACTAAAACAGACCTTAGCCCAAGGACTAAGATCTGTTTTTCGGTTCATTGATTAATCAAGTTCAGGTAGCAACTCCTCATCGTCTGCTCCTTCTGGCAGTACATGTTCTCCATCTAAATTGTAATGATCGCGAATTTTCTGAGCGATTTCTTTTGCAACATCTTTATTTTCTTTTAAGAAAAGCTTCGCATTTTCACGGCCTTGTCCAAGACGCTCATCATTATAAGAGTACCATGAGCCACTTTTTTGCACGATATCCAAGTCAGAACCCATATCAATAATTTCACCTTCACGTGAAATCCCTTCTCCATACATAATGTCAACTTCCGCTTGACGGAATGGGGGAGCTACTTTATTTTTCACAACTTTTACTTTTGTTTTATTTCCGACTACGTCATTTCCTTGTTTTAATTGCTCAGCACGACGTACTTCAAGACGAACAGTTGAATAAAACTTAAGCGCACGGCCTCCTGGAGTTGTTTCAGGGTTTCCGAACATAATACCGACCTTTTCACGGATTTGGTTAATAAAGATAGCAATCGTATTCGATTTATTAATCGCCCCAGATAATTTTCTAAGCGCTTGCGACATAAGACGCGCTTGAAGACCTACGTGAGAGTCACCCATTTCTCCTTCGATTTCTGCTTTTGGCACCAATGCAGCAACCGAATCAATAACAATAATATCGACTGCACCACTTCGTACTAATGCTTCAGCGATTTCAAGTCCTTGCTCCCCTGTATCTGGTTGAGATAGCAGCAATTCATCAATATTTACACCCAGCTTCTGTGAATAGTCTGGATCAAGCGCATGTTCGGCATCAATAAACGCAGCTGTGCCTCCATTAGCTTGTACCTCTGCAATAGCATGAAGAGCCACTGTTGTTTTACCTGAACTTTCTGGTCCATAAATTTCAATAATTCTTCCACGTGGATACCCGCCTACTCCAAGGGCTACATCCAAAGCAAGAGAACCACTTGAAATAGTAGAAATCTTCCGGTCTGTTTGTTCTCCCATTTTCATAATAGAACCTTTTCCGAATTGCTTTTCAATCTGCTTTAACGCCATTTCTAATGCGGCTTGACGATCACTCATTGTATTGCCTCCTTATATATTCAAATTAATCAATCTATGATTATTATTATTCTAAACGGTAACATAAAGCGGTATGGAACTTGTCTCAAAACCTATCTCTACTATATACTGTTTTCGATCATTTGCCAAGTAAAAAGACGAACATTTATTCGTTTTTTCACTTGGCCATTTTTCCAATAAAAACATAAAACCCATCTCGTAAGTCTCTATTTAAAGCATAAATACATGTAAAAATCAAATTTCATCTAAAAAGAATGTTCAAAAAAGGTTCACATATTGAACCTTGACCTGCATAGAAAAACAGAGCTTCAAAAGAAGCCCTGTTTCAACTACATTTGCTGTATATCTCTTAATAAATAATGACAGCCATATTTGACAGTCCGAATCCTATTTTGTGCCCTACTTCCAGAAAGGTTTAAAGATTGAACATGAGAACGACCATCTCGATACGAGATACCAATGAAAACTGTACCGGCTGGTTTACCCTCCTGTTCCTCTGGCCCTGCTACACCAGTAAAGCTGATTCCGACATCACTCTCCAGCTCCGTACGTATATTAGCTGCCATTTCAAGGGCACATTGTTCGCTAACAACACCATAGGTTGCAATCGTCTCTTCACTTACATGAAGCATTTTTGCTTTTACTGCCGTTGCATAGCTAACAACGCCGCCTTTAAATATTGCGCTAACACCAGGGATGGTCGTTAATTGTTCTTGAAACATCCCACCTGTTAAGCTTTCGGCAACAGCAATGGTCATATCACGCTTTGTTAGCTCTTTTACTAATTCTTGAATAAGCGAGGTTTGATTACTGCCATAATAAAATTGACCAACACGGCGGAGAATTTCAGCTTCTACTTGTGAAATAAGAGCTTCGCATTTTTCCTTTGATTCATCTTTAGCAGTAATCCGTAATGTTACTTCACCGTCGGCCGCTAACGGGGCAATCGTTGGATTTGTTTGATTCTCTAGCAAGTCCTCAATTTCTGTTTCTAATAACGCTTCTCCTATGCCGTAAAAGCGAAGAACCTTTGATTCAATTCGCTCCTTACTTTGAAGTCTATTTTGTAATTGTTGAGAGCCGTAGCTTAAAAACATCGGTTCCATCTCTTTTGGAGGGCCAGGTAATAACATGTATGTAATGCCTGCTTGAGTTAACACCATTCCTGGCGCCATTCCATGATCATTTCTTAAGACATGACAGCCTTCCAAAACAAGGGCTTGCTTTTTATTATTTTCTGTCATTATCCGACCCTTTTTACTAAAATAATCTTCAATAGAACGAAGAGCTTCCTCATCAAACACGAGCTGTTTCCCTAAATGACGAGCAATTGTTTCTTTCGTTAAATCATCTTTCGTTGGACCAAGGCCACCTGTAAATACAATTAAATCAGCACGTGACTCAGCTAATTCAATAGCTTGCTGCAAGCGACGATCATTATCGCCAACGACCGTATGATAAAAAACATTAATCCCCATTTCAGCAAACTGCTGCGATAAAAAACGACCATTTGTATTCACAATTTGCCCTAGTAATAGCTCGGAACCAACAGCAATAATTTCTGCATCCATTCCAATACCCTCTCCCTACTCTTATTACTTAGAGTTTACAAATACATCTTTATTTTTAGCAAAATAATCATAACCTGACCAAATTGTGAAGATTAAAGCAATCCATAGCGCAATATTAGCAAACGGAAGAGATATCATAGCGAAAGGCAAATTATGAAGTAATAATGCAGAAATAGCCACAATCTGTGCCCACGTTTTAATTTTCCCAAGCTGATTAGCTGCTACAACTTCACCTGTTCCTGCCAATACGAGACGCAATCCAGTGACCGCAAATTCGCGACTAATAATAACGATGGCAATCCAAGCCTGACCATACATTAAATTTAAATCAACTAACACAATTAAAGCAGCCGAAACTAATAGCTTATCCGCAAGTGGATCCAAAAACTTCCCTAAATTGGTAACCATATTATATTTCCGTGCATAGTACCCATCAATCCAATCTGTTGTCGAAGCAATAATAAACAATAACGCTCCAACAAAATGGGTAACAGGCAAAGAATAATCTCCTAATGAGAGATCTCCCCAAGAAAAAGGGACAAGCATAATAATTAAAAAAATAGGAATTAAAAAAATACGAGATAGTGTAATCTTATTAGGTAAATTCAATGTTAAACCTCCAAAATATGCGCTTTCCTAAAGTTGTTCTTTTATAGTGCTCGTTATTGAGTAGAGGACGAATCAGCTTTCGTAAATTGAATCGTAATCTTTTGACTGAGCACTTCTGTTGGAGAAATAGCATATTCCAGTTTCTCGTTATTCACATAAATTTCAACATCTTGTGCTCTTCCTAAGTTCAGGATAATAACAGACTCATCCTTCACATCTAATTCTTTCTCTTCATCTACTTTCAGTGTTCCTTGATATAAATAACTTCCATTACCGTTTGTTATACCGACCCAAGGTTCACCTGAGGAAACAAGCTTAACCGTAAATTCTTCTGTATTCTTTAATTCATATGTGCTATTTTTACCGCTAGAGTTAATAACCTTTAATTCTTGCTCTACTTCCTCTGCTATAGGCTCATCTTTCTCTTCTTCATTCAGTTTTGCAGCTTCTTTATTCGTATCTGTCTCTTTTGGTTCTTTTTCTTTAGAGAATTCTTCACTTTCATTAAAACCAACGTTTTCCGATTGCTTAGTATCCTCAGCTTGTTCATTTTTGGAATCGCTCATAGCATTAGACACCCATACATAAATAAGTACAGCGACTCCAATCACTACTACACCGCCCAAAATCTTTGGAAGCATGTCTATGATTTTAGACTGGCTTGCTGAAACTGTTTTTCGTGTTTGAACTCTCGAAAGCTCAGGTAATTCCTCTTGATGTGTAACGGGAACGTTACTTTTATATTGTTCAAAAATTTCTTCTGAATCTAAGCCGACCGCTTCACAATATTGTTTAATAAAAGCGCGCACGTAGAACTTGCCGGGCATCATTTCATAATTGCCTTCTTCTATTCCAACGAGATAGCGCTTTTGAATCTTCGTTATTTCTTGCAAATCATCTAAGCTAAGCCCTTTAGCTTCTCTCGCTTCCTTCAATCTATTACCTAGTTCTGTCAACTAAAACACCTTCCATTTTAAAAATCAAAACCGCCAAATTCCGATGTCGAAAAATGGTCGTTTTGGTCAACTACATCATATTTAATTTCTTCTTCAGGATTATTTCGCAATTCAATAATGTAGTCAAAATCTTCGAGCGTATACTCTGTATTTTGGACAAAAACATCTGGATGCTCAATTACTTTAACCGCATCTAATCTCATAATTTCACGTACGAGCTGCCAATGACGTTCATTTGCTCGGCGAGTAGATACAATTCCATCTAAAATAAATAAATTGTCATTGTGGTATTCATCTTCAATTAATTGACTCCGAATGGTTTGTTTTAAAAGCGTCGATGACACAAATAACCACCGTTTATTGGCACACACACTCGCAGCCACAATGGATTCAGTTTTCCCTACACGCGGCATCCCTCGAATTCCTATCAGTTTATGACCTTCTTTTTTAAATAATTCTGCCATAAAATCGACAAGCAACCCTAACTCATCACGCACAAAGCGAAAGGTGTTCTTCTCATCTGCATCACGTTGAATATATCTTCCATGCCGTACAGCGAGCCGATCACGCAATTTAGGTTCTCTTAACTTAATCAACTTTATCGTATCCATCGTTTGGAGGATTGATTCAAACCTCTCTATATTTCTGCGCTCCTTCGCTACGAGTAACATACCACGTTTGCCTTCATCAACGCCATTTATTGTAATGATGTTAATCGAAAGCATACCTAATAACGACGAAATATCTCCTAATAACCCTGGGCGGTTTTTTTGGATTTCGTATTCAAAGTACCATTCAGTTGTTTCCACGATACACTGCTACTAAAAGATTAGATAAACTCTCTTCGCGTACTTAAGCTGAGACATTGCTAAGCAGATTTCCTCCTGAATGTTCGCAAGAGTTATTCATCCGTACTCCTATAGCAGGCTTCACCTCGCTTTTTGCTTTTTATTTTTATGGATATGGTATTTGCCGCTGTTGATGTTAACTAATAAAACTCTTTTAACAAATTTATTTGTATCAAAGGTTTCAGTACACTTTTGAATAATCATTGTTGTCTTGTTAAAAAAAGCTATGTTAATGAATAGTGTTGTTTCACACACCCAAAATCAACAACATTATTTAACAGAACGTAAAAAATATTTAATCTTTACCTTTCTTTTTCCCCACTTATATACGCACTTCTATTTATTTAAAACTTTTTCGAATGAACACCATCCTCTTTGTATACCTTCTATGATATAGCATTTCAATAGAAGTTGAAAGGGAAAACCTTGCAAAAGTCAACCTATTTTCTGAATCCAACTCCCCTTCATTGAAGCATGCACTTTTTATTTAGCACACGTTTATAAAAATAGAAAAACCCTGCTACATAAACAGGGTTTTTACTATATGTTTTATTTTGATGTACCGTTGTTTTCAACGAGTTTAACCATTACACTTGCAATGGCATGTCTTTCTTCTTCACTAGCTACAGACCAAAGATCTGATAACACTCGTTCTTGCTCATTTTTTGGATCTACTTGCGTTGCTAAGTAGTCACCAATTTCATAAGCTAAATTCGAAATTGCACTTTGTTCTAAACCTTGACTTTGTCCTTGATGTAATCGGTCTCCTAAGAAATTTTTCCATTGATCCCAATTATCTAAAACAGACATTGAAAGTCACCCTCCTTCGTAATAGTACAATGATATTTTGCAGCAAAGACGAAGGGTTTATACATCATTTACGAAAAATTATTAGGTGTACCAACCACCATTCACTCCAAGAACTTGACCGGTAATATAAGCCGCTTTATCCGACAGCAGAAACGCTACGGCTTCAGCAATTTCTTCTGGGTTCCCCATCCGCCCCATGGGAATATCCCCTTTAATTAATTCAAGATCTTCGGCACTAAAAGATTGCAACATGGCTGTTGAAACCGCACCAGGAGCTACCGCATTAACGCGAATATCATTTAATGCAACCTCTTTACTAAGCGCCTTAATAAACGCATTTTGCCCGCCTTTTAGCATCGAATATAACACTTCACAGGAAGCCCCTGTTTGTCCCCAAATCGACGTCACTGCAACAACTGCAGCTTTTTCTTGATACATGAGTTTTGGCAATAATTCTTTCGTTAATTGAAACGGACTGGTCACATGCAATTGAACCATCTCACTAACCACTTGCTCGTCCATATCAGAAATCAGTCCATAATAGCTATTTCCACTATTTAATACAATAGCATGAAGAGCAAAAATATTTCGAACAAGCTGCTTATAGCCTTCCTTTGTTGAGAGATCTGCTTGAATCGGAATTACTTCGATATCAAATGGTTGAAGCTGTCTCATCAAGTTTTGAATCGCTTCTTCATTTGCATTGTAATGTAAATAAAGTGAATAGTTCTCCTCGGCGAGTTTTAAAGCAATTTGACTGCCAATTCCGCCGCTCGCTCCCGTAATAAGGGCAAAGCGTTTCTCCACAACTTGCGCCCCCTTTTTATTTCTTTTTACATCAATTCCTCTTTTTAGCTTGGTCGATTAGGAGCTCATTTCAAGCCTAAAGTTTCGCACAAAATGAGCCCTAATCAATGAATTACTAACCTAACTTTTTATTTAGGAACGACTTGACATACCGTAATTCGATCATCTGTCACTAATTCATTAGCGATATGTTTAATATCTGTGAAAGTTAGCTGCTCTAATTCACTTACAACATCAAACAAATTCATGTCATTAAACGCATATCTTGTAAATTGGTTGGCAATATACTCCGGAGAATTCAATGAGCGCAGAAAAGAGCCGATTTTTTTCTTAACCGTTCGCTGCAAGCTCTCCTCTGTTAACCCTGTTCCTGTCTTCGATTGCTGTAAGATATGAAGCAGTTGCTCAGCTAATTCGTCCGGCTTCTCACTATCACCGCCAATTAAAGCAAAGCCAAAGCCTTGTTCTTGTGTATAATCATATGAAAAACTTTGATCGATATACCCTTTTGTGTACAAATTTTCATGAAGGGGTGAACTTTTCCCAAATAACATTTCTAAATAAATATTCGTTGCGAGCTCTCGCTTCAAAAGTTCCTTCCCGCTTTGCTGTACATTTGCAGCTTTAATGCCAAGCATCACTTTTGGTGTTTGTACATTCATGCTCAAACGTTCCATCTTCTTAGCAACGGAATCCGGCTCCAGCTCAAACTTTCGTTCAATTTCTGCTCCAGCCTCGTACTTCTTACTGTTCTGATTTTGACGAATTTGCTCCATAATCGATTCCACTTCAACAGGACCAATAATAAACAATAACATATTGCTTGGATGATAAAAAGTATGATAACACTCATATAACATATCTTTATCAATCTTCGCAATCGATTCAACCGTACCAGCAATATCAATTTTAACCGGATGGTTATGGTACATATTTGCAATGGTACCGAAATATAGTCGCCAATCTGGATTATCATCATACATATTAATTTCTTGACCGATAATTCCTTTTTCTTTTTCAACCGTTTTCTCAGAAAAATAGGGATCTTGAACAAAATCAATCAAGGTCGTTAAATTCGGTTGAAATTCATCTGTGCTTGAGAAAAGATAAGCGGTTCTAGTAAAAGAGGTAAACGCATTGGCTGAAGCCCCTTGCTTACTAAATTGTTGAAAAACATCTCCATCTTCCTTCTCAAATAGCTTGTGCTCTAAAAAATGAGCAATGCCATCAGGCACTTGAATAAATTCCTGTTTCTGTAAAGATTTAAAATGGTTATCAACTGAGCCATACTTTGTCGTAAACGTCGCAAACGATTTATTAAACCCCTGTTTCGGTAAAATATACACATCTAAGCCATTCGTTAATTTTTCGTAATACAACTCTTCTTGTAACTGCTCAAAAAGAATCTTCTCCATCAGCGTTGCACCTCCGTTCCCGTTAAGAAATAAATCGTATCTAACTTCATCTGATTAGCAACTTTAATAACTTCCTCTTTTGTAACTTGTTCCGTCTTTCCTAGCCATTCATCGAGAGAAATAGACTGATTCGCCAGCACATTATGATATAAAAGCTCGACCAAACCTCGTGCAACATCCACCGTTTCTAATACTTGGTTTTTCACAACTGCCTTCGTTTGCGATAGTTCGTCTTCTGTAAAATCCCCTTGCTTCATCGCCTCGAACTGTTCTTTAATAATGCCAACAGCCTGCTTATAGTTCTCATTTTCAATTCCTGACATGACCATTAATAAGCCTTTATGACTTTCTACCCTAGACGCTGCATAATAAGCGAGACTGGCCTTTTCACGCACATTGATAAATAATTTGGAGTGAGAAAAACCGCCAAAAAGACCGTTAAATAGCTGCAAAGCAAAATACTGAGGGTCTCCATATAAAATATTCGTCCGATAACCGATATTCAATTTTCCTTGCTTTACATCGATTTTTTCAATTACTTCCTTTTCCTCCTCAATCGAAGCATTGGCCTGCCTCGGCAACACAACTGGTTTACGGTCAGAAAGCGAGATATACTGACTCGCTAATCTATCTACTTCGTCTTCTGAAAGATCACCTATTACATATAAGTCAATTTCATCTTCATTCAGCGCTTTTTGATAATAATCGTAAAGAGACATTGGCGTAATTTGCTCCAATTCTTCCAAACGGCCATTTGCTTCTAGCGCATAAGGTTCATTGGCACACATTTCTTCGACAAGACGCTTCGACGAGTAGCGCATTTTATCATCAAAAATGGATTGAATTCGTTGCTTTAATGCTCGTTTTTCATTTGTTACAGTTGCTGAATCAAAAGCCCTCTCTTCAACTTTTGGATGAAAAAGAACTTCAGACAAAAGCGAAAAAGCCTTCTCTAAAAGCGGCGTAGTATCACTTAAAAATTTCTCATTTACGATATCAATGCTGAAACTAATAATGTGGTATTCTCCTTTTTTTGTCACATCCACATAAAGTCCAGCTCCGTACAAATCATCTAAATAAGACCGAAGCTCAGTTGTTGTCGGATATTTACTTGTATTACTTTGTAAAACATGCGGAAATAGCGCCCGATATGTCACTGTTTCTTTCGTTAGTGGCGCTTTCATTTTGAATACCAGTGTATTCGTTTTATATTTAGTAGTACGAACAATATGGAGCTTGTAACCGCTTTTGTGCTTGATTGTTTCAGAAGCAATCGCCATGATCATCCTCCTTAATATGTATAAAAACCGATATACTTATTGTTTGTATGTTATAAGCCTTTTAAACATTTACTTCTACATTAAAATATACATGCGAAAAGAAAAATCATGCAAGTTCCAACTACTTTTTTAAGGCTTTGTAATAAGATACTGTTGTTTAATCGCACCAATAGCAAAGAAACCAGCTAGCTGACACAGCTCGGCCGGTTTCTTGTTATCCTATTAGCGTTCCCCTTTAATATACGGTTGTCCAGACGCTTTAGGCGCATCGGCACGACCGATGAACCCTGTCAGAGCAATAATGGTAAGCACATAAGGAGCAATTAATAAATATACAGATGGAATATCTTTAAAGAAGGGGAGGCTTGACCCGACAATGCTTAAGCTTTGTGCCAACCCAAAGAATAGAGCGGCACCCATTGCCCCAACAGGATGCCACTTTCCAAAAATCATCGCAGCAATTGCCATGAAACCTTGACCATTAATTGTCGCATGACTGAAATCATTTGCAAAAATCGTCGCATGAATAGCACCGCCAACTCCAGCAAAAGCACCAGAAATTAACACTCCTGCGTAACGAATTTTGAATACATTAACGCCCATCGTATCAGCAGCCATTGGATGTTCACCAACTGCACGTATACGTAAACCAAATGGAGTTTTATATAAAATATACCAAACGATAAATGAAACTAAAATTGCGATATACGCAATATAATAACTATTAGAAAAGAAAACTGGGCCAATAAATGGAATATCACTTAATAATGGGATGTCAATCCGGGCAAATGTTTCAGAAATAAAATCTGTTTGTCCTTTATCATAAATCTTTTTCACAAGAAATATCGTTAAACCGACAGCTAACAAGTTTAATGCCACCCCGCTAACCGTTTGATCAGCCCGGAATGTAATGGTAGCTACAGCAAGGAGCAATGAAAATAACACTCCTGCCACCATCGCAACAAGAACAGAAATCCAAGGTGTCCAGATTCCAAATACATCTGCATATGTTAAGTTAAACACAATGCCTGTAAATGCTCCGATAACCATTAAACCTTCTAAACCAATATTAATAACACCAGAGCGCTCCGAGAATACCCCACCAAGTGCAGTGAAAATAAGCGGGGCAGCGTAAGCAATCATTGACGGGATAATGATTAATAACACTTGATAAAAGTCCACTTATTTCACTCCCTTCTGGTTAAAGCGTTGAGCAAGCCATCGAATGAAATAGCTAGCCGCCACGAAGAAAATAATTAACGCGATAATAATATCCACAATCTCGCTTGGAATCCCAATTTGCAACGGCATATTTAACGCTCCCGCTTTCAAGCCACCAAATAGTATCGCTGCTAAAGCAACACCAATCGCTGTATTCGCGCCAAGTAGCGCAACCGCAATTCCATCAAAGCCCATGCCTGTAAAACCACCTTTAATCGCTGCATAACCAAATGTGCCCAATCCTTCCATGACACCTGCAAGACCCGCAAATACACCGGAAATTACCATAGAAAGAATAATATTCTTATTTACGCTCATCCCAGCATATTCAGAAGCATGTTGGTTGAAGCCAACCGCCTTTAATTCAAAACCCATTTTTGTTTTTTCAAGAATAAACCACATAATAATGATGCAAATGATGGCAATCACAATTCCCCAGTGTAATCGTGAATAGTCTGTAAGCGATTGTAAGAACGGAGAACTAAGTGAAGCGGAGTCCGCAATTCTTTCTGTTCTATCCTTTTTATCAGTCAAAATATCGTTAATTAAATAGTTGGTCACATAAAGTGCAGTATAATTTAACATAATGGACACGATGACTTCATGTACTCTAAATTTTGCTTTTAAATATCCTGGAATAAACGCCCAAAGTGCTCCTGCTAATGCACCGGCTACAATTGCTAGCGGCAAATGAATGAATTTAGGTAATTCAAAAGCAACTCCGACCCAAACAGCGGCGAGCCAACCGACAATTAATTGCCCTTCTACTCCGATATTAAATAGTCCCGTTCGAAAGGCAAATGCTACCGCCAGACCGGCTAAAACATACGTAATAATCGTTCGTAACGATTCACCGATATAGTATTGCTCGCCAATAATACCATCGAGCATCACCCCGTAACCTGCGATTGGATCATAACCGCTAATAAGCATAATGATGGAACCAGCAATTAATCCTAGCATGACTGCAAGTAGTGGAATGGTTAATTTGGACAAATATTTAGACATTCGATTTGTCACCTGCTTCCGCACGTTTACTTCCAGCCATTAATAGCCCTAGTTCTTGCTCTGTCGCTTTTTTAGGGTCAACGATGGCCACGATTTCTCCTTCGTAAATGACTGCAATCTTGTCACTAACATTCATAATCTCATCCAATTCAAATGAAATTAAAAGGATTGCTTTACCAGTATCACGCTGTTCAATAAGACGCTTATGAATAAATTCAATCGCACCAACATCTAGTCCACGGGTCGGTTGAGCCGCTATAAGTAAATCCGGATTACGATCGACTTCACGACCAATAATTGCTTTTTGCTGATTTCCACCGGAAAGAGAGCGAGCCGGCGTATATTCACTCGGGGTCCGCACATCATATTCTTTAATAATTTTTCGTGCTTTTTCAAAAATTTTCTTCGAGTTTAATACGCCTTTTTTAGAGTAAGGCTCTTGATAATAAGTTTGCAAAACGATATTTTCCCCGATACTATAGTCCAGCACTAATCCGTGCTTATGACGATCTTCTGGAATATGCCCAACACCTGATTCCGTTACCTTACGCGGCCTTTGATTTTGAAGCTCTTTTCCGTTTAACTTAATCGTACCAGCACTTATCTTTCTCAAGCCTGTTAACGCTTCAATTAACTCTGACTGGCCATTACCATCGACCCCTGCAATTCCAATAATCTCGCCTGCTCGAACGGAAAGACTTAAATTCTTAACCGCTGAAATGCCACGAGAATCTTTCACTTCAATGTTCTTTACTTCTAAAACAATATCTGTTGGTTTCGCCTCTATTTTTTCTGTCTTAAAAACGACATCACGCCCCACCATAAGGCTCGCCAGTTCATTCGGATTCGTATCTCTTACATCCAACGTATCGATTCCTCGTCCTTTTCGAATAACCGTTACACGATCACAAACTTCCATAATTTCCTTAAGTTTATGTGTAATTAAAATAATAGATTTTCCCTCTTTAATTAGTGCTTTCATAATAGCGATTAATTCTTTAATCTCTTGCGGAGTTAATACAGCAGTTGGTTCATCAAAAATTAAAATATCTGCACCACGATATAGTGTTTTCAAAATCTCAACCCGTTGTTGCATCCCTACGGAAATATCAGCAATTTTCGCATCAGGGTCAACGCTTAAATGATACTTTACTGAAAGCTCACGCACCTTTTTACTGGCATCCTTTAAATTAATTTTTCCTGCGTTTGCTGGTTCTTTACCAAGAATAATATTTTCTGTTACAGTAAAAGGGTCGACCAACATAAAATGCTGATGAACCATCCCGATTCCTAAGTCGTTAGCGACATTGGGACTTGTAATATGAACAGGTTTTCCTTTGACCCGAATTTCTCCTTGCTCAGGCTGGTATAAACCAAACAGTACGTTCATTAATGTTGACTTTCCCGCACCATTTTCGCCTAATAAGGCATGAATTTCCCCTTTTTTTAATTGCAGGGTGACATTATCATTTGCTACAATTCCAGGGAATTCTTTCCGGATATTAAGCATCTCAATTACATATTCCATGTACATTCACTCCTATAAAAAAATGAGATACAATTCTCCGATTAAGTGATTGTTGCTCCTCTTCTAATCGTCCCGATAGTAACCCTCTTATTGGTCGAAAGAACCAAATGGAAAACTATAATCCTCTACCATTCTCAATAGTATTTAAAGCCTAATTATAGCCTTTCATTCAGGTTTTCCATTTATGTATAGAATACTAATGAAGAAAAGTGCAAGGCGCTTAAAAGCTAGACACTAAAGCAGATCGAAAAAGTTATACCCTCTTATCTGGTCACTGTGTTAGACAATCTTGTCGATATAGGTAGTTCATTTCATAGAGTCACAGCTTAAAATAAGCCAAAAATCAACAGCGTTCTATAACATAACCTATCTTTTAAAGAAAGAAGGAAAGAGAAGGCAACTAATTGCCTTCTCACCTTCTCTCCCTATTAAAACTTCATTACTTTTAATTCTTCATCCGTTGTCGGAACTTTTTGTTCACCAGACTTGATTTTCTCTGTCCACTTTTCAACTTCTTTAAGAGTTTCTTCGCTTATATTCTCTTTAGAGTCAGAAATTTTAATACCGTCTTCTTCCATACCATATTCGATAATTTGACCACCTGGGAATTCACCAGCTTTAGCTTTTGTTGCAAGGTCTTTCACGGCTACGTCAACACGTTTAACCATAGAAGTTAAGGTTACATTGTAGTCTTTTCCATCAACTGTTACAGCACCTTCCTCATGTTGATCACGATCGACACCAATTACATAAATTTCTTTCGACGGATCTTTTTGCTTTAGATCCTTTGCTTCTGCAAATACACCATTTCCTGTCCCGCCCGCAGCATGATAAATAATATCAACGCCAGAAGCATACATGCTGCTTGCGATTGATTTACCTTTTGCAGCGTCACCGAAGCTACCTGCATATTTAGAAACAACTTCCGCTTTAGGATTAACAGATTTAACACCTGCAATAAACCCTACTTCAAATTTCTTAATTAATTCACCTTCCACACCACCGACGAAACCAACTTTATTTGTTTTCGTTTGTAAGCCTGCAATCACACCTACTAAAAATGAACCTTGGTGCTCTTTAAACGTAATACTTGCTACGTTATCTTTCTCGACAACTGAATCAACAATAGCAAATTGAGCTTCTGGGCGTTGATCAGCTACGTCTGCAACTGATTCCGCTAAAGCATAACCAATCGCAAAAATAAGATTATAATCTTCACGAACAAGTGTATTTAGATTCGTTGTATAGTCAGCATCTGATTTTGATTGAAGATAATTATAACCGTCTTTGCCTTTTTCCAAACCATTTTCTTCACCGAAACTTTTGAGACCTTCCCATGCTGATTGGTTAAATGATTTGTCATCCACACCACCAATATCAGTAACCATCGCTACAGTAAAGTTTTCTTTTTTATCCGCTCCATTGTCTTTTGCATCATCTTTTTCTGCATTGCCACATGCACCTAACATTGTTCCCGCTGCTAAAATTAGTGAAAGAGCTAAACCAAATTTACGCTTTTTCAAACTTTCCCCCTCCTATATTTCTATAAGTTTTTAATAGGAATGTTCGATGATGCTCCTGTTTTCCATAGGGTAAAATTAGTGCGGTATTGAAGAATGAAAAAAGTTGTACACATCATACAAACATTTCATTTTTCTCTTAAAGTGACTAATTACTCACACCCGCTCTTCAAAAGTAAGGACAGGAGTACGATACACATAATGTAAATTAGTCCTATTATTGGATAATAATATACCATTTTTCTCAAAATAAATAAATAGCCTTTTACTTTATACGTTACTTTCTTTTCAATTCTTAGTTTTACGGTATAATAATACGTATCTATTTTGGAGGGATAAATATATGATTACCATTACAGAATATAGTGTCGAAAAATTAAAAGATCCATTTGGTATCTTAACAGGAGAACGCTTTGAATATGTCTTGGATATTGAAGTACCAGAAGATGATGAACTCTATACAGAGGGCGGTTTATCAATCCGCTTAATTTATGTTGTAGATGGAGAAGAACAAACGATTAAACAATATAACATCATCGCAAAAGCAAATGAAGAAGTTCTTGATTTTGATTTAGAGGAAGAGGAACTTCATATGTTACTCGCCTTCTGTAAGAAACATATAGAAGAAGCAGAATAAAACGAAAAGACCGGGCAAAATGCCCGGTCTTTTCGTTTTATGAGGAATGTGCTTCATGATCGTCTTTGCCAATAAGAACAGCTCGAGGTTTACTGCCTTCATATGGACCGACAATTCCTCTTGCTTCCATCTCATCAATAAGACGTGCTGCCCGTGTATAACCAATGCGGAAACGGCGCTGTAACATCGATACAGAAGCTGTTTGCATTTCTATAATTAAAGAAACTGCTTCATCATATAAATCATCCGCAACGTCGCCAACACTCCGTTCAGGGAGGTCATCTGGAATCATTTCTTCATTATATTGCGCTTTTTGCTGAGCAATTACGTAGTTAACCGTATCTTCCACCTCTTGATCAGAAAGAAACGCCCCTTGAACACGAACGGGCTTTGATGCCCCCACTGGTAAAAAGAGCATATCACCGCGACCTAGTAGCTTTTCTGCCCCTCCCATATCTAAAATCGTACGCGAGTCGGTTGCTGAAGATACACTAAAAGCAATACGCGATGGAATATTTGCTTTAATAACACCCGTTATGACATCTACAGAAGGGCGCTGTGTCGCAATAATTAAATGAATCCCCGCTGCACGAGCCATTTGAGCGAGACGTGTAATCGCATCCTCGACATCATTAGACGCTACCATCATTAAGTCTGCAAGCTCGTCGACAATGACGACAATAAATGGAAGCAGCGGCTGCTTGTCTTCTTCCTCGATATTATAGCGATTAACATAATCATTATATCCTTCAATATTACGCGTTCCTGTATGCGAAAATAGCTCATAACGCCGTTCCATTTCACTCACGACTTTTTGCAATGCCTGGGCGGCTTTTTTGGGATTCGTTACGACAGGTGCTAATAAATGCGGAATTCCATTATAAACGTTTAGCTCTACCATTTTCGGGTCAATCATCATCATTTTTACTTCATGTGGTTTAGCACGCATCAAAATGCTCGTAATAATTCCGTTAATACAAACCGATTTTCCGCTTCCTGTTGCCCCAGCCACAAGCAAATGCGGCATTTTATTTAATTCGGCTTTCACAGCTTCCCCGGAAATATTACGTCCTAACCCAATTTGCAGCTTAGAGTCAGGTTTATCAACTTCCTTTGCTTCTAATACTTCGCGAAGAGACACCATTGCAATTTCTGAATTAGGTACTTCAATCCCAATCGCCGACTTTCCTGGGATAGGCGCTTCAATCCGAATATCTTTGGCTGCTAATGCAAGCGCCAAATCATCCGATAAACTCACAATTTTACTTACTTTTACACCGACATCTGGATGTACTTCGTATTTCGTTACAGCCGGCCCTAAATACACTTGTGTTACCCGGGCTTTCACACCAAAACTATCAAATGTGCGCTCTAGCTTCGCTGCATTTTCATGAATTAATTGATACTCACCACTTTGATCCGTCTTTTTCGGTTGCTTCAATAAAGAAAGCGGTGGTAATACATATTCTTTATTCTCTACTTCAGTAAAATTTATAGGTGGAACATCATCATCCGGCTCCATTTCTTCTTCAACCTGCTCCGTTTTCTGTGCTATCTCCACTGAAATGGCCTCTTCTCGTTCGTATGCTGTATCTGTAAAGCTTGAAATAATCGGTTCAACTGGTTGTACAGCCTCAACAACTAACGGTGGCTCTACTTCAGGCTCTACTTCTTTTTCCTTCTTCTGTTTTGGTGGTGCCTTCTTTTTCTTTTCTTTTCTTTCATTTCCCCACTCTTTTAAATCCTCCGTAAAAGCCTTCCATTGTTTCACTAAAAAACTTGTAACGGCCGTAAAAAAAGTCCCGAGTGTATCTCCTAAAGTTTTTCCCGTTAGCAAGATCATTCCAATTACGATAAAGATAAAGGAAATAATTTTAGAACCTGCAGCATCGAAAAGAAAATAGGAAGTCGCAAATAATAAGGCACCAATCATGCCGCCGCCAAGTTCCTCTGTACTCGATGTCTTTGACACTTCCATCCAAAATAACTCCCACGTATTCAAAATAACACTTGGCTTTTTAAATGGCCCGCCTTCTGCCAATAATTGAAATAAGGTCACATGACTTAATAACAAAATACTTGCAATAATAAAGTATAAGCCAACAAGTTGCCGCTTGAAAAAATAAGGAATTTCTCGCTTAATCATCAAATAAAACCCAATAATAATACTTCCAAGCAGCAATAGGATATACCACTCACCCATGAAAAAACGAACAAATGATACGATAGCACGTCCCACTACTCCAAGCTTAGCAATTGCAATCGCAGAGAGACCAAGTATAATCAAACCAATCAATTCATATTTCATCGTTGTTTTTAATTTCTCTTTCGTCTTCTTATTTCTGGTTTTTTTCTTTGCCATAATATAATATCACCTATTTTTCCTACATATAGCTCCTTGAAAAAATAGAGCAGCCGACTTGGCTGCTCTATTTTTTGTTTGCTTTTAGTATATCATAATTTCGCTTTGTTGGTCATTATTTCTAATTGTTCAGCATTTCAAAAAGAGGAATGGACTGACCTGGCTGAACACTTTCTTGTAAAAAATGAGCAGGATCTGTACTTAAAATTCGATCAATTCGAAGCATTGTTCCTCCATTATGCTCCACCATTACAGGAATGCCATTATACATAATTTCAAAATAGTTAGTTAGCTCTTCATGCCGATGCGGATGAATTTGCTCATGAGGCATAATCGTATAAAACGTCATTGTAAGAGCCCTTCCTCTCCACCCAGTTCATGTTTGTTTGCGCTAATTAATTCGTTTAGTTTCTTCATCGCTTGGCCAACACCGCCGACCTCATTAATCATCCCAATACTCACTGCTTCATTACCAACAACGTTTGTTCCAATATCTCGCGTTAAATTCCCTTTGGCAAACATCAATTCTTTAAAGCTCTCTTCTGTGACTTTTGAATGCTTCGTAACAAAATTAATGACACGCTCTTGCATTTTGTCCAAATATTCAAAGGTTTGTGGTACACCGATAACAAGTCCTGTTAAACGAATCGGGTGAATCGTCATTGTAGCGGTTTCCGCAATATACGAGTAGTCACACGATACAGCAATCGGAACACCAATGGAATGTCCCCCGCCTAATACAATTGAGACGGTCGGTTTAGATAAAGATGCAAGCATCTCAGCAATCGCTAATCCTGCCTCTACATCTCCGCCTACTGTATTTAAAATGACAAGCAAACCTTCAATATTCGGATTTTGTTCAATAGCCACAATTTGTGGAATGACATGCTCATATTTGGTTGTTTTATTTTGAGGAGGCAGTTGCATATGCCCTTCGATTTGTCCAATAATAGTTAAACAGTGAATTTTGGAATCCTGCGACATTTGAGGCACATTTGTTGTACCTAACTGCTGGATTTTTTCCATTAAGGTCGAGTTCTTCCCTTCCTCACGCTCTTCTCCTTCATTCGGTAACGATGGATTATCCACTTTTCCCTACCCCTTTCTTCAAAAAACGTATACATGTAGTATGTCTCAGAAGTAAAACTTCATTCAAAAAGAGGGGCGTAGTTCTTAAAATAGCCATTTATTTCGTCATCTTTTAACAAAAAACTCCCCTTAACTACAAGTCAAGGGGAGCATAAATTAAATTTCCATAATAATTGGTAAAATCATCGGACGTCTTTTCGTTTTTTCATAAAGATATTGATTTAAAGAATCACGCATTTCCTGCTTAAGCGTGGACCAATCGAAAGGCTGGCGCACTCCATTTTTTTGAACAATATCACGTACAATGGCCGTTGCTTCTTCCATTAGTTTCTCCGATTCCCGTACATAAACAAATCCTCTAGAAATAATCTCCGGACCTGCTGCGATACTTTTATCTTGACGATTGAGCGTAACAACGACAATTAAGATTCCATCTTGTGATAGCAAGCGTCGGTCGCGCAGCACGATATTACCAACATCCCCAACTCCGCTTCCATCAATTAAAATATTCCCTGCAGAAACCTTGCCTGATAGACGAATCTTATCCTCTGTTACTTCTATGATATCACCTTTTTCGGCAATCATAATCTGCTCTGCTTCCATCCCTGCGGCAAGACCAATTTTCTCATGGGCATATAAGTGACGAAACTCACCGTGAACTGGAATGAGATATTTCGGCTGCATGAAGTTAATCATCATTTTTAACTCTTCTTGAGCACCGTGACCAGTGACATGCACTTGATAGCGATTAGATACGACACGTGCACCAACACGATATAATAAATCAATCGTTTTCGCCAAAATAAGTTCTCCGCCTTTAAGCGGGGAAGCTGCGATTAACACGGTATCTCCTTCTTTAATCACGACTTGCTTATGTGTTTGCTTCGCCATTTTTTGTATAGCTGTAATCGGTTCTCCTTGATGACCTGTCACAAGTATAACAACTTCACGCTCTTCAAAATTTGAAATATTATTGACAGAAATAATCATTTCTTCATCCACTTGTAAATAACCAAGATTCAAAGCAATGTCGTATACCTTTTGTAAACTTTTTCCAACAAGTGCTACTTTTCGCCCGCTTGCAGCAGCTGCATTAAGCACATGTTGAATACGATTAATATTAGAAGCAAAGCAAGCCGCAATAATTCTGCCTTCTGCTGTGAGAAACGCTTCTGTCATATCTCTTGCTACAATTGCTTCTGATGTCGTATAACCAGGTTTCTCTGCACCCGCACTATCGGATAATAAACATAAGACACCTTCTTCACCTAGGCTGACCATTTTGCCGATTTCCGGTCGATAAAAGCCCTTTGCAGCTTGATCAAACTTAAAATCCCCTGTATACACGATGGCCCCTTCACGAGTATGAACAACAATACCAAGCGAATCAGGAATACTATGATTTGTACGGAAAAACGAAATCGCTGTTTCTGGGAAACTTAACACCGAATCAGAATCAATTTCTATCAACTCTGCTCTACCGTTAAATCCGTCTTCCTTCAGCTTCAATTTAACTAACGCAAGCGTCAGTTTCGTTCCATAAACCGGAACACGTATGTATTTTAATACATAGGAAAGAGCCCCAATATGATCTTCATGACCATGGCTAATAAATATACCTTGAATCCTTTCTTTGTTCTCTTGTAAATAAGAGATATCTGGAATAACCGCGTCAATCCCAAGCATTTCACCTTCAGGCAGCATTAATCCCGCATCTAGAATATATAAGTCCTCATTTACTTCAATTACGTACATATTTTTACCTAATTCCCCTTGTCCACCAAGAGAAATGATTTTAATTCCTTTATAATCTTTACCCAACAGAGTACCTCCTTAGCATTGCACCGTTCATAAATCTATTACCTTTCATTATACCCGATGTCCAAAAAGCTTCACAACATATATCATTTTCTCAAACATATTCCTTTGTCAAAGCTTGTGCTATGTTTTATGCAGTCCGCATACCTGGACAGTAAAATCTCTTACTAAAAAATATTTTTTAAAAATCAGATAAATCAACAATCTTCATTAACAAACAGCCATACAAAATATTAGACACATAAATGAATGAAATAATAGTTATCCACAGCTATTTCATTGTAGAGCCTAAAAAATAAATCAGATCAAAAGAATCAGGGACAAGAGGTGGCAATCTCTCCCCAGCAGTTTCACTTTATTTTAACGATCATGATTCTTTATTGAATCTTCTATTATGTAGGAAACAAACTTATAGATATAAGAATCTAATAACACCTTTGAATAAACACATATGTTCAAGTATAATCGTTATTCTATATTCAGGAAAGGAATTATTCACCTTTTTAAAAAAAATTTTCAAAATGATTATGTGATATAACTGCCTGAATCCACAATATCATTTAACATAACCATAAATAAAAAACAAGCCAATCTATAGATTGACTTGTTTTCAGAATAGCGTAATTAGCTCGCTTATTACATACTAAGAATAGAAGATATACTTATTTACCTAAAAGATTCGCCAATACACTTCGTTCTTGTTCTGTTAAAGGAACAATTGGAAGACGGACTGAACCAACATCTATTCCTATCAACTGTAAAGCTGTTTTAACCGGAGCTGGGCTAGGTGCAGAGAATAAGCCTTTAATAATTGGAAGAAGCTTTTGATGCAGCTTTGCTGCCTCTTGTAGATTACCTGCTAAGAAAGCATCAACCATTTGCTGCATCTCCTTACCAATTACATGAGAGGCAACGGAAACAACTCCTACCCCTCCAATTGAAAGAACCGGCAACGTTAATCCGTCATCTCCACTGTACAACACAAAATTCTCAGCTGTTTCCGCAATAATTTGCGTCATAGCATTTAAATCACCGCTTGCTTCTTTAACAGCTACAATGTTTGGAATTTCTGATAAACGAATAATTGTTTCTGGAGCAATATTGACAGCCGCTCTTCCTGGAATATTATATAGCATCACTGGAAGTTTTGTACTCTCGGCAATTGCTTTAAAATGCTGATATAGCCCTTCTTGATTTGTTTTATTATAGTAGGGTGCTACAAGCATAATCGCATCTGCACCATTTTGTTCTGCTTTTTTGGTCAGTTCAATTGATGCATACGTATTATAGCTTCCTGTTCCTACAATAATTGGTACACGCTTGTCGACAACTTTTACGACATGACGTAACAAAGCAATTTTCTCTTCAGAAGAAAGCGTTGGCGACTCACCTGTAGTACCTGAAAGAACGAGTGCATCTGTGCCATTATTAAGTAAGTAATTAACCAACGTAGTTGTTTTTTGAAAATCAACATTTCCTTTAATATCAAAGGGGGTGACCATTGCTGTTACTACTTTACCAAATACCATCTACTAACACCTCTCCGTTTATCCACACTTTTATCTTATATTGATTCAATTCCATCTAGATGCAATTGAAATGCATCATGGAGAGCGTTAACCGCTTCAACTAAATCCTCTTCTTTAACCAATACCCAGATTGTTGTGTGACTATCTGCTGATTGAAGAATTCCAATCTCTTTACTAGATAAGGCTGTAACAATTTTCGCAGCGACTCCCGGTACACCATTAATCCCAGCACCAACAACTGATACTTTAGCACAATTTCTTTCCACAATTGGCTCATACCCTAATTCTCTTAAAATAGAAACAGCATGATCTGTTGTATCTTCTGTAATTGTATAAACGACACCGTTTGGTGAGATGTTAATAAAATCAACAGAAATTGACGCATTTGCCATTGCCTTAAAAACTTCGGCCTGCAGATTGTATTGATCCTTTTTGGCTTGAACTTTAATTTGGCTAATCTTCGCAACATGAGCAATTCCTGTAACAAGTCTCTCGCGAATATCGCTTCCCTCGTTTCCTTTGTTTACACTTGTCACAAGCGTTCCAAGTCCCTCGCTATATGTGGAACGAATACGGATTGGTACCTTAGCCTGCATAGCAATTTCCACTGCACGTGGATGAATAACTTTAGCACCTTGATACGCCATATTGCATACTTCTGTATACGATACGACCGATAACGGACGGGCACTTTCTGCAATACGAGGATCTGCTGTCATAATTCCTTCAACATCAGTAAAAATATCAACGAAATCGGCTTGTAAAGCGGCACCAAGCGCTGCTGCTGACGTATCACTTCCACCGCGGCCAATTGTTGTTATATCTCCATTTTTAGCTGCACCTTGAAAACCAGCAACAACGACAACATCATTGAACTCTAGTTCTTTCAACAGCCTCTCACATTGCATCTCTATAATCTTCGCATTAGAATGATCATTATTTGTTATAAAGCCTGCCTGAGCCCCCGTATAAGCAATTGCTTTAATTCCACTTTCTAATAGCATATTGGTAAAAACGACAGATGAAATCGTTTCCCCTACTGACATAAGTAAATCTTGTTCTCTCTTTGACAGGGAACTATTTACACCATTGACAAGTGATAACAAAGTATCCGTAGCATACGGTTCGCCTTTTCTTCCCATTGCAGATACTACAACAACCACTTTGTAGCCTGCTTGCAGCGATTGCTCAATGTGACGCTTCGCTTGTAATCGACTTTCTTCGTTCCGAACAGAAGTTCCACCGAATTTCTGTACGATGATTTTCATATCTACACACCTCAAATATAAGCCAGCTTTCCTAATCGGAAAGCTGACTAAAACTCTTATAACATCGAGTACCTGTTATTTAACTGTTACTAGACCTAATTTTAAAAGACTTTCAGCAATTTGAACAGAGTTCCAAGCTGCACCCTTTAATAGGTTATCGGAAACAACCCATAAATGGAAGCCCTTATCCTCATCCAAGTCTTTGCGGATACGACCAACAAATACATCGTTTTTACCTACAGCATTTGCTGGCATTGGATAAATTTGCTCACTTGGGTTATCTTCTAATACAACACCTGGTGCTGAGCTCAATAGATCCTTAATTTGGTCAACTGTTACACCTGATTGATCTACTTCGATATAAACAGATTCAGAATGACCTGTTTCAACTGGAAGGCGTACGCATGTAGCCGCTACAGCTAACTCTGGCATATGCATAATTTTCTTCGTTTCATTGATCATTTTCATTTCTTCAAATGTAAAGCCATTATCTTGGAATTTATCAATTTGTGGAATAACGTTGAAAGCAATTTGATAATGCTTTTTATCTCCGCCAACTGGTAAAATTTTCGGTTCAATTTCTTTATTATCTAGCAAATCGCGAGCTTGGTCTTTCATTTCTGCAATCGCAGCTGCACCTGCACCAGACACTGCTTGATATGTCGATACAAGAACTTTAGATAATCCATATGCTTGACGAATTGGCTCAAGTGCTACGACCATTTGAATTGTCGAACAGTTTGGGTTCGCAATAATCCCATTGTGTTTCTTTAAGTCTTCTTCATTAACTTCAGGTACAACTAGTGGCACATTCTCATCCATTCGAAAAGCACTCGTGTTGTCAACGACGATTGCACCGCGTTTAACAGCTTCTGGAGCAAGTTCCTTAGACACGCTACCGCCTGCGCTAAATAAAGCGATATCGATACCTTCAAAACTTTCTGGTTTCGCTTCTTGAACGATGACTTCCTCGCCCTTAAATGATAGTTTTGTACCAGCAGAACGAGCTGATGATAAGAAAGTAACCTTCTTAATCGGTAAGTTTCTTTTTTCTAATGTTGAAATCATTTGCTGACCTACAGCTCCAGTTGCTCCTACAACTGCAATATGCAATCCTTGTGTCTCAGTCATTTTATTAATACCCCTTTTCAAATCCATTAAAAATGATTGTTAGTTTTTTAATTACTTCTATTTTAGAATATCATCTATTTTAACATATGAACATTCCAAAGAAACAAACTTTTACAAAATATTCTGTCAAGAGGGGTGATTTTTTTACGTTAAATCTTTAAATCTTTCGACAATCACAGGCTGCAGTTGCTCACCCTTTAAGGCAGCAATAATCGTATCTCGAATCATACTCATTCGAGCGACCATTGAATTAGGCTTCTTGTATGGATCATCTTGACCATATGGAACAAAATACAAATCTTTCGCCGCCATCAATCTCATTAAATTAACCCCATTTAAACCTAACGCATCGTTCGTTGAAATTCCAACGACAACTGGACGATGATTGCGCATTGTTGCTTTCGCTGCCATTAATACCGGTGAATCGGTTAAAGCATTAGCAAGCTTACTCATCGAATTCCCAGTAAGCGGAGCAATCACCATACAATCGAGTGGCAATTTTGGTCCTAACGGCTCCGCTTTGACGATTGTATCAACAACATGATGTCCCGTCAATTTTTCTATTCTTTCTACCCAATCCTCTCCACGGCCGAAGCGGGTTTCCGTCTGTTTCACAGTAGATGTAACAATTGGAATCACTTCCACTCCCTCATTGACTAATTTCTCAATTTCCGGAAATACACTATCGTAGGTACAATGTGAACCAGTTAAACCAAAACCGATTCTCTTTCCTTGGAGACTCATCTATTTCTTCCCCTTTCGTTCTTTCAAATCTTCTTGAATTAATTGACCAAGTGCATTTGCCAATATTTGTCCTGCCGTTTTCGGTGCAACAATACCTGGTAAGCTAGGAGCGAGCAATGCTTTTATACCTCGTTTTTCAGCAAAACGAAAATCAGTTCCTCCTGGCTTAGAGGCAAGATCAATAATTAACGTATGCACAGGCATATTCGCAAGGACGTTAGCTGTAAGAATAGGGAATGGGATCGTATTAATGACGATATCCGCTATTTTTATTTCCTCAGCAAGATTGCTTAAGTAAAACGGCTTTAATGCCATTTCTGTAATTCTCGCAAGATCCTCACTTTTTCTCGCACCAACCATCACTTTAGCCCCAAGTGCCTGAAAGGCTCTCGCTACGCTCATACCAACACGCCCAAGACCAAGTACTGCAACGGAAGACCCATGAATCGTAAAATCCGTATGTTGAATCGCCATCATAATCGTGCCTTCAACTGTGGGAATGGAGTTATAGATTGCTACATCATCTCTTTCAAATAAAGACACTTGTTTACGATTGGCTGCCTGCAAAATTCTATCTAAATAAGCGTTACTAATCCCTGTATAAAATGTGCAGTGCGGAGGGGTCCTTTTTATGATTTCTTCCGTTAAAATTACGTCTTCGTTAGAAAAAATCGTCTCTACTTTTCCATCTCCATCTGTTCCACGTACTGGTAGAATGACTGAATCTATTTCGCCAAAATTTAAATCTTCTATTTTTTCTTTTACTGCACCTGTGAATGCGTGATCTAGCTGTTCAAATCCTACCAATAATAACTTTGCATCAAGCTCTGTCAGTTTTCGTACAACTTCAAGCTGACGCGCATCCCCACCAATCACAGCAATCTGCATACCTGTGAGCATTCAACCGTCACCTTCTTTTGTTCAAAACTTGCCAACTAGCGAGCTACCCGGCTGAGTTATTTATCAATAATACGTTTAATACTCTCCCATCTTATGTACCTCTGCCTAAAACGGTGAATGATTTTCGAAAAGTAAAATAGGCTCCTTCCTAAACAGCAAAAAAACCGCGATTTTACGCGGTTTTTCATCATAACTAATGCTCAGGCATATTTTCTTGAAAATCAATAATAACCATATCCGCTCCAACCTTTTTAATATCGGACCATGGAACGCGAATCTCCTGTCCGCTTTTCATCAGCCCAAACCATTTAACGGAAGGGATAATCAACGCCGTTATTTGTCCACTTTCATCAAATTCTAAATCCGTTTGTCCAAGAACGCCTAATCGTTCAGCCCGATTCACATCAACAATTTCTTTTCCGCCTAACTCACTTAACCTCATGCTATTCCCCCTTTTTGATGCGTATATTCATATATATCCTGCTTATCCAATCATTAGA
Source organism: Peribacillus asahii (assembly GCF_003570725.1). GTDB lineage: Bacteria > Bacillota > Bacilli > Bacillales > DSM-1321 > Peribacillus > Peribacillus asahii. The sequence goes on from NZ_QWVS01000013.1 coordinate 230,047, forward strand.
AGCGCTTTTCTTTCCTAAAGGTCCTGTTAAATAACATAATCTTCCTAAAAAAACACTGCCTTTCTATGGAAGAAAGGCAGTGTAAGATTAATTTTTCCAATTTTCTAATGGACTTACTAAAGATAGCGAATGCTCTGTAAAAATACTGTTAGCTAGTTCAAAAACACGTTCTTTCGTTACTTCATCAATTTTAACGATAATATCATCTAACGAACGATGTTTTCCTAACATCAATTCATTTTTACCATTGCGGCTCATTCGACTGTTCGTGCTTTCTAAACTTAACATTAAGCTTCCCTTTAACTGTTCTTTACTATTATTTAATTCTTTATCTGTAATTCCATCGCGTTTTAATGTAGCGAGCGTTTGTTGAATCGTTTCATACAAACTATCTAACTGATTCGCTCCTGTACCGCCATAAATCGTCACAATTCCGCTATCTTGATAGCTAGAGTGATAAGAGTAAACGGAATAAGCTAAACCACGCTCTTCACGTACATCTTGGAATAAACGGCTGCTCATGCTGCCGCCCAGAATATTATTTAAAATAGTCAGGTTATACATATCTTCATCACCAATTTTCAACCCGTTAAATCCGAGACATAAATGCGCTTGTTCTGTTTCTTTTTTACGAATTAATTGGTTTTGATGAAAATGCGGCTTCTCGATTGCTGAACGCTCTTGTCCTCGTTCAAAAGAACCAAAATAGCTCTCTACTTCCTTAATAAACGTTTCATCTACATTCCCCGCAATAGAAATTACAACTTTATTTGGTGTATACATATCATGCACATATTGTTTAAGCGTTTCACTTGTAAAAGTAGAAAGCGTTTCTTCTGTACCTAGAATTGGAAAGCCTAATGAATGCTTTTCATATACCGCTTGACTTAATAGATCATGTACAATATCATCAGGTGCATCTTCATACATTTTAATTTCTTCGTACACAACATTTTTCTCTTTCTCTAACTCTTCAGAATCAAATGTAGAATTAAAGAACATGTCAGAAAGTACTTCAAGAGCATGGCTTGCATGATTATCAAGCACCTTAGCATAGTAGCATGTATATTCCTTTGACGTAAATGCGTTCACTTGCCCTCCGATGCTGTCAAATGATTCGGCAATTTCACGTGCACTTCTCGTCGTTGTTCCTTTAAAAAACATGTGCTCAAGAAAATGCGAAATTCCATTCAGTTCCTTTGTTTCATTACGGGACCCTGTCTTCACCCAAACACCAATGGCCGCTGAACGAACTGTTGGTATTTGCTCTACAATAATTCTTACACCATTTTGACAAGTATATTTCTTTATCAACAAACATTCCTCCTAATCTATGCTGCTCATACGAATCACCTATACGGAAGGATTCGTTTTTCATCGACCGCTTCTGAAACAGTCACAACATGTAAATCTTTCTTTTGAATATTTACAATTAATGTTTCCAATGATTTCGCTGTTGACTCTGTTGGATGCATTAAAATAAAAGCACCCGGATGAACCTTAGATAACACCCTTTGCTGCAGGACTTCCGGGCTAGGCTTCTGCCAATCAATCGTATCAACACTCCACATAACTGTTCCCATGCCTAAATCTTCCGCAAGGCTAACCGTTTCATCACGAAAGCTTCCACTTGGTGGCGCAAACCATGTACTTCGCACTCCTGTCACAGCCTCAATTACTTCATTCGTTTTTCGAAGCTCTTCCCGCGTTGCTTGGGTAGACAAAGTTTGCATATTGGGATGTGTATACGAATGATTTCCTATTTCATGTCCACCCTCTTTGATCATCTTTGCGAGTTCAGGATTGTTTTTTGTCCATCTTCCTTCTAGAAAGAAAGTAGCCTTGACATGATGCTCTTTTAAAACAGAAAGCATATCCTGTAAATATTCATTTCCCCAAGCCACATTAATTAAGAATGAAACAACCGGTTTATCTGGATGAGCTCTATAAAGCGGTGATGGCTTAAGTTCATTTAGATGCTTCTTTGGGGCTACTTGTCTATAAACAAGTTTACGTTCATCAAAGCTTCCCTTTTTCTTCATGGCTTCATAGGATGCTTGTACATCAATTTTTACCCCATTATACCCTGGTACAGCTTTCCAAACCGAATCGATTCGTGCATCTTGTGGCTCAATCTCATACTTTTTAACCGACGATTTAATCACAAACAAAAGCTCATCTTCCTGCATACTCGTTGCAATCGACTTATCTGTTAGTCGAGTAAAATAATCATTTGTATATGGATTTTGCACTAATAACCATGATATACCTGCAATGGCACTTATCGCAACTATCTGCTTCCACTTATTATTCATTTTTTTGCCCCCTTCATACAAAAATGTATGAAAAAAGAAGACAAGGTATACCGAAAAGCGTAGATGCCTCGGTCAGCTCGTAAAGAAAATAGGGAAATTATTCTTGAAGTCAACATCCTTTATACACAGAGTGTTGTTAAATGTCCTTGTTTGATTAACATAGCCATAGACGGAAAAAAGGCATGTGCGTTCCAATCGAAACCACATGCCTTCGTTCTCGCTTAAGATTGAGCTGGATTCGCCGCTTCTTTTTGCTCTTTTAAAACCGCTTTTCGAGAAAGATTGACGCGGCCTTGCTTATCAATTTCAGTAACTTTCACTAAAATTTCATCGCCAATTTTCACCACATCTTCTACTTTGCCTACTCGTTCTTCAGCAAGCTCTGAAATGTGAACTAAACCATCTTTTCCATTAAAGATTTCGACAAACGCACCAAATTTCTCAATACGCTTTACTTTTCCTAGGTATTGTTCACCGACAGCCACTTCACGAACAATATCTTCAATAATTTTCTTCGCTTTTAAATTCATTTCTTGCTCTGTAGAGGAAATGAATACTGTACCATCTTGTTCAATATCAATCTTCACGCCTGTTTCTTCAATAATTTTATTGATTTGTTTTCCGCTTGGTCCAATGACATCGCGAATTTTATCTGGATTGATAGACATCGTTAAGATTTTTGGTGCGTAGCGTGAAAGCTCGACGCGCGGTTCATTCAGTGTTGCTAGCATTGAATCAAGAATATGCATGCGGCCTCGTTTTGCTTGCTGCAAGGCTTCCTCTAAAATCTCACGAGATAACCCATCAATTTTAATATCCATTTGAAGTGCAGTAACACCCTTCGCTGTTCCTGCTACTTTAAAGTCCATGTCTCCTAGATGATCTTCCATCCCTTGAATATCTGTTAAAATCGTATAGTGCTCACCAGATTTAACAAGACCCATAGCGATACCAGCTACCGGTGCTTTAATCGGCACACCTGCATCCATCATCGCTAACGTACTTGCACAAATACTTGCTTGTGACGTTGAACCATTAGATTCAAGTACTTCTGATACAAGACGAACCGTGTATGGGAAATCTTTTTCACTTGGGATAATTGGCTCAAGTGCTCGTTCACCAAGTGCACCGTGACCGATTTCACGACGACCAGGAGCACGAATTGGTCCTGTTTCCCCTACGCTGAAATGCGGGAAGTTATAATGATGCATAAAACGTTTTGATTCTTCTGTCCCAAGACCATCTAAAATTTGCACATCTCCAAGCGCACCTAATGTACAAATAGAAAGCGCTTGAGTTTGCCCGCGCGTAAAGAGACCAGATCCATGTGTACGCGCTAATAAGCCAACTTCTGAAGAAAGTGGTCGAATTTCATCTGGATTACGACCGTCAGGACGCACTTTTTCTTCTGTAATTAAACGACGTACTTCTGCTTTTACTAATTTATTTAAAATTTCTTTTACTTGCTTCACTTTCTCTTCATCTGCTTCTTGCTCTTCATACTGCGCAAGAACATGATTTTTCACTTCAGTAATTGCATCTTCACGAGCATGCTTTTCTTGTACTTGAACAGCTTTGTTTAAATCCGCTAAGCACATTGTTTTTATTTCTGCTTCAAGCTCCTCATCCACTTGATACAGCGTTACTTCCATTTTTTCTTTACCAATTTCAGCAGCAATTTTTTCTTGGAAGGCAATTAATTTCTTAATTTCCTCATGACCAAACATAATCGCTTCTAACATTGTTTCTTCCGGTACTTCTTTAGCACCAGCTTCCACCATGTTAATCGCGTCTTTATTACCTGCTACCGTTAAATCGATATCGCTTTGTTCCATTTGAGCAACGGTTGGATTCACAACGAATTGTCCATCAATGCGGCCAACAACAACACCAGCAATAGGACCATTAAACGGAATGTCCGATACTGAAAGTGCAAGTGATGAACCGAACATCGCAGCCATTTCTGAAGAACAATCCTGCTCCACACTCATAACCATACTAATACATTGAACATCATTACGGAATCCATCTGGAAACATCGGACGGATTGGACGGTCAATAAGACGGCTGGCTAAAATCGCTCTCTCGCTTGGACGCCCTTCACGTTTAATAAAGCCACCGGGAATTTTCCCAACAGCATACAATTTCTCTTCATAGTTTACAGTCAATGGAAAAAAGTCGACATTTTTTGGCTCTTTAGAAGCAGTTACTGTACTTAATACTGCTGTATCGCCGTAACGAACTAAAACAGCTCCGTTCGCTTGTTTAGCTAACTGACCGATTTCAACTGTTAAATTGCGGCCGGCCCAGTCAAATGAATACGTATGTTTTTCCTGTCCCATCTTAAATTAAACCCCTCTCTAACTCTTCACTTAGAGGTCTAGTACACCTACCAAACCTGTATACAATACATCATATATGTTAAAATTTCATAAATCATATTAGAACCAAACTATTCCTATTATGCACGAAAAAAACAAGCATTAACAGCAAAATCAACGAAATATTAAAAACATTGCAAGTAATATATGTATAAATTGAAAAAAACAAAATAGACGTCCGAAATCATCCCGATTATTCCGATTGATTTACACCAAAAAAGCGGGAAATTTCCCGCTTTCTTACAAACAATTATCGACGTAAACCTAATTTGTTAATTAGAGTACGGTAACGAGTAACGTCTTTATTACGAAGGTAAGTTAAAAGGTTACGACGTCTACCTACCATTTTTAAAAGACCGCGACGTGAGTGGTGATCTTTTTTGTGAGTACGTAAGTGGTCATTCAAGTTGTTGATTTCCTCTGTAAGTACTGCGATTTGAACTTCTGGAGATCCAGTGTCAGTGTCGTGAGTTCTGAACTCAGCGATTAGTTCGTTTTTACGTTCTTGTGTAATAGCCATGTTTTTTTCCTCCTAAATTCTGTAGAATCACCAATTACCTAGTCTAACGTCGGAGTGTCGCCTAGCCAAGCAATGGTTATTTTTCATACATTTAATAGAATACCGCTTTTTCAATTAAAATGCAAGTAAGGAAATTTAATTATTCATGCTTTGAAAATATTTTTCAGCCTGTTGTTTATCGATTTCAATTTGGCTTACCAATTCTTCAAGCCCTGAAAACTTTTGCTCACTGCGCAATCTCTTATGCCATTCCACAACAACTTCAGCTCCATAAATGTTTCGGTCAAAGCCCAGCACATGCACCTCAACAGATGGAAACTTGGGCTGTTGGTCATGAAAAGTTGGTTTATAGCCTACATTACAAACACCGTTATACCACTTGCCTTCAATTTGAATTCGTACTGCATATACGCCTGTAGCTGGGAATATATACACATCGCTTACTTCAATATTAGCTGTTGGAAATCCAAGCTTGCGACCACGTTTTTCACCATGAATAACATAACCTTTTGTTACATAATGACGACGAACAAGATGATAGAATTCTGTAAAATTTCCTTCAGCTAACGTTTTGCGAATTCTTGATGAACTTACTTTCTCATCTTCAAGCGTTTGTTTTTCAACAACCGTTTGAGTAAAACGGCCTTTCGCATAAAGAGGCAATGTTTCCATATTGCCTTTACCAAAATGACCATAAGAATAATCAAATCCTGCCACTACATGCCCAACATGTAAACCAACTAAATATTGATCAACAAACTGTTCAGGCGATACAGCGGCAAATTCTTTAGTAAAATGAACAATAAATAAATAATCAATCCCTAACGATTCAATAATCGCTATTTTATCCTCTAAAGGCGTAATATAACGAATTGTATCAGTTGTGGTTCCTAACACCGCGGACGGATGAGGATCGAATGTCATCACCGCCGATTTACGATGTGTGCTGTCCGCTATTTCTTTTGCATTCTTAATCACAATTTGATGACCTTTATGTACCCCATCAAAAAATCCGAGTGCCATCACAAGCTCAGGAAAATGATCCTGGGTAAACTGATGAGGGTGCGTTATTGCAATCACTTTCACCTTTCAATCTCCTCTTTCCAACGGCAGAACGGTCTATAATTCTAGTGCCAAAACTTTAATAGGTTTAATGAGCTTTTCTTTTGTTGGATGAACTTGATAAATAGCTAGCGCCCTTCCATTTTGATCCATCATAACAAAAGGTTCACCCTTTTCTACTGCTAATTCTTCGGGCTGAGCTAACACAGCTCCATTTAATACTTTCTTTGATACTTTATCATTAATCTGAAATTTCGGCAAATGAAACAAACCTTGTTCAAGCGGTTGTAAAAACGCAGCGGATTGCCCTGCTTCCATCAATTCTTGAATTTGCTCTAATGTTTTACACTCATCAAGTGTAAAGCCTGCTGACTCAATTCTGATTAAATTCGACATATGGGCTGGATACCCTAATCTCTCGCCAATCATGACGGCAAGTGTACGAATATACGTCCCTTTAGAGCACCTTACCCGGAAACGAAAAGAAATTGTCTTACCGCTAAATTCTTCTCGATCATCTAAGAGCTCCAACTCATAAATCGTTACATCTCTTGTTGGACGTTCTACTTCAATACCAGCGCGCGCATATTCATAAAGTTTTTTGCCGTTTACTTTTACAGCAGAAAACATTGGCGGCGTTTGTTGAATCACTCCGGTTAAAGATTGTAACACGCCCAAAATTTGCTCCCGAGTAAAAGTTTCCGTCACCGTTTTTTCAGTAACTCGGTCTCCGCTCGCATCTTCAGTTGTTGTTGAAAATCCTAACGTAACTTCTCCTTCATAGGCCTTGCCCGCTTCCGTTAAGTATTCAGCTACCTTCGTCGCACGACCAATACAAATTGGGAGTACTCCTGTTACATCTGGGTCGAGTGTTCCAGTATGTCCAACCTTCTTTGTTTTCAAAATTTTTCTTAGTTTAAATACACAATCATGAGAAGTCAGCCCTTTTGGCTTGAATAATGGCAAAATCCCATCCATGTTTTCTGTCACCTCTTTTTTCAGTAAACTATGTTAACCCACTCTGTTATTAAAAAAAGCCGACTCTATCATGCATGAGTCGGCCTCTATTTTAACACTTGATTATTCCTCATCCCTTACATCGGGTTTATTCTCGGCATTGATTTGTGAAATCAATGTTTCAATTCGATTTCCATAATCAATGGATTCATCAAATTCAAAGAACAACTCCGGTGTTTTGCGTAAACGAATTCTTTGACCGACTTCGGAACGCATAAATCCTTTTGCTTTTTCCAAGCCTTTAAGCGTATCTTCCCTTTGCTTTGCATCACCTAGCACAGAAATATACACCGTTGCTTGTTGAAGATCGCCTGTAACAGCTACATCAGTCACTGTGACAAAACCAACTCTTGGGTCTTTCAATTTGCGACTGATAATATCACTTAGCTCTTTCTTCATTTGTTCACCGATACGATTTGAACGAAGACTCATTCTATTCACCTCGCTAGCTTAAAGCCATTCTATATCTGTTATTGTGCGCTCGATTTCCGGAAATGAATCAAGAAAATGAAGCGCATTTTGCAATTCCCGTTCCGTGGCCTTTCTAGAAGACGATACGGTAACAATTGCCAGCTTCGTTCGTTGCCATAAATCCTGATAGTCCGTTTCAGAAACAGAAATATTATATTTCTGTTTCAAGCGTGACATCACCCTTTGAAGGACTGCTCTTTTTTCTTTCAAAGAATGCGCATCATAAATGATACATTCACAAAGGACTGCACCAACGATCATTTACGTTCAATCTCTTCCATCACGTACGCTTCAATGATATCGCCTTCTTTAATGTCGTTGAAGTTTTTAATCGTGATTCCGCATTCATAGTTTGTTGCGACTTCTTTAACGTCATCTTTAAAACGTTTTAGCGCATCGATTTCACCTTCAAAAACAACAACACCTTCACGAATTAAGCGTACACCGCTATCGCGAGTAATTTTTCCTTCGATAACATACGCACCAGCAATTGTACCAATTTTCGATACTTTAAATGTCGTACGTACCTCCGCTTGACCAATAATTTTTTCTTCAAATTCAGGATCAAGCATCCCTTTCATTGCTGATTCGATTTCTTCGATTACTTTATAAATAATACGGTGCAGACGAACATCTACATTTTCCGATTCTGCTGCACGTTTTGCATTTACATCAGGACGTACGTTAAAACCAATTACGATAGCATTTGAAGCTGTCGCTAAAATAATATCAGATTCCGTAATTGCCCCAACACCAGAGTGAATGATTTTTACTTTTGCACCTTCTACTTCAATTTTTTGAAGTGATGCTGCTAATGCTTCCGCAGAACCTTGTACGTCTGCTTTCAAAATAATATTTAGTTCTTTAATGTCCCCTTGTTTCATTTGTTCAAATAATGTATCTAGCGTTACGCGAGATCCTTCATTACGTTGTGAAACAAGCTGTCTTTGCGCACGAGTTTCCCCAACTTGACGAGCTGTTTTTTCATCTTCAAAGACGATAAAACGATCACCAGCTTGCGGCACTTCGTTTAACCCCGTAATTTCAACAGGTGTTGATGGACCTGCTTCTTTTACGCGTCGTCCAAGATCATTTACCATCGCACGAACACGACCAAATGTGTTCCCAACAACGATTGGATCTCCGACTTTTAGTGTTCCATTTTGAACAAGAAGAGTTGCTACAGAGCCGCGTCCTTTATCAAGTTGCGCTTCAATAACTGTTCCGTTTGCTCTGCGAGTTGGATTTGCTTTATATTCCTCTACTTCACTTACTAACAGAATCATTTCAAGCAAACTGTCAATTCCTTCACCTTTTTTCGCTGAAATTGGTACGAAGATTGTATCTCCGCCCCAATCTTCAGGCACTAAACCGTGCTCCGTTAGCTCCTGCATAACACGGTCAGGATTGGCAGTTGGTTTATCCATTTTGTTCACAGCCACAATAATTGGTACTTCCGCTGCTTTTGCATGGCTAATCGCTTCAACCGTTTGCGGCATAACCCCATCATCTGCTGCTACAACAATGATTGTAATATCCGTAACTTGAGCACCACGTGCACGCATCGTTGTAAAAGCTGCGTGACCAGGTGTATCAAGGAATGTAATTTTCTTATTGTTTACGTTAACTTGATAAGCACCGATATGCTGCGTGATTCCACCCGCTTCGCCTTCTGTTACTTTTGTTTTACGAATCGAATCAAGCAATGTTGTTTTACCGTGGTCAACATGTCCCATAATTGTAACAACCGCTGGACGCTCTTGTAAATCTTCCTCCGCATCCTCTGTTACTAGTGACTCAAGATCTGTTAAATCCACACGAATTTCTTCTTCTACTTCAACACCATACTCCGCTGCAATTAATTCGATTGCATCTTTATCCAATGTTTGGTTGATTGTTGCCATAACACCAAGCATAAATAATTTTTTAATAATTTCAGATGGTTCGCGATGAAGTTTTTTCGCAAGCTCCTGTACCGTCAATGACTCATAAAACGTAATTTTAGCTGGAAGCTCTTTTTCCTTACGCTTTGGAGCCAACGCTTGTTGTGTTTGTTGTGGTCTTTGTTTATTTTTATTTCGATTGTTTTTCCCTTTATTAAACTGCCCTTGACCTGGTTTTTTTGCTCCAGGACCCGCAACAGGTTTTTTCTTTACTTTTTCTTTATTCACTACTGTGCCTTTTGCATCAGCTTCAGCTTCATACTGTTCAACAGTTGAGCTTGTTTTTGGTACTTCTTGTTTTGGTTGTAATGATTCATTTAATTTTTGTACAGTAGAATCGTCTAATGCTGTCATATGATTTGTTACCTCTATATTCATTTCTTTAAGTTTTTCAATAATATCCTTGCTTGAAACATTTTTTTGCTTTGCATATTCATGTACACGCAATTTAGTCATACGTTCACCCCCGTAAAATTTAATCGAGCAGCGTTCGGAGTTTTTGTGCAAAACCTTCATCCAGTATGGCGACGACAACTCTCGCTTCTTTGCCAATCGCTTGACCAAGCAAAGACCTGTTCTCGACTCTTTTTAAAGGAACCTGATAATATGCGCACTTATCAGATATTTTTTTTTCTGTATTTTTAGAAGCATCACTTGCCAAAAGGACAAGTTTTGCTTTTCCGCTTCTAACCTCTTTGACGACTAATTCCTCACCAGAAATTAGTTTACGCGCTCGATTGGCCAAACCTAATAGAGACATCCATTGTTGTTGGGTCATGATGGTTAGTGTTTCTCCTTATCCACTAGTTCAAGCAATTGTTCATATAAAGAAGGATCAATTTGAACGCTGAGTTGGTTAGCTAAGACGTTCTTCTTCTTAGCTAACTCAATAACATCACGATCAAGTGTTAAATAAGCACCACGACCTGATTGCTTACCAGTCAGATCGATGCTTACTTCTCCTTCTTTTGAGCGAACGATTCGAATCAGCTCTTTTTTCGGCTTCATTTCGCCAGTTGCCACACATTTACGCATAGGAATTTTTTTTCGGGCTTTCAAATTCGCTCACCCCTTACTTACTCATTATCCTCAATAAAATCTTCTTCATCTTCCACATAGCTGTCTCGGTTTAACAAAAACTCTTGCTCCTCAACCGGATAAATGCCAGCTTCACGCGCTTCTGTTTCACTCTTAATATCGATTTTCCAGCCTGTTAGCTTTGCTGCTAAACGAGCGTTTTGACCGCGTTTACCAATCGCAAGCGATAATTGATAGTCTGGTACAATGACCGTCGTTGCTTTCTCTTCTTCATTAACAATAACCTCAAGTACTTTAGAAGGACTTAACGCATTGGCAACAAAAACAACCGGATCTTCTGACCATTTAACAATATCAATTTTTTCACCTTTTAGTTCATTGACAATCGCTTGAACGCGTTGTCCCTTTTGACCAACACATGAACCAACTGGATCAACTTCTTCATTATCAGCATACACAGAGATTTTCGAACGATCCCCTGCTTCACGAGCCACTGATTTAATTTCTACTGTTCCGTCAAAGATTTCAGGAACTTCGATTTCAAACAAGCGCTTTAACAGACCTGGATGTGAACGTGATACAAAGATTTGCGGTCCTTTTGATGTTTTTTCTACTTTTGTAATAAATACTTTAATACGGTCGTGCGGCTTATACTGTTCGTTTGGCATTTGCTCATTGACCGGAAGCAACGCCTCAATCTTCCCAAGACTCACATAAATAAAACGAGAATCTTGACGCTGTACAATTCCCGTCATAATATCTTCTTCTCTATCAATAAACTCTGAATAGATGATACCGCGTTCTGCTTCACGTACTCTTTGTGTTACAACTTGCTTCGCTGTTTGAGCCGCAATACGTCCGAAGTCTTTCGGTGTAACTTCCATCTCTACTACATCTTCAAGTTGGTAATTCGGATTGATTTTTTTTGCTTCTTCTAAGGAAATTTCAAGGCGTGAATCAAATACTTCATCCACGACGTCTTTACGCGCAAACACACGCATTGTTCCTTTTCCAAGATTTAAATCAATTCGAACATTCTGTGCCTGATTGAAATTGCGACGATATGCTGAAATCAGCGCTGCCTCAATAGCTTCAAGTAATACCTCTCTTGAGATTCCTTTTTCTTTTTCTAAAATATAGAGAGCATCCAATAACTCACTGCTCATGGTTGATCCCCCTTACGGATTTTTATAATAAAATATACATATTAAGAGAAGCTAATGGCTAATCTTGCTTTAGCTACTTTGTCATATGGAATGACAACCGTTTTCTTTCTTGTCTTAATCTTGACTTCTAACGTAACTTCCTGACCGTCAAACGCCATAAGAGTGCCTTCAAATTCTTTTTCATTTAAAATAGGCTCGTATGTTTTTATGTACACATTTTTCCCGATTGCTTTTTGAAAGTCTTTATCTTTCTTTAAAGGTCTTTCTGCACCCGGTGATGAAACTTCGAGAAAATAATTTTGTGGAATCGGATCAACCTCATCAAGCTTTTCACTTAATTTTTCACTGACAGTTCCACAATCCTCAATATCTACGCCTGTTTCTTTATCAATGTAGACACGAAGGAACCAGCTTCCTTCCTTAACATACTCTACTTCCACTAATTCAAGTTGTAAATCCTCAAGAATTGGTGTGACAAGTTCTTCTACTATTTCGGTTACCTTTTTACTCAATTTGTTTCCTCCAAACATGTGGCTTACGCGCTTGGTAATGGATTATTCTAATAATGGGTCAATACAAACACGAAAGAGTGGGTTTCCCCACTCTTTCCATTGGTTCCTCTTAGTATTTCCACTAAAAATATACCACAATTCAGTAATTTATGCAAATTAACAAGTTTTTTAAAGCCTTTTATCAAACCGTATCAAAACAATGATAACTGATTTTGGTCAGGCAGCGATTCTAAACAACCTTGTTTATCGAGATATTCAAGAATCGTTTTTGAAACTTTCCCTCGTTGTTGCAAATCTTCTTTTGAAAGGAATTCCCCTTCCTCACGAGCACGCACAATATTGATTGCCGCATTCGTTCCAAGACCTGGAATCGAGTTGAATGGCGGAATTAATGAATTGCCTTCAATAATAAATTCATCCGCACTCGATTTATATAAATCTACTTTAGCAAATGAAAAACCACGCTCACACATTTCGAGTGCTAATTCTAACACTGTTAACGTATTTTTTTCCTTGGTGGATGCATCCAACCCTTTGTCGTTAATTTCTTCAATTTTTGAACGAATGGCTTGCGAACCACGTGTCATCGCTTCAATTTCAAAATCCTCAGCTCGAACCGTGAAATACGCAGCATAATAAAGCAGCGGCAAATGGACTTTAAAATAAGCAATCCGAACCGCCATTAATACATATGCCGCAGCATGGGCCTTAGGGAACATATACTTAATTTTCTTACAAGAATCAATATACCATTCCGGAACTTCGTTCTTACGCATTTCGGCTTCAAATTCCTCCGATAGCCCTTTCCCTTTCCTTACTGATTCCATAATTTTAAACGCAAGTGATGGGTCTAAGCCTTGATAAATTAAATACACCATAATATCATCACGACAACCAATTACTTCGCTTAACGTACACGTTTTATTATGAATCAAGTCTTGCGCGTTGCCGAGATATACGTCCGTACCGTGCGACAATCCAGAGATTTGTACAAGTTCTGAGAAAGTCGTCGGCTTCGTATCTTCTAACATTTGACGCACGAACCTTGTTCCGAATTCTGGAATACCAAGTGTTCCTGTTTTACACATAATCTGTTCTTCCGTCACGCCTAATGACTCTGGACTACTGAAAATTTTCATTACAACCGGGTCATCCGTCGGAATGGTTTTTGGATCAATGCCGCTTAAATCTTGCAGCATCCGAATAACAGTTGGATCATCGTGTCCTAGTATATCAAGCTTTAAAATATTGTCATGAATCGAGTGGAAATCAAAATGTGTCGTTTTCCACTCAGAATTGCGATCATCAGCCGGGAATTGAATTGGTGTAAAGTCGTAAACATCCATATAATTCGGCACAACGATGATACCTCCTGGATGCTGACCTGTTGTTCGTTTTACACCGGTACAGCCGGAAACGAGACGATCTACTTCCGCACCTCGATAATGAAGATTATGATCCGCCGCATACCCTTTCACATACCCATAGGCCGTTTTCTCTGCTACCGTACCAATCGTTCCAGCACGATAGACATATTCCTCACCGAACAGTACTTTCGTATAGTTATGAGCACGAGGCTGATACTCACCGCTGAAATTCAAATCAATATCCGGAACCTTATCCCCTTTAAAACCAAGAAATGTCTCAAACGGAATATCATGTCCATCTTTTTTATATCGCGTGCCGCACGCTGGGCAATCTTTATCTGGTAAGTCAAAGCCCGAACCGACTGAACCATCATCAAAGAACTCTGATTTTTTACAATTTGGACACACATAATGCGGCGGCAATGGATTCACTTCTGTAATTTCTGTCATTGTCGCAACAAACGATGAACCAACGGAACCACGCGAACCAACTAAGTATCCATCATCGAGTGATTTTTTCACCAATTTATGCGAAATTAAATAAATAACCGCAAAGCCGTGTCCGATAATACTTTTCAATTCTTTTTCAAGTCGTGCCTCTACGATTTCAGGCAAATCTTCACCGTAAATTTTCCTCGCCATGCCATAACTCATCTCGCGCATTTCTTCATCAGCGCCTTCAATTTTTGGCGTATACAAATCATCTTTAATCGGCTTCACTTCTTCAATCATATCAGCAATTTGATTCGTATTTGTTACAACGATTTCTTTCGCCTTCTCTTTACCCAAAAACTGAAATGCTTTAAGCATTTCATCTGTCGTACGAAAATGAACGTCTGGAAGCTTATGGCGATTTAATGGATTTGCTCCACCTTGTGAACCAATCAATATTTTGCGATAAATTTTATCATTTGGGTTTAAGTAATGAACATTTCCTGTTGCAACAACAGGCTTATTTAGTTTTTCTCCTAGCTTCACAATATTTGAAATAATTGTCTCGAGTGATTTTTCATCACGTACATATTCCATCTCTATTAAGTGCTGATACACTTCTTTCGGATGCACTTCCAAATAATCGTAAAACTCAGCAAGCTCCTCAACTTCTTCAAAGCCTTTTTGCATCATCCCTTCAAACACTTCACCTTTATCACAGCCTGATCCGACTAAAATTCCTTCGCGATACTTTCGTAACTGCGAACGTGGAATACGCGGCACACGATAAAAATAATCTACATGCGAAAGAGAAATCAGCTTAAATAAGTTTTTCAAACCATCTTGTGTTTGAGCAAACAATGTACAATGATATGGACGTGAACGTTGATAAGCATTCCCTTGTCCCATATTATCATTAAACTGGTGATGATGAGTAATTCCTTTTTCATCCGCATCTTTGAGCATTTTTAACAATAAATATCCTGTTGCCTCAGCATCGTAAATTGCACGATGATGTTGGGTTAATTCGATATCAAACTTTTTACATAACGTATTCAAACGATGATTTTTAAATTCAGGATATAAAAAGCGACCGAGTTCTAGTGTATCAATAACTGGGTTACTCGCCTTCGGATGTCCCATTTGTTTGTAACCAATATTTAAAAATCCCATATCAAAGGAGGCATTGTGCGCAACTAAAATACTATCGCCTGTCCACTCACGAAACTTTTCTAACACCTCTGGAACGTCAGGAGCATTTTCGACTAAATCATCAGTAATCCCCGTCAACTCAATTGTCGTTGCTGATAACGGATGATGCGGGTTTGCAAAGGATTCAAATCGATCAATAATTTCTCCTTCTTTAATTTTCACTGCTGCAAGTTCGATAATCGTATCATAAACAGCAGAAAGCCCCGTCGTCTCTACGTCAAACACGACATACGTATCATCAGCTAACACGCGATTGGCTTCGTTATAAGCAATTGGCACACCATCATCAACCAGGTTTGCTTCAACACCATATAAAATTTTTATCCCATTCTTTTTGCCGGCACTATACGCTTCCGGGAAAGACTGAGCAACCGCATGGTCCGTAATAGCCACCGCCTTATGACCCCACTTCGCTGCTTGAGCAACGAGTGCGGAAGTCGGAGTAACAGCATCCATTTGACTCATCGGTGTGTGCAAATGAAGCTCTACTCGTTTTTCTCCTTCTGGAGCTGTATCTTGGCGACCTATTTTCGAAATTTCATTAATATCATTAGCAATCATCACAAGGTCACGAACGAATGTATCGTTCTGAATGCTTCCTTGAGCACGGACCCACATTCCTTTTTTTACGCGAGAAAGCATAACCGCATCTTCTTTATCGCGCGAAAATACTTTAACAAGGATGGAACTTGTATAGTCCGTCACTTTAAACGTCAACAAACTACGACCACTGCGAAGCTCCTTCACTTCAGCATCAAACACAAATCCTTCAATCGCGATTCGGCGTTCTTCATCAATAATTTCCTCAATGCGTCGGAAATCTGCATCTTCCTTAATCGTATAACCGATTTTAACAGGTCCTTCATACACACTATCATCCACTGCTTGTTCTGATGCTTTCTTCTGCATTTCAACGAGTGCAGCAAATGCCTTAGCTTCATCTTCTTTTTGCTTCTCTTCAAGAAACTGTTGATAATCCTCTCCGCTCTCTTCAGGCAGAACTTCTGCATCCAGAGATAGTGTCGGAAAACCGTAAGATTGATAAATATCTGAAATAAAACGAGAATATTTTTGTTTCAATTGTCCTGCTTCTGCCGCATTGCGGGCGTTCACCATAAGACGATGACCAACAACCTTTGGCTCCTGTCCCTGTAAAAGAGATAATAATGCAGGAGACATGCCCTCAAGCTCACCTAAACACTGCCTCCAGTAGTCCTTAACTAATTCTTCACTCATCTGTGGATTTACAACATTAAGTGAAAAGGACACATTAGCAATATGAGCAAACGTACTCGTTAACTGTGTTCGAAGGCGCATATGCACGCTAGATGGTATTAGTTGTTGAAGCTTAAACAGAAAATGCCACGTTTTCGATTGTCGCTCAATCGACAACTTTTCAATTTCAGCCCCATTAAAAAATTGAACGAACGCATCGTCCGTTAAACCTAATTGTTGGAGCAAGAGTTGAAATCTTTCTCGACCGCTATTTTGATCCATTCTCTCTCTCCTTATCTTAAATTTTTCTTAGAAATCCTTTTTGAACAGAGGTTATTATACCATACTCGAACGCATTATATGGATTAGAAACAGCCAAACAAAAAACACCATTCATATGAATGATGTCTTTCGTGTCTATATGATTGAATTAACCTAATAGCTCTCTAATTTTCGCTGCTAATTCAGAGCGATTAACTTCTACTACTTCACCTGACTTACGAATTTTCACTTCCAAAATACCTTCTGCTGCTTTTTTACCAACCGTTACGCGAATTGGAAGTCCAATTAAATCAGAGTCAGCAAATTTCACACCAGCACGTTCTTGACGGTCGTCCATTAACACATCAAAACCTGCAGCTTTTAGTTCGCTATATAATTCTTCTCCAACAGTCGCTTGTGTTTCATCTTTCATATTCACTGGGATTAAATGAACTTGATATGGAGCAATATTTCCCGGCCAAACCAAGCCTTTCTCGTCGTTAAATTGTTCCGCAATCGCTGCAACCGTTCGAGATACCCCAATCCCGTAACAACCCATAATCATCGGTTGTGTACGTCCATTTTCATCAAGATATACAGCATTCATTGCTTCAGAGTATCTCGTACCAAGTTTAAAGACATGACCAACCTCAATTCCTTTGGCAAATTGAATGGTACCGTTTCCGTCTGGAGAAAGATCTCCTTCTTGAATAAAACGAAGGTCCACATAAGCCGTTACAGTAAAATCACGGCCTGGATTCACATTGATATAGTGATAATCTTCTTCGTTCGCACCTGTAACTCCATTAACAATTGCCTCCACAGCTGCATCTGCAATAACCTCTATACCATCGCTTACACCGATTGGACCAAGTGAACCAATTGCACAGCCAAGAACTTCTTTCGTAGCCTCTGGCTCAGCAAGTTCCACAACAGAAGCATTATAGTAATTTTTTAATTTAATATCATTGACTTCATGATCGCCGCGAACTAACACAACAACCTGTTTATCATCGACTTGGAACAGTAATGTTTTAATGCATTTCGTTGCGTCAGTATCCAAAAATGCCGATACTTCTTCAATCGATTTTTGTCCAGGTGTATGCACTTTCTCAAGCGCTGCTTCTGCTTCTTCAGATTTTTCATATCTCGTAATAACCGGCGCCATTTCTACATTGGCCGCATAATCAGAGCTATCTGAATAAGCAATTGTATCTTCTCCAATGTCAGAAAGAACCATGAATTCGTGAGTATCTTTTCCTCCCATCGCACCTGAGTCCGCAATAACCGCACGGAAATTTAATCCGCAGCGAGCGAATACATTCGAATACGCTTGATATAATCGGTTATATACTTCATCCAAGCTTTCTTGACTTGCATGGAAAGAATACGCATCTTTCATAATAAATTCACGGCCACGTAATAATCCGAAGCGAGGACGCTTTTCATCACGGAATTTCGTTTGAATTTGATATAAAGTCAATGGCAAACGTTTATATGATTTTACTTCATCACGAATTAAGCTCGTAATGACTTCTTCATGTGTCGCTCCTAGCGCAAACTCACGATTATTTCGATCCTTTAAACGCATTAGCTCTGGTCCATATGTATACCAACGACCAGACTCTTGCCAAAACTCAGCTTGTTGAAGGGCTGGCATTAATAGTTCAACTGCACCCGCATTATCCATTTCTTCACGAACAATCGCTTCTACTTTTTGTAACACTTTTTTCCCAAGCGGCATAAAGCTGTACACACCACTTGAATTTTGTCTCATATATCCTGCACGCAGTAACAACTGATGGCTCTTAATTTCAGCATCAGCAGGAACTTCTCTCAATGTAGGAATTAATGTCATACTTTGCTTCATCTTTGCACCTCTTCAAATACACATTTATACAAAACGAATATGGCGTTTTAAAGCCACCATTTATTTATGAAGGAATATATAGCAGAAGCATTTCCACTCACCCAATAAGGTTGCAGCACTTATTAAGTTTAGCGCAGCTCCACCTTTTTCCTTCAACCAAACAAAGCGCTTCTTAAAATCGAGCGCTGAAAAGAAAACAGTTCTTATCATCAAATAAGATTATACCGTACGATTTAGGAGGAAAACAAACTATTTTTAGAAAAATACGACTTGTCGCTCCTAATGGAAAAGCTGATATCCATTCCTTATGCTTTACTTCTTTTAAGAAATTAAACTTTCTCTCCTACTTCACGATACGCCTCCCCCTGCTGATGAAGCCGAAATAGCTGTAGTAAACTATTTTTTGATAAAACAATTCAGGACCCATTTTACTCGAAATCAAGGTTTCAGGAATCTTTCAGCCTAGTCATAACAATACAAAAAAATCAGCAGAAAATTTTCTGCTGATTTCATTCATTATAAGAAAAAGCGCTGAATGTCATTCCATGTTACAACAATCATTAACAGCATCAATAAAGCAAAACCGATAACATGTACAAGCCCTTCTTTTTGACGATCAACTGGTTTTCCTCGTAAGAACTCTACTAAGAAAAATAAAAGTCGTCCACCATCTAGAGCAGGCAATGGGAGAAGATTCATAATTCCAAGATTAATACTAAGAAGTGCTGCCCATTTCATTAAAACAAAAATTCCTTGTTGCGCCACTTCTTCTGTAGATTTATAAATCCCAACTGGACCAGACAAACTATCAATCGTAAAGCCGCCTGTTACAAGGTCACCAAGAATGATAAAAATTTGCTTTGTCCAAAAATATGTTTGTGTAAAACCATATTGAATCGATTTTAAAATATCTTTTTCAACCGGCGGATACACACCAATAATACCAATCGTTTTACCTTCTCGTTCGATTTCTTTAGGTACAACCGGAATAGTTAATGTTTCACCATCACGAACGACAACAAATTCAATTTCTTTCCCAGGATTACTTTGAATATTTTCTTGTACATCTGTCCATGATGAAACTTCCGCTCCGTTCACCGATTCAACGCGATCTCCTGTTTGCAGGCCTGATGTAAGAGCCGGTCCATCTTCCGTTAACTTACCTAGCTTAGCTTCATCCACTTCTACCCCTTGAAACAAACCGATAATGAGGAAGATAAAGAAAGCTAACACAAAGTTCATCATCGGCCCAGCAAAAATCGTCATAGCACGGTGACCAAGTGATTTAGAAGGAAATTGACGATCATATGGTGCAATTTGATTTTCCACTCCATTTTCTACGATAACAGCCTGAGGATGAATCGAGAATGATTTAAGTGTCTCTTCGTCTCCTTCCTCAAATCCCGTTAAAAACAGTTTATGATCAAGATCTACTCGTTCTACTTCCACTAAACGAATATCTGGGTATTTATCTTTATTATTTAAAATAATTTTTGTAACATTTTCTTCTTCATCCATTACTAATCCAACACGATAACCCGGCTTAAGGTCCACGTTATCCGCATCTTCACCAGCCATTCGAACATAGCCACCAAGCGGCAATAAACGAATAGTATATTGCGTTTCATTCTTTTTATACGTAAACACCTTTGGACCCATTCCGATGGCAAATTCACGACATAAAATACCCGCACGTTTAGCAAACACTAAATGCCCTAACTCATGAAAGAAAACAAGCGCTCCAAAGATAACGATAAATGCCAAAAGAGTTTCTACTGTTTGCAAAGCCCATCACCTCTTTTTCAATAATGTATGAATCAACTGTCTTGTTTCTTGATCGACTTCTCGAATCGTTGTTAAATCCGGATGAGCGATAACTTGATGACGATTCATCGCTTGTTCAATCAACATTTCAATATCTAAAAAGGATATTTGTCCAGCTAGAAAAACGGCTACAGCGGCTTCATTCGCTGCGTTTAACACCGTTGGCATTGTGCCGCCCATTTTACCAGCGTCATAGGCATATCGCAAACAAGGATATCGATCAAAGTCCATTTCCGCAAAATGCAGCTTACTAAAATCGGCTAAATTTAATCGTTTTCTTCCGACAAGCGGCAATCGATCTGGATATGTGAGTGCATATTGAATTGGAACGCGCATATCCGGTGTACCGAGCTGTGCCATGACACTTGAATCATGAAATTCAACCATCGAATGAATCACACTTTCTCGGTGTAATAATACATCAATTTGTTCATATGGTAGATCAAATAACCAATGTGCTTCAATGACTTCCAGCCCTTTATTCATCATCGATGCCGAATCAATTGTAATCTTGGCTCCCATCGACCAATTCGGATGATTCAACGCTTCTTCTACTGTTACTCCAACTAACTGTTCACGCGTCCGATCGCGAAAGCTGCCGCCAGAGGCTGTAATGACAAGACGCTCAATATTCTTCTCCTGCTCCCCTTGCAATGCTTGAAAAATAGCTGAATGCTCGCTATCTACCGGAAGCAGCTGTACGCCGGCTTGTTTGACAGCATTCATAACAAGATGCCCTGCTGTCACCAGTGTTTCTTTATTAGCAAGAGCAATGTCTTTACCCGCCTCAATCGCTTGAAGTGTTGGACCAAGGCCTACGCTGCCAATTACAGCATTCACCAAAATAGAAGCCTTCTCATAAATTGCTACAGCGACAAGTCCTTCTTCTCCATACATGAAGGTCATCTGTTCATGGCCAAATTCACCCTTTAACGTATCACAATCTTCTTTTGTGTGTACAGATACAAGTTCTGGCTTAAATTCGTTTATGTATGTTCTTACTAAATCTATATTTCTTCCCGCTGATAACGCAACTAAACTAAATTGTTCGGGATGATTTCGTACAACATCGATTGTTTGTTGTCCAATCGATCCTGTTGCCCCTAACAAACTAATATACTTCAATTCCCATTCCACTCCTAACGACTACTCAACACACGCTTATTTATATCTTTATTACAAAACATGAAATAAATGTAGAATTGGCAAAATAAATATTAAACTATCCATTCGATCTAAAATCCCACCATGTCCTGGCAGCAGCTTTCCTGCATCCTTTACACCATAATGGCGCTTATAAGCGGATTGAACAAGATCGCCTAATTGACCAAATACAGATATCATAAGACTCATTAATAACACTTTAACTAACGAAAACGAATCCCCAACAGGTGTAAATAAATAGAATCCGATTCCAACAATTAGTCCAAACGCCAAACCGCCGAAAAACCCTTCAATTGTTTTATTCGGACTGATTTCCGGCCACAATTTCCTCTTACCAATCGCTTTACCGACAAAGTAAGCACCCGAGTCTGTTGCCCAAATCGTGAACAACGCATAGAAGATATATACTAGCTTAGCTTCACGTGTCACATACATAAAATAAAAACCGATGCCCACGTATACGATCGCTAATAATAAAAATCCAGCATCATCAAATGTAAAGCGATTTTTCGATACAACAGAAAAAATTAAAAATAATAGCCCACCAATTAGCATGATCTGAGTTTTATCATAGTCATTGTTTGTTAAAAAATCTGTATACTCTTGCGGCAATAATATAATCCACAATAATACATACGAGATAACTGACACAAAGGAAAGTTTGTGCAAGTTCTTCATTCTTAATAATTCATATAATCCAATTGTAGCCATTGCATACACTAACAGCAAAAATGGCAACTTCCCAACAATCACAAGCGGAACAAAAATAGCTGCTGCAATGATTGCTGTAATTATTCGTTGCTTCATACCTCTATTAATCCTCACCTTCTAAATTACACGCCACCGTATCTTCGCGCACGCTTTTGATACACTTCAATCGCTTCAAGCAAATGTGTTTCATTAAAATCCGGCCATAATACTTCAGTAAACCACAGTTCCGTATAAGCCAACTGCCATAGCATAAAATTACTCAAACGAATTTCACCACTTGTCCGAATTAATAAGTCCGGATCTGGCAAAGTGCTTGTCATTAAATAACGAGAAAAGACATCCTCTGAAATGTCACCCTTTAATATACCCTTTTGTGCATCTTTTAAGACATTATTCACGCCCTTTACAATTTCAGCGCGGCTGCCATAATTCAAGGCAAAATTTAACACTAGGCCATCGTTATCTTTCGTATCATCGATTGCCTTTTGAACCGCACGCTGAGTATGGGCAGGAAGAGTAGTGAAATCACCAATCATTTCCACTCTTACATTTTCTCGAATTAACTCCGGCAAAAACGAACCTAGAAATTCTTCAGGCAATTTCATCAAGTACTCTACTTCGGTCTTTGGTCGTTTCCAATTCTCTGTAGAAAAAGCATAAACGGTTAATGCACTGACCCCTAATTGATTAGCCATTCTCGTAATCTTACGAACAACTTTCATTCCTTCATGATGACCGGCCACACGAGGAAGTGCTCTTTTTTTGGCCCAACGTCCGTTCCCATCCATAATGATTGCAATATGCTGAGGAACCCCAAACTCTCTTATACGCTGAATTCGATCTGTTAAATCGGAAGAAGCATCCTTCTTAACGAAACGCTTCCATATTGAATACATATTCTAGTCCCCCAATAAATACACTTTATAACAGCAACATCTAGATTATTATACTAAACAAAACGTTAGTATGCGAAAAACAATCTTTTAAATAAACAAAAGAATTTACTTAATCATATCAAAAAAAGCAAAGAACTCCTATTATTATCACAAAAAAAGACTCGTTTCCTGATTTAAAAATAGGCCTATTACCTCTATTCTTTTCACTTGAAATATGTAAGTCCTTCAAATAAAAAGAGCCTTCTCCACCCTCATGTATGCAGCAACATTTCGCAAGATCATAAAAAAGGTTCTCAACCGCTGTTATTGCATAACATGTTTTATGGATTAGGCTCTTTTTCTCAATACACTTATCTAAAGATAAGTAGCTAACTCGATTATACAGCTAAAATTTCTTGTTCTTTATCTTTTGTAATATCATCAATTTTGCTAATATGTTGATCGGTCATTTTTTGGATATCATCTGCATACCCGCGTAAATCGTCTTCTGTAATTTCACCGTTTTTCTCAAGCTTCTTCAGGTCATCATTTCCATCGCGACGAATGTTACGAATAGCAATTTTCGCTTCTTCCGCTTCTTTCTTCACAACTTTTACAAGCTCTTTACGACGCTCCTCTGTTAAAGCAGGAATAGCAATTCGAATTAATGAACCATCATTTGTAGGATTTAATCCTAAGTCTGATTTTAGAATCGCTTTTTCAATTTCACCCAAAATAGTTTTATCATACGGTTGAATAACTAAAAGCCTTGCTTCTGGAACTGAAATACCCGCCAATTGGTTAACTGGTGTCGGTGCACCGTAATAATCAACGAAAACTTTGTCAAGTAAAGAAGCATTAGCACGGCCCGCACGGATTGTCGCTAATTCTCTTGTATATGCACTAATCGCTTTTTCCATTTTCGTTTTTGCATTTGAAATGACTTGTTTTGGCATCTTATTTCCCCCTTACGATTGTTCCTAAAGTTTCACCTAATACAGCGCGTTTAATATTACCTTTTTCCATGATTGAGAAGACAATTAATGGAATGTCGTTATCCATACAAAGCGATGATGCCGTTGAATCCATAACTTCTAAACCTTCTTTTAACACATCTAAATAAGAAAGTTCATCATATTTCACAGCATTTGCATTTTTCACTGGGTCAGCATTATAAACACCATCTACGTTATTCTTCGCCATTAAAATAACATCTGCTTCAATTTCAGCTGCTCTAAGCGCTGCCGTTGTATCAGTAGAGAAGTACGGATTTCCTGTACCTGCCGCAAAAATAACAACTCTTTTCTTTTCCAGATGACGAATCGCTTTTCTGCGAATATAAGGCTCGGCTACTTGTCTCATTTCAATAGACGTTTGGACGCGCGTCTCAATTCCAAGCTGCTCTAAACTGTCTTGTAAAGCTAACGAGTTCATAACCGTTGCCAGCATTCCCATATAGTCGGCATTCGCACGGTCCATGCCCATTTCACTTCCGATTTTCCCACGCCAAATATTACCGCCTCCAACAACAACGGCTACCTCTACGTCTAAATCAGCTACTTCCTTTACTTGTTCAGCAATAGACTTAATCACTTTAGGATTAATACCAAAGCCATCTTCACCGGCTAATGCTTCACCACTTAACTTTAAAACGACACGTTCATATTTCGCGTTACTCATAAGAACCTCCAACTATGTAATCTTCTTTTGAAAAGCACAACCGGCCCGATCAAAACCGGCCGCTTAGCCTAACATCACGAAAGCATGATCAGCTTAATCATGACGGTTCAAAAATAGGGAACACCATAGTGTCCCCTATTCAATCATTTTTGTTACAATTAGTCTTTTTTCACTTGCGCCATTACTTCTTCAGCAAAGTTATCTTCGCGTTTTTCAATCCCTTCGCCTACTTCGAAACGAATGAATGATTGAATTTTTCCGCCTTTTGATTCAACAAATTGACCTACTTTAACATCCGGGTTTTTAACAAATGCTTGTTCATTTACACAGATTTCTTCGTAGAATTTGTTAATACGACCTTCTACCATTTTAGCAACGATTTTTTCTGGTTTACCTTCGTTAAGTGCTTGTTGTGTTAAAACTTCACGCTCACGTTCTAATTCACTAGCATCCACTTGGTCGCGAGAAACATATTTAGGATTAAGTGCTGCGATGTGCATAGACACGTCTTTCGCTGCTTCTTCATCAGTTGTTCCTTCAAGAACAGAAAGTACAGAGATACGTCCACCCATGTGAAGGTATGCACCGAAAGCATCGCTATCTGTTTTTGTTACTACTTGGAAACGACGTAAAGATAATTTTTCTCCGATTGTAGCAATTGCAGCGTTGATGTGATCTGCAACTTTTACACCGTTTTCCATTGTTTGCTCAAGTGCCGCTTCAACAGATTCAGGATTATTAGCAAGAATGTGAGCTGCAAGCTCTTTTACAAGCGTTTGGAACCCTTCGTTTTTCGCAACGAAGTCTGTTTCAGAGTTTACTTCAAGGATTACGGCTTTGTTTCCTTCAACAAGGATAGAAGTTAATCCTTCTGCTGCAATACGATCACCTTTTTTAGCTGCTTTCGCAATTCCTTTTTCGCGTAGGAAATCAATTGCTTTTTCCATATCTCCATCTGTTTCTACAAGTGCCTTTTTACAGTCCATCATACCAGCGCCTGTTTTTTCGCGCAATTCTTTAACTAACTGTGCAGTAATTGCCATATTATTACTCCTCCTCAATACGGATACATTTTATTCAATTTGTTATTATTTTGCCAAAAACTACATAACTTTATGTAGGTGATAATTTTGCAAAAAAAAGGGATAAAAGGCATTATCCTCTTATCACCTTTTTTTGCGGCTCAATTAAGCAGTTGTAGTTTCTGTTTCTGTTTCAATTGCTGTTTCTTCGCCTTGCTTAGCTTCTAAAATAGCATCTGCCATTTTACCTGTTAATAATTTAACAGCGCGAATCGCATCGTCATTCGCAGGAATAACTACATCGATTTCGTCTGGATCACAGTTTGTATCAACAATACCAACAAGTGGAATGTTTAATTTATGTGCTTCAGCTACAGCAATACGCTCTTTACGTGGGTCGATAACAAAGATTGCGTCTGGAATAGATTTCATTTCTTTAATACCGCCTAAGAATTTTTCTAAGCGATCCCACTCTTTTTTAAGTTGGATAACTTCTTTTTTAGGAAGTACGTCGAAAACGCCATCTGCTTCCATTTTTTCAATGTCTTTAAGACGTTTAATACGCTTTTGAATTGTTTCAAAGTTTGTTAAAGTTCCACCTAACCAGCGTTGGTTTACATAGAATTGACCAGAACGGATCGCTTCTTCTTTAACTGATTCTTGAGCTTGTTTTTTCGTACCCACGAAAAGAACAGTTCCTCCGTTAGCTGCGATTTCTTTAACGAAGTTGTAAGCTTCTTCAACCTTTTTCACTGTTTTTTGTAAGTCGATGATGTAAATTCCGTTACGCTCCGTGAAGATATACTTCTTCATTTTTGGGTTCCAACGGCGTGTTTGGTGTCCGAAGTGTACACCAGCTTCAAGCAATTGTTTCATTGAAATAACTGACATTATAATTTCCTCCTAAACGGTTTTGTTTTTCCTCCGCTTCGGTCATTTTCCTACAGAAACTGTTTATGAACAGCACCATCTGTTTGAATCGCAAAGCGTGTGTATTAACACCATTTCATAATATAGCATACATGCAAAGCACAAGCAAGCACTATCTATTCATTAAGTTGAAATTTTAGTAAAAGTTCAATTTCAGTTTTTCCTCGTTTTAAGGATTTTGCAATTTCTTCAACTGATAAACCTTGTTCTAAAAGCACAAGTGCCTGTTCATGAAGAGATGGTTCTAGCTGGCGAGATTGTCCATTTAACGACGTTTGTAACGTATCAGAAAAGCTTGGATGCACACTTTCGTTCCGCTTATCCATCTCTTTCTCTTTCGATTCAGCTGATAGCTCTAAGCGGTCATTCTTATGAATCGGCAAATCAAATTCTCTATCTTCTTGTGTAAGTGATGGATTTGTATAAGCAGCTACTGCTTTATGCTTTATCGTATGTACCGCTTCCTCCTCAGACTTTTCAATGACAACGGCGGGTGCCGGATGGGGCAACTCTGTTTGTTGTTCTTTGTTTCCTTTAACTCCTGTCAATCCCTTTTGCATAAGCTTTTCTAGCAAAGCTTCGTTTTCTTCTTTCATTTCTATAATATAGCCTGTCATTAACTCTTCCATTTCTGCAATAACAGCCTTTTGATTTTTTTCCGCTTGATGAAAACGATTTTGACGTACAAATAAAACAATAATGGCAAATATCGAAAAAATATTCAAAAGAAAGAGTATAAACATGAATAGTACTGACATAGAATCCCTCTTAACTAGAATTGTCCATCGCTTTTCCTGGGTAAGGATAAGACTGACTTTGTCCGGTAGTTTTTCTCTTTTTCTTTTTATTTTGCTTTAAAAACGGTTCTATTACTCGTACTTTACACCTTGCATCACATTGCGCAATTTATAAATGGACCTCGAATGAATTTGTGAAATTCTTGAGGTGGATAACCCCATTACTTGACCGATTTCGGTTAAAGTGAGTTCTTCTTTATAAAAAAGTTGTAGAACAAGCTGCTCCTTCGCATTTAACGTTTCAATCATCTTAGATAATTCTACATACGATTCTTCTTGTAACAAATAATCTTCAGGAAGCCTTGCATGCTCATCTTTTATATGAAAGCTAGCACTTTCTTTTTCTTCTTGATCTTGTGGGTGCTCATCTATAGACAATACATTAGCAAAGAAATTTTCATTTAATGCGGCATATACATCATCTTCTGAAATATTCAGCTCTGCAGCAACTTCTGCTGGCGTAACATCCCTCATTAGCTTTTGCTCTAGTTTTTCAATAGTCGCTTCAATTTTTTTTGATTTTTCCCTTGCACTACGCGGCAGCCAATCTTCCTTTCTTAAACCATCAAGAATAGCCCCTCGAACGCGAAAAGAAGCATATGTATCAAATTTAAAGTCTCGCTCTGGGTCGAAACGTTCTAACGCATCAAACAACCCCATCATCCCTAAACTTCTTATATCATCACGACTAACATTTTTTGGTAGATTAACAGAGATGCGCTGCACATGATAAGAAACAAGCGGAAGATACTTTTCCACTAATGTATTTCCCGCTTGTGGATCGCGACAGTCAATCCAATTTTTCCAACATAACTGCTCTTCTCCGATAGTCAGCTGAGACATGGGATTCCTCCTAACATTTTTTAATATAAGGCCAGAGAAAGTTACTTTTTGAAGCTTTTTTCAACTAGCCCTTTACCTAATCCAATGAAAAGTGATTTAATCTATCATTATATATTTCTCGTACCTTTATTAACGGTGCGAATATTAAGCAAACAAGTCTTAGGATTAAATTCAATCGTTCGCCCGCTATTTCCCCCGACATCTTCCGCTATAATTGGAATATTTAAATTAGCTAATCCCTTTCGAACAGCCTCTACATTTCTGGGCCCGATTCGCATCATATCTCCACCGGAGAAGAATTGAAACATTTGTGCACCGCCAGCCATTTTTGCTTTTAGTACCGACGCTCTCGCACCCTTTATTACAAGTCGATTAACTAACTCTTTAATCGCTGTGTCAGCGAACTTAGCCGTATTGATGCTGCCAGATTTAGCAAGAGATGAATCCGGCAGCATCACATGGGCTAATCCAGCTAGTTCTTTCTTTTCATCATAAACAATAACGCCCACACATGAACCTAAACCTGATGTTCGTATCAATGATGGAGATTTAACAATATTCATATCCGCTATTCCAACTTTCACAATATGGGGATCTCTCAACTCAACCATCTGTCGCCACCCCTAATGAGTTAAAAATAACTTCAAAAGAATCTGGATCAGGTAATAAAAAGAAATGTCCATTCATCGCACCTGATCCATCCCCTTCCTTCTCAAGAACCGTATCAATCACAATTGCATAATCACTTACTTGTGAGAGCTCCAATAAACCAAAGCTAATCGTTGCACCAACCATGTCAATTGTAAGCGATGGTACAGACGGATAGAGATATAGATTAGTAAAGTCAGACAGCGAAGATAAATAAGAACCGGATAAAATATTTCCTAACTCCTGCAAACAAGACAAGGACATTTCTGAATGGGGGGACTCTGATTCAAAGATGAATGAATCATTCCCAATCATCTGTTGAATAAAATAAGTAGCAGCTGGCAGCGATAGAATAAAGAACATGCTTCCAGTCACATCCCCCTCAAGCCTTAAAAATACGCTCGCAACTACATTTTCCGGACCGCCTGCCAATTCCATCATTTGATCGAAAGAAACAATCCGTACATTAGGAACGCTCATCTCAATTTTTTGATTCAAGATTCCAGAAAGGGCGGTTGCTGCATGAGCTGCTCCAATATTCCCAATCTCTTTCAATACATCGAGATGCAAACTATTGATTTTCTCAATAAAAGACATAATTTACCCTTCTTTTCTCATAGATTCTTGAAGGGCATCTAATGAAAGAGTCTTCTCTAGGTTCACCAAAATTAATAACCGTTTATCAATTTTAGCAACACCGCTAATATACTCATCTATACGATGACCAACCACTTCAGGCTGAGGTTCAATACTAGCGACAGGAATATCCATTACATCATTAGCTGAATCCACGATTAATCCCACTTCCATCCCCTCAATCACAACAATGATAATTCTTGTAGATTCGTTATAAACAACTTCATCAAAGCCAAAACGAATTCTTAAATCAATGATTGGCGTAATCACACCTCGTAAATTAATGACACCTTTAATAAATGGCAATGTTTTAGGTACTCTCGTAATATGTAGAAGCTTTTCAATCCCTCTTACACGCTCAACTGGCAAGGCATATTCTTTGTCTTTAATTTGGAATACAATAATCTTCATCTCTTGCTCCGTGGACACTGCTGTCATGCTCTTCTCCTCCTTTTCTTCTAAACTTATGTATTTTTGAACAAAACTCCATCGCAGAAAATAAAGTTCAACTAATTGGACCTTTCCGAACAGGCGTCCCTATCTTCTTTGTTTCCTCATACAGCTTGAGTTGAGGGCTTACTGCTCGTTTTCTTTTAGGCATTAATTAATAAGCGCATTACAATCAATAATTAACGCAACTTGTCCATCCCCTAAAATCGTTGCTCCAGAAATCGCAAAAGCTGTACTTAAATAATCTCCTAACGATTTTAAGACAACCTCAAGTTGGCCAATGAACGAATCCACGACTAAACCAGCCATCTTATCGCCTTTTCTAACAATAACAACTGATAAGAACTCATCCTCTTTACCGAACTCAGGTACTTCAAAAATATCCTTCAAGAATAAAAGTGGAAGAATTTTCCCTCTAAAATCAATAACTTGCTGATTGTGCGCATTCATAATATCTTCTTTTTTAATAATAGCTGTCTCTATAATAGAAGAAAGTGGGATCGCATACTTTTCTTTTTGAATCTCAACAAGCATGACTGAAATAATGGAAAGTGTGAGCGGAAGCTGAATTAAAAAAACAGAACCGGCCCCTTCTTTAGAATCAATCGTCACACTTCCACCAAGAGACTCAATCGTATTTTTCACTACATCTAAACCAACACCGCGTCCAGATACATCAGAAATTTTTTCAGCAGTGGAGAAACCTGAAGCTAAAATTAACTCATACACTTGCTTATCTGTGAGAGTGGCTACCGCTTCTTCCGAAAGAATTCCGTTTGCAATAGCTTTATTCAATACACGCTCTCTATTAATTCCTGCTCCATCATCTTCAATTTCAATAAAAACATGATTTCCACTATGGTACGCTTTTAGAAGAATCTTCCCTTCCTCCGGCTTCCCATTTGCTAAACGCACTTCAGGTCTTTCAATTCCATGGTCCATCGCATTTCTCAATAAATGTACGAGCGGATCGCCAATTTCATCAATGACCGTACGATCCAACTCTGTTTCGGCACCAACAATCTGTAAATCTACTTTTTTATTTAAATCACGTGCTAACTGACGAACCATTTTCGGAAAACGGTTAAAGACCGTTTCAACCGGGACCATTCGCATATTTAACACAATAGTTTGTAAGTCACTTGTCACACGTGACATTCTTTCTACAGTTTCATGAAGCTCTTGATTATCCAAATCACGTGAGATTTGGTCTAATCTGCCTCGGTCAATAACTAATTCTTCAAATAAATTCATTAAAATATCTAAACGTTCAATATTTACCCGAATCGTTTTACTTGAATTGGATTTAACAGGCGCTTGCTTTTTCTCTTCTTTTTTTGTTTGTTCTGTTGCAACTGTTGTCACAACTGGCGCCTCTTGACTAGCTGTTACAACTGGCTCTTGTTCCTCTACAGGAACCGGTATTCGCAAATGCTCGAGATCAATCGTATGTACTTGAACCTTATCTACTTCAGAAACTTTCATTACTTTCTTCTGAACATCCTCAACAGATTCCTTCGTTACCATTGTGACAGAAAAACTGTGATCAAATTGTTCTTCCTCTAGCTGTTCAACCGGTGGATTTGATTTAATAACCTCACCGATTTTCTCTAATACTTCAAACACCATAAACACGCGCGCTGCTTTTAATAAACAATCTTCTCGTAAACTAATCTTTAGTTCATAGCTATTAAAGCCTTGATCCTGAGACTGTTGTAAAACCGTTATTTCAAATTCATCGTATTCACTATTTACAATTTTCGGCTCAAGTATAGCACTTGCTGCTGAAACTTCATTAGCTGCTGTCGGAATAAGAGATTCACCTTTTTCGATAAGAAGTAGTTTTTCCACAACGTCCTTCACATCTCGCTTTCCTTCGCCACCTTCTGCAATGGAATAGACCATCGCTTCTAAATCATCAACGGCTAGAAATAACGTATCAAACGTTTCAGGCTGTAATGTAATCTGCTCATTACGAATAGCATCTAACACATTTTCCATCTTATGTGTCAAATTAGCTAAGTCTTCATATCCCATTGTCGCAGACATCCCTTTTAATGTATGAGCTGCACGGAAAATATCATTTACAATGGATAAATCATCTGGATTCTTTTCAAGCTCTAATAACTGCTCACTACACATTTGAAGATGTTCTTTACTTTCCTCAATAAATACTTCTAAATACTGATTCATATCCATAAACCCTGCACCTCCTAAGACTCGCAATACTTTACAATTGTTTTGGCGATATTCTCTACATTCTCTACATTGTCTATTAAATGAGTGGCTATAGCTGCCTTTGGCATACCGAATACAATAGATGTTTCTTGGGACTCTGCAATAGCTTTCACTTGCCCTTTTTTCTTCAATTCAGTTAAACCATTTGCCCCATCACTTCCCATACCGGTCATAATGACAGCTGTTTTCGTAAAATCTATTAACTCACTCGCCACTGACTCAAACATAACATCTACAGAAGGACGATGACCGTTACGAGGTTCAGATTGTTCCAATACAATCGCTAAACCCGTACCAATCTTTCGCACTTTCAAATGGAACCCGCCAGGAGCAATATACGCGGTTCCTTTTTGAATCAGCTCACCATCTTCCGCTTCTTTCACATGAATATGACAAAGTGAATCTAAACGTTCTGCTAATGATTTCGTGAACCCCGGCGGCATATGCTGAACAACTAAAATCGGTGCATTAATGGACTGTGGAAGATTAGTCAATACGGTTTGTAACGCTCTCGGTCCTCCAGTAGAAGTACCAATCAAAACAATTTTCTTACTTCTATAGACCCTATCTCTTATAGCATAACTTGAAACGACAGATACTTCTGATTCTATTTTACTATATTTCTTACATCCAGATAGATTTCTTTGTATTTCTCCTGCATTTTTTTGTAATTTGTGAACATTTGCCCGGCTCGCAGCAACTACTTTATCTATGATTTCCTGCTTTACCTTATATAAATCTAGTGAGATTGCCCCTGATGGCTTAGCGATAAAATCAAACGCTCCATTTTGCATGGCTATAAGTGTATTTTCCGCTCCCTCTTTCGTTGTACTCGACAACATGACAACAGGCGTTGGACAATCCTTCATAATTTCCCCTAAAGCTTCTAGGCCATTCATAATAGGCATTTCTACATCCAACGTTACAACATCAGGTCGTAACGATTGAATTTTACTAATAGCCTCCTGTCCATTCCTTGCACTTCCGACTACTTCGAGCCTGCTATCTTCTGTTAAAAACTCCGCAATTAACTTCCGCATGAACGCTGAATCATCTACAACCAAAACCTTTATTTTTTTCATATCAGCCGCCTACCTTCCAAGAAAATATCGCTTCATATTTTGAAGAAAGTTACTTTTGGGCAACGTCCACTCTTCGTTAAAAGAATGATTGTTATATCTGAGGACAAGATTCATTAAAGCTTTTGAAACATCCGATCCTGAATCGTACTCGATAAAAGGGACTTGCCTTGATACAGCATTTGATACCGTCCGATTCTCTGGGAGACATCCTAACACAATGGCTTCTTTTCGCAAAAACTTTCGCAGTGCATTTTGAATACGCGTAATCGTCTCCTGTCCCTCTTTTATCGTTAATACACGATTACAAACGAGTAGAAATGGCAGTTCTGGATTAACAGAATGTAAATACTTCATAACGGAGTATGCATCCATAACCGCTGTCGGCTCTGGTGTACAAATGACGATTAACTCATCCACACATAGAAGAAACTTAACCGAGTCCTCCGTAATTCCAGCACCCATATCAAACAAAATGTAATCATACTGATTCAATAATTCATTAAATTCTTCCATAAACCTTGAAAAATTCACTTCACTAAGTGAAAATAAATTCGTTAAGCCTGTACCGCCTGTAATAATGGAGATTTGTTCCGGTCCCGCTGTCATAATATCGACGAGTGAAAGGCCTCGATCAAAAAAATCAACAATGCTGTATGTCGAATGTCTGCCAATTAAAATATCAATATTCCCCATACCAATGTCCATATCAAACAGAAGAACTCTTTTTCCTTTTTTCGCTAAAGCGATGGCGAAATTTAACGAAAAATTTGACTTTCCTACTCCGCCTTTTCCACTAATGACTGCGAGTGTCTTCGCCATAGATTTCTTTCGATAGTCCTCTAATTGCTGACGTAAATTTTCAGCTTGATCTTTCATCATCTTTAACTCCAAATAATAAGTTCAATATATTAACAGGGGTGGCCTTCATCAAATCATCGGGTACATTTTGCCCATTTGTAATATACGCAGGCGCTAATTGATATTGTTGCATCATATTAATCATTGCTCCATATGTCGCTGTTTCATCCGCTTTCGTAAAAATAATATGTTTCAAAGGGATTGTGGAAAATTGACGATAAATATCCTCCATATCTCTTTGCTTAGACGTCAAACTGAGCACAAGATACGTTTCCATCTCCTCTGTAAAATCAATAATGTCCCCTAAGTCCTTTACGTATTGAGCATTTCGAAAATTCCTTCCTGCCGTATCAATAAATACTAAATCATAGTGTGCAAAACGCTCAGCTGCTCGTTTAAAATCGTCTAAATTATAAGCCACCTCTATCGGCACATTTAAAATTTTTGCATAAGTTTTCAATTGATCAATCGCCGCAATTCGGTATGTGTCCGTCGTAATAAAGGCTACCTTCTTACGCTCCTTTAATACTGTTTGAGCGGCAACTTTAGCAAGTGTTGTCGTCTTACCTACTCCAGTTGGTCCGACAACATTAATATATTTCTTTTGAAAAGCCAGATCTTCTTTGGAAATCCATTCAATTTGCTCAGCCAAAGCGGATTTTAGCCAATCCTGCACTTCTTCTTGGGTGACCTCATGTTTCGCCATACGCCACTTCGCAACTAAAACATCCATTACTTCCGTACGAATCGATGCAGCAATTTCTTGCTTCACTAAAACAGCATGAGCCGGCGCTAACAATTCTGGATAGTGAATATCCTCCGTTCCTGTAGCACGTAATCCCGTAATCATTCCTTTTAAATCAGCAATTTCTTTTAACAAATCAGAGTTCGGTGTTTCCAGGTCTTTCTTTATAGATTCACTTGAAACTGGCTTCGGCAATTGTTCAAGTACAGATGACGGCTTTACTTTCCTTGGTTCTTGCTTAACAACCGTCTGATTGGATTCTGCTGTTGAATCGATAGCCGCTACAACTTCAATACGCCGTTTTTTAAACAAGCCTAAAAATCCACCAATATATATCGGTTTCGAGCTTAAAATAACCGCATCTGCGCCTAATTCTTCACGAACAAATTTCATCGCTTCCGTCATCGACTCTGCTGTATACTTCTTTACCTTCACGCTACATCCACCACCCCTACACTTTGTACTTCAACGCTAGCTTCTAACTCATTATAGGAAATAATCGGCACATTCGGGAAATAACGCTCTGTTAATTGGCGCACATACATCCGAACTGCTGGTGAACAAAGCACAATAGGTTGCTGCTCCATTAAGGCTAGCTCTTCTAGTTTAGCTGCAAGCGTTTCTAAAATGAGTTGAGAGTCATTTGGGTCCAACGATAAATAGTTTCCATGTTCCGTTTGTTGAACAGCATCGGCAATAATTTTCTCCACCTTGCCAGATACAGTAATAACCTGAAGGCGCTGTTCTCCCCCAGCTAATGTATTCGTAATCTGTCTTGCTAAATTTTGACGTACATATTCGGTGAGCAGGTCCGTATCAGACGACATTTTCCCATAATCCGCAAGTGTTTCGAAGATAATAGGTAAGTTTCGAATCGATACTTTTTCTTTTAGTAATTTAGCCAACACTTTCTGAACATCGCCAATCGCTAGCGGACTTGGTGTCACTTCTTCAACAAGAATTGGCGCCGTTTCACGCAAATGCTCAATTAACTGTTTCGTCTCTTGACGGCCAAGTAACTCATGAGCATTAGCTTTAATCACTTCTGTTAAATGAGTGGATACAACGCTCGGTGGATCGACAACGGTATAACCCATCATTTCCGCATGTTCTTTCATATCTTCGGCAATCCATTTAGCCGGTAACCCAAAGGAAGGCTCTACCGTATCAATTCCTTCAATCGAATCATCTTCAATCCCCGGACTCATCGCTAAGTAATGATTTAACAGCAGCTCGCCCCTTGCCATCTCATTTCCTTTAATTTTCAAACGATATTCATTCGGGTTTAATTGAATATTATCGCGAATCCGTACAACAGGAATGACAAGTCCCATTTCAATGGCAAGCTGTCGGCGAATCATCACGACTCGATCTAATAAATCGCCACCTTGATTTGTATCGGCAAGCGGGATTAATCCATATCCAAATTCAAATTCGATTGGATCGACGCTTAATAAATTGACAACGCTCTCTGGGCTTTTCATTTCGTCCGTTTCTATTTCTTCTTCAATCTCTTGTAAATCCTCTTTATCTTGTTTCGGAGCTTTTGCCATCATATAAGCTCCAATTGCTAGTGCAGCAGCGATTGGAATTGTAAACAGATTCGAAATAGGCGTAAATAAACCTAGGCAAAAAATAGTACCAGCTGTGACATATAACATTTTCGGATATTGAAACAACTGTGATGTAATATCGGCACTCAAATTACCATTAGAAGCAGCCCGTGTCACAACAATCCCAGTTGCGGTTGAAATTAATAGAGCCGGAACTTGGCTGACAATTCCGTCCCCGATAGACAGTGTCGAGAAATGTGCCGCTGCATCGCCAAACGAATACCCTAACTGCAACATCCCAATCATAATCCCAAAGATTAAATTGATAATGACGATAATAATTCCAGCAATGGCATCCCCTTTAACAAATTTACTCGCACCGTCCATGGAACCATAAAAGTCTGCTTCACTACTAATTTTTTCACGTCTTACACGTGCTTCTGCTTCTGAAATCATTCCAGCATTTAAATCTGCATCAATCGACATTTGCTTACCTGGCATTGCATCCAATGTAAAGCGAGCAGCTACTTCTGAAACACGCTCCGAACCTTTTGTAATAACAATAAAGTTAATGATGACTAAAATAATAAAGACGACTAAACCGACAAGCACATTTCCACCTACAACGAACGATCCAAATGTTTCTACAACCCCACCTGCATCACCATGCGTTAAAATTGCACGAGTTGTAGAAACATTCAGTCCTAATCGAAACAACGTCAACAATAAAAGTAGAGTCGGAAAAACGGAAAACTCTAGCGGTTCTTTAATATTCATCGTAATAAGAAGAACCGACAACGCAAGAGAAATATTTATTAATAATAAAATACTTAACAACCATGTTGGTAAAGGAATAATTAACATGACTACAATCATGATAACCGATATAAGAACAACTAAATCTCGCGCTTTCATTTTCTTCTCTCCTAACTAGCTACTTTAAGGCATTATATCTTCCCCTTCGTTTTATAAACGAAGGCAAGTATTTCTGCTATTGCTTTAAAAAACTCTTCCGGTATTGCTTGTCCGACTTCTGTTTGATCATATAAGGCTCGCGCTAACGGGCGATTTTCAACCATTATGACATCATTTTCTTTTGCAATATATTTAATCTTCTGAGCGACAAAATCGACACCCTTTGCTACAACAAGAGGAGCATCTGATTTTTGTTCATCATATTTTAAAGCAATCGCAAAATGTGTGGGGTTTGTAATAACCACATCAGCATTTGGTACTTCTTGCATCATACGCTGCATCGCCATTTGCCGTTGCTTTTGCTTAATTTTAGACTTGATGAGCGGGTCCCCTTCAGAATTTTTATGTTCATCTTTAATATCCTGTTTGGACATTCTAATGTTTTTTTCAAAGTCATATTTCTGATATAAATAATCAAGAATTGCTATACAAAACAAGGCAACCGCGGCGTATAGTCCCATTTTAATCGTAATATCCGCTAACAAAACAAGCGCATCACTAACAGGAATATGCGAAAGCACCATCACTTCATCCATACGGTTCCATAACACAAAAAAAGCAATAAAGCCGATAATCGAAATTTTTAAGATAGATTTTAATAACTCCACCATAGCTCGCATAGAGACGATTCGTTTAAATCCTTTAATCGGATCTAATTTTTCTAGTTTAAATTGAATCGTTTCTGTTGAGAACATAAACCCAACTTGCATGATATTCGCGAGCATCCCGGCAATCATAGCGGTAACAAAAACAGGCGCAAGGGTCAAGACCATCATCTTCAATATTTCGTACACCATCACCTGAATATTTTCTTCTGTCACGCTTTCTAACATCATATTTTGCAAAAACTCTCGCATAAGACCGAAAATCTGTTCATACATGAATGGCCCCGTAATAACAAGCACTCCAAACACCGCGAGTAAATTTATGGCGGTATTTATATCTTGACTTTTAGCAACTTGCCCCTTTTTTCTAGAATCCTGCCTTTTTTTCGGTGTTGCTTTTTCTGTTTTTTCTCCTGCGAAAAATTGCAAGTCTAACCGAAGTTCATTCATCTTACCTGCCTCCGATCAGTTCCATCAAATTTCGCATAGCAATAAGTATCAGTTCAAATAAATTAGTGACAACATGCATCATTGCTCCAATGACAACAAAAAGTACGATAAAACCCGCCACAATTTTAACTGGAATTCCGACAACAAATACATTAAGCTGTGGAACCGTACGCGCCAAAATTCCAAGTGCCACATCCACTAAAAAAACACTTCCTACAACAGGAATCGACATTTGCAAAGCAATAACAAAGGATTGGCTAAACGCCTTTGCCAAATATTCAATAATGGATTCATCTCCAAACGGTACATATACTTGATCAATCGGAATAAATTGATAGCTGTAAAAAATACCATCAAGCAACAAATGATGACCATTCGTACTTAATAAAAACAATAAAGCAATGGTATATATATATTGGCCCATTAGCGGACTTTGCGCTCCTGTTTGCGGGTCAATAACATTCGCCATCGCAAACCCCATTTGAAAGTCAATAAATCCCCCAGCAATTTGAATTGCTGACATCATCATATACGCAACAAAGCCAATAAACAGCCCAACAAGCACTTCCTTCAAAATCAAAAAGTAATAAGTCAAATCTATCTCTAATACAGGCGCTTCAATCGTGTAATACATAATCCAAGCAAGGAAAAAACCAAATCCGATTCGATGCATCATCGGAAGCGATCGATGCGAGAAGATTGGCAGGACAACAAAAAAGGTAGTTACACGAACAAAGATTAATAAAAAGGCGGGAAAATAGGGTAGAATCTCTGCCATGCCCTAACCTACAAAACGATTCAAGTTTCCAAGTATTTCCGCAGTATATGAAATTAAATGGCTAATCATCCACGGTGCTAAAAAAACAATGCCAATAAGAACGGCAACAATCTTCGGAACAAAGGCAAGTGTTTGTTCTTGAATTTGCGTCGTCGCCTGAAAGATACTAATCGCTAAACCAACGCCTAGCGCAATTAATAACAATGGCCCCGATACAATCAAGATCGTATAAATTCCTCGTTCCGCTACATCAATAACAAAATCTGCACTCAACGTTTTTCACCTGCTTAAAAACTTTGTAATAAAGATTTGACTACTAAGTACCATCCATCTACTAGCACAAAGAGAAGAATCTTAAATGGTAATGAAATCATGACCGGCGGCAACATCATCATCCCCATCGACATTAAAACACTGGCAATAATCATATCGATCACAAGAAATGGTATAAAAATCATAAATCCAATTTGAAAAGCCGTCTTCATTTCACTAATCGCAAAAGCGGGTACTAGTGCTGTCAATGGAATATCTTGAATAGACTTTGGCTGGTCCATTTGGGCGTAATCAAGAAAAAGCGCCAGGTCCTTTTGCCTCGTATGCTCGCTCATAAATTCTTTAAATGGGATTGACGCTTTCTCATACGCCTCCTCTAACGTAATCTTTTCTTCAAATAGAGGGGTAAGTGCTTGTTTATTCACCTCTTGAAATGTCGGAGCCATAATGAAGAAAGACATAAACATGGCAAGGCCAATCAACACTTGAGTCGGCGGCATTTGCTGTGTTGCAAGAGACGTTCGCACAAATCCCAACACAATAATAATTCTTGTAAAACAAGTCATTAAAATTAAAATACTCGGAGCAAGAGATAAAACCGTCAGCATTAAAAGGAGCTTGACAGAAGTAGAGACATTAGCAGGATCGCTAGTATTGAAAAACTCCATAAACTCACTCATTTATCGTCTCTTCCTTTCTGATCAAGCTTATCCATTAGCTGCTTTCTACTTTGTCTCATTTCTTCTAACTGATTTTTTAATTCACTTGAAAATGACTCTCCGCTCACCGCTGATTTTGTCCATTTCTTTTTTAACTTCATTACAAAATCAGTGGGCTGCATCATTTGTTCATATTTTTGATTATAGGCTTCTAGTAATTGTCGGCGCTCTTCTTCATCTTCAATTTCTGTTAACAGTTGAATATTTTCGCCGACTCCAACAAGGAGCACACGCTCTCCTACTTTCACAATTTGAACGGAGCGATTATTGCCTAAGTTTGTTCCACCTAGATTTTCGATAAAATTGGCTTGTTGATACGTCTTTGACTTTTTACTAATGAACCGAAGAACAATATAAAGCAAAGCTACAACAAAAAGCATCGCAAATATCATCCTGAAAAAGTCCGAGAAAGAAAGCCCGACACCGCTAGAGGATACAGCTTTCTCTTCGGTTGTTGAATCATCTTTCACAGCATTTTCTGCTTTAGATGATTCAGGCTGCTCATACATATCCTTCACTGATTGATCAAGGTTTTCTGCATGAACAGGCATTGTTTGAAAAAAACAAACAATGCCAAGGGCGAACAAAACTTGACATAATTTTTTTACAGAAAACAAGTGAATGACACCCTCTTACTTTATTAGCTTAACGCTTTATTAATGGCTTCTAACACGCGATCTGCCTGAAATGGCTTGACGATAAAATCTTTTGCACCCGCTTGAATCGCATCAATAACCATCGCTTGCTGTCCCATTGCCGAACACATAATTACTTTGGCTTGCGGATTAACTTTTTTAATTTCTTTAAGCGCTGTAATACCATCCATTTCCGGCATTGTAATATCCATTGTTACTAAATCTGGCTGTGTGTCTTGAAACAGTTGTACCGCTTGTGCTCCATCAGCTGCTTCCCCAACAATTTCAAATCCATTTTTCACAAGAATATCCTTAATCATCATTCTCATAAATGCTGCATCATCAACGATTAAAATTTTATGTGCCATATCCTGTATACCCCCTGAAATTATCTTAATTTTTGTAATCGATCGCTTTGACTGACAATGTCTGTCACACGAACACCAAAGTTTTCATCAATAACAACCACTTCACCTTTAGCAATTAGGCGGCTGTTCACAAGAATATCAACCGGTTCACCGGCTAATTTATCCAGCTCAATAATTGAACCAGACGCTAATTCCAAAATATCTTTAACCGATTGTTTAGTTCGACCTAATTCAACGGTTACTTGAAGCGGAATATCCATTAACATATTTAAATTTTTTGCTTCTGCCTCTTGAAGCTGATAAGGCTGAAAGCTTGTAAAGTTCGCTGGTTGAACATTCACTGGTTGACTTGGCACCACTGTACCTGTACCAAAATGCTGCGGGGAACTCGCCATTTGTACTGGTTGCTGCATTTGATAAGCTGGTTGATCTGGTTGAATCGGTTGTTCATATACTGGCTGCTGCACTGCTGCTGCTTGTTCAACCGCTTGAGCGACTTGAGCTTGTGGTGACTCGACTTGAGCCGTTGCTGGCTGTACTGGCAGATCAGACTCTGAAATTGCTCCGCCCATCAGTTCCTCAACCAACCCTTTTGCAAAAGGCAATGGTAACAATTGCATAATATTAGAATCGATTAACTCACCGACACGCAATCGAAATGAAATTTTCGCCAGTGGATCTGAGTTTGGAATCGACTTTTCTCCTTCTCCACTGACCATATCAAGTAAATCAATGCTTGGCGGTGAAATATCGACTCTCTTACTAAAAATGGTCGACATCGAAGTAGCTGCTGAGCCCATCATTTGATTCATCGCCTCTTGTACAGCACTTAATTGAATTTCTCCAAGATCGCCACTTGGGTTTAATCCATTACCACCCAGCATTAA
The DNA here is from genome assembly GCF_003570725.1 of Peribacillus asahii. Classification (GTDB taxonomy): domain Bacteria; phylum Bacillota; class Bacilli; order Bacillales; family DSM-1321; genus Peribacillus; species Peribacillus asahii. The sequence continues at coordinate 272,575 of NZ_QWVS01000013.1, forward strand.
ATCTGCAATAATTGCAGCATCACTTTGTTTAATGACTAGAACATTAACCCCAGAAAATCCTTCCGTATACTCCACTTGAATCGTCACATATGGATGCGGAAACTCAGCGGCTAATTTACTTTTTTCAATTAATGTAACAGTCGGCGTTGTAATATCTACCTTTTGATTTAATAAAGTGGATAGAGCGGTTGCTGAACTTCCAAAAGAAATATTTCCAATTTCACCAAGTGCATCCTGTTCCATCGGCGATAAATAATCTTCTACGTTAAGGGGAGATCTCACCTCACTTACGTCATCCTCTGTATCACCTCTTAACAGAGCATCAATCTCATCTTGAGAAAGCATCTCATCACTTACCATCTTCGTCTCCCCCCTTCAAAATATCAAGAATCTGAATGGCTAGCTTTTTGCCTACCTTACCTGGTTGTCCGTAAAATTTCGGAACATCCCCGATTTTCACAGTTAAAGGTGCATCAATGAGTTGATTTAACTCAATCACATCGCCAACATCTAGTTGTAGAAAATCATGAATAGTAATGCTTGTTTCTCCTAATTCCGCCGCAACAATCATGTCCGAATGCGTAATTCTCTTTTCAAGCATCGCCATTTCTTCTGGACTTCGTTCTTTTTGTGAAGTCTGCATCCAGTAATGCGCCGATAAATTCGGTATAATCGGCTCTAATACAACATGCGGAATACACATATTAATCATTCCAGTTGTATCCCCTACTTGAATATTTAACGAAATAACAATCACTGTATCATTAGGTGAGACAAGTTGTAAAAACTGAGGATTCACTTCAAAGTCTGTCATGATCGGATCAATATCAACGATTGTAGCCCATGCTTCCTGCAAATTCTCAAATGCCTTTTCAAATAAACTCGTCATAATTTTCGTTTCAATTTCCGTTAAATTGTCGACCTTATTTACGCTTTCACCTCTCCCCCCAAGCACGCGATCCATCATCGCATAAGCAATATTCGGGTTGATTTCCAGAATAATATGCCCGTCTAACGGCGGCACTTCATAGACATTTAAAATCGTCATTTTCGGAATCGAACGAACAAATTCTTCATACGGGAGTTGGTCAACAGATGCCACCGCTATATGAATATACGTTCGAAGCTGTGCTGAAAAGTACGTCGTCAGTAATCGCGCGAAATTTTCATGAATTCGCGTTAAACTTCGAATTTGGTCTTTTGAGAAGCGAAGCGCTCGTTTAAAGTCATAAACTTTAACTCTTTTCTCAACTTCTTCTTTTTTCAGCTCCTCAGCATCCATTTCTCCTGTAGAAAGCGCTGAAAGCAAAGCATCAATTTCACTTTGTGATAATATTTCACCAGACAATCGCCATCACCTCCAAAACTGCTCACTTGAGCGTTTGCCCAAAAGATTTCTTATTGAAGGATTGAGGAGGTGATATACACCTGTTCAACTTGTCCTTCTTGCATTAATTCATTTAATTCTTTTTTAATGACTTCCTGCAGCTTTTCTTTCCCTGCTTTCCCAGCTAATTCACTTGTCTTTACTTCTGACAATTCCGTAATAATAATATTCTTCGCTTGGAAATTTCGCTTTTCTAACTCTTCTTTTGCTTTTTTTCCATCGGTTTGAATGGTAAACGAAATTTTAATATAGTCATTGCCAGCAAGATTTGTAGTAATCTCTGGAATTTCAACAGACGCCTCCACAATTTCATCAATGGATGGTTCTCTATTTGCGACACCCGTATCATTCATCTTATTAATCACCACAACTACCAATACACCTAACAGCGAAATGGCAACAAGCATAATCAGCATAATCGTTAACACTTTATTCTTCATAACCTATACCCTCCACGTCCTGACGAAATCCGAGAACATTCACAGCACGGTAAAATTGAATAATAGCTTGTGTGATTTCTTCTTCCTTCTCGCGTACAACAATCTTCTTCCCCGTCGTAAACGTAATCGTCGTATCTGGCAACGATTCAATTGCCTCTATATATAAGGCGTTTACCGTAAAACTTCTACCATTCAATCGGGTTACTTTAATAATGATGATTGAGGTTGACCCATCAGCCAACCTCATCCCTCCCTTAACCTATCGTTTTAAATTAACAAGCTCCTGTAGGATTTCATCAGATGTTGTGATAACTTTTGTGTTTGATTGGAATGCACGCTGTGTTACGATCATTTCTGTGAATTCTTCTGATAAATCGACATTCGACATTTCAAGAGAACCAGAACGAATGGTCCCACGTCCATCTCCAGCAATACTAATATCCGCTGTACCCGAGTTAATCGACTCTTGGAACGTATTTCCTGCTGTTTTCATTAATCCAGATGAATTACTAAATTTAGCAATCGCTAGTTGACCTAATGTTACAACTAAACCATTTGAATACACTCCATTGATTTCCCCAGAAGAACCGAAATTGAAGCTTTCTAGTTTACCTTGGGCATTGCCATCAGGATTAATTGAAGCTGTAGTCGTCCCTTTATTTTCCATAAGATTTGTAAAATCTAATGTAAATGTTGAATTTAAAACCTCACTAACCCCATCCGGAGGAGTGGTCACAGATTTACCACTTGCATCTGTATAAGGAGGATAAGTAGGGATACCCGTTCCCCCATTATAAACCGTACTTATTTGTCCATCAGACCACTTTGTTACCTTTACTGTAGCTGTGGCCGTTGTTGCTGTAGCCGGTACAGAAGTACCATTTACTGCTGTTATTTTACCATTTGAGAATGTGAAATTTGCCAATTTTCCAGTTGGTGCTGGCGGATTAACCCAATCTACTGGTTTTGGATTTGGTGTAGCAATAGCATCATCGGACTTACTAGGATCATTTAGATAAGCTCCCCACGTTTTCCCATCAATATTTTTCATAAAGTAGACTGTTAAACTCTCCGCTTTTCCTTCTTTATTCGTTACTTTGATTTGTTGCGTAAAAACTGATGCAGCACCCGGTGTGGAATCAGCTGATAAATTATCTTTAAACGTGATTTTCTTAGTTGCTACAGCCGGCATAAGTGCGTTCACATTCACCGATACATCATCATAATCGTTTGTGACATTTCCATCTGCGTCCACTTTAAATGCTTGTACTTTTAATCCATCCGAAGTAACAAGTGTTCCGTTATCATCTAAGTAAAAGTTCCCCGCACGCGTGTAGAATTCAGCATCACCATTTTTGACAACAAAGTAGCCGTCTCCTGAAATTGCGAGGTCTTGATCGCGACTCGTGTTTTGTAAACTTGATTGCGTATGAATAGTATCAATTGATGCAATTGCAGAGCCTAGACCTACTTGCTTAGCGTTTGTTCCTCCTCTATTTTCTGTCGCTGCGCTAGCTCCTGCAATCGTTTGATTCATTGTATCACTAAACGTAACACGGCTTTTTTTAAACCCATATGTATTGACATTGGCAATATTATTCCCGATTACATCCAGTTTTGTTTGCATATTTTTTAATCCACTAATACCAGAGTACATTGAACGAAGCATCTTTTCATTTCCCCTTTCGATTATTGACTGCCTCTAGAGCAATCATGGCTCTCTCTTAAAAGATTAGGCCTATTTATCCAACAAAATCTCACTCGTAATACCGGTAGAGATTTATGTAATAATTGGTTAAAACCTTGTTTGTCTCATCTCTTTATTTACTCGCAATTTTAATCAATTGATCACTCGTAAGCTTTGTCCCTTTTTCATCATCTACTTCATAGAGAAGTTTATTATTACTCATTAAGACAGAACGAATTAACCCTGACAATTCATTTCCATCTTCATCTTGCCAGGTTACTTGTTTTCCAATTAATTCACTGCCTGTCGCAAGGCTATTAGAAGGAATGCTATGTACTTCTGAAATATTCCCTGGCTCTAATTTCGTGCCATCTTCAAGAAAAAAGTATACGCTGTCTCCTTTATACTGCACAGATTGGATTACACCCGTTCCTTCCTTAATTATTGCTTCCTCACTATCTCCACTTTCTTCAACTGAGTGCCATTTGATTTCCTTACCAACAAATGTACTATAATTAAGCAAGTCACTTTGCTTATTATTTTCAATCAGTGTATCGAGTTTAGAACCAATATTAATCATTTGTTCCATAGTCGAGAAGGTAGCCATTTGTGCAATAAATTCACCGTTATCCATCGGACTGCTTGGGTCTTGATTTTGCAGTTGAGTAATAAGTAGCTTTAGAAAATCGTCTTTTCCTAATGCATCTCCTACTTTTCTTTCTTGCACATTATTAGACAGTAAAAGCGATGTATCAATTGTGGTCATTATTCTTCACCTATACTTCTATATTTAATAAAGCTTCTGCAAAACTCTCAGTAAAATCCGTTTCTGAATCAGCTTCGCTTTCATTTTGCTGCGCTTGTTGCTGTCGTTGTTCATTCGCTTCGTTATCTCGCTGTGCAAAGCGCTCAGAGTTAAACGTGCTAATTTGCTGAGAAATTTCAATTTTCTCTACTTGAATGTTTTGGTTAGTAAAAGCCTGCTTTAAACTTTGCAACTGATGTTCAAGCAGTTCTTTTGCTTGCGCAGTCGTTGCTAAAATTTTAGCTACCATCGCACCTTCTTTTTGAATCAACTCAATTCGAAGTGAACCTAAATGCTCTGGGTTTAAGCGAATGAACAATTTTTGAATGCCATTTGCTTTTGAGAAATTCGCTTTACTTAAAATAGTTTCAAACGATTTAACAAATTGCTCAGCATCGACAGTTTGATCATTTTTACCCATATTTAACACAAATTGTTCAAGTTTCGTCATTTGAAATGGTAACGAAGAGCTTTGTATGTTTAGCTCTGCTGTTTTTAACGTTACATCGCTACTCGTTTCTTCGGAGCTATCACTATTAGAAATCACGAATCGGGCATAAGCCTGTTTTATAACCTCTAAAGACTTATTTCTATCATTTTCTAATAAAGCAGCAACTAATGTTTCTGTCACTACTTTTAGTGCATCCTTATTATTCAATCCTTTTTGCGGTTTTCCAGTAATGAACTCTAGCAGGTTTTTGATTTCCTTTTGCAGTATAGTTTCATCTTCTGTTACACCTTGCCTCGCGGTTAGTAACTCTTGCAGTTTAGCCAGTTGCAGCTCATTCGCTGTACTCGTTAAATCCAGCTTCGACCACTCTTTCACAGCTTCAAGCTCTGCTTCGTTACTCAGAATTTCTTTCGAAAAGTCGACAGCACTATTCAAAAGCGTTTGATTCCTTTCGTGAGGTGCTATTTGATCATTAAACACTTCTTGTGAATTGTTGTTATACGATTCAGTAGAAATACGTGTAAACAATGGTCTATCGTTTTCTAATAAGGGCGCAAAGGAGGTTTCGGTCGCCGCTTTCCGTAAATCTGTATTTACTCCTTTTTGCAACATAGCTTCATTTGCATCTTCTTTTATACCTTGATGCGCGGTTAGTAACTCTTGCAGTTTGACCAGTTGCAACTCATTCGCCGTATCCGTTAAATCTAATCCCAACTGCTTTTTCACATCAAAAGCTTCCAATTGTTTTAATGTCATATATAGCTTAGGCGATATGTTATCCAGTACCTCTTTCACCACTTCAATCTTTGCTTCGCTGCTCTGAACTTCTTTTGAAAAGTCCACAGCACTGCGCGGAAACGTTTGAGTCCTTTTCTGAACTACCACTTGACCATTAAATACTTCTTGTGAATTGTTAGAAATACTTCTAAATAACGGTCCACCGTTTTCTAATAAGGATGCAGAAGCGGTTTCCACTGCCGCCTTTTGTGAATCTGTATTTACCCCTTTTTGCAGTTTTTCGGCAATCGATTCCAGCAGGTTACTAATCTCACTTTGCAGCATAGCTTCATCTTCTGTTTCACCTTGCTGTACAGGGAGTACCTCTTGAAGTTTAGCAAGCTTTAACACATTCGCTATATCTGTTAAATCAAGCCTTTTCCACTCTTTCACATCTAAAGCTTCCAATTGTTTTAGTGCCTCATATAGATCGGGTGATAGATTGCGAAGCATCTCTGTAATCGTTTTAAGCTCTATTTGGTTGCTCGGAACTTCTTTCGAAAAGTCCACAGCACTATTCAGAAACATTGGAGTACTTTCTTGAGGCGCCACTTGACTATTATTCAGTACTTCTTGTGAACTCTTAGACCATTCAGTGGAAATGCTAGTGAATAACGGTCTATCGTTTACAAGGGCGATTTCTGTCACTGCTCTTCGTGACTCCTTATTTAACCCTTTTCGCAGTTTCTCAGCAATAGATTCTAACAGACTTTTGATTTCTTTATGCATCCCAACTTGATCTTCTGTTGCATCTTGCTTGCCGGTTAGTAATTCTTGAAGTTTGGCTATGTATAACACATTCACTGTCCCTGTTAAATCAAGCTTCGACCACTCTTTCATATCCAAAGCTTCCAATTGTTTTAATGCCGTATATAGATCAAGTGAAATGTCAGTCAATACCTCTCCAAAGTCTTCTAGCTCTAATTGGCTACTCTCGACTTCTTTCAAACGTTCAATCGAATTGTTTGAAAACAGTTGATAGATACCTTGATTTTCTACTGAATCGCTTTGCCTTTCTAGTGATTGTAATTCCGTAGAAATACCAGTGAATAGTAATCCGCCGTTTTCCTCTTCTTTTGGCGGCACACTAACTTGTACAATACTCGTAAAAAATTCTGCTACCGCCGTTTCATCTTCACCATTTAACTTTAACAACAATTGCAATAATGCATTCTGTTCAGTGAAACTTTCATTCAATAACAGTTCTTCTGCTACTATACCGCCGCCCTCTACTTCCGCTAAACTACCAATCTCTAAAAACTGAACTACGTCTTCGATAACAGATATTTGATCTTCTGAAAATACTTGTTGTTGTTCAAACTGAGGTTCCTTCTCTACCATTTCAGTCAACATTGCACTATCTAAAACAGCACCAAACTTTCCTGCTTCACTAGATGTAGACGCTTGAGAAGCTACTAGTGTTGAAGTGGAAGGACTGACAATTGGCAGCATCGCGAACATAGCTGAGTTCATATCCTGTTTCACCCCCTTTGATCAAGACTGTGATTGTAATTTTTTTGTTAGGCGGGCAGCATCTTCAGGATCCATTTGTTCTAATACTTTGGCTAGAGTTGCTGGTTTCAAATTAGCGAGAATCTGGATAGCATCATCGTCACTCATTTGTGTAATAATCGGCGCTGCTTTTTTAGCTGACATCGTTTCATATGTTTTTACAATTTCCTTAGTTTCTACATCGCTTGTCGTTTGAGTTTGTTTGAATTCATTGATTTCTTTTTGAAGTTGTTCTTTTTCGGCCTCTATCTTTTGAAGATTTTTATCGCGACTATCAATGATGCTCTCTAGAGACTGAATTTCTGCCTCTTTGTCTTTAATCTCTGCTTGAAGGTCAACAATTTTTTGATTATAGTCTGTAGTTGTTTTTTCTTTTTGTTTTTCATCCGTTTGAAAAACTGGCATGGAAATCTTATCTGAAATCTCCTTCGTTTTTTCAAATACATTTACACCATAGTAAGTCATGACAATGATTGTAACCAAAATGGAAAAGATGACAGGAATGACGATAGCAAATAGAAACCATTGAATTTTTCCCGATTTCTGTTCTTCTAGTGCAACGTCTTCAATGTTTTGTTTAGCTTTTCGAGCCACTTTAGCCCCCCCCCTATCCCTTGCTTAAAAACTGCTGGATAGAAATCTCATCCATCTGTTTATTTTCAGCTTCCTTTACAACTTCTAGGAATTTTTGAAAGTCTTTTTCTTTTATTTTTTCATATTTTTTTACTTCGATGTTTTTTTCCTTCAATCTTTCCTGTTGAAGATTCATCCTGTAGCGTGCTTCAATAACATCTTTTTGACATTGCTCAATCAACCTCTCTAAATTCCCCATAAAAAGCTGGTTGTGACGAATTTCTTGGACAGAAAGGCCTGAAGTCAACTTTACTTGCTGATAATCAAGCAGTTCTTCTTTTTTCTTCAACAATTTGTAAAGCTTCTCAGCTACCTGTTCAAAATTTTTCAGCGCTTCATTATATGCCGTACGTGCATCGCTTTTTTCCTTTTCCTTGATGGTTAATATCTTTTCAAATTTATATTGGTAGATCATTTTCATTCACCTTTTCCCATCAACTGTATAAGGTTGTCAATACTTTCTTCCTTTGTCGCTTTTTCATGCGTCCCTTGCTTTAAAAAAGATAAAATAGCAGGATAGCGTTTAATTGACTCATCAATTGTCTTCGAAGAACCTCGTTTATAAGCTCCAATATTAATTAAATCTTCTGATTCTAAATACGTTGCTAAATTCGCTCGTAATTGCTCAGCTGCCTTCTTATGTTCAGTACCAACGATATTATTCATAACGCGACTCACACTCTTCAATGCGTTAAGCGCTGGAAACTGACCTTTGTTTGCTAGCTGCCTGTCCAATACAAAGTGCCCATCAAGTATTCCACGCACAGCATCCGCAATCGGCTCATTCATGTCATCCCCATCAACAAGCACTGTATAAAAAGCAGTAATCGTTCCAAGTTGATTCGTACCCGTTCTTTCTAAAAGACGCGGCAATATCGCAAAGACAGATGGCGTATATCCCTTTGTTGTCGGCGGTTCGCCCACAGCTAAGCCAATCTCACGCTGAGCCATCGCCACCCGAGTAACAGAGTCCATCATTAACATGACATTCAAGCCCTTATCACGGAAATACTCAGCAATCGCTGTTGCAGCAAGCGCCCCTTTAATACGCATTAATGCTGGTTGATCACTTGTTGCTACAACAATGATAGACCGTGCTAAGCCTTCTGGACCTAAGTCTTTTTCGATAAACTCACGCACCTCTCGACCACGCTCTCCAATTAACGCAATAACATTTAAATCTGCGGTGGTGTTTCTCGCTACCATCCCAAGAAGCGTACTTTTCCCAACACCGCTCCCTGCAAAGATTCCTACACGCTGTCCTTTCCCAACTGTTAGCAAACTATCAATCATACGAACCCCTACATCGATTGGCTCAGAAATAGGTGGACGCGTCATCGGGTTAGGTGGATCTTGATCAATCGCTACAGAAGCCAATCCTTTCGGAAGAATCGAGCTATCAATCGGCTGTCCAAGCGGATCCACAACTTTCCCGATTAGACCGCTTCCCACTTTAATTTCTAATGTACGACCGCATCCTTCTACAATTGCTCCTGGAGAAATATCATTGACGGCTGTAAATGGCATAAGAATGACCATTTCATCACGAAAACCGACAACTTCTGCTAAAATTCTTTTTTTATGTTGACGAACACCGGTATGAATGTAGCAAATATCTCCAATCGCACTTTCAGGACCTTGAGATTCAATCATTAACCCTACAACCCGTTTTACACGGCCATAGTGCTTAAACGTACCAAGTTCATCAATTAGCGGTATCAGGTCAATCGCTTTCATCATGATTCCCCTTCTAATAATTCCGTCAGTTTATCTTTCATTTCTCGAAGTTGACTATCGACACTTGCATCGATTCTCCCGCTTTCAGATTCAATGATACAGCTGCTTTCTGCCAATTCATCATTAGGATAGACGTATAAATCCGTGTTCTTCGGAAAGATTGCTTCAAGCTCCTCTTTATGAGAAAGAATGAACGGATACTGACTTGGATGTATATGAAGTTGTACTTCGCGATTCTCCCTCGCCTCTTTAATTGCCCGTTTCACCATCGAGAAAAAGCCCTCTTCATTCTCCTTTAATTCATATCCAATAATTTTACCAGCCACTTTCATCGCAAGTTCTAAAATAACAGGCTCCGCTGCTTCAATTTGTTTGCTGTATTCTTGTTTAGACAGTTCCACAATTTCCTTGGCATAAGCAATCGCTTCAGCTGTCTCCCTATATCCTTTTTGTACCCCGTCCTCTATTCCTTGCTGATAGCCCTCTTTTTGGGCTTGCTCCATGTACATTGGTCTTTCTTCTTGTTCCCAATAAACCCTTGCCTGTTCTATCTCGTTTTTAATCATGGCTGCTTGTTCGTTTGCTTGTTGAACTAGCCATTCAGCCTGTCTCTCAGCTTGTTCTAACAATTCATGTAGCGTTGTCTCATCGATTACTGCCGCCTGTTCTTCATGTTCTGAATGAATGACGGGAAACGGGCGGATGTTAATCGTTTTTCCAACTTGTTCTTTCGCTTGAAATGATTTAATAATCCTAGACAATAATATCATCTCCTCCGCCACGAGCGATGACGACCTCACCTGCTTCTTCCAGGCGGCGGATAACAGCAACAATACGGGATTGTGCTTCTTCGACATCACGTAATCTTACAGGTCCCATATATTCCATTTCTTCCTGGAACGTTTCCACCATTCGTTTAGACATATTGCGGAATACAATTTCTTTTACTTCTTCACTTGCCACTTTAAGAGCAAGCTTTAAATCTTCATTATCTGATTCACGAATAACACGTTGAATCGCTCTTCCATCCAACGTAACAATATCTTCGAAAACAAACATGCGTTTTTTAATTTCCTCAGCCAATTCAGGATCTTGAATTTCAAGTGCATCGAGAATCGTTCGTTCCGTAGCGCGATCCACACCGTTTAAGACATCTACAACCGCTTCAACACCACCTGTTTGCGTATAATCTTGCGTCACAGTAGCTGATAGTTTTCTCTCCAGAATTTGTTCTACTTCATTAATAATCTCTGGTGATGTACTATCCATTAAAGCGATTCGTCTAGCAACATCTGCTTGCATCTCTTGTGGCAGCTCCGATAAGATTTGCCCCGCTTGTGTCGCTTCCAAATACGATAAAATCAAAGCAATTGTTTGTGGATGCTCGTTTTGAATAAAGTTTAAAATTTGCCCTGGTTCAGCTTTTCGAGCAAAATCAAACGGACGTACCTGCAGTGAAGAAGTAAGACGATTAATAATTGCTGCTGCTTGCTCTTCCCCTAACGCTTTCTCAAGCACTTGTTTCGCATAACCAATTCCGCCTTGAGAAATATAATCTTGCGCCAGCGCAATATTATGAAACTCTTCTAATACTTCTTCTTTTTCCTTTGAATCTACTTTTCTTACACTAGAGATTTCAAGAGTCAACCTTTCAATTTCCTCTTCAGAAAGATGTTTATAGACCGATGCAGAAACATCCGGACCTAAGGAAATCAGGAGGATGGCTGCTTTTTGTTTCCCTGTTAATTCACCTTTTTTCTTTTTCCCTGTCACCTGCATCGCCTCCTAGTCTTCTTCTATCCAGCTTCTTAATAATTTTGCAAAATCTTCTGGTTTTTCTTTTGCCATTTTCTCCAGCTGCTTGCGTTTGATAGAAGCTTCGGAATCTTGTTCTTCAGGTAAATCTGGTATTTCATAAACTGCTTCTTCCAACAATTCTTCTTCTTCGTCTTCCTCTGCTGCCTGTTGTTTTCTTGAACGAATATATAAAACAAGCAGAACGATAATAGCAAGCAATAATACTGCGCCAACAACATAAGCCCATAATGGTAACGTTGAACTTTCTTGAGCATTCGTTACGTCCACTTTTCCATTAAACGGTTGAACAGAAATAGCAATTTTCTCTTCAATTTCCGCATCTGTTAACGCTTCTCCATTCTCACCTTTAGCTACCGTTGTACGAATAATCGTTCCAAGAATTTTTGTAATATCATCGATGCTATCTTGTGAAAGAGAGGTGGGATCATCCGGTGTAGGCGGCTCTACCATCACTTGAACGCCTAGGTCCTGTACTTTATACGGGCTTTCTACTATTTCCTTTTTAATCCGGTTTACTTCATTATTAATTGTTTCCTCTACTTTCTCATAATCCCCATTGCCATTTGTTCCACCTTGCACATATGCGCCTAATGAATCCGCTGTATCCTCACCTTGCGGAATTCCACCTGCTGCTGCCGCACCATCACCTGTATAGGTTTCATTAATTCTCTGGGCAGAGATTGCAATCCCTTCCATATTTTCCTCATCAACAGGAGCAACTAAATTTTCTTCACGATTTTCTTGAGTAAAATCAATATCCGTAGAAACTGATACAACTACTTTATCTCTTCCCATTAATGTTCCAAGCATATTTTGCACTTGTCTCTGAACATCTCGTTCAATTTCTTTTTTGATTTCTTGTTGTGAAGCAAATTTAGTTCCTACAGAATTATTTTCATCTTCTAAGTCAAAATACTCAAAGTTTTGGTTCATAATGACGATATTATTAGTAGGAAGGTTTGGAACACTTTTTGACACTAAATGATAGAGAGCATTAATTTGATTTTCTTCAAATTTATAACCTGGCTTTGTTGTTAACACAACGGATGCAGATGCCTCTTCATTCGTATCACTAACAAAAACACCTTGTTCCGGCAATGTAATCATTACACTAGCATCTTGAACACCATCGATTTTCTTAATAAGACCAGCAATTTCTGATTGCATTGCATCTAGCTTTACAACATTAAACTCATTTTCTGTCATTCCAATTCCAGCATTTTCACCAAAAAAAGAATAATCAATATTTCCTGAACTTGGAATACCTTCAGCAGCTAATTCTACTTTTAAGGTATCTACACTTTCTTCTGGAACACTAATCGTTGTTCCATCGTTCGAAATTGCATTTTCAATACCTTTGCTATCTAAGTTCTCTTTAATTGAACCCGTCTCTGAAGGAGTCAAATTAGAATATAAAGGAACAAGAGTAGTGCGTGTAGCTAAAATCGAAGCAACAACGATGAGGATAACTAGTAAAACTGCTGCACTAATACCAATAATTTTTTGTTTTTTTGTACGAGTACTCCAGTATCCCGTTATTTTCTCTTTTATTCTCACTAATGAATCATTCATTTTAATCCCCCGGTTAGTCTAATTAAATGTATGAAAGGAGGTTTACATTTTCATTCCTCCTAGCACTATATTTTAAAATGAGGTTTTAAAATGAACGTTAAATATTCATTCTCATAATTTCCTGATACGCTTCAACAACTTTATTACGAATCTCTAATGTTGCTGATAATGAAATGCTTGCTTTTTGTGATGCAATCATTACGCTATGTAAGTCTACGTTTTCTCCATTCGCCATTTTATTCGTTAACGAATCAGAATAAAGTTGTGCTTCATTCACTTGATTAATTGATTCCTTCAACGCTGCTCCAAAAGATTGCTGCGCTTCAAATGGTGTTGTTTTCTTTATATTAGTCACTTCTTGCAAATTGGCCACGTTATTGGCAGCAGAAAGAGTAAGTCCTGCCATTGTGTCATCCCCCTATTCTATTTATTTCCCTATTTCTAGTGCTTTCATCATCATCCCTTTTGAGGCGTTCAACACTGTTACATTCGCTTCATACGAGCGTGTAGCACTCATTAAATCTACCATTTCCCTAAGAGGATCTACGTTTGGCATTTCCACATATCCTTCTGCATTTGCATCCGGGTGTTCTGGGTTATATACAAGCTTAAAAGGCGTTGCCTCATCTTCGACAATTTTAGTCACCTGCACACCAGCTCCCACACCCTTCGATTGTCCCATGGCTGTATGTAAAAAGTTTGAGAAGCTTTCATTCTCTGTACTTTGAAGAACTACCGCTTTTCTACTATATGGTTTCCATTCACCATCAACATACTGTGATCTAGTCGTTTCAGCATTCGCCATATTAGAAGAAATGACATCCATTCTCAAGCGCTGACTAGTAAGAGCAGAGGCTGTTGTGTTTATGCTGTGAAACATACTCATTATTTACCACCCCTGATTACATTTTGTAATGAACTAAATTTTCCGCTTAGTCGCTCTGTTACTGCATTATAATAAATTTGATTTGTCGCTAAAGCAGTCATTTCTTTATCAATATCAACACTGTTACCATTATTGTTATACGTTACATTTTGCTGTGTCACAATCGCTGAGCCATTGATTTTTGTACTAAACTTAAGATGCCTTTGATCCGTACGGTAGCTGTCCATAGAGGCCTGCAACGCTTCTTTAAAAGAACTGGTCGTCACATTCTTCGCCTTATAGTTAGGTGTATCTACATTAGCAATGTTTTGCGAAATAACTTTCTGCCTCATACTTGAATAGTCTAAAGCATTTTCAAGATCCCTAAAGGTATTTGAAAATAATTCCATATTATTCTCCACCTCTTTCTTATGGCAATTATATTTTACTTTTGTATTATATCGACCATCTTCTCAGTAATTATTGTAAGACTAATCCGCAAATAAATCATCGAATTTTCACGGAACTAAAGCACTATTTTGTCGAGACCCTGCTCCTCAAATCCCAAAAAATGATTTTTTGTTACATATTTCGACAAATAATCCAGTTATTCTGAAAGCACATCTCTAATAATAGAAGAAAATCACTCTATGCGCCTGTTACTTTAGAACTATTTTCTTAGTGGAAATAATTGCTTCTTCCCTTTTAACTCATTTCAAAATAACTTCTTTTAAAAATAATGGTTAAGAATCTATAGCTATTAACAATTATACCGTATATTGGATTCAAAAATTATTAAGATTTTTCATACTTTTAAACATTAATACCTATACCAACTAGAAATATCCACCTATTTTCGATAAAAATTGACAAATATCTACATTTACCACGACTATCGACCGTCTTCTTCAATCTTACATATCCCGCACATTATATAAAGCATTTCTACTATTGTAGTAGTTATAATAATATAATTAAAATGATAAAAATCACACTTACGTAACTTTTCCCCCTATTTCCCACAAAAACGTCACACTAATGTAACAAACTGTTCTCCATTATAACTTTTTACCTAACACTTAACAGAAAAATCAAGACGCCGATCTCAAACTTATGAGGAAATAAGAAATATAGACAGGGAATAAATAATCTACTGTACCTCTATAACCAGCTTAGCCTCTCGAGGCCATATGCTGTCAAAACTGGACCGCCACCCGCTTTCGGAGAAAATCCCCACTAAATTGTTTTTTTAACATCAAAAAAAGAGCCTTGTAATACCCTTACTTAGGACATTACAAGACCCTATTCTTCTATTAACTATTTTTTAATTTCTCTAATTCAAATAAAAATTTATCATTCAATACTTTAATATATGTCCCTTTCATACCTAAAGAGCGAGATTCAATAACCCCAGCGCTTTCTAACTTACGAAGAGCATTTACAATAACGGAACGTGTAATGCCGACACGGTCAGCAATTTTAGATGCTACTAACAGCCCTTCATTCCCTTTTAATTCTTCAAAAATATGCTCAATTGCTTCTAATTCACTATAGGATAGTGAAGAGATTGCCATTTGTACGACCGCTTTACTGCGAGCCTCTTCTTCAATTTCTTCTGCTTTTTCACGCAAAATTTCCATTCCTACTACCGTTGCACCATATTCCGCTAAAATTAAATCATCATCTTCAAATTTTTCTTCTAAACGAGCTAGAACTAATGTACCTAAACGCTCACCACCACCGATAATCGGCACAATCGTTGTTAATCCATTAGCGAAGAGGTCTTTATTTTCAATCGGGAAAACTGTATACTCACTATCCATAGTCAAATTAGGAGAAGTTTCTTGTATATTAAATAAACTCTTCGTATATTGTTCAGGGAATTGTCTCTCTTCATACATTTTTATTAAGCGTTCATTTTCAATTTTTTGACTAATAGAAATACCTAGTAATTTTCCTCGACGACTTACAACGAATACATTCGCGTCAATCACTTCACTTAAACTGTCGGCCATTTCTTTAAAATTCACAGGTTTACCAGCTGCTTTTTGGAGCATTGCATTAATTTTTCTTGTTTTACTTAATAAGTTCATCTTTATTGTTCCTCCCAATAGTGCCTATCCATCTAAATCATTAACTATAAAATAAATTGACTCAAGTCTTTATTACGCGCAATAGAGCCTAACTTCTCTTCCACATATTGCGGTGTTATCATAATCTTCTCAAGAGTAATCTCCGGTGCTTCAAACGACAAATCTTCTAATAAACGTTCCATGATTGTATGAAGACGTCTCGCCCCGATATTATCCGTATTTTGATTGACTTCAAACGCTACTTCCGCAATCTTACCAATAGCATCGTCAGAAAATTCAATTTGTATACCTTCTGTTTCCAATAATGCTATATACTGTTTTAACAAAGCATTATCTGGCTCATGTAAAATCCGTACAAAATCATCCACCGTTAGTTTCTGTAACTCAACACGAATTGGAAATCTTCCTTGTAATTCCGGAATTAAATCAGAAGGTTTAGCCATATGAAACGCCCCGGCCGCAATAAATAACACATGATCTGTCTTAACAGATCCATATTTCGTTACAACAGTTGATCCTTCTACAATCGGTAAAATATCCCGTTGAACCCCTTCACGAGAAACATCAGCTGAAGATGAACCGGACTGTTTGCTTGCAATTTTATCAATTTCATCAATAAAAATAATTCCAGTTTGCTCCGCGCGTCTCACAGCATCTTGTGTCACTTCGTCCATATCGATAAGCTTTGCCGCTTCTTCATTTACTAAAACACCGCGCGCCTCACTTACCTTCAGCTTACGCTTTTTCTTCTTCTTCGGCATTAGTCCGCCTAGAACATCTTGCATATTCATACCCATCTGTTCCATGCCCGAACCTTGTAATAAATCAAACATCGATGCTTGTTGTTCTTCAACCTCTACCGTAATAATTTCGTTTTCTAGTTCACCTTTGGCTAAGCGGTCCGCAATCAGTTTGCGCTTTTGTTGCAAGCTTACATCCTCAGAATGAGATTCAACCGTTTCTTCTTGCACATGGCTTCCACCAAACAATGCTTCTAATGGATTTTTAAAATTGTTCTGCTTTTTTGTTGATGGAACAAGCAATTCAATTAAACGGCGATTAGCTTGTTCTTCCGCTCGTTCTTTGACGCTCACCATCTTTTCTTCTTTCACAAGACGGACGGATGTCTCCACTAAATCTCGAACCATCGACTCCACATCACGGCCGACATAACCGACTTCCGTAAATTTTGTAGCCTCAATTTTAATAAAAGGAGCTCCAACAAGCTTCGCCATTCGGCGAGCAATTTCCGTTTTCCCAACACCAGTCGGTCCAATCATTAAAATATTTTTCGGAACGACTTCATCACGTAACTGATCAGATAACAGACTTCTACGATAACGATTGCGAAGGGCAACAGCTACAGCGCGCTTTGCCTCTTTTTGACCTACAATATATTGATCCAATTTCTCAACAATTTGTCTCGGTGTTAAAGCAGCTTTTTTTGCCATTTTTGCGCTCCTCCTTTACAGCTCTTCTACAATAATATTTGAATTCGTAAACACACAGATTTCAGCTGCAATGTTTAATGCAGACTCTGCAATGTCTCTCGCCGATAACTGCTCAGCGGAAAACCGCTTTAAAGCTCGACCTGCAGCCAGAGCATAATTACCGCCAGAACCAATCGCTAAAATTCCATCATCTGGTTCAATCACTTCTCCTGTACCCGAGACAAGTAACAAATGTTTCCGATCCATTACGACTAACATCGCTTCAAGCTTACGCAAAATATTATCACTGCGCCATTGCTTTGCCATTTCGACAGCCGCACGCTGAAGATTACCATTATATTCTTCAAGCTTCGCTTCAAACATTTCAAATAAAGTAAAGGCATCCGCTACAGATCCAGCAAATCCCGCCAGCACATTACCGTTAAAAATCTTTCTCACTTTTCTCGCTGTATGCTTCATCACGACTGAGTTTCCTAATGTCACTTGACCGTCGCCAGACATCGCACATTGTCCATTATGATGAACAGCAAAAATGGTTGTCATAAGAATACCCCTTTCGAAAAGCGTATTAAGCCCTTGGATGTGTTGAATTATATACTTTTCTAAGCTGCTCTTTCGTTACATGCGTATAAATTTGAGTAGATGAAATTTTGGAATGCCCTAAAAGTTCTTGAACCGTTCTTAAATCCGCTCCATTATTTAATAAATGTGTGGCAAACGAATGCCTTAACATATGAGGATGCAGCTTCCCATTTGCCGCAGCTTTTTTAATGCATTCATTTAACACATAATGAGCTCCTCTAACAGTTAATGGCTCTCCGCGATAATTAATAAATAAATAGGAATGAGATGTTCGATAAGAAGACATCGTCTCCGTACGTGCTGTATTTATGTAAGTCTGTAGAGTCTCTTTAGCACATTGACCAAATGGCACATATCGATCTTTCTTCCCTTTCCCATGCACTAAAATCGTTTCAAGAGAGAAGTCAATATCTTGTAATTGAATGTTGCAGCATTCACTAATTCGAGTCCCTGTTGCATAAAGAACCTCTAATAAAGCAGCATCCCGCAAGCCCATCGGTGTATCTTTATTTAAAGTAGAAAACAGCTGATTAATCTCTTCCTCATAAAGAAAACGAGGCAGCTTGTGTTCTTTTTTAGGTAGAGCTAAGAGGGAAAATGGATTTTCCCCCACCATCCCTTCTCGCACTAAAAATTTATAAAAGGTTCGTAAGCAAGATATTTTTCTTGCAACTGTCCGTTTAGATAAATCTCGTTCATATAAAGTTGTTAAAAATAGACGAGCATCAAAATATTCAACCAACGCTAATTGCTCAATGTTCTGGGTCTCTAAGAACAAAAAAAATTCGCCAAGATCTCGTTTGTAATTATCAATTGTATAAGGTGAACAGTTCTTCTCAATTTGTAAATATTCGATAAACAATTGTAACGCTTTTTTCGTATCCACCATACATACACCTCTCAAAGGCTACTAAATCGTATCACACTTACTGACTGCAAGCAAATATTTCACAAACTTTTCATAAAGTTCTGAATTGTTTGTAAAGCGCGATTAGCATGCATTTCATATCGTTCTTTCTTCGACTTAATTCTAACACCAAGGTCTGGGAATAATCCAAAATTAGCATTCATCGGTTGGAATGTTTTTGCATTTGTTGACGTAATATAGTGAGCCATACTTCCAATCGCTGTTTCTTGTGGGAATACAATTGGCTCTTGATCCATCATCATTCGAGCCGCATTCATTCCTGCAACTAATCCTGAAGCAGCCGATTCCACATAACCTTCTACACCCGTCATTTGACCTGCAAAGAAAAGATCATCACGATTTTTAAATTGATACGTTGATTTTAATACTTTTGGTGAATTAATAAACGTATTGCGATGCATAACCCCGTATCGAACAATTTCCACATTTTCAAGACCTGGAATTAATCGAAGGACTTCCTTCTGTGGCCCCCATTTCAAATGTGTTTGAAAACCTACTAAGTTATATAGCGTACCTGCTGCATCATCTTGGCGTAATTGAACAACCGCGAAAGGTCTTTTACCTGTTTTCGGATCTTCTAGTCCAACTGGTTTCATCGGCCCAAACAGCATAGTCTTCTTCCCGCGTGCCGCCATTACTTCAATTGGCATACATCCTTCAAAGAAGATTTCTTTCTCAAACTCTTTCAATGGAACAGTTTCCGCTGTGATTAACGCTTCATGGAAACGATCAAATTCCTCTTCCGTCATCGGACAGTTTAAGTAAGCGGCTTCTCCTTTATCATAACGGGATTTTAAGTACACTTTATTCATATCAATGCTATCTTTTTCAACGATTGGTGCAGCAGCATCATAAAAATATAAATACTCTTCCTCCATAATCTCCTTCAAACTATTCGATAATGCTTGGCTTGTAAGAGGTCCCGTCGCAATGACCGTTGGGCCTTCTGGAATCGTTGTTACCTCTTCATTTACAACGGTTACATTAGGATGATTCTTCACTAAATCTGTCACACGTGCTGCAAATTCATGTCGATCTACTGCAAGAGCTCCGCCAGCAGGAACTGCACACGCATCGGCTGCTGCGATAATAACTGAATTAAGCATGCGCATTTCTTCTTTCAAAACGCCTACCGCATTCGTTAACGCGTTGCCACGCAAAGAGTTAGAGCATACAAGCTCTGCGAACTTATCAGTATGATGAGCTGGTGTTTGCTTCACTGGACGCATTTCATACAAACGAACTTGAATTCCTCGATTAGCCAGTTGCCACGCAGCTTCACTTCCTGCAAGACCTGCTCCAATCACATTAACTTTTGCTTCTTTCATTTTACGAACCTCCATATAAAGATATGATAAGAAAAGCACAAGGCGCCTTAGTCAACTCCCAACACACGAGGAAATTGGACGCAAAAAACCGTTTGATTAACACTATGATTTAGTACAGCTCGCCTTAAAAAAACACAGCGAGTGCCTCTCTTTTAGACAGGTCATGTTCATTTTATAGTTCAAATAAAACTATGATTTTAATCTACCTTCTCATATATTCACTCACAAATTTTCATTCATTATTTTACGGGAAATAGTGACCTCTATGTGCTTAGATGCGCGCATCCTTTTTTATTCCTAGACCGCAATTAAACATTATATCGTTAAACAAAAGGAATTGTCCACTGCATTGTACATTACCTTCGCTAAATAAAAAAGTTTTTCGATCTATCACTTATAATGCTCTATTACATAACGTTGGTGGTTTTTGATTCATTTAAGCCAAAAATCGTAAGAAATAAAAAGTTCATTCACATAGCCCCCAACCAAAAGAATCCCTCTCTTTTTTAGACAATAAAAAGCCGCAAACTTACATGATTGCCATTTCCTCCACTTACTTTTATCTATCCAATCTACACAAAGAAAAGGTGAGCATGGGCTCACCTTTTCTAACCATTTAACTTTGTGGCTCTTCTTTGTAATCACACTCTATACATTGAACTTGCATTCCTTTTTTCAGCTTCTTCTCTACTAATATGCCTTCGCATTTTGGACAGCTTCTTGGTAATGGCTTATCCCAGGAAATAAAATCACAGCTTGGATATGTATCACAACCGTAAAAGAGACGACGTTTTTTACTTTTTCGTTCAATGATGTCGCCTTCCTTACACTTCGGACACTTCACACCAATTTTCTTTACGATTGGCTTCGTATTGCGACAGTCTGGGAAATTGCTGCAGGCCATAAACTTTCCATAACGCCCCATTTTAAAGACCATCTCATGACCACATTCTTCGCAATCTTCGCCTGCTGGTTCATCTTTGATTTCGATTTTCTCCATTTCAGCTTCAGCTTTTGCTAAATCAATGGCAAAGTCTTGATAAAATTCATCAATTACTTTAATCCATTCTATCTGGCCTTCCTCGACACCATCAAATTGCTGCTCCATTTTAGCTGTAAATTCAACATCTAAAATATCCGGGAAAAACTCACGAATAAGCTCTAACACAATTTCTCCAAGCTCCGTTGGCACAAAACGTTTGTTATCGAGCGTTACGTATCCGCGTTTCTGAATCGTATCAAGGGTTGGCGCATACGTTGATGGTCGACCTATTCCAAGTTCCTCTAATGTACGGACAAGCCTTGCCTCTGTATAGCGTGGAGGCGGCTGCGTAAAATGCTGCTTCGGCTCTACATCTTTCGAAAAATAGATGTCACCTTCCACTACATCTGGCAGTAAATTATTTTTCTCCTCAACGGAATCATCCGTTCCTTCCACGTACACTTTCATAAAACCAGGAAACTTAATTTTCGAGCCATTAGCACGGAATAACACGGGGCCATTTTGAAGGTCAACGCTCATCGTATCCATAACCGCGGCAGCCATCTGACTAGCTACAAAACGCTCCCAAATCAATTTATATAAACGAAATTGATCACGAGAAAGAAATTCTTTTACCGAACTCGGTTCACGTAATGTACTCGTTGGTCGCACAGCTTCATGAGCATCTTGTGCATTAGTTTGTTTCTTTTCTTTCCTCTGCTCTGCTTGCATATATTCTTGCCCGTATGTGCTTTCAATATATGTATGCACTTCTTGCTTAGCCACGTCCGAAATTCGGGTAGAATCCGTTCTCATATAAGTAATTAACCCGACGGTTCCTTCTTTACCAAGCTCAATTCCTTCATATAATTGTTGAGCAAGCATCATCGTTTTTTTTGCACGAAAATTTAATTTTCGCGCCGCTTCTTGCTGTAAGGAAGACGTTGTGAAAGGCGCGGCTGGATTACGCTTACGTTCTTTTTTGGTTACGCCTGCAATCTTAAACTCACTGCCCTCTAAGTTAGCTAGTACTTTTTTTACATCTTCTTCACTTTTTAATTCCGTTCGCTCACCATTTAAGCTGAAAAAAGCACCTTCGAATTGTTCCTTTCCTTTAACAAAATCAGCTCTAATGCTCCAATATTCTTCCGGAACAAAATCTTTTATTTCTTTTTCGCGATCAATAATCATTCGAACGGCCACAGATTGAACGCGTCCTGCACTTAGTCCTTTTTTTACTTTTTTCCAAAGCAAAGGACTAATGTTATAGCCTACTAAGCGATCTAGAACGCGTCTCGCTTGTTGAGCATCAACTAGACTCATATTAATCGGTCTAGGTGATTTAAACGATTCTTTAATGGCATCCTTTGTAATTTCATTAAATACCACACGGCAATCTGAATGAATATCTACATTTAAACTATGGGCTAAATGCCAAGCAATTGCCTCTCCCTCTCTATCGGGGTCAGCTGCGAGGTAAATTTTCTTTGCTTTTTTAGCAGCGGTCTTTAATTCCTTTAATACAGGACCTTTACCACGAATTGTTATATATTTAGGCTCATAGTCATGCTCAACATCTACCCCCATTTGACTTTTAGGTAAATCGCGAACATGTCCCATTGAAGCTTTAACTTTATATTTTTTTCCTAAATAACGCTCTATCGTCTTCGCCTTCGCCGGCGATTCTACTATTACTAAGTAATCTGACATTCAACAAGTCCTCCTCAAAGAGGTAATATAAATCTTCACTATTATTAATCATTCAAAATTCATTTGTCAATATCTCTTTCCATTGTTAACCTCTATCTAGACAAAAAGGGGTTTTGCAAAATTTATAACAATTTTACAAAAATTTCAACCCTTTTTATAAAAATTCCCTGTATAAATTGTATTAATTTTGCACATTCTCCCTAAAATTCCCCTATATAAAAGGCCGGATGACTGAACCACCATATTGTTTAACAACATTATTTAAAAAAGATTCGCATACTCTTCCTCGATATCTGAAGCGGTTAGCACAAGCTTGGCTCCATCCTGAATTAATTGATTAGTACCCATAGACTGAGGACTTAAAATATTCCCAGGCAAGGCATAGACATCTCTTCCTTGCTCAAGAGCAGCCTGTGCTGTAATAAGTGTACCACTTCTTTTTCTCGCCTCTATAACAAGCACTCCTCTTGATAAACCGCTAATAATTCGATTGCGTACGGGGAACATCCATGGTTCTGCCCGTCTCATCGGAGGTATTTCTGACAATAAGAGACCTTGTTTCATCATTGTCTCTGCCAATTGTACATTCCTTTTCGGATAAATCTGCAGCAGCCCGCCTCCTAAAACACCGATGGTTTTTCCTCCTTCATTAAGGGTAACCATATGAGCAGCAGCATCAATGCCTGCGGCGACTCCACTAATAATAGTAAAGTTCTTCTCAACTAACTTGGGAAGAATAGCCTTTAATGCCCCTAGGCCGTATGTTGTCGGCGTTCTTGTCCCGACGATAGCTAATGTGTTCTGTTCCTTTAATAATTCTTTTCTCCCTTTCATATAAAGCACCCAAGGGGGGTCAAAGATTTGTTGAAGTAAATAAGGATATTCTTCGTCAAACATTGTTAAACACTGAATATGGCACTCTTCGTATCTCCTTAGTTTCTCCATAATAGAAAGCGAATGTAAATCGCGAAAGAACATTTGCAGCTTATTTGAAGGCAGCGGCACGATATCCTTCCATTCAGCATATGACTTTGTAAAAAGAGAAGATAGTAATGGATCGACTTGAACAATAGCCTGAATCGTTTTCCAACCAGCGCCGCGACAATGATGAAGATGGATAAGCTTGTCTTTTGGATTCAAATGAGGACACTCCTTACGGGGGGATTTTTTGAAGAAAAGTCGACAACAAAAGCATGCAGCACTTTGCCAAGTTGACTTTTTAGTACACCTACGATTTATACCTTAATACAACAACGCCTCTGACTTTAAATAAGTCAAAGGCGGTTTTCCTAATTATTTAACGCACTTTACTAACTTCATAAAGATCGTTCTCTTTTAAAACGGAAATTAAAGTTTCTCCAATGACAGACGGTGTGGCTGCCACTCGAATTCCGCATTCATTCATTACACGAATTTTTTCATCCGCTGTTCCTTTTCCACCAGAAATAATTGCTCCTGCATGCCCCATACGTTTTCCCGGAGGTGCAGTACGACCACCGATAAAGCCAACAACAGGTTTCTTCATATTAGCCTTCACCCAGCGTGCCGCTTCCTCTTCAGCTGTTCCACCGATTTCACCAATCATAATAACAGCATGTGTGTCTGGGTCTTCATTGAAGGCCTTTAATACATCAATGAAATCCGTACCATTGACCGGGTCACCGCCAATCCCAACAGCCGTACTTTGTCCAATGCCTGCATTCGTTAATTGATGAACGGCTTCATAGGTTAATGTACCTGAGCGAGAGACAACGCCTACATGCCCTTTTGTATGAATATAGCCTGGCATAATGCCAATTTTACATTCATCCGCTGTAATGACACCCGGACAGTTTGGCCCTATTAATCTCGTCTTTTTACCTTGTAAATATCGTTTTACTTTTACCATATCTAACACCGGAATATGCTCAGTTATACAAATTACTAAGTCTAGCTCAGCATCTACCGCTTCTAGAATTGCATCTGCCGCAAACGGAGCTGGAACATAGATAACAGAAGCGGTTGCATTCGTTTTACGCACAGCTTCTGCAACTGTATTATAAACAGGAACCCCTTCGATTTCTGTGCCGCCTTTCCCCGGTGTTACTCCCGCTACAATTTTTGTACCATAATCAAGCATTTGACTCGTATGAAATGCGGCTGTCGAACCTGTAATCCCTTGAACAATAACCTTTGTATCTTTATTAACAAAAATCGCCATAACATTCCCTCCTCCATTCATTAACCAACTAATGAGACAATTTTTTGTGCACCATCTGCCATCGACTCTGCTGCTGTAATATTCAAGCCGGATTCTCGTAAAATTTGTTTACCTAATTCAACATTTGTACCTTCTAAACGAACAACAAGCGGCACATCGAGTCCTAACTCCTTCGCGGCTGCTACTACTCCCGCAGCAATAATGTCACACTTCATAATTCCTCCAAAAATATTAACAAAAATTCCTTTAACCTGGCTATCTGATAAAATAATTTTGAATGCTTCTTTTACTTTTTCTTCCGTCGCACCGCCCCCTACATCAAGGAAGTTAGCCGGATCACCATTATAATGTTTAATAATGTCCATCGTTGCCATTGCAAGTCCTGCACCATTAACCATACAACCGATATTTCCTTCTAATGAAATGTAACTTAACTGATATTTAGAGGCTTCAATTTCTTTTGCATCTTCTTCATCTAAATCCCGATAAGCCACAACCTCTTTTTGACGATATAAAGCATTATCATCAAAATTAAACTTGGCATCTAAAGCTAACACCTGATTATCTCCCGTTACAACTAACGGATTAATTTCTACAATTGAACAATCTTTTTCAATAAACACTCTATATAATCCAAGCATGAACGTTACAGCTTTATTAATCACTTGATCTGGTATATTTATTTGAAAAGCAATCTTTCTTGCCTGATAAGGTACTAATCCAACAACTGGATCGATATATTCTTTAAAAATCTTCTCTGGATTCTTTTCTGCTACTTCCTCGATGTCTGTGCCCCCTTCTTCAGAGGCCATAAGTACGATACAATCGGAGTCACGATCCAAAACAAAACCGATATAATATTCCTTTCGGATATCGCACCCCTCTTCAATAAGCAATCGTTTTACTTCTTTGCCAGATGGTCCAGTTTGATGCGTTACAAGTGTTTTCCCAAGAAGCTCTTCAGCATATGTACGGACTTCTTTAAGATCTTTTGCTACCTTCACGCCACCGGCTTTTCCACGTCCCCCGGCATGGATTTGAGCCTTGACAACAACGACATCTGTCCCTAGTTCTTTTGCTGCATCAACCGCTTCCTCAACCGTATACGCAACTCGGCCATTCGGCACAGATACCCCGTATTGCTTTAAAATCTCTTTGCCTTGATACTCATGGATATTCATGTTCCCATCCCCCTTATTTCGAGAAAATATTCTCCAAAAAATCTTTGCCGCACAGCTTCTATATCAGTATATAAATAGGCTAATTTATTCCCCTTATAATCCCAGGTATTTAATAGCACTTTTATCATATACTTCCATTTTATTGTATAAAATGTTAAAAATATTGTCTACTATATTCTCTTATTAGGACCAGATAATTAACTAAAATAAAGAAAAAAACATAGCCTAAGCTATGTTTTTACTAAACTATAATTATATTAAAATAATTCTATTTGTGATGTGATCCTGCATCTCGATCCATTTTATAAATAAAAGCAAATACCTCAGCTACCGCGCGATACAATTCATCTGGTATGGTTTCATTAATATCCAATTTCCCTAGAAGCTCAGCTAGTGACGGATCCTTTTGGACAGGAATATTTAGCTCTTTTGCCTTTTCTAAAATGTTCTCTGCTACCTTCCCTTTTCCTTTCGCCAATACTTTGGGAGCCGGGTCTTTTTCAGAATCGTACTTCAAAGCAATAGCTTCTGCTCGTTTATCCTCTATCATATTCGAACATCCACTCCATTGTAGGAACCAGCCGCTGGATACGAAGTCGACTGGTTCCTTTTTTCCTTCTCATGTTTCATAAGCGTATTTTCAAATAATACACCAGATAATTTATAATTTAATTGTGCAAGACTGCTTCGTAAGAGACCGATATAAGGCCTTGCCATGTTTTCTAATATCTCACTTTGTTCATTCATGACAACGACTTTAATCACTCGATTTTGAACTTGCATATCAATAACCGTTTCCTTTAATTGTTCAAGATCTAAATAAAATAAAATTCTACAATAATTTGAATCAATGCCACCCTCTTGTGTTCGACGGCCGCTCCATTGTAAAGTAACATCAGTTTCATATTTCCCTATATTTAATGGTAACGTCAGCAAAACATTTTGAAGCGGCCCATTTTCTTGTGACATAATTTGCTGAGCCGTTAAACGATTCACAATCTGTTCCGCTAGCTCTTTAATACCAGCTGGATGCTGCTGTTCCTGAAGCAACTTAAGCAGCAGCGGCTTTAACGTCACAAGCTCTTCTTCTAAAGCAGCCGGATTCGCATTTTGCGCATGCGCCAGTACATGCTCGAATTGTAGCCCTAATATTTTGACGATGTCCTTTAAATGAGAATATACGGCGGTTCCTTTCGTCAAATCTATCATTTGAAACTCTGATGCTAGTACTTGTAAAACTGCTCTTTCATGTGGTAATACCGAGCGCTCAGAAGGATTTTGTGAAAATGATAACAATTGGTTCGCTAAAGCCTCTTTCGCACCATTTACCTGTGAATGATTTGGATTCAACAAATGTAAAAATGATGCTAGAACAGATTTGCTCTCACTTTCAGTAACTAGCATTTCCATTACGTTCATCGTCAACTTTGGTAAATCCGTTTGCTGAGGATTTATCTTTAAAGGCGCAGCTAAATTGGCAGGTTGCTGAGCAAAATCAGCTGAGCTTACACTCGCTGTCGCCAGCTGTTGTCCTTGTACTAAGTTTGTTAATGGAGCTTTCGACACTCCTTGTTGCTCAGCCAACCAGTTTGTCACATTTTGAAGATGTACAATACGATGCTCTCCATTTCGCAGTGCTGTTTTATAATCAGCAAGCAACTGCATCCCTTGCTGCCACTTCATAGCAAGCTCTGTTTTAGCCTGAGGAACACCGCTTATTTGTGAATCTGTAACTAGTTTCGTTAAAAATTCTGCTTCCGAAAACGAAGAAGAAATCAAACCAACTTTTTGAAGTAAACTAAATGCTCCTGCTTTAAGGTCAGGAGATGCATCTGAACTTGCCCATTGACTTATAAGCCTCAATAAGCCTGTTTCTTGTAGATGTCCTTGTTTCGATAAAACAAGTGACTCTAGTACTTCTTTTAATTGACTCGTTGTCGCTGTGCCAGTAGATGCTGAAGTGAGCCTGCCAAGCAAATCGCCAAGCATATTATGTAGAGATTCGCCTTTAGACTGGGCTAATAGAGCTTTAAAAATATCCTCGACAAAAGGCAATTGTTGAACATACATCGTTTTAATCGTCTCTAAGCCAGATTGAGAAGAGTCTGTTAATTTCAGCCAGTGCAGGGCCGCTTGGAACGAATCTTTAGTAATAGGAAACTGATTTCTCATAAGAAACTCAGCAAGTTCTGCTGCCTCCGCATTCGCAGTTATCCCAAGATGCGCAATCAATTGCTGAGCAGCTGCTTTCATATTCATCGTCTGGGCGGCATGCGGTGTATCTAATACCTTTAACACCGGCTTCCTCTCATTAGATTGAACTTGCAGCCAGTAGCGTTCTCCTGCTTGCAAAGGAGCTTCTAAAGTAGAGATCAGTTTTTGATTGCCAATTCGCACTTCGGCTATTTGATTCGGGTAAATTTTATTTACTTTCCCGAAAAAGATTTGTCCAACTTTAAACGCGAGACCGGAATCTACATTTGTAGATGTATGGACTTGGGCTCCCATCGTTATAAATTGCACACTTCTCAGCTCCTTCCATACGTTTATCCACGATGAATCATTTCTTTAATAGGTGAAAAGCTTTTTCTATGCCATGGTGTCAGTCCATATCGGGATAGCGCCTCTAAATGTACGCTCGTCCCGTAACCCATATTATGTTCAAAACCATATTCAGGATATTGCTTTGCATATTCCTTCATCATGCGATCCCGCGTCACTTTTGCAATAATCGATGCTGCAGAAATAGAAATACTTTTAGCATCTCCTTTAATAATGGAATATTGCGGAATGTCCACTTCAAGCTCCATTGCATCAATTAAAAGATGATCCGGTTGCTCACGTAATTCAGAAATCGCAGTAATCATCGCTTTCTTCGTTGCCTGATAAATATTAATCGCATCAATTTCTTCATTATCAACAATGCCTATTCCGACCGCAATCGCTTCTTGCATAATCGTTTCATAAAACAATTCACGCTTTATTTCGGGTATTTTTTTAGAATCATTGAGTCCCGGCAAATAAAACGTCTCTGGCAACATAACCGCGCTCGCCACAACAGGACCTGCAAGCGGACCTCTACCTACCTCGTCAATTCCAGCAATAAGCGCAACCCCTTGCTTTCGCAACTCTCGTTCATATTGAGACATTGTGATAAAATGCTGCTTTAATTGCTGCTCTTTTTCAAACGAACGCTCCCATTTCTTCACTAAATTGATAACACCTTTACGCTCATCCTGTTGACATTGAATGAAAAAATCATCATGTGGATTCGTAATCTCTTGTAATTTCAATGCTATTTCTTTAATACTCATACGTGTGTCCATATTCTCACCTGTTATATTCATTATCGGCTATCCCACTGTTATTCTATAGCATCTAATTAGAAAAAACGCCACCGGTCCTTGATTGATAGATATTAGATTTAAATAGCTATTAGCCTAAGGGGGCAGGTATAAAATTAGACACCAACACTTATCAAAAATTGCATGCTGTCATATTGCACAAAAATACGGAGCGAAAACATCCGGCTCCGTATCAATTAATTATTCTTCTATATCTTCTCGTTCTTCACCAGGTACTTCAAATGTAAGAGGCCCTAATTTTTCCGAACGAATCTCTCGAACAACTAATTCAGCCGTCTTATCATAATCGACAAGTCCACCGCCAGCTAAACAGCCGCGGAATTGACCAACTGCATCGAAAAGCTCCACGGTTTCTTCTGGAATCTGGTCTAAATTATAGCGCGATTGCAGCCGCTCTGGATATTCTCTTTCTAAAAAGCGAAGGCCGTAGAGCGATACCTCATGTAAATTTAAAATAGTATCTTTAATAGCTCCCGTTAATGCTAGCTTCAAGCCTACCTCTTGGTCCTCAAATTTTGGCCAAAGAATTCCCGGTGTATCGAGCAGCTCCATTTCCTTGCCTACTTTAATCCATTGCTGCGCTTTCGTCACACCTGGTGTATTCCCCGTTTTAGCAATATTTTTCTTCGCTAATCGATTGATCAGTGTCGATTTCCCAGCGTTTGGAATACCGACAATCATCGCCCGAATTGCTCGTGGCTGCTTAATACCTTTCGCTCTCATCCGCTCATGCTTTTCTTTTAACAGCTCTTTAGCAGCTGCTGTAATCTGATTCAAGCCATTACCTGCTTGCGAGTTAATCGCAATAGCTGTTTTTCCTTGTGCTTTAAAGTACTCGAGCCACTTCTTTGTTTTCACCGGATCAGCCATATCTGCCTTATTCAATAAAATAATTCTTGGCTTATGTTGAATAATCTCATCAATCATCGGATTTCTTGAAGATGCCGGGATTCTTGCATCTACTAATTCAAATATAATATCAATTAATTTTAACTTTTCCGTTACTTCCCGTCTTGCTTTGGCCATATGGCCAGGGAACCACTGTATTGTCACTAAAAATCAACCTTCCTATTTCTAATGTTTCAACAATCTATTCGACTTTCCTGATATCTTTTATAGGCCAATAAACCGTATTTGTCTTACCTAATATTTTATCATACGGGATGACACCTATATGCCGGCTATCCTTGCTTAAACGACGATTATCACCCATAACGAATAAATAGCCTTCTGGTACCGTTTCTTGATTAATTTCTTTAATATCCTTTAATGTAAAAGATTCTGTTAGAGGGCCGCCATCTACTAACTTTGATTTATATTTATCTAAATAAGGCTCTTGATACGGTTTGCCGTTAATATAGAGCGTATCATGATCATACTCAACTTTATCTCCTGGCAAGCCAATTACACGTTTAATATAATCCTTGCCTTCTGGTGCCTCAAACACAATAATATCGAAGCGCTTCGGTTTGCCTATTACATAAGAAAATTTATTCGCAATGACTCGATCTGTATCCTTTAAAGTCGGCATCATCGAGTAACCATCCACAACAACTGGAGCAAAAAAGAATTGGCGAATGACCGTTGCGATAATAACAGCGACAATAATCGCTTTTATCCACTCTACTAGTTCATTTTTCCCTTTAGCCATGGTCACCATCCTCTTTAAATCAGGCATGTTCATCCATTCATCATTTTACCATCTTACTCATCTGATAGCGAGTAACTCCTGTTACCCAAGAATCTGTTTTTATTAAAACATTCTTCTTTAGCCCAGCGATGTTCACTAAGGCTGTTGACTAGGGACATGAACATACCTTGGGCACTAATCAATATATAAACACTTATACAAAAAAGGAGCCTGATAATCAAGCTCCTTTTTTGTATAATGCTATATAAGTTATAGCCTTTTGAAAACGGCAGTGCGTACCTCTTACTGAAATCGATAAATTAGCGACGAATTTCTTTAATACGTGCTTTTTTACCACGAAGTTCACGTAAGTAGTAAAGTTTCGCACGACGTACTTTACCGTGACGTACTACTTCTAATTTCGCGATTTTTGGTGTGTGAACAGGGAATGTACGTTCAACTCCAACACCGTAAGAAACTTTACGAACTGTGAAAGTTTCGCTCACTCCGCCACCGCGACGTTTGATTACAACACCTTCAAATAACTGAATACGTTCGCGAGTTCCCTCAACAACTTTAACGTGTACACGTACTGTGTCACCAGGACGGAACGACGGAAGATCAGTGCGAAGTTGTTCTTGTGTAATTTCTTGAATAAGTTTTTGCATTGATTTCATCTCCTCATGGATGCTCTTGCAAACCTAGCATGTCTACAGCGGAACATCGTTATAAGACTGGACATATTGCCCAAGTCACAAAAAATATTGTACCATAGGATGAACTGGAATACAATAGATTCATTGTTCTTTCTGAATCTCAGCTAATAATTTTTTTTCAACTTCTGAAAGAGAATAAGAATCAAGTAAATCCGGGCGGCGCATCCAAGTGCGACGCAACGATTCTTTCATTCTCCATTCTTCAATTTTTTTATGATTACCTGATAATAATGCATCCGGAACCTTCATACCGCGAAAATCAGCCGGTCTTGTATAATGTGGATGTTCAAGAAGTCCCGATGAATAGGAGTCAAGCACAGGCGAAGCTTCATTCCCTAATACACCAGGTAAAAGACGGACTACGCTATCAATAATGACCATGGCCCCTAGCTCACCGCCCGTTAATACATAATCTCCAAGCGATATTTCATCTGTCACAACATGTTCTCTAATTCGTTCATCATAGCCTTCATAATGTCCGCAAACGAAAATAAGATGCTCTTCACGGGCTAACTCTTCCGCTTTCTTTTGCGTATATCGTTCACCTTGCGGGCAAAGCAGAATTACACGCGGCTTCACCGTCGCCTCTCCTTGAAGAGTCTCCACTGCATCAAATATAGGCTGAGGCTTCAAGACCATCCCTGCACCGCCACCATACGGATAATCGTCCACCGTATGATGCTTATTGTCAGCATAGTCGCGAAAATTAATCACTCGATAGCTGGCCGCTTGTTTCTCCGCCGCCTTTTTTAGAATGGACGATCCTAAAACACCTTCAAACATTTCCGGAAAAAGAGAGAGCACATCAATCTTCATCAGTCTAATAATCCTTCCATTGGTGTAATAATGACCTTTTTATTTGTAATATCGACCTCTTTCACAATGTGCTCGATATAAGGAATTAATACATCCTTCCCTTTAGGACCTTTCACAACCCAAACATCGTTTGCACCCGGTGTTAAAATTTCACTAATGGTACCGACTTCTTCTTCGGTATCAGTGTATACGGTACAACCGATAATTTCATGAAAGTAAAATTCCCCTTCATCTAAATCCGTTAACTGAGACTCATTGATCTTTAAAATTCCATCGCGAAACGGTTCGACATCATTTACATTATGATAGCCTTCAAATGTTAGTAAATTAAAATTTTTATGTGTGCGATGTGAAGCAATTGTCAGCTCTAACGGCTCCTTATGCTTCTCCCTAAATAAGTAAAGGGTATTCCCTACTTTATAACGCTCGTCTGCAAAATCCGTTTTCGAAATAACCCGAACTTCACCTCGTATACCATGCGTATTGACAATCTTTCCAACGTTAAACCATCTTTCCATGCTGTCACCTCTACCGAATTTCTGACACAATGCCGTCTTTAATGACGATTGTTTTTGTTTTAGTTAGTTCTTCCCAATTCGCTCCAACTTGAACATCAACCAGGCTTTGAACCTCGCGTTCTTTTAACTCGCTCCCAATCGGCAGAATTTCTAATTGCTCCATTTGAAATTCCACTAATTTAATTTTTTCCAAGCGATTGTTAATCTCTTTCTCAAAATGCGACTTAAGAGTTGTTGGTTGTGTATGACGCGTTTTCTCTAGTTTTTTCAATTCAAAACGGAGTTGCTCACTTTCTTTTTGCAACTGCAAGCGCTTCGATTTGTACGCATCAAGGAGCTCATTCTTGCTGGATTCTGTCAACACTTGCGTAACGATAACATTTTGAAGAATTTTCATTCCAGCCCCCCCTATAGTATGTAGGATTTTTTCATACTTAAGCAACGATATGTATAAAAGAATATATGTATCTCGTGGTCGCAGCATTAACACTATAATCGCTTATCCTTCCAAATATTATCAAGTTTCATTCTATAGTTAAGTATATCGCAAAATAAATGATCGTACAAAAAAAGGAGGGGTATTAGCCCTCCTTATTCGGAAATCTCCAAATAGATTTTCTTTTGCTGTGAGGATCCTGCTGCATAAACTACAGTCCGAATCGCTTTCGCAACACGCCCTTGCTTGCCAATCACTTTGCCCATGTCTTCCTTATGAACCGAAAGAACATAAACGATTCGATCAGCCTCTTCCTTCACCGTTACAACAACCGCATCAGGATGATCAACAAGCGCTGAGACAATCGTTTCAATTAGAGTTTTCATCAACTTAGTTGATTACTTGCTGAATTTTGCATTATGGAATTTTTCCATGATGCCTTGGTTAGAGAAAAGGTTACGAACTGTATCAGATGGTTTAGCACCGTCTTGTAACCATTTAAGAGCTAACTCTTCGTTGATTTCTACTTTAGCTGGTTCTGCAACTGGATTGTATGTTCCAATTACTTCGATGTAACGTCCATCACGTGGTGAACGAGAATCAGCTGCTACGATACGATAGAAAGGAGATTTTTTAGCTCCCATGCGTTTTAAACGAATTTTTACTGCCATTTTAAATAAACACCTCCGAGTAGTTTCACACAAGATAATATGTTACCAAACACCTTGTATGTTTGTAAAGGTTTTTTTCTTAACAGATAGAAAAAACATTGTAATATAGAGCGTTGCGCCCATTTTCTCTATCTAAAAACCATTACATAAATGGGAATTTAAATCCTTTTTTCTTCCCTTTTTGCATATTTGTCATTTGTTTCATCATTTTCTTCATATCTTCAAATTGTTTTAGAAGACGGTTGACTTCCTGAATGGATCTTCCGCTCCCTTTAGCAATTCGTTTACGACGTGAAGCATTAATGATTTCGGGTTGTTCTTTTTCTTGCTTTGTCATAGAACGGATAATTGCTTCAACATGGCCAATTTGCTTATCGTCCACTTGAACATTATCCAACCCTTTAATTTTATTGGCCCCTGGAATCATTTTCAATAGATCATCAAGAGGACCCATATTGCGTACCTGGCCAAGTTGATCAAGGAAATCATCAAAGGTAAAAGTAGCTGTCCGCATCTTCTTCTCTAATTCTTTCGCCTTTTCTTCATCCACATTTGCTTGTGCTTTTTCAATTAACGTTAACACATCGCCCATGCCGAGAATTCTTGAAGCCATTCTTTCTGGGTGAAACGTTTCAAGCGCATCCATTTTCTCGCCCATCCCGACAAACTTAATCGGTGTATTCGTTACAGAACGAATGGAAAGCGCAGCTCCGCCTCGTGTATCACCATCGAGCTTCGTTAACACAACGCCCGTTAAACCGAGCTGTTCATTGAAGCTTTGCGCCACATTTACAGCATCTTGCCCTGTCATGGCATCAACAACAAGGAAAATTTCATCAGGCTTTGTGAGCTCCTTAATATCCTTCAGTTCATCCATTAGCTTTTCATCAACATGGAGACGACCTGCTGTATCGAGTAGCACATAATCATGATGTTCTTCCTTTGCCTTAGCAATAGCCTGCTTCGCAATCTCCACTGGGCTTACTTGATCGCCTAATGAGAAAACAGGCATATCTAATTGCTTACCTAGTGTTTGAAGCTGCTTAATCGCTGCTGGACGATAAATATCTGCCGCAACAAGCAATGGTTGTCGGTTATATTTTTTGCGAAGAAGATTAGCAAGCTTCCCGGTTGTCGTCGTTTTACCCGCCCCTTGAAGACCTACCATCATAATGACAGTTGGGGGTTTTGTTGCAACAGCAATCTTGCTTTGTTCACCGCCCATAAGCTCTGTCAATTCTTCTTTAACTACTTTAATAACCTGTTGACCGGGGGTTAAGCTCTTTAGCACTTCCTGACCTACCGCACGTTCACTCACTCGCTTAATAAAATCCTTAACAACTTTAAAGTTAACATCGGCTTCAAGAAGAGCTAAGCGCACTTCGCGCATCATTTCCTTAACATCCGCCTCGTTTACTTTCCCTTTGCCGCGAATTTTTTGCATCGTGCTTTGCAGTCGGTCGGCCAATCCTTCAAATGCCATTATTGCCGCCTCCTAATCTAACTTCTCAAGCGCTGCAATGGCCTGAGCCAGCTCCTCTTTTGTCACAGATTCGTGCTCAATCAGAGCCTTAAACTCAGCAATCCATCTATTACGCTGTTGAAATTTTTGAAATAACAAAAGCTTTGCTTCATATTCTTCAAGCATCGCTTCTGTTCTTTTTATATTGTCATATACTGCTTGCCTACTGACTTCATATTCTTCAGCAATTTCCCCAAGAGAGTAATCATCTAGATAGTAGAGGGACATGTAGCTCTGTTGCTTTTCGGTTAACAACGATTGATAAAAATCATACAAATAATTAATACGCGTTGTTTTTTCAAGCATGTTAGTCACTCCCTGCTGTTAAGTGAAAACCCTTTACAAGTTTATAGTTTACCTATTGACTACAGTAATGTCAAGCAATAATCCTTACCACTTTCTAATGTTTGCGTCGCTTCGCCTCTAACAGTCGTTTCATTCGCTCTTCACGTTCTGACGGAGACAGCTTTTTATCCATTTGCTTTAGCTGTGATTTTCCGGTTGCTTGCTTCTGTTCCTCTACTTGCATTGATTTATTAGGCCCTCTTTCAACCGTTTGTTTCGCCTGTTTCAAACGCTTCACAGTCGTTTCAGCTTTCGAACGTTCAATACCTTGCTTTTTCCTCGTAAAGAAAGAGCACAACCTTTGCCAGCCAAAACGGCGAATGATAATTTCGACAAAGAATAGCAAAAAGGCTGCACACAATAACCATGCACTTATACTCTGTTTGTGCTGGGACATCTCTTTAAGATCTCGAAATGCCGATGCCTCTTTTTTCAATTCTTGCCCACCAGACGTCGCAAGCAGTTCATCTATATATCGTTGATTCAATCCTTGCTGTACATACTCTTTTGAGTACGGAATCGTAAAACCTGTTTGATAAAGGTTTGAAGCCCCCGTTTCATGATCCTGCTGTACACTTAAAAAGTATAAGCCTGATTGATTCGGAACTGTCATCTCGTATTTCCCTGGTGCAACTAATTTCGGATGACTGTCAATCCGGTCGCCTTTTTCAGACACAATACTTGCAGATAACGGGTGTATATTATTCGTTGCCGCTTGAATAGATAATACGGTCTCATCACCGCTATGATCCATCGTAACCGTATATGGCTCACTCTCATACTTCGGTAATGTTGTCGTAATCATCTGATTTAAAAAGTTCCCCCATTGGTTCCAACGCGGCCAATTACCAGACCATTTCCCCATTATATCCGAAGTAAACGCAATCGTCGTGCCCATGCCATATTGCCACTCGGCAAGCACGGGGTCCTCTTTACCACTAATAAGAGGCTCTTTTGCCCGTTCTTTCGCTGTTGTTGCAATATAGGCATTCATTTGCGGCACTCCATCTGCAAAAAGAGAGTTCCAACCAGTTCCCTGTTGTATCGTTGGATAAAACCGGTTATCTTCAATATACGTCTTTGTCGCCATCACCGTTTCACGCGAGAGAATACTTGGAATGACAGAAGAATCAACGACGTCGTAATAACGGCCCGCTCCCCATTGAGCTAACTCTTCTAAAAGCAGCTTATCGGCATCATTTCCAATTGACACAGTGGATAACGTAATATTTTGTTCTTTTCCTTCTTCAATCAACGCTTCATAATCATTTCTAGGTGACTGACCGTCCGTTAATAAAATAATATGCTTTCTCTGTAGTTTCTTATCCTGCAACTGCTCATAAGCAAGCTCCAATGAACGATAAATTTCGGTGCCGCCCCCAGATGCAACGGAACGAATTTGGTCCATCGCTGCTTCCTTGTCCTTTAATGGCTCTGTTTCAACAATTTGCCAAGGTCGATCATCAAAGGCGATAAAACCAAACGTGTCGCCTTCTTCCAATAACTCCACAGACCTGGCAGCTGCTTCTTTCGCAAGAGATAATTTATTCCCGCTCATACTGCCTGAACGGTCCATAACAATGACTAAGCCTAATGATGGCATTTCTTTTTTTCCTTTCACATCCATATCGACCGGGAGCAGCTTTTCAATTGGGGTTTTAAAATACCCGCCAAGTCCAAAGCTATTTTCGCCTCCTGTCATCACAAAACCATTGCCGAATTCCTTTACAGATTGCTCAATTAACTGCATTTGGTTTTACGAAATAGACGTGGCTGATACGTTGTTAAACACCACACTTTGATACTGTAAAAACCCCGATAACGTTGTCGGCAATTTTTCTGGTACAATCGCTTCTACATCAAAGCCATTTCCCGATAAAATACTCGATAACGAACTTCGGTTTTCTTCAACAATCAACACTTTTGGCGTACCTTTAACATTTGTAATCGCATGCAGCGTGTTATTTTCAGCATAAGCATCTTCTTTCGCTGCAATTTCTGCTTTATACACATGCATGCCTGTTTCCGTTACAATATGCGAAAAGCCGAATACGTTGTTTCCTTCCTTGACAGCAACAGATTTTTTGATGATTTCTTTATCATTTAACGAAATGCGAATCGTTGCCTCTTGAGTAATATCGCTTGCTATCGATACCGAAATATCTGCCTTTTCTCCCTGATATAGAGAAGGAGAAACCGATAAATCCGTTAAAGAAGCATCTTTTTTGACTGGTACTTGAATCGGCACAACATCCAATTCAATCCCTTTATTATGGAGCAGTTTCACTGTTTCAGCGGCATGCCCTATCGTTTCATTTCCATCTGAAAACAATACAATTCGTCCGTTTTCATCATTCGAAATAAAAGAGGAAGCAAAGCGAATACCAGCTTCAATGGATGTCTCGGTTTCATCTACTTCACTACTAAGCTGTGAAATTACAGTCTCTTTCTTCGTTACCGCTTGCTCGGCTGCCGCATCGCCCCCAAACGAAGCAACAGCAAATGCATCATCAGCTGCTTTCTTATCAACACTCGCCTCAATCCAGGCCAGAATATCTTCTTCCTTATTATCTACACTCGCTGATTGATCCGCTAAAAAGACGACCGTTGTCCCTTTTACCGGTAGCAATAGCTGCGGAATTGTTAAAGCAAAAATAAGGAGAAAAAAGACGAGTGAACGAAGCGTTATTACAATGACTTTTTCACTACGGTTCATTGTGAGGCGGCTGTTTTTCCAAAAAGAATACATAAGAAACACACATGGAAGGAGTAACAACAGCAAATAAGGATACGTTAGTTCAATACCCACGACGGTACACCTCCCACTCTGCCATCAACAAGAGTAATGCGATACAAGCCAGCCAAAACCACAAATGATCCTGAATATTCTCTGTCGTCTCTCTTGACTGAGCTTCTTTTGGATTCATTGCAAAAGAAGGAGCCGCATTTAAGCTTTTTTCACGCTCATCCAATAAAACAGAAAAATAATAAGACTGTTCACCTGCTACACCTTCATACACGCCTGGTTTAACTGGGGCAATAAAACTTTCTTTGGCAAGATTAATCGTGTACAGATTGTTTCCGTCCTCTGTAAAAATACTTAAATCCGTTTGTTTATTTCCTAAGTTCAACCATTTTTCTTCTCCTGGCTGATAATATCCAAGAAAATTCGTTTGCTGTGTCAACCATTGATAACTGTTATATAAAAAGAGCGGGAACCCAGGTTGCAGCGGCCAATCTGTGTCACTTAATGCAAAATTGAGCGCAATAATCGGATAACCATGATGGGTTCCTTTTTGAATCAACGGCTGGTCTCCGCTTGCCAAAATCGTTTGCCATTCCTGATTAAGTGGACGAAAGGAAGAAGCGATATACACCTTTTTGCTATCAACATGCATAAATAATGGATCATCCGCTGCTGTTAATGTTTCAGTGACTTTCTGTTTCTTCTTCGCTTCACTTTGAATAAAAAGAAGCGGATACTCGCCTAGCTGCGTAAGACTCACTCCTTCTGCAATGACCATGCCATCACGACCAATTTTAGCAACATCATCAACTTGAATCACTTCAAGACCAAGCGTTTTTAATCCTGCTAGATAAAAAGGATTTACATCACCAACGGCATACACCTTATCATAGGATGTCGTTGAAATAGCGGTTAGTTCATTATCCGCTTCATAATCATCCGGTGTACGGATTACAGCTTGATAATATGGATGTGCTGGTAATGTTGGCATATTAACAACCGCTTCCTGATTCGCTGCTACATGCACTTTTTTGGAAAAAAGAAGCGTTTTACCACTCATCACTTGAAAATCCACTTGTTCATCGGCATCTGTTTCATTCGCAATCACAGCCACAGCCGAGACTTTCTCTCCCTCTGGTGCCGTACCAAACGAAAGCAATGAAAGGTTATCATGTTGACTATTATAATTATGTACAAACACCGACTGATCCTCTGAAAAAGAAGCAACATCCTCTTCGACCACATGGTCTGAAAACAAATGCACAACCGAATCCTTCGTTGTCACTAACGATCCGGCAAGCTCAAGCGCTTGATCCATGGCATCATACTCATACGAAAGTTCAAGCTCTTGAATCGCTTTTTGAAGCGCACGCTGATCTTGTTCATGATTCGCAATAATCTTTAGCTTTTGCCCAGTGCTAATAATCGTCACCTCTTGTTGATCTATCTCATCAAGCAATTTAAAGATATCCTCTTTTGCTGTCGCAAATCGAGTTTTCTCTCCTTCCTTTGCACTCATCGTCGCTGATGTATCAACAACCAAAATGAAATGATCACCTGCAGGCACTTTTCCATACCAATATGGACGGGTCAACGCCAGCATAATGAGCACTAGAATGAGCAATTGCAGCCAAAAAAGGAGATTATGCTGCAGCTTTTGTAGCCATGGTGATGCTTGCCGTTCATTTAATACTTGCTCCCAAAGCATATTCGATGAAACAGGTAACTGCTCATATTGCTTTCGAAAGAAATACAATAAAATGAAGGCTGCAATGAACAAACTAAATAAAAAAAAGAACGGACTTGCAACAGACATCTTCTCACCTCAATTCATAAACCCTTGTCTCGGTAAATCATGAAACAAAATCGTTTGAATGTCTTTCTCGCCGTTCATAAGGAAATATCGACAACCGAGTGTACGACAAATCGCTTCGAGTTGCTGATTATGATCGTTTAAACGTCTTTGATAGTTTTCAATTAACAGAGGATTCATACTGATATTTACCGTTCCTGCCGATTCACTATCAACCAGCTTCACGTCACCACTATAGCTTGGTTTCATTTCTTCCTCAGCTAATAGCTGAAACAACCAAACCTCCTGCTTCACCGAGCGCAGCTTTTTTAACGCTGCTTCTATGACATCTAACGGCTCTAATCCATCGGTAAGAAGAATGGCTAACTGTTGATTCTTCAATATTTGTTGACTTAATTGTGCAAAAAAAGCAGTTGTACTCTCCCTTTCTTCTAAACGTTGAATCTCATGAAAAACCTGCTTCCGATACACCGCTCCTTTACGGCGAATCGGCTGTATATTTGTTGAAGCGAATGGAACAAAAGAAAGTCGATCTTCGCTAGAAAGTACAATATGGCTAAGCGCGGCGGCACATAAACGAGCAAGATCCCACTTCCCGCTATACGTGCGCATCGATGAACTCATATCAAGATAGATTGCAATCGCTACTTCCTGTTCGTCCAAAAATCGTTTAATATAATGCTTTTGTGTTCTGCCGTACACATTCCAATCAATTTGACGTACATCATCTCCTGGCTGATAAACCCGAAAATCGGAAAACTCAAGCGATGAACCAAACGCGCTAGATTGCCTGGAACCTTTATGCATACCGCGCTTTCGTGTTTTCACAAGCAGCCGTTTCTTTTGCAGCCTTTCTAAAAAAGAAGATGCTATCATGATGCAGATGATCCTTTGCCTAACGTATACGCCGCTTCCACAATTTCAGCAAGAACGTGATCTGCCTGAATGCCACTTGCTTCTGCTTCAAAATTCAATAGCAAGCGGTGGCGTAACACCGGAATCGCTGTTTGCTTCAAATCTCCCGCCGATACATGATAACGCCCTGCAAATAGCGCTCTTGTTTTCGCCATTTTAATTAAGCTTTGTAAGCCACGGGGACCGCTGCCATACTGCACATATTTCTGTACAATTTCTGGTGCTGCTTGTGCATCTGGATGCGTCATCGTAACAATATCAATCGCATAATCTAGCATTTCCTCTGATAGAAGCACCTCTTTTGATAGACTTTGTAAAAATAATACATCCTCCATCGAAGCGACCTTTTCAATGGAAATCGACTCCGTACCAGTCGTACGCTTCATAATTTCCCTTAATTCTTCCTTGGAAGGATAACCGACAAGAATTTTACAAATAAAACGGTCCATTTGCGCCTCAGGCAGAGGATAAGTACCTTCTAAATCAATCGGGTTTTGCGTCGCTAATACAAAAAACGGCCGCTCAAGCTGTTTCGTTTCTCCCATCACTGTCACCGTTTGCTCTCCCATCGCTTCAAGCAATGCACTTTGGGTTTTTGGTGTGGCGCGATTGATTTCATCGGCTAACACAATATGTGAAAACAAGGGCCCTCTATGAAAGGCAAAGTGCTGTTTTCCACCTTCATCGGGCTGAAGCAGCATCGTTCCTGTAATATCTGCCGGCATTAAATCCGGGGTAAACTGAATGCGTGAAAAGCTTAAATCCATACTTTCTGAAATGGTCCGAACGAGCATCGTTTTTCCAAGACCCGGTAACCCTTCTAATAGCACATGCCCTCCTGCAAAAATACTCCAAAGTACTTGTTCAACGATATCCTCCTGTCCAACGATAAAACGGGCAATCTCTTTTTTAACGTCTTCTACGATCTGTTGTGCTTTCATAAACTGCATCTCTTTATCTGACATATTTCCACTACCTTTCTGGATCGATTTGGTCATAATAATTTTTAACAATATCCGTTAAATCAGTGGGCAGCTTCAGGCGCTCCGTACTTTCTCGATACGACTCACCATATTGCTCATAGACCTCTTGATAATTACGCACATTCCCCTTTAACACAGGGCCTTCATTGGTCGTTTGCTGTTGGCTGCTTCCTTCTCCAAGTTCCCCGCTATCGGATTCGACATTTTGCTTTCCTTCTATTTCTTCAGGAATCGTTAATAGTTCCCGTGACCCTTGTCCAAGTCCAGCACCGCTTCCTTGGCCGTTGCCCGATCCTGATCCACTACCCGAACCACTGCCACCTGAGCCTGAGCCGGAACCAGCTCCTGAACCTGAACCACCGCTGCCGCTTCCGGAACCACTGCCGTTTTGACTATTACTAGTTTGATTGCTTTTTTGATTGCCCGTTGAATTATTAGAAGAAGATGAAGCAGAGTTCTGATTATTTCCCGGGGTACCGCTTCCTATTTGCGTTGGTGTCATTCCGTTATTTTTCATTTGTTGCTGTAAATTTTGACTAACTTGTTGGACTTGCTGACTAGCATTCGCTAATTGTTTAGACAGCTGTCCAGATTGAATCGCTTCTTTTAATTGTTCAGCGAGCGCTGTAAGCTGTTCTTCTGTTAACTTCTCGTTTTGATTCGTTACTTCACTTAATGCCTCTTGCTGTTCTTTCGGTAGCTCCTCCCACTTTTCATTCAACTTGTTCAACTCTTTTTCTAACTTCTCCAAATCCTTTTGTTCAAGAAACTGAGCTAAATCCTTTAAACCAGCCTCATTGGCTTGCTTTTGCCAATTATCTAGCTGTTTCTGTGTTTCCTTTTGCTTCATCGCTTGGAGGTTAAGCTGTTTGGACAACTTCTCTAATTCCTTTAGCGCCTCATCCGGCTCTTTCACTTCGGCTAGCTTCTTCTTTGCCTCTTCTAGCGCCTTTTTGGCCACTGGGTCCTTTGTTTCCTTCACTTTTTCCTCTGCTTTCTTTTCAACCTCTTTCATCACTTTTGCAACTTTTTCCACTTCTTTCGCTTCGTGCATCAATTCATTGGGGAACAAAGCTGAAAGAGTCGCAACTCCTGCGAATAAGAAAGCTATCATCAACCATTTTGGGTACCATATTTTCTTCTTTCGCTTCAAAACACTTGCTTCATTTACTTTCATTTGACGAAGTGCATCACGAAGCTGTAATCTTTCTAGTTCTCCTTCTTTATCTAAAAAAGAAAAAGCTGTTAACACGCGATCATCTGGCACATATTGATTAAAAAGAAGCGAAGCCGCCTTAAACGACGGCCTCTTCTTCCAAATGCGATAGATCAACACAATTCCAAGCATAAGCCACCCAATCGCTAAGAAATGCAGCATAAAGGGGAAAACAATGACTCTTGTAATAAGAAAAGGGAGAAACGCCCAAATGCTCGCTGCAAGAAGAAACCATTGTACTTCTCTTCCAATTAAAATCCAAAAAAGCTGACGCTGCACAGGCTTCACAAGATTTTCAAACTGCTTCTTTTCTTCCATCACCTCGTCCCTCATTTCTTCGCTTTCATTTTTGGACGGAGCTTTCGAACACTAAGTACAATTGCCGTAATAAAAATAAATGTATAAGAAATAAGATGAGCAATCCAAAGTGGAAAAGACACTCCCGACATTCGTGCAATTTCTTCACCGATGCTCGGTTGAAACAAATTTACAAGTGTAATTGGTGTATTAAACATCGCCAAAAGATAGACGAGTATATTCGTAGTTGGTGTTCCTGTCTGACTCATTTGCGTAAAGCTTGTCGCAATTAGCGCCAAAAAGCCCGTTCCCCCAACAAGAAATAACATCACTCCATATGTTGTAACCATTGCTGCAATCGTTTTGCGAATAAACGTCGAAAACATCACACCTAAACTGCCAACCACAAAGACGGTAAAAACATTTAACGCAAACACCGTTAATAGCTCACGCGGTGAAATCCCTCCATATAAAAAGACAATGCTATACAAAGGCAGACTTGCAATGATTAACAATAGTAAAAAAGCGACCGAGGACACGAGCTTTCCAATGATAATACTGCTGGAGCTTTGCGATGTCGTTAATAAAATATTCA
This sequence comes from Peribacillus asahii, assembly GCF_003570725.1. Lineage (GTDB taxonomy): Bacteria > Bacillota > Bacilli > Bacillales > DSM-1321 > Peribacillus > Peribacillus asahii. Next base: position 317,298 of record NZ_QWVS01000013.1, read on the forward strand.
ACGTTTGCCGCTCTCGCTCACTGCTAATGACACCTGCCGTTAAGCCTGGCGTAATAAAAATAATTAACGCAAACTGCAACACGGATAACATCATAAATAGCTCACGACTTTGTTCTGGGTTCACCCCGCCCATACTGCTCAACTGCTGTACGAAAATCATTCCAATCACGATGATGCCGATTGCCAGCACATAAAATAAAACACCAAGAAAACTTTTTAAAGAACGAAAGCGAAGCTTGAATTCTTTATTTAATACGGGATTCATCAGCCAGCTTTTCATGACTCCATCCCCCCATTCGTAATTTCCATAAACACATCTTCTAAATCGGTTTCGATTTCGGCGAAACTAACTAAGTCGAGCTCTTGCATAATGCAAGCCTTCAATAATTGCTGCTGCGCCTCCGCATTGCCTTTAAACAAAAACTGAATGCTCGCTCCATCCTCATGACGCTCGATTTCACTAATATCTGGATTGTCTTCAAAAAATGCAAACGCACGCTCAATATTACGATTCACCTTTACCATCATGCTCTTAGCACCTTGCAATTTCTCCTGGATTTCCGCAACAGAGCCTTGTGCCTTTAACTTCCCTTGATCAATAATGCCAATGACATCACACATTTCCGCAAGCTCCGGTAAAATATGCGATGAAATCAAAATCGTTTTGCCCATAGCTTTTAATTCTTTTAAAATCTCCCGCATTTCAATACGCGCACGCGGATCTAAACCAGACGCGGGCTCATCTAAAATAAGTACTTCCGGATCATGAATTAAACTGCGAGCTAAACAAAGACGCTGCTTCATTCCACGTGATAATAAATCAACATACGAATCGCGTTTATCGGTTAAATTCACAAGCTCTAAAAGCTGTGGAATCAATTTCTTTCGTTCATTGACAGAGATACCATAGCTTGCTCCGTAAAAATCGAGATACTCTTCTGCCTTTAATTGATCGTATACACCAAAGAAATCGGGCATATAGCCGATTTGCTCTCGAACCTTCTTTGGGTCTTTTAAAATATTGTAGCCATTGACAAAGGCTGTTCCAGAAGTCGGTGCAAGCAATGTCGCTAAAATGGAGAAAGTGGTAGACTTCCCTGCCCCATTTTGACCTACAAAACCAAACACGGTTCCTTCACCAATATGCAAATCTAAATGATCCAGCGCCGTAAATTTCCCATATTGTTTTGTCAATCCAATAATTTCAATCACGGTGTAACCTCCCCATCAACAGTAATAACCGGTAAACGATTTTCGGCACCATTAGGATCTTGCTTTTTCACGAGCTTCACTTTTAGTTCACCATCCGCAGAAAGATAAGCGTTAATCTTCTTACTCCCTTCAAGCGTCAAAATTCGTTCCGTTCCATCTATTTGTTCATATTTACCTTTTTTCGTATTGTATAGTGCATACTGAAGCGTAGAATCCGTCCATTTAATCGTTAGCTTCGAAGCTTTAAAAGATGGATCTTTCATGACAGCTGGCATTTCAGCATACGCCTCATACTCTCCCACTTCCAACCAATAAGAAGGAGGTGTAACATTCATATCTGCTTCATAATGACCCTTGATTGTTTCAAGTCTCCACGGAAACATTTCTTTTGGAAAACTAACTTTCCCTGATAAAGTCGTATCCGCTTCAAAGGTTTGGAAAATCACATTATTATTATGTTCTTTCATCTTTTCATTTTCTAATTTCAATTCCGTCACTTGATCCTTCGTCAAGCCAATAATGACAGGTGCATTATCTGCTGCTTGTCCGTTAAAGAAATACTGTCCGGCAAGATATAATAATTGGTCGTTCCGTACTTGATTCCAATCCACTTTTTGTCCAGGGGTCCACGTATGCATGCTCGATGAAAAACTTATCGTAGGACGCATTAAAAGATCCGTTTTTAGCTTTTGGTTAACAGTTAGCGTTTCTCCTTTTTTTAACGCCCCTAAAGCCCATTTCTGGTTGCCTGACACAATCATGATTTCCTCAAAATCGTAGTTCAAATTGTTCACAATAGTTCCTGCTAGTTTTTTATTTTCCACTTTCAAATCGGTCTTAAATTCACCAGCTTGTTTTTGAGAAATGCGCCCCACTAGCGAACGTGTTGACCAATATTCGACTCCTGGAAATTCAATCGCTATTTCCTTCACTTTTTCTTCGACAACTGGAGCTCGAAGCGGATTGCCTAAAGAAGAGTCCGGTACAGATGGCAAAGCAAGCATTTCATCCTTTGCAAAAGATAGCTTATAGTCCCCGCTTTTATTCGAAAGTAACACATTAGATTGAATGCCCGTTACCTGTTGATGATTCACTTGATAAATACCAAGCTGATTTAATTGAGGCTGAGCGATTCGATCTTTTGCTCCGAACGCAAAAATGACGACTGAGCTAATAACTGCTATAACCGGAATACTCCACCACGCATGCTCGCGTTTATCTAATTTCTTAAGGACCACATATAAGAGCGGGATTAAAATAAGTAAATAGACAATTAATAAGAGAATTAATTGACCTGTGGAAAAGTTTGTATTATCAAACCATTTATTCGGTTCCGACAATTCCCACTCTAAATTATTTAAAAGATTATCCATTCGCTTATAAGGATCATTCGTTGTTAATGTAAGTAAAGTCGACTCAACCCAAGCCCCGTACTTACTCCAAGAAGATAGTGGTTCATCTCCAAGTGAAAAACTTGTTTGGATAATCACCCCGCTTCCAAACTCTTTTTTTACGACGACTGGATGATTATCACTCTTCACCACAATATCTGCCTCTTTTTCAACTTCCCCAACAAAACTAGGAATCTGCTTAAAAGAAGGTGCTTGCTTACCAGTTCCTAAAAAAGCACTACTAACCATTAGCTCTTTAGTCGACTTCATCGGTAATAAATTATAAAGTGTATCATATTGCTGACTGGCATTCGGTGTTGCACCAGCAATCAAAACCCCTCCGTTTTGAACCCATTCAGCAATGGCTTCCTGTTGCTCATGATTGAGTGTGCTCATGGAAAATTCATCGATAATTAAATATGTGAGCACATCGTATCCTCTCGCCTCATTTGGTAAATCTCCCTTTGTTAAATCTAATGTATTCATTGGAGAGGAAGGCAGTACACGCCATTCTTTTAGACGATCATACTTTTCACTTAATATACCAATCTGTACTTCCCCCGAATCGACGAATTTAGGTGCAATCACTTTCGTCCCTTTAAACGCTACTTCCTTCCCTTTCTTCCAATCCCCCTCATATAAATGAATGGTTTGTTGAACTGCAGACGAAGAATAATTCTCATCTGTATATGCAGGTAAGGTAACAGAATATGTTTTCACACTTCCCTTTGGCAGTTCAACTCGGATGGCTTGCGAGCCTCCTAACTGATAGGTTGCTTGAAACTGAAGCAACAACGTTCCACTAAACGCTTCTCCTTTATTCTCTATTTCAACTTTGACAGGCAGCGCCGTCGAACGCTTCGCATATCCACCTAACCCTTCCTCAATTGAAATACTAATCTTCGGTTGCTCAGCAGCAGCCAGCAATGGAAAAAGCATAAAAGCCATTAAAAACAACAAACTGGCGGCTACTTGACGTGCTATATTTGACAAACGAACTCCCCCTTTTGTTTCTCTCTATAAAATAGACGAACGAAAAAATAAAAAAGTATACAAAAACTTTTTAGAATATGAAAAAAAGCCAGAAAGGAAACACCCTTCTGACTTTCGTTTTCATATAATTATTCTGCTTTTTCAATAAGGTCTGCAAACAATCCGTACACATATTTCTCTGCATCGAACTCTTGCAAATCATCCATTTTCTCACCTAATCCAACAAACTTAACCGGAATCGCTAATTCATTTCGAATCGCTAACACGATTCCCCCTTTTGCTGTTCCATCAAGCTTTGTTAGCACAATGCCTGATACATTCGTTGCCTCTTTAAAGGTTTTTGCTTGAATTAATGCATTTTGTCCTGTTGTTGCATCTAACACTAATAATACTTCATGTGGCGCACCAGGTACTTCACGCTCAATCACTCGTTTTACTTTTTCAAGCTCTTTCATCAAGTTCACTTTGTTTTGTAAACGGCCTGCCGTATCACAAATCAAAATATCCGCACCGCGTGCTTTTGCTGCTTGAATCGCATCAAACATAACCGCCGCCGGATCAGAGCCCTCTCCTTGTTTAATAACATCGACGCCAACACGCTCGCCCCATACTTCTAATTGATCAATGGCACCGGCACGGAACGTATCACCCGCTGCTAATACGACCGACTTGCCTTCCTCTTTAAACTTATGAGCCATTTTTCCAATTGTTGTCGTTTTCCCAACGCCATTCACACCAACGAATAAAATAACCGTTAAGCCATCTTTTTCAATGTTCAACTCAGATTGCTCTTCATCTCCGCCTTGGTAAATGTCGACTAATTTCTCAGAAATAACATCTTGCACTTCTTTTGTATCTGAAATATTGCGGCGCTTTACTTCCATTTTTAATTCATCGACAAGCTCCATCACCGTATCAAAGCCGACATCTGCTTGAATTAAAATTTCTTCAAGCTCTTCGAAGAATTCTTCATCCACTTTACGATAGCGTGCGACTAAATCATTGACTCGGCTTGAGAAGGCATTACGTGTCTTCGCTAAACCTTGTTTAAACTTCTCTCCGATTGAAATCTGCTCTTTCTTCTTTTCAATCTCTGCCTTCACTTCCGGCTGCTCATTCAACGCTACTTGTTCGTTCAGCTCCAACTGTTCATTCGCTTCCAGTTGTTCAGTAGATTCTGGTGTTACATTTTCAGTTTTCGCACCTACAAATTTCTCTTTCAGCTTCTTAAAAAAACTCATTGTGTCACTTCCTTCTGTTATACTCTTGCTACTTCTTCTGTCTCTTCAATTCGTACAGAAACAAGCCTTGAAACACCTGATTCTTGCATCGTAATGCCATATAACACATCCGCACCTTCCATCGTACCCTTACGATGTGTAATGACAATAAATTGCGTTTCTTCGCTGAACTTACGCAAAAATTGACTAAAACGTGTGATATTCGCTTCATCCAGCGCTGCTTCAACTTCATCAAGCACACAAAATGGCACCGGACGCACTTTTAAAATGGAAAACAGCAAGGCAATCGCAGTCAGTGCTCGTTCTCCACCTGATAATAAACTTAAATTTTGCAATTTCTTCCCAGGAGGCTGAGCGACAATCTCGACACCTGTTTCCAACAAATTCAGCGAATCCGTTAACTTTAATTCAGCACGCCCTCCGCCAAATAGCGCTTTAAACACTTGTCCAAATTGATCACGAATCGCATAAAAGGTCTCAGAAAAGCGCCGCGTCATCTCTTCATCCATTTCATGAATTACTTGAAGAAGGGTATCTTTCGCTTGCTGCAAGTCATCCTTTTGATTAAGTAAAAATTCATAGCGCTCTGATACACGCTCGTACTCATCAATTGCCCCTAAGTTAACGTTTCCTAACTCGTCAATCGCCAATTTAATGAGCTTGACGTGTTTCTTCGCTTCTTCAACCGGCAATGTTAACGGATACTTCTCTTTTGCAGCCTCATAGCTTAAAAGATATTCCTCTCGCAGCTTAGAAAGTCGATTTTCAAGCTCCACATCAAGTCGATTCAACTTCACTTCTTCATCTTTGACGCTTTCTGCAATGCCTTTATATTGACGATTTTGCTCTTTTAAATCGAGCTCCATATCCTCAAGCTTCGTTTGCAAACTCTCTTTTTCTTGACGTGTAACCGAAATTTTTTCAATCGTTTCATTTTTCAGTGCAAACTGCTCTTTTGCAGCATCCTCTAATCGTTCTTCTCCGCTTGAACTATCACTCATTTCATTCGTTAAAAGCGACCAGTCATCCTCATATTCAGCAAGCTTCGTTTGTGTCATAAGCCAATCTTCCTCAAGACGAGCCATATTCTCCTTTTGGTTACGAAGCTGTTCTCGTTTGGAAGCAAGCGTTACTTTCAGCTCCCCCATCTCTTCTAGGAGGATTTCTTTTGATGATTGCTGTGTTTCCTTTCGCTCCGTCAATTGAGCAATCGTTTCATCCAGTCGACTAAGCTCCTCTGCACAAGATACGATAATGTTCTCCAACTCTTCAAGACGGGCCGTTCTTTGCTGCTCTTCCTCTATGAGTTGTGTTTTATCTAAATCATATAAATGAAGACGGTCATTAATATTCTTTTCTTGTAATTCAATTTCTCGAAATTTACTTTTCAGTAATTGCTCTTTTTCTCGCAATGACTCACCCGATTGCTTCATTTCTGATAAACGTTCTTCTTGCTGCGTGATTTCAGCTTTTAGCTCCCGAACTTCACGTTCTAATTGATTTGTTTTCGCTTCCATATCGACAAGCTTATTTTTTAGTTCCTCTAATTCCGCTTTTCGCGATAATAAGGATGAGGATTTTTGCTTAAGTGCCCCCCCTGTCATCGAACCACCAGGATTTACAACATCCCCATCAAGCGTTACAAAACGATAACGGTGACCGACTAATTTAGCCAGCTCATTTGCTCCTTTTAAATCACGTGTAATAACGACCGTTCCAAGCAAATTGGTTACAATCTCTGCATATTTCACTTCATAGTCTATTAATTGGGCAGCAGTACCAATAAAAGCTGGGTGGTTTTGAAGCAGTTTCAATTGAGACTGGGGCACTTCTCTACCTTTTATTACGGAGAGTGGTAAAAAAGTAGCCCGGCCATAACCATTTTTCTTTAAAAAGCTAATCGCCTGACGTGCATGTTCTTCTTCACGAACAACAACATGCTGCATCGCCGCGCCAAGTGCAATCTCAATCGCCGTTTGATAGCTTTTTGGCACTGTAATCAACTCCGCAACGGCCCCTTCAATGCCTTGCAAAGAAGCTTTTGCTTTTAATATTTCTTTTACACCTTGGAAGAATCCTGCATACTCTTCTTCCATTTCCTCTAACAACTCTTTACGCGCCTTCGCTTGCTGTAAAAATTGATACGCTTTATATAGTTTCGTTTCTTGCTTTTGATAGCGATCCTTCGTTTCTTCTAGTTGCTTTTCCTGATTACGATAACGAGCCACATGCTTTTCTAACTCAAGCGCCATCTCATGCAATTCCGCTTCATGCTGCTGTTTTTGCTTCACGATTGACGTTCTTTCCGTTAAATACTTCGCATTATCATTATCTAGTCTCTCATTTTTATAAGCATGCTGCTCCAGCTGCTGCGCTAAATACTGCTTTTCGTTTTTCGCTGTCGCTTGCTTATTTAGCCATTCAATATAATCACTTTTATGAAGTTCAATCGTCGCCTCAATATTCGTTTGAAAAGAACCTAGGGTTTGTTGCTTTTCCTGCAAGCGCGACTGCAAGTTCTTTACTTCGTTTTCTAATTCACGAACCAAAATGACTTGAGCTTCTTTATCCACCTCTAAACGAGCGATAAATGTTTTAGCCTCTTCGATGGACTTTTCAAGTTGAACTTTATTCTGTGTCGCATTTTTCTTCCGTTCTTTTAATACTTCTTTTCTACCTTCTAACTTTTCAAGATCTTCACTTGATGTTAAAAGAATCGCTTGTAAATCATTCATCGTTGCATCTAAACTAGCTGTTTTCTGGCGCAGTTCCTGTAGAGCTGCTTCCTTTTGATGCAGTTCGCTTGCCATTTGCTCTTTTCTTAGCGTATGCTCTTCTAACTCATGAGATAGCTTTTCCCATTTTCGGTGAAGCTCTTCAATTTCATAAACTGTTAAGCTCACTTCAATTTGCTCTAGCTCTTCCTTTTTCGCCAAAAACTCTTTAGCAAGCGACGATTGAATTTTTAACGGCTCTACCTGACCTTCTAATTCATAAAGAATATCTTGAACACGATTTAAATTTTCCTGTGTTTCAGCAAGCTTTTGCTCGGCTTTCTTTTTACGCGTTTTATATTTTAAAACACCAGCTGCTTCTTCAAAAATAACGCGTCTTTCTTCCGCCTTACTGCTTAATATTTCTTCTACTTTCCCCTGGCTAATAATCGAAAAGGCTTCGCGGCCGAGGCCTGAATCCATAAATAAATCGATGATATCCTTTAAACGACAGGGCTGATTATTAATTAAAAATTCACTGTCACCCGATCTGTACACTCTTCTTGTAATACTGACTTCATGAAAATCAATGGGTAAAGAATTTGTTACGTTATCAAGGGTTAAAGATACCTCAGCAAAATTCAAAGGCTTTCTTGAATCGCTTCCGGAAAAGATAATATCCTCCATTTTCGCCCCGCGCAATGATTTGGCGGACTGTTCGCCAAGCACCCAACGAATCGCATCTGTTATATTACTTTTTCCACTTCCGTTCGGCCCTACGACTGCGGTTACACCTGGTACAAAGTCCATTGAAATTTTCTCTGCGAAAGACTTAAATCCTACAACGTCCAAGCGTTTGAGGAACATGCTCTCTCCCCCTTATCTTTCACAATCATTATGATCTTTTTTGTCTTAATACGTTTAAGGCACGCTCGGCAGCATGCTGCTCCGCTTCTTTTTTCGATTTACCAGAGCCAGACCCTAGTTTTTCTCCATTGAGTAAAACAATAGAAACAAATTCACGATTATGAGCCGGTCCTTTTTCCTGTAATATTTTATACTGAATGGTACCGCTGCTATCACGTTGGATCAATTCTTGAAGCTGGCTCTTGTAATCCATCACATGAGAAAAAGCACCCTCGTCTATTTTTGGGAAAACCACTTTTCTTAAAAACTCGACAACTGGTTCTAAACCTCTATCTAAATACAATGCTCCAATAAAAGATTCAAAAACATCGGCAAGCATCGCTGGGCGCTCTCTACCGCCTGTCATTTCCTCTCCTTTTCCGAGCAATACAAATTCACCAAACCCTAATTGATTGGCAAACATAACAAGTGACGGTTCACAAACAATAGCAGCTCTTAGCTTTGTTAACTCCCCTTCGCTCATCATCGGATATTTTTCGAATAAATATTTAGATACCGTCAGTTCTAATACAGCGTCCCCTAAAAATTCAAGCCGTTCATTATCTTCGTAAAGCTTGCGGCGATGCTCATTCACATAAGATGAATGGGTAAATGCTTGTTTTAATAATTTGACCTGAGAAAACTGGATGCCTAAGCAATCCTGAAGTTGTTTAAATTTTTGCTCCTTGACTGATAGTTGATGATTATTTCCGTTCCTGCGCATTTAATAAGACCCTCCACAACGGTTAAAAAGCTTATTTTCCCGAAATTTATAATTGCCCTCCCTACCATCATACCTAATTCTGGCCACAAGAGAAAGCTCCGTTTAAAAAACGGAGCTTTGATTTGAGAGCATTTCATTACAATACACTCTGTATGTAATTTACAGCATCTCCAACTGTAACGATTTTTTCTGCATCATCGTCAGAAATCTCCATATCAAACTCGTCTTCAAGTTCCATTACAAGTTCTACTACATCTAGAGAATCTGCACCAAGATCTTCTTTGAATGAAGCCTCAAGTTTTACTTCTGATTCTTCAACATTCAAACGATCTACCACGATTTTTGTTACTCTTTCTAATACGTCTGCCACTGCATTCACCTCCCCTCAAGCGAAAAGCGCTCATTTATCGGCTTTTAAAGCTAGACACTAGTACTCATCAAAAATGATTGCATCCTTATTTTCTATAAAAACTCAAAGCCTAACTGTAACAGTGTATTACATGACCATGCCACCGTCAACATGAAGTGTCTGTCCAGTCATATAACGACTGGCATCCGACGCAAGGAAAGCCGCTACAGAAGCAATGTCCTTTGGATCCCCGAAACGAGCAAGAGGAATTTGCTGAAGCATAGCTTGTTGAATCTCTTCAGTCAATTCGTCTGTCATATCTGTAGAAATAAAGCCAGGTGCAATGGCATTAACCGTAATGCCGCGCGGCGCCAATTCTTTTGCTGATGTTTTTGTTAAGCCAATGACACCAGCCTTTGCCGCTACATAGTTTGCTTGTCCAGCATTTCCGCTCACACCAACAATTGAAGCAATGTTAATAATTCGTCCGCTGCGCTGCTTCATCATTTGTCTTGTCACAGCTTTTGTACAAAGGAACACACCTTTTAAATTCGTATTGATGACATCATCCCACTCGGATTCTTTCATACGCATAAGCAAATTATCACGTGTAATGCCTGCATTGTTGACTAAAATATCTAAACGACCAAACTGTTCAATCGTTGCTTTAACCATTTCAGCTACACTTTCACTATTCGCTACGTCACACTGAATCGCCATCGCTTCTCGTCCAAGCGCTTTAATTTGATCCACTACTTCATTTGCTTTTGCTTCACTGCCCGCATAATTGACTGCTACATCAGCACCAAGACGCGCTAATTCCAACGCAATTTCACGTCCAATTCCACGTGAAGCACCAGTTACAAGAACCTTTTTGCCTTCTAACATCATGCACGCTCCTCCTTTAAAGCTTCAATTGTTTTTGCTAACGTTTCTAGGCTCGAGACGGAATAAATATTTACAGAACGGTCGATTTTTTTAATAAGACCGCCTAATACTTTACCAGGTCCTACTTCAACAAATGTATCGACACCTAAATCTAGCAATTTCTTCACGCTATCTTCCCAAAGGACAGGAGAATAAAGCTGTTCGATTAATTTTTCTTGAATGTCAGCCGGTTCCGTAATTGGCTCCGCTGTCACATTCGAAATAACAGGAATGTCCGCTTGAACAATACTGATATCATTTAACACTTCGTTTAATTGGTCTGCTGCAGGCTTCATAAGTGCAGAGTGAAAAGGACCGCTTACATCTAATGGAAGAGCACGCTTTGCTCCTTTTTCCTTCACTTGTACAATCGCTGTCTCGACACCTTTTCGCGTACCTGAAATAACAATTTGACCTGGACAGTTAATATTCGCTAATTGAACCGTTTCTCCAGTCGTTTCTGTAATTTCTGCTGTAATGTCTGCTAATAGCTCTCGATCCATTCCTAAAATCGCGGCCATAGAGCCTTGCTTATTCGGAACAGCTTGTTCCATAAATTCACCGCGTTTACGAACCGTATAGACCGCATCTTCAAAGCTCATTGCACCAGCAGCTGCTAAGGCAGTATATTCACCTAAGCTATGTCCAGCTGTATAATCTGGTGTAATGCCTGCTTCTGTTAACGCAGTAAAAAATGCATAGCTTGTCGTTAAAAGAGCTGGCTGAGCATTATATGTAATAGTTAATTCTTCTTGAGGACCATGAAAAATTAAATTTGATAAAGCAACGTCTAACTTTCGATCCGCTGTTTGAAACGTTTGTTGTGCTCGCTCATTTTCTTGGTAGATATCTTGTCCCATTCCTACTGTTTGTGAACCTTGACCTGGAAAGACAAAAGCGATTTTTCCCATCATCTACACTCCTTACTTACTGTTAATTTTTTCAATTGTTTTGGCAACTGTCTCTGTCACATCGTGTGCAACCATGTCTCTTGTTTGACGAATAGCATTATAAACAGCATTAGCATCCGACGACCCGTGCGCTTTAATAACAGGTGCTTTTAACCCGAATAACCCAGCGCCGCCATACTCTGAATAATCCATTTGGTTTTTAATCCCCATTAATTGAGGCTTTAAAAGTCCCGCAGCGATTTTACTTTTCAGGTTGCTCATCATCGCGGCCTTCACCATTTTAAATACGCTCATCGCCGTGCCTTCAATCGCTTTTAGCACCATGTTGCCTGTGAATCCGTCTGTGACAACGACATCTGCTGCACCATTGAGTAAATCACGTGATTCAACGTTACCGATAAAATGAATATCTTCAGATTGCTGCAATAAAGCAAACGCTTCTTTCGTTAGCTCATTTCCTTTTTTTTCTTCGGTGCCGATATTCAATAAGCCCACTCGCGGTTTTGCGACATTGCGTACTTTTTGCGCATAAACAGAGCCCATAATCGCAAATTGTAATAAGTGCTCCGCCTTAGCGTCTGAATTAGCCCCAACATCTAAAAACACAAACCCTTTACCATCAATCGTTGGCATTGTTGGTGTTAAAGCTGGGCGTTCAATTCCATCAATTCGGCCTACAACAAACAGCCCAGAAGCCATTAACGCACCTGTATTCCCAGATGAAATACAAGCATCTGCTTTTCCATCTGCTACTTGCTGCGCAGCAAGCACCATAGAAGCTGTTTTTTTACGTCTCACTGCTCGGACTGGCTCATCCGTGCTTAAAATCTCTTCTTCTGTATGTATGATTGTAATACGCTGATCATTCGTTAAAAATGGTCTGATTTTTGCTTCATTTCCCACTAACAATATTTCAACGTCTGCAAAGGCTTCGACCGCCTTCATCGCTCCTAACACTTGTTCTTTTGGAGCATGATCTCCACCCATTGCATCTAACGCGATTTTCATATTTATTCATCCTCCCGCTCATTATGAGCGATACATTTCAAATTCACCTTTAAATACTAGTTCTGTTCCAACGAAGCTACGCACTTCCACAACGGTACGGTGGTCAGTAACGTGATCAAAAGTTTTCACTCTTGCTTTTGCAATCACACGTTCATGCTCCTTTACAGAGCGTGTAAAGGAAATAGACGCTTTCGCTGTCAGAGCTAGTTCATCATTAATAACTGCTACAGCAAGCGAGTTCGCTTGCGCAAACAAATGATGCCCTCTTGCAATTCCATTTCGGCTAAAAACATGTTCTTTTTTAATGTCTAATATCGAAATAGCGCTTTCATCTAAGTTAATATCGATTACTTCTCCAATGACTTCATCCAAAGGTAACGCTCGTACTTCATCCGTGAATTTTTTTTCAGCTACGTTTTTAATGCGCTCACGAAGCTCTGGAATCGATAATTCAAGACGATCGAGCCGTATCGTTTGGACGCTCACAGAGAACCGATTAGCCAGCTCTTCATCCGTGATAAAAGGATTTCCCTCTATCGTTTCGACTAATAATTGCTGGCGTTCCTTCTTATTTCTTCTCATATCGAAGGTCACCATCCAAAGTATTAAGACTAGGTACTAATAGTAGTATATAAGTTAAACTAGCAGAATGCAAGAAAACTCGTAATCTGCTAGTTATTTTTTAGAACTAATCCAATTTCTCCCCATCTAACACGCCTGTTTGTTTCAAATATATACGCAGCGGCAAATATTCCGGCGTGCTCCAAAAACTTTGTGAAGCTATTAATTTTGCCGCATCATCGCGCGCCACTTCAAGCGTACGATAATCATGAACCATATCCGCTACTTTAAATTCCGGTAGCCCACTTTGTTTTTTACCAAAAAAGTCTCCAGGGCCGCGCAATTCTAAATCTTTTTCCGAAAGAACGAAACCATCATTTGTTTCGGTCATAATTTTCATCCGCTCTTTACCTACTTCTGTTTTCGGATCTGCTAACAAAATACAATAAGACTGATCGCTTCCTCGTCCGACTCGACCTCGCAGCTGATGAAGCTGTGAAAGCCCGAAGCGCTCGGCATCATAAATGACCATAACCGTTGCATTCGGCACGTTTACCCCAACCTCTACAACGGTAGTCGATACTAAAATTTGTACTTCATTCATGCTAAATCGCCTCATGACTTCTTCTTTTTCATCCGCAGGCAAGCGTCCATGCATTAAGCCAACCTTATAGCGGCCTGAATAGTACTGCGAAAGCATTGCATGAACATCTAGCACATTTTGCAGCGAATCTAATTTTTCTGACTCCTCCACTAATGGACAAATAACATACGCTTGGCGGCCTTTACGCAGCTCTTTTTCAACAAAAACAAGAATGCGATCCAACATTTGATGTTTCGCCCAATAGGTTTCAATCGTTTTCCGGCCGGCAGGAAGTTCATCAATGATCGACACATCCATTTCCCCAAAAACGGTAATTGCAAGCGTCCTTGGAATCGGTGTAGCTGTCATAAATAAAACATCAGGATTCGCTCCTTTTTCCCGTAAAATACGACGTTGCTCCACTCCGAAGCGATGCTGCTCATCTGTAATCACTAAACCGAGCTTCCGAAAATTCACTTCATCTTGAATGAGAGCATGTGTCCCAATTAACACATCGATTTCACCTTCTGCAAGCAACTGCAATAGCTCTCTACGCTTCTTTCCCTTAACAGAACTCGTTAACAGAGCTGTTTTCACTCCAACAGGTTCAAGCATAGCCGAGAGAGAATGAGCGTGCTGTTCTGCCAATATTTCAGTCGGCACCATTAAAGCACCTTGAAAGCCTGCAGAGACCGTAGCAAACAAGCTAATAGCCGCAACAACCGTCTTCCCTGAACCAACATCCCCTTGAAGCAAACGATTCATCCGAAACGGCGACTTCATATCATCCAATATTTCGCTAACGACACGCTGCTGTGCATTTGTTAATGGGAACGGCAAAGTCTGAGTGAAGTCCTCTACACTCTCTTTATTATACATTTGTCCAATCCCTTTTGATTGCTCTCGCTGGACTTTTCTAAGAGCTTGCATTTTCAATTGAAAAAATAAAAACTCTTCATAAACAAAGCGGCGGCGTGCTTGCTTCACGGCAGCTGCAGATGGCGGAAAATGCATCGTTTGCAACGCTTCTTTCCGCGGCATTAATTTATATCTAGCTAATAATTTGGGAGGTAAATTATCTTCAATGAAGGAACCATACTGCGCAAAAGCATTCTTCATCAAACGACGCATTCCTTTTACCGTTAAACTGCCCCGAACGGAATAAACAGGCTCAAATTCTTTCTCTAATTGATATGGACCAATATGGCATTCTGAACCTGTAATCGTTTGACGATGACGGTCCCATTTACCTGTAATCGTTACTGTTACACCCATTTCTAACTTGCTTTTTAAATAAGGCTGATTAAAAAAAATGACCGTAATTAAATAGCGACCTGTTAGCACTTTAAGCGTTAGACGCGACTTCTTCTTTCCAAAATAACTAACAAGCGGTGCACTATGAATTGTCCCTTCAATTGTCACCCGCTCATCATGTTCAACAGCTTCTAAATCCTTTAGTCGATAATCTTCATAGCGATAAGGTAAATGCTCTAATAGATCGATAACGGTATCAATCTCCATCTCATGTAACAAAGCAGCCGTATCCGTACCTATCCCCTTTATCGCTGTAACAGGCTGTAATAAATTGTTCATCGCTTCACTTGCGACCTCCTGAAACATTCTCACTTCTCCTCTCCGCAACAACGATTGCTTGATTGTTTCTTTCATCCTCGAAAAATAAACTGCATAGCCTAATGACTTATGCAGTTTATTGCTGATTCACAGCTTATACACGACCAATCGAATCCATACA
This sequence comes from Peribacillus asahii, assembly GCF_003570725.1. GTDB lineage: Bacteria > Bacillota > Bacilli > Bacillales > DSM-1321 > Peribacillus > Peribacillus asahii. Next base: position 332,571 of record NZ_QWVS01000013.1, read on the forward strand.
TTCAATTGGATCGTTTTATTCAATTGAGAAAATAAACGCATATAAAGGTTGCTGTCCGTTATAGACTTCTACCTCAACGTCTTCAAATGTTTCTTCACAAAAGGCAACCAGTGCTTCTACTTCTTCATTTATCGCGTCTTCTCCATGAAGAATCGTTAAAATTTCCGACTCTTCATCAATCATCTCTGCTAACAAATCTTTTGCAACTTGAAGCTTTTCTTTTCCCTTGACTTTAATCTTTCCTTCGTCAAGACCCATGAAGTCGCCATTTTCAATTGTTAAGCCATCGATTTGCGTATCGCGAACAGCGTAGGTAATCTGCCCCGTCTTCACATGAGAAAGGGCTTCTTTCATAACCGCTTCATTCTCTTCTGCAGAAAGAGCTGGATTAAATGCAAGTAACGCCGCCATTCCTTGCGGGACTGTTTTAGATGGGATAACAATAACTTGTTCCTCTAAAACAGCTGCAGCTTGCTCAGCTGCCATAATAATATTTTTATTATTCGGAAGGATGATAATCGTTTCTGCATGAACAGCTTGTACCGCCTTAACGATATCCTCTGTGCTTGGATTCATTGTTTGGCCGCCTTCAATAACCTGTTTGGCACCAATGCTTTTAAATAATTCACTAATTCCAGCACCCATCGCAACCGATACAACACCATATTGTTCTTTTTCCTTCGGCGCTGTTTGTAACGGTGTTTTCGTTTCATTGACAATCGCTGTATGCTGCTCACGCATATTATCAACTTTCACCTTTATTAAGCTGCCGTACTGTTGACCATAGTTTAAGCAAGTTCCCGGTTGTTCCGAGTGAATATGTACCTTAACAATTTCTTCATCAGAAATAACTAGCAAAGAATCTCCGTACTCACTTAAATCTTGACGAAAGGACTCTTCGTCAAAAGGATGATTGGCTACTTTTTCTGCCTCTAATCGCAGCATAAATTCTGTACAGTAACCAAATACGATATCCTCCGTACTCATGTGTCCTTGTACATTCATATGGTGCTCCGCATTTACTAGCTCATCCATACTTGGAATATTGGCCGAACGAGTTGGAAGAGCTTCTCCCTTTAACTCCGCAAGAAAGCCTTCATATACAAACACTAAACCTTGACCGCCGCTATCTACTACACCTACTTCTTTTAAAACCGGTAATAAATCTGGCGTACGATTTAGCGATGCATTTGCTTCTGCCACAATTTCTTCCATCACAAGAACGATATCACGATGCTTCTTAGCAGAAGCAACCGCTTGCTTAGCTGCATCTTTAGCCACCGTTAAAATTGTTCCCTCAACAGGTTTCATGACCGCTTTGTATGCCGTTTGAACACCCGCTTCAAATGCTTGAGCAAATTCTTCGCTCGTAATTGTTGCTTTATGTTCAATCGCTTTTGAGAAGCCGCGGAATAACTGTGATAAAATAACACCGGAGTTCCCACGCGCTCCCATCAGCAAGCCTTTCGATAACGCAGCTCCTACTTTACCAATATGCTCCTGCACATTGTTCTGTACTTCCTTCGCTCCAGAAGTCATAGATAAATTCATATTCGTTCCTGTATCTCCATCTGGAACAGGGAAAACGTTTAATGCATCGACCATTTGAGCATAAGCTGCCAGCTGATTAGCCCCTTGAATAATCATTTCTGCAAAACGCTTTCCGTCTAAACTTGTAATTGACACAAAATTTCCTCCTATACTTAAGCGTTCGTTACACGAACTCCTTGCACATAAATATTAACAGAATCAACAGCAAGCCCGACTGTTTGATCCAGAGTATATTTCACCTTCGATTGCACATTATGAGCAATTTCTGAAATTTTTGTTCCATAACTAACAATAATAAACATATCAATGTGAACTTCTTCGTTTTCTTGACGAACGATAACGCCTTTAGCGAAATTCTCTCTTCGTAAAATTTCAGCAATACCGTCTTTAAATTGTTTTTTGGAAGCCATCCCGACAATTCCGTAGCAATCAACAGCCGCTCCGCCAGCTACAGTAGCAATTACATCCATAGAGATATCAATTTGTCCATATTTCGTTTGTAGTTCGATAGACATTTTCTTTACCCTCCCAAAAAATCGCATTAACTATTTAACATTCTACTATAATGGCCCTTGTTTTAAAAGTCATAGCCATCCTATTTTATTATAAACGATTCTTCTCAACTATATGTCAAGGTATTTTTCTTGAAAGTAATAAACTACAGTATTGCATTCTCACGGCATGTATGATAAATTATTAAGGTATTTCAAAAGACTTAAGATAGTTTTGAACTTAAGCAAGAGTAGTTAGGAGGGAATTAAACATGGCACGTCAATGTGTAATCACTGGAAGAAAAACTCGTTCTGGTAACAAACGCTCTCACGCAATGAACGCAAACAAGCGTACATGGGGCGCTAACCTTCAAAAAGTACGTATTTTAGTTGACGGTAAACCTAAACGTGTATACGTTTCTGCAAGAGCTCTTAAATCAGGCAAAGTAGAACGCGTATAATGTTAACGGCATCCTCCCCAGGGTGCCTTTTTATTTTGAAAAACTCTACCGGTTTGATTAGCTCGTTATATAAAAAACAACACCCAAGTGACTGGGTGTTATCATTTATTTATATTTGTTATTTATCCTTTTTTAAGTGCTCCAAGCATCGCCTTCACTAAACCACCAAGGACCTTAGGCAATTTAATCGTATAAAATTTCATTATGCCCCTCCTCTTATATCTCCACACCTATTTCGTGGAATGTTCTATCACGAGATAAGCTTTTTAACAGATTATGCACAGAAGATGAATTCTGAATCTGTCTCCAGCATAAATTTTAATCATTGCTTCTTACCATCATTATTATGCCTTTTTCAAATGAAACATTCCCATATTCAGAAATTAGTTCATTGCTAATACAAAGCGTGGATCCTCTCGTTAATCGCGCTTGATGCAGCGGATATTTAAATCCTGTTAGCGTAATACCTGTTACTTCCTTCGTCACAGACAAAAGAGAAAAATATTTCTTCTTTGAATCGTATTGAATATCGTATGTCCCAGGCTTTTTTATAGTAACACTGTTTTTCTCATCAATGATGTATATATTCACTTCATCTAAACAGTGTAAAACAGCCTCTTGCTGAAGTAGTTGAATATTTCCAAGAAAATGGTCAATTCGCCCTCCTGTCGCCCCAAAAATATAAATATTCTTTGGTTTTTGGCCAATGGCCCAGTTAAGAGCAAGCTCAAGATCTGTTTCATCTTTCTCCGAAGGAAACAGCGATACTTCTGGCAATTGAGCTTGCATCATTTGAAACTCGTCCTTCGTCACCGAATCAAAATCCCCTACTGAAAGATGAGGAGTAATTCCCTGCTCTAATAATGCCAATACTCCGCGATCAACGCCGACCCACAGATTCGCTCTTTGTTTATACATATGTAAGTTGGGCCAATATTGACTGGGCCCCCCAGCCATAATACAAATATTCATATAACGCCTCCATACCTCTATAGAAAAAAAGCCGCTCAAGTATTGAGTCGGCTTCCTTCCATACAATTAATAATTACCGCGAATTTTTCTGATTGCCTCAGTTCGGTCTTCTTGGTTATAAATAGCAGAGCCTGCCACTAATACATTAGCACCTTGTTCAATGCATAGTTTGGCCGTTTCTTCATTTACACCACCATCAATTTCAATCTCCAAATTTGGATTGAATTGATCAGCCAATGCCTTTACTTCAGCGATTTTTGGTAACACAGAATGAATGAACTTCTGTCCCCCAAAGCCTGGATTTACAGTCATTAACAGCACCATGTCCACATCTTCAATAATATGTTGAATTTGGACAACAGGTGTCGCTGGGTTCAACACAACGCCTGCTTTCACACCGAAAGATTTAATTAATTGAATTGTACGATGTAAATGCGGGCATGCTTCAACGTGAACAGTAATATAATCCGCACCTGCTTTCGCAAAGGCTTCAATATACTGATCAGGATTTTCAATCATTAAATGCACATCAAGCGGAAGCTTCGTAACTGGTCGAATCGCCTCTACAATCAACGGACCAATTGTAATATTAGGAACAAAATGCCCGTCCATAACATCGACATGAATATAATCCGCACCACCGCGTTCTACGTCTAAAACCTCTTCTCCTAATTTTGCAAAATTAGCTGACAATATAGATGGAGCAATTTTAACCATCGTTCAATACCTCGGCTTTCTCTCTCTAATTTCTTCTAAAAACTGTTTATAATGTTCATAACGGTAAACAGGAACTTCCCCTGCTTCCACTGCTGCTTTCACAGCACAGCGAGGCTCTTTATCATGCAAGCAACCTCGGAATTTACAATTCTCACTTAACTCATAAAACTCAGGAAAACAATACGTAAGCCGTTCAGCTTCCATTTCGATAAAATCCAGCGAGCTAAATCCTGGTGTATCCGCAACAAGACCCGAACCAATATGAATAAGCTCCACATGCCTTGTTGTATGTTTGCCGCGGCCTAAGTGAGATGAAATGTCATTCGTCTTTAAATCTAGTTTAGGATTAATCGCATTTAATATTGAGGATTTACCGACACCCGATTGCCCGGCAAACACACTCGTTTTTCCATCTACAAATGGAAGCAGCTCCTCGATTCCTGCTTCAGTGACAGAAGACGTAATCATCACAGGATACCCTAATTTTCTATAATCGCTTACGTACTCATCCAACTGAGCTCGCTTCTCTTGAGGAACTAAGTCAATTTTACTCACAACAATAATTGGGTCAATTTCATTATCCTCAATCAATACAAGAAAGCGATCTAACAAAGCTGGACTAAAATCTGGTTCCACTGCCGAAAAAACGAGAATCGCTTGATCTACATTCGCAATCGGCGGGCGAACCAATTCGTTTTTTCGCTGTTTTACTTCTAGCACGTAGCCATCTGTTTTATTTTCAGCCTGATAGACGACATGATCGCCGACAAGGGGCGTGACTTTATTTTTGCGAAATACGCCTCTACCGCGACATTGAATCACTTCTTCACCGTCTAACACATAATAAAACCCGCTAAGTGCTTTAATAATTTTTCCTTCGGGCATAGCTCCACTCCTTCTGCTAAACTTTCTTAATCGGAATACTGTACCTCTTCATCTATAATTACTTGATCATCCCGCATAACTTTATACCTGGCAGGTTTATCAATTGAAACCGTGAAATCAATTGTTCGTGTCTTATTCTCCGTCATAAAAAACGAGGCAATTGGTTGATCCATTGTTCGTGTTAAATCTTCAACGTAAATTTGTACATACTGAGCCTTCCCGGTAACATCAGGCTCATATTCAATCGTAATTTCTTTTGTAACCGTTTTGGGCGGTACTTCTTCTTTTCCTTTAGATAATACAACTTTGACTGTGCTCCCTTTATCAACGGAAGAATGAGCAGCAGGGGACTGTGAAATAACTTGTCCTTCTGGTACAGACTGATGATATTCTTCCTTCTCTACTTCTATGATCAGGCCGCTATCTTGCGCGTAGTCTTTTAGGCCTGCCTCACTATAGCCTGTTAAATCTTTCAGTAAAATTTGTTCGCTTCCTTTACTAACAGTAAATTCAATAACGGTATCCTCAGGTAAAACTTCCGTATTGGCCACTGGATTTTGCGAAATAATCGTTCCAGAAGCAATATCAGCATGGTACTCCTCTGTCACGACGATATCTTTAAATTCCATTTTTTCTAATTCTTTTTCTATGTCTTCTATATTTTCCCCTTCATAATCAGAAAGAACTATCGTTTCTTGACCAATACTTTGATAAATGTCAATTTTCGCTCCTTCTTTTACTTTCTTACCTTCCTTTGGATTCGTTTTAATAACATGATCCTCAGGAATTTCTGCGTCTTCTAATTCAATAATTTTGCCTGGTACTAGACCTGTATTTTGCAATTCGGTAATCGCATCCTCTAACTCTTTTCCTTGCAAGTCGGGAATCGTTACTTCCTTTGTTCCTAGCAAAGACGGGAACACTACAATAATCAAGATTGTCAAAAATAATAGCGTTAAAAAAGATGCCACTAAAATAACCGGCCCCTTTTTCCGCTTTGTTTTTTCTTGTTCAGGCTGTTTAGCAGGCTTATTATGATTGGCTTTATCGCTGGCAATGGTCGGTTCATCATCGTCGGAAACGGGCTTATTTTTCTCTGGTCCTCTAACGATTGTCTCATCGATGCTGTCTAGATAATCATTCGTAATAATCGGAATCGCCTTTGTAGCCTCTTCATCTTGCGGGATGGAGAAAGGAGCTTCATTCTCTCTACTTGGATCAAGCGCTGTACGAATATCCTCCCCCATTGCTTCAACACTTTCATAACGATAATAGCTGTCTTTCGCTGTTGCCTTTAAAATAATGTTTTCTACACTTTGCGGAATGTCGGCATTCCATCGCTTCGGTGACGGAGTTTCAGACTGTAAATGTTTCAGAGCGATAGAGACAGCGGATTCTCCTGAGAATGGCAATCTTCCTGTCAACAACTCAAACATCACAATGCCAAGCGAATAAATGTCCGATTTTTTATTGGCCATCCCCCCTCGCGCTTGTTCAGGGGATAAATAATGAACAGAACCGAGCACCGCATTTGTTTGCGTAATATTTGTAGCACTTAATGCCATCGCAATGCCAAAATCCGTGATTTTAACAGTCCCTTCATGGTCAATGAGAATGTTTTGTGGTTTAATATCACGATGAATAATTCCGTTATGATGCGCGTGAGATATAGCAGCTGTAATTTGCTTCATAATATCTAAAGCTGTTTCAATAGGAATGGGAGAATTTTTTTGTATGTATTGTTTCAATGTCATTCCTTCGACATATTCCATTACAATATAATAGATATCGTCTTCTTCACCGACATCATAGATGCTGACAATATTAGAATGAGCAAGACTCGTTGCCGATTGTGCTTCACGATTAAAGCGCTTAATGAATTCTTCATCATTATTAAAATCCATACGCAAGATTTTCAGTGCCACATCGCGATCTAAAATCATGTCCCGAGCCAAATACACATTTGCCATACCGCCGCCGCCAACCATTTTTAGCAGCTTATAGCGGTCATTGATTCTTTTACCAACCAGCATCGGACTCACCTCACTACACTTTCATCATAAAATTGAACGAGTACGAGGGTAATATTATCTTCGCCACCATAATGATTAGCTAAATCAATAAAGGCTGTTGCTTTTTCTTCTAATGAATGTTCATTTTTCACAATGTTGCACATTTCTTGTTCACTTACTTTATTAGACAAACCATCCGAACAAAGCAGAAGAATATCTTCTTCTTCAAACATGACAGTTACAATATCCATTTCTACTTTCAATTCAGTACCTAATGCCCGCAATAAAACATTTTTTCGTGGGTGATTTTCCGCATCTTCCTTCGTAATTTGACCAGTACGAACGAGTTCATTGACGAGAGAATGATCTTCTGTTACTTGTTTAAACCCGCTTTCATTGTACAAGTAACAGCGACTATCACCGATATTGGCAACCGATGCAAATTTGTCTGTACAGATAGCTGCAACAATAGTTGTTCCCATTCCTTGGCATTCGCTATTCTCCGCAGCATGTTGAAAGAGAACTTCATTTACCTTCGTAATATGTTTTCTCAGCCACTCTTCTGCTTCATTCGCTGTCTCGATAGCTCCGGCTTCATCCCAGCTTTTCTTTAACAAATCAACGGTCATCGTGCTTGCCACATCCCCAGCACGATGACCACCCATGCCATCGGCTACGATGGCAAGGCGAATCCCTGCGGAATTAATAAAAACTCCACCATTATCTTCATTGTGTTGACGTACTTTACCGCGGTCTGTTCTATAAATTGTCCGCATATCGAGTCACCTCGTCTCTTCTTTTCGCTCCTTGGCCCGAAGCTGACCACAAGCCGCATCAATGTCATGACCTTGCTCTCTTCGAATTGTTACATTAATACCACGTTTCTTCAATGTCTTTTCAAATGCAAAAATTTGTTCACGAGGTGTTCTCACATAGTTGCGTTCTGGTACGTAATTAACAGGAATTAAGTTTACATGGCACTTGATTCCTTTAATAAGTGCAGCGAGTTCTTCCGCATGCTCCACTGTATCGTTTTCTCCACCGAATAAACCATATTCAAAGCTAACACGACGCCCGGTCTTTTCTGTATAATACTTAATGGCTTCAATTAAATCAGGCAGTTTATACGCACGGTTGATCGGCATTAATTTACTGCGGAGTTCCGTATTTGGTGCATGAAGAGAAACAGCAAAATTAATTTGTAGAGGTTCTTCAGCAAATTGATAAATTTTTGGAATAATACCGCTTGTTGAAACCGTAATATGACGTGCTCCAATATTCAAACCTTTTTCATGATTAATGTTTCGTAAAAAGGACATCATGTTGTCATAATTATCAAATGGTTCCCCAATTCCCATAATGACAAGGGAACTCACCCGCTCGCCAACCTCATCCAATGCTTGCTGTACTTTTACAACTTGAGCAACAATTTCTCCTGCCTCTAAGTTACGCTTTAACCCACCAAGTGTAGAAGCGCAAAACGTACAACCGATTCGACATCCGACTTGCGTTGTAACACAAATAGAATTTCCGTAATCATGACGCATTAATACCGTTTCAATTGAATAGCCATCATGAAGCTCAAATAAAAACTTCATCGTACCATCACTAGATGTTTGTTGAATTAATGTATTCAGCGTTGTAAATGTAAACTGTTCTTCTAATTTATCACGCAGCTGTTTTGATAGGTTTGTCATTTCAGCAAACCCTTTTACGCGCTTTTTGTATAACCAATCATAAATTTGTTCACCACGAAAGGCTTTATCACCGTTCTCAACAGCCCATTCTTTCAGCTGCTGAATTTCTAACGAATAAATCGAAGGCTTTTCCGGCTTCGTATCTTTTTTCACTCTTGTTGACTTTGTAATTTCTGTCATGCTTGTACCTTCTTTCTAAAGCTTGCAATAAAAAATCCATCGCTTTCAAAATATTGAGGGAACACTTGAAGGCTATGTCCTTCCACATAAGGCACGATTGCCTCAGGCATTCTTTCTTTTAAACTTAGATCGCTTTCAAATTCCTGATGGCTTTCCAAAAAGGCAGCTGCCACTCGATCATTCTCCTCGCGATCGACCGTACATGTACTATAAATCAAACGCCCGCCTTGCTTCACTAAAGGTGCCGCTGCGTCTAACAACTTTTGTTGAATAGAAGAGAGCTTTATTATATCATCTTTTGTTTTCGTATACTTCACATCTGGTTTACGGCGCATGACACCTAGACCTGAACATGGTGCATCGACAAGAATACGGTCAAAGCCTTCTTTATTAAATAAGTCTTGAACATGCCGGCTATCCGCAGCTTGTGTTTTAACATTTCGAAGCCCTAAACGCTCTGCTTGATCTTTAATCAGCTTCACTTTATGCTCATGCAAATCTAAAGCATACACTTGTCCAGTCGTTAAACCTTCGGCAATATGTGTTGTTTTTCCTCCAGGTGCTGCACAGCAGTCAAGAACCGCATCATTTCCACTTGCTCCTAAAGCATGAGCAACGAGCATTGAGCTTTCATCCTGAATGGATAGGTATCCTAATTTATAGCTTTCTGAATGCGCTAAATTCCCACGATAACAAATAATGGCTTCAGGTAAAATATCACTCGCTTCAACATCGTAGCCTTCTTCAATTAAAATACTCACAAGTTCACTGCGGGAAATTTTCTTTACATTCACCCGTGCCGTTTGCAAAGGCGCTGTTAAATTAACTTCACACATATCCGCGGTTTTTTCAAAGCCAAATTGCTCAATCCAACGCTTCACAAGCCAAATGGGATGACTCGTCCTAATCGCTAAACGTTCGCTTTCATCTTCAATTTCCTCAAAAGAAGCAACGCCATTTCGTTGAATATTGCGAAGTACACCATTAACCATCGATGTCGTTCCTTTATGGCCGCGTCTTTTCGCAATTTCTACTGCCTCAAACAAAATCGCATGATCCGGCACTTTATCTAAGTAAACCATTTGATAAACAGACATACGAAGTAAATTGATTACCCAAGACTGTGTTTTTTTCGGGTTTTTAATATACGGTTTAAGGAAATAATCTAACGTCATCTTTCGTTGAATCGTTCCGTAACTAATTTCCGTTAACAACCCGCTGTCTGCACTGGAAAGCTGGTATTTATTAATCACATTATTTAACATCAAGTTGCTATACGCTTGATTTTTCTCTACTGATTCGAGAATATCAAGAGCAATGTCTCGCACACCCTTTTTCGTTTGCTTCATTATTCTTCTCCTACCTTCATACCTGCTTTAATAAATGCCCCAGCACCGCGTAAATAATCTTTTGCCAGCATTTTTTTCTTACCTGAAGGCTGAAGCTCGGTAATGAGAATAGCGGTTTCGTTACCTGTTGCAACAACAATCCCTTCTTCACGAACATCGATGATAGTTCCCGGAGCGGATTCTTTCATGTCTGGAAGCTTTTTTACTTGCCATACTTTTAAGACATTGCCTTCCAATAGTGTATACGCTACAGGCCACGGATTTAAGCCGCGCACATGGTTATAAATTTCTTGCCCTGTTCTTGTCCAATCAATTTTTTCATCGGACCGTTTAATATTTGAAGCAAAAGTTGCTTTCGCTTCATCTTGCTTAATGGGAGTAAGTTCTCCATTTATTAGTTTTGGCAAAGTTTCCGCTAATAAATCTGACCCCACTTGACTTAACTTATCATGAAGTGTTCCAACATTATCTTCTTCTTCAATGACAACCTCTGCCTGTGTTAAAATATCTCCCGCATCCAGCTTTTCAGCCATATACATAATCGTAATACCTGTTTTTTCTTTTCCTTGCAAAATTGAATAATGAATCGGTGCGCCGCCGCGCAGCTCTGGTAAAAGAGAAGCATGGACATTAATACAGCCAAACTTTGGCGCTTCCAGCAGTTCATTCGGTAAAATCTGTCCAAAAGCCGCTGTCACAACTAAGTCAGGTTTTAGGGCCAAAATCTCAGCTAAATCTACTTCATTACGAATTTTTTCTGGTTGATATACTGGGATACCGTACTTCTCCGCCTCTACTTTTACAGGGGGAGGCGTTAATACTTTCTTCCGTCCAACTGGTCGATCAGGTTGCGTTACAACCGCTATTACTTCATAGCCCTCATCCATAATTCGCTTTAAAACAGGTACCGAAAAATCCGGCGTCCCCATAAAAATAATCTTTGTCATCGTTCCTCAAACCCTTCTAGCTCTTCTACTGTTATATAGCGAGAAATTTTACTTGTAAATAAAACGCCGTGCAAATGATCAATTTCATGTTGAATGGCGCGCGCTAAAAAATCTTCCGCTTCAAGCTCATAATATTCTCCACGTCGATTTTGTGCCCGAATCTTTACACGATATGGACGTGTTACTTCACCGTATACATCCGGAAAACTTAAGCACCCTTCAATCCCAGTTTGTTCTCCATCTGCTTCTAAAATTTCTGGATTGATCATTTCAATGACACCGGATTCCTCATCTATTTCCACGACAGCAATTTGTTTTTTCACACCAACTTGCGGAGCAGCGAGCCCTACTCCATCTGCTTCAACCATCGTTTCATACATATTATTTAACAGCTTAGCCAAATTTTTATCAAAACTTGTGACTTTTGCACATTTTTGTTTCAAAATTTTTTCCGGAAACATTACAATTGGTAAAATCGTCAAAAAATTAAACCTCCTATTAGAAAAGCGCAAGGCGCGTGAAGCGATATCCCCTTACTCGTTTTAAAATCATTTTATTTAAAAACGCGAGCGCTTCTAGCAGCTCGCGACTGGACTACATCATAATTTGTGGATTTAAATCAATCGAAATGGTCAAATGATGTTGTATAGATTCTTGTTGATAATGCTCTAAAATCGTGTGTAAATGATGATGTAATTGCGGCTCCCGCTTGTATTTTATCAGACATTGATAGCGATATCTATTGTTGATTCGACTAAGCGGTGAAGCAACTGGGCCGAAAATAATAGAATGCGGACTTAAATGCATTCTTAAATAGTGTGTAATCTTTTCTGTCGTCGCCACCGTTTTCATGACATCTTCATGTGATACGGTAATAAGAACAAGATAGAAATAAGGCGGATAATGACTTTGCCTCCGAATCAACATTTCTCGTTCATAAAACGAATCATAATGTTGAAGAGCAGCTAACTCAATACTATAATGCTCAGGTGTATATGTTTGAATCACTACTTCTCCAGGAAGATTGTGCCTTCCAGCTCGTCCACTCACTTGCGTTAAAAGCTGAAACGTTTTCTCTGAAGAACGAAAGTCTGGTAAATGCAACATTGTATCCGCTGATAAAACTCCGACAAGCGTAATATTAGGAAAATCAAGACCTTTTGCAATCATTTGCGTACCAAGTAAAATATCAGCCTTGCCTTCTCCAAAAGCATTCAACAATCGTTCATGCGAGCCCTTCTTGCTTGTCGTATCCACATCCATACGAATAACGCGTGCTTCAGGGAGTATCTTCGCTAGTTCTTCCTCTACTTTTTGCGTTCCTGTTCCAAAAAAGCGAATATGTTCACTTTCACATTCTGGACAAACATTGGGCATGCCCTCTTCATGGCCGCAATAATGACATTTCATTATATCATTAAAGCGATGATAGGTGAGAGAAATATCACAGTTTGGACAATGAATCACATAGCCGCAGCTGCGGCACATAACAAAGGATGAGTGCCCTCGTTTATTTAACATCAAAACAGTCTGTTCCCTTTTTTCAAGACGGTCTGTTAATTTCGTCAACAGCATTTCTGAAAACATCGAGCGATTTCCATTGCGGAGTTCCTCGCGCATATCGATGATTTCAACAGCTGGAAGTGCACTTTCATTCATGCGTCGGCTCATCGTTAGTAACTTATATACCCCTTTTTGAGCGCGGGCAAACGATTCTAATGTAGGTGTCGCACTGCCGAGAATAACCGGACAGCGATGTGATTTAGCTCGCTCAATCGCTACATCACGGGCATGGTAGCGTGGTGTCTCTTCTTGTTTATAGCTTGCTTCATGTTCTTCATCGATAATAATTAAGCCAAGATGTTCAAATGGCGCAAAGATAGCCGATCGTGCCCCAACAACCACTTTCACTTCTTTACGATGAATTTTACGCCACTCATCATACTTCTCCCCGATTGACAAGCCGCTATGCATCACAGCGACCTGCTCGCCAAATCGTTCTTTAAAACGTTTGACCGTTTGCGGTGTTAACGAAATTTCCGGAACAAGCATAATTGCTTCCTCTCCCTTTTCAATAACAGAAGCAATGGCCTGAAGATAGACTTCCGTTTTTCCGCTTCCTGTTACTCCATATAGAAGAAACACCTCATGTTCTTTGTTCCTAATATTTTCTTGAATCGGATGCAGTGCTAAAGCTTGCTCATTCGTTAACGACAGCGGCTCTGACCGCTCAAATATTCGGTTTTCATACGGATTACGATACACTTCCTGATTTTCTTCAGCAAGCAGCTGCTTCTTGACTAATGCTTTGACCGTCCCGTTCGATGTATGCGTTACTTCAAGCAACTCTTTTAACGAAATAGGTTCAGGATGCGCACAGAAATATTGTAAAACCTCACGTTGTTTTTTCGCATTTCCGGTAAAAGTGAGTGCAATTTCCGCAAGCTTTTCCCCTGTATGTAATGGGCGAATCACTTTAATCGTTTTTTTATTTAATTTATTCTTCACATAATAAACAAGCTCGAGATGCCCCTGTTGTACTTCTTTTTGAAAAAGAGCCCCATGTTCTCCTTCAATGACTTCCTTCCAAGTAATCGAAGAACGATGTCCCATTGCAGCAAGAACAATAGGAGATAACCTATCTTTTTTTTCTTCGATTATATTAAGGACTTTTTCATATTTTGCTTTCATCGCTGCTGGAAGCATTGCTTGTAAAGCGGTAATCTTAAAGCACATCGCTTCCCTCGTCATCCAATCAGCAAGCTGCAGCAATTCCTCATTTAAGACCGGTTCTAAATCCATCGGCTCTTTCATATTACGCAACTTATTCCACTCACTATGATCTTTCACTCCGACCACAAATCCTTGTACCATTCTTGGACCAAAGGGGACAATTACACGCATTCCTGGTTGAATGATGTTTGTCCATTTTTCCGGAATTCGATAATCAAATTCACGGTCGGTTTGCTTTGCGGGAACATCCACAATAACTGTTGCAATGTTCATACTTTCCATCAATCCTTTTGTAACATTGAAGCTGCTTCAGTTAAAATTCGTTTCGCTGTCTCTGCTTTTGTCAGCATTGGCAAGTTGATGGCACTGCCATCTCGTTTAAATATCGTTACAATATTCGTATCTGTTCCAAAGCCTGCTCCTGCTGTCGTCACATTATTGGCTACAATCATATCTGCATTCTTTTTCTCAAGCTTTCCACGTGCATATTCTTCTACTGCGTTCGTTTCAGCAGCAAACCCAATAATGAGTTGGTGAGTTTTCTTCATTCCCAACTCTTGAAGAATATCTTTTGTTCGTTCTAACTCAATGACATTGTCTCCCGGTTGTTTTTTCATTTTATGTGTATGATAAACTTTTGGCTTATAATCGGCCACAGCAGCTGTACCAATAACAATATCCGTATCGTCATAAAATGGCCAGACCGCATCATACATCTCTGCTGCTGATTCTACTTGTACAACATGTGCTTTAGCAGGTGGCGCCAAATTGACTGGTCCTGAAATAAGCGTTACTTCTGCACCTAGTTTAATTGCTTCTTCTGCCAAAGCATACCCCATCTTGCCAGTCGAATGATTCGTTAAAAAACGAACGGGATCAATCGCTTCCCGCGTCGGCCCTGCTGTGATTAAACATTTCTTTCCGCTAAGCGGTAATGGCTGATTCTTCTCATTAAAAGCCTGCTGCAAATGCTGAACAATCGTTTCGGGCTCTTCAAGGCGCCCTTTGCCAACATAACCACACGCTAAATAGCCTTCTCCTGGTTCAATGAACTGATAGCCGAAAGATCGTAATGTATCCATATTTTTTTGAACAGCAGGATGAGCATACATATGTACATTCATCGCTGGAGCAACCCAAACTGGTGCTTCTGTTGCCAAAAGTGTTGTCGTAATCATATCATCAGCAATACCATTGGCAATCTTCCCAATCACATTCGCTGTTGCTGGAGCAAGTAGAATAAGATCTGGCCAATCCGCTAAATCAATATGAGCAATAACGGCTGAATCCTTCTCATCAAACGTGTCCGTATAAACATCATGTCGTGAGAGCGCTTGAAATGTAAGCGGAGTCACAAATTGACGAGCTGAATCACTCATGATTACCTTCACCGAAGCTCCTGCTTGTGTTAATCTACTTGTTAAAGCTGCTGCCTTATACACAGCAATCCCACCTGTTACACAAAGAAGAATCTTTTTATCGATAAGCATAGAATTTCCCCCTAGCTTGAACATTGTTTAGTTTATTATAATCCAAATGGATATAAAACGAATATCACTTTACCTTTTGAAACGATTATCATTCAAACATCTATTCCAATAGAATAAGTTCATGCAGACATCCCCTTCTCCTGCACAAAAAGAAAAGGTCTGACAACGTTTGCAGAGCGAGATACGGTAGATAAACTACCGAGCCTCATTGCTTTACGGAGTCAGACCCGAAAAGGTCAAGCAAATACGATTACTTACTTTTCTTCATATTGATTCGTATAAGTTAATTTTCCAGAATAAATTTCCTCTAGCGCACGACCAACAGATTTATGAGAAACTGGCTTTTCAACCTGGCAATCTTCCTTCATTTGCATTTCACGAGCGCGCTTAGCAGCAACAGAAACAAGTGAGTATTTAGAATCAATTTTAAGTAATAAAGAATCAATTGGTGGATATAACATAATTTATTCAGCCTCCAGCATTTTTTTATAACGAGCTTCTACTCTTTCACGTCGACAATGTTCAGCAACAATAATGCAGTTTACTTTTTCACATGCTCTTTCTACAGAATCATTTTCAACGACATAATCATATAAACTCATAAGTTCAATTTCCTCTTTTGCCACTTTCATTCGACGTTGAATGACCTCTTCCGTGTCCGTTCCACGATTCACGATGCGGTTCTCAAGCTCTGAAAGACTTGGCGGCGCTAGGAAAATAAACAAGCCATCTGGGAACTTTTCCCGAACTTGCTTTGCTCCTTCTACTTCAATTTCTAGGAAAATATCCTTTCCTGCCTCAATTGTCTCTCGTACATAATCAACAGGTGTACCATAGTAGTTTCCTACAAACTCAGCATGCTCGAGCAATTTCCCTTGCTCAATGAGCGCTTCAAATTCTTCTCGCGTTTTAAAGAAATAATCAACCCCGTCAACTTCTCCTTCACGTGGAAGACGAGTCGTCATCGAAATAGAATACTCAAACGATTTATCAGGCTCGGAGAAAATAGCCTTTCGAACCGTTCCCTTTCCAACACCAGATGGTCCAGATAATACAATCAATAACCCTTTTTCTTTCATAATATGTCCTTTACCCCTCTTCTACGCTGTCATCACGATCTTGAAGACGTGCAGCAACTGTTTCCGGCTGAACAGCTGATAAGATAACGTGATCACTATCTGTTATAATTACAGCTCTTGTTCTTCTTCCGTATGTAGCATCTATTAATGAACCGCGATCGCGGGCATCCTGAATAATTCTTTTAATTGGAGCCGATTCCGGACTCACGATTGAGACAATACGATTTGCAGAAACAATATTTCCAAAACCGATATTTATGAGCTTGATCGACATTATTGTCCTCCATCCCTATTCTATTGTCACCTTGAAGCTTTAATCATAAACAACCTATTCAATATTTTGAACTTGTTCTTTCATCTTTTCTAATAAGCTTTTCATTTCGACAACTTCCTTTGTAATAAGAGAGTCATTTCCCTTTGAACCAATTGTGTTGACTTCTCGGTTCATCTCTTGTACAAGAAAATCAAGCTTACGACCAATCGGATCTTTTTGCTTCAATGTTTCTGCGAATTGTAATAAGTGGCTTTCTAATCTAGTTAACTCTTCGTTAATGTCACACTTATCTGCAAAAATGGCAGCTTCTGTAACAAGTCGACTTTCTTCAATCAATCCGTCCGTTAACTCGTTTAACTTCATCGCTAGCCTGTCTTTATAAGCACGAACAACAGAAGGAGCATATTGTTTCACATGCTGTGCAATAGCTGCTAACTTTTCCTTATGTTTTTCTAAGTCATAAGCTAGCTCTTGACCTTCTTGAACACGCATACGTTTTACATCTTCTAACGCGCTTGTTAAGGCTTGCAGTAGAAGCCATTCCACTTCATCATTTTCTGCGGGCACTTCCTCTACCGAAAAAACCGTTTCAAGTTTCAGTAAATCTTGTAACGTAACTTGTGATGTAAACTGATACTTTTCTTGTACTGTATCTATGAGTGAAACAAATTGATCTGCAATATCCCAATCGAACTTCAGCTCCTTAGAAACAAGGCCTTCTCCTTCGACTGTAATAAAAATTTCTCCCCGTCCACGTCGAATATATTCATTTGCTTTCTTCTTTACTTTATCTTCTAAGAATAAAAGCTGTCGCGGCATTCGAATATTGTATTCACAAAAGCGATGATTCACCGTTTTAATTTCAACAGTTACCCTTACATGATCATTCTCTGCCTTACCTCGTCCATAGCCTGTCATACTAATAACCATGGTTTCACTTCCTATCAAACATAATGTACAGTCATTATATGTATTGGAAAAAATAAAAAGGTAATAGAGAACACTCTACTACCTTATGGATTATATCATATATTATTTTGATTTTCTTGCTAAAAAGCTGCCAGCCAGTAAAAAAGTTGGAATCGACGACATTCCGATAATTAACAGCCAATCACGAGCAGGAATCGCAATCGTATGGAAAATCAGTTGCAATGGCTGATAATAAATGACCGCAATCATTAACAGTAAAGAAGACAATACGGCACCAACTAAATATTTATTTCCAAAAGGATTTCGTGAAAAGATGGAACGTTCGCTTCGGCAGTCAAACACGTGAATCAGCTGCGTTAGCACTAATGTAGCAAAAGCGACCGTCTGAGCATATTCCAAATTGTCCGGATTCGCACGATAGACAATATAAAAAGCAATCAAGGTGGAAACACCAATTAAAAAACCGCGAGAAATGATTTTCCACCCAAGTCCCCTTGCAAATACGCCTTCGTTTGGACTGCGCGGCTTTTGCTTCATCACATCATCTTCTGGCTCATCTAGACCTAAAGCCATCGCCGGTAAACCATCTGTCACTAAATTGACGAATAAGATTTGAATAGGCACCATCGGCAACGGTAAGGCACAAAGCATGGCAAAAAACATCACCAAAATTTCTCCTACATTCGAAGCTAATAAATAACGAATAAACTTCCGAATGTTTTCATAAATATTTCGTCCTTCTTTAATCGCTGATTTAATCGTCGCAAAATTATCATCCACTAATATGAGTGAGGAAGCTTCTTTTGCCACATCTGTTCCTGTAATCCCCATCGCTACCCCAATATCCGCTGTTTTAATAGCCGGGGCATCATTCACTCCATCGCCGGTCATCGCTACGATATGCCCTTTATTTTGCAGAGCCTTTACAATTTGTAGTTTGTGCTCAGGTGACACACGAGCGAACACCGCAACATCTTCCACTATTTCTTCTAGCTCTTCAAACGACAAATCATTTAATTGCTTCCCTTCAATAACCTTCTCCTTGCCCTTTAAAATACCGAGCTGCGCAGCAATCGCTTTAGCGGTCGTTACATGGTCTCCCGTAATCATCACTGTTTTAATGCCTGCTTCTCGACATTCTTTAATAGCTTGCTTCACTTCAGGACGCGGAGGATCAATCATTCCTTGCAGCCCCATAAATGTTAAGTTCTTTTCAGCTTCCTCTTCATGTAACACGACATGTCCAGCCGCTAATGGCTTATAGCCTACCGCAATCATCCGAAGAGCAAGTGAAGCTAGTCCTTCCATTTCTCGATGAACACTTGCTTGATATTCTTTATTCAAAGGAGCTGTTTTCCCATCCCACAAAATCGACTCACAGCGAGCAAACAGGACATCTGGAGCCCCTTTCGTTACAACAAAATGCTTTCCTGCTTCATCTTTTATGATGACACTCATCATTTTTCGTGTCGAATCAAACGGAAATTCCTTCACAATTGTAAACTTCTCAAACAATTGCTCTCTCGTTAATCCTGCTTTTAATGCAGCAACAAACATCGCTCCTTCTGTTGGATCACCATCTAACGTAAACCGATCTCCTTTTCTCACTAAATCCGCTTTATTACACAGCATACCGAATGTTAACAATTGAAGCAATGACTTTTCCGCTTGTACAGAAACAGCTCGTTCACCGTCTAGAAATTCTCCTTCAGGAGCATAGCCCGTCCCTGTAGCATCCCATGTCTTTCCGCCACTCCATAGCTTTGTCACTGTCATTTTGTTTTGTGTCATCGTTCCTGTTTTATCTGAACAAATAACCGATGCACAACCGAGCGTTTCAACAGCGGGAAGCTTACGAACAATCGCCTGCTGCTTAATCATACGTTGCACACCTAGCGACAAGGCGACCGTCACAATAGCCGGCAAGCCTTCAGGAATAGCTGCAACCGCCAGCGATACCCCTGCTAAAAACATCGTATACACGTCATGTCCTTGTAATACACCTGTCAATACTACAATAACGGTTAACACGAGTGCCGTCGCAATTAAAACTTTACCAAGCTGCTCCAATCTGCGTTGAAGCGGTGTAATCATCGTTTCCGCTGTTTGAAGCAAGTGGGCAATTTTCCCCATCGCTGTATCCATTCCAGTGGCGATGACAATTCCTTTACCGCTTCCTCTCGTTACCATCGTCCCCATAAATGCTTTATTCTCTTCGTCCCCAATACCATCTGCATCAAATAAAAGCGGCTCAGATGTTTTAACAGCCGGTTGCGATTCACCTGTTAAAGCAGATTCTTCAATTTCTAAACTGAATGATTCAATAATTCGCAAATCTGCTCCGATTCGGTCACCGCTTGCAAATTTTAACACATCTCCAACAACGACTTCCTTAGAGGGTATTTTTATCCATTTATTATCACGTAACACATGGACTTGCGGAGCAGACATCTCCTTTAAAGCATCTAAAGACTTCTCTGCTTTTCGTTCTTGAAAAAATCCAAGAATCCCGTTTAAAAACACAATTGCAATGATAGCAATGGCATCTACATACTCACCTAGTATCCCAGAGATAAGCGTTGCGACCAATAATACGAGCACCATGAAATCTTTAAACTGGGCAAAAAATAACAGTAACGCAGACTGTTTTTCAGCCTCTTGAAGTTCGTTAAACCCATGTTTACGCTGCCTTTTCGTCACCTCATCTTTGTTCAATCCAAGCTTAATGCTTGTTTGAAGAGCATTCTCTATTTCTTGCGTCTTCATTTCCCGGAACTTCATCGAGCATCACACATCCTCTGCATAATAGTAGAAAAGTGGCGGCGGGATTATTTACAGCAACAGATAATGTGCACGATCTAAGCAGTACTCCCCCTCCTCTAACCTTGCCAAGCTCCAACCATCTCTCCTCCCATACATATTCAGACTCGTCCAAAAAAATGCTATAATGATTATGAAAAGTGGTACCAGTCTCGATTGCTTACCATATAGTCGTTACTTCACTCAATATTTGAAAAAGGATGTAGAATATATGTCATTTGACGGATTATTTACAAAGGCGATGACAGAAGAAATCGCTTCTTTACTAAAAGGCGGCCGTATTAACAAAGTGCATCAGCCTTATAAAAACGAATTAATTTTGGTTGTTCGGGCAGGCAAGAAAAATTTTAAATTATTACTCTCTGCTCATCCAAGCTATGCAAGAGTTCAAATAACAGAAGAAGATTATGAGAATCCAAAAGAGCCGCCAATGTTTTGCATGCTGCTCAGAAAGCATCTTGAAGGATTTACGATTGAGGATATTCGTCAACATGAATTAGACCGAATGATTATTCTGGATGTAAAAGGACGTAACGAACTCGGCGATTTATCTCAAAAACAATTAATTATTGAGATTATGGGTCGTCACAGCAACATTATTTTAGTCGATCAAGAACGAAATATGATTCTCGACAGTATTAAACATGTATCTTATGCAGTGAATAGTCACCGTTCCATTTTGCCAGGGCAAGAGTACAAGCTCCCTCCTGCACAGCACAAACAAAACCCATTTACTGCTTCTACAGAAGATATCGTAAAACAACTAGATTTCAATGCGGGCAAATTAGATCGTCAGCTTGTACAACAATTCGCCGGAATCTCCCCTTTATTCGCTAAAGAAGCCGTTCATCTCGCTGGACTTGCTAATTCAGACACATTGCCGGGGGCTTTTCTTGCATTAATCCATACTCTTTCTAAGCAAGATTACATACCTACTATGATATCAGATGGAAAAAAAGACGTGTTTTATATGCTTCCTTTACATCATCTTTCTGGCGAGGCTAAATCTTTCTCGTCGCTTAGCCAAATGCTGGATCGCTTTTATTTTGGTAAGGCTGAGCGTGATCGTGTTAAGCAGCAAGGACATGACCTTGAACGATTCATCACAAACGAAGTGGAAAAAAACCGAAAAAAAATTGGAAAGCTTGAACGAACATTACAAGAAACCGAACGCAGTGAGCAATATCAACTATATGGCGAATTATTGACCGTGAACTTATATCAAATGACAAAGGGACTAACGGAGATTGAAGTCGTCAATTATTATGATGAAAATGAAGGGACCGTCGTTATTCCACTTAATCCACAAAAAACACCGACAGAAAACGCTCAGCATTATTTCGCTAAATATCAAAAAGCGAAAAATGCAGTCGCTATTGTTCAAGAACAAATTGAAAAAACAAAAGAGGAATTACACTACTTTGAAACGTTGCAGCAGCAGCTACAATCCGCATCACCAAAGGATGTAGAAGAAATTCGTGAAGAGTTGCAAGAAGAAGGCTACTTACGCCAAAAGCAAAAAAAAGGCATGAAAAAACCTGCCAATGCCAAACCGCAGCTTGAAACATACCACTCTACAAACGGAGATATTATTTTCGTTGGAAAAAACAATAAACAAAACGATTACTTAACAAATAAATTTGCTCGTCGTGATGAAATATGGCTTCATACGAAAGATATTCCTGGTTCACATGTTGTCATTCGCAACGAAGTACCGAGCGAACAAACGATTAAAGAAGCTGCTATTTTAGCCGCTTACTATAGTAAAGCCCGGCAATCAAGCTCTGTCCCAGTTGATTATACAAAGGTACGTCATGTAAAAAAACCAAGCGGCGCAAAACCCGGCTTCGTCATTTATGAACAGCAGCAAACCCTGTTCGTTACACCAGACGAGGAAATCGTCATTCAATTAAAAAATAATGAATAGCAACGTAAGAGGCTGCCAACACAGCCTCTTTTCTTTGAAATGGAATAATCATGTCCAATTCACTATATTTAATTATTTGGTTATGCTCATAAATATTGTTAATTTATACGAACGTTATTTAACAGAACCAATTATTTAAGTGCAATCCACGTTCGATCTTGCTCATGTTGAATGGCAATCGGCTGCTTAAAAAAATCTGAAAGCATAGATTCTGTTAACTGTTCATTCGTTCGTCCAGAAGCAAATACTTTCCCCTCACGCATCAAAAGAGTATGTGTAAAGCACGGTAAAATTTCTTCAACATGATGCGTCACGTAAATAAGTGTCGGACCGTTTGGCTCAGTGGCAACCTTTTCGATAAACTGAAGCAACTGTTCTCTTGCTAGTAAATCTAGTCCTGTGCATGGTTCATCTAAAATAAGAAGCTTAGGCGACGGCATAAGCGCTCTTGCAATAAGCACTCGTTGGCGCTCTCCTTGCGATAAAACGCCATAAGCTTGATCCTGTAAATGTTCACATTGTAATAACTTCATTAATTCTTTTGCACGCTCAATATCACGTTCATCTACTTTATCGTATAAGCCAATTGAAGCAAATTTTCCGCTTAAGATAATCTGAAACACCGTATCATACTCTCGAAAGCGCTGTTGCAGTGATGAACTCACCCAGCCAATTTCTTTACGCAGCTCAGGTAAATTCGTTTGACCAAATGTATGTCCTAATACATGAACTTTCCCCTCTGTCGGCCAAATATAGCCATTGATTATATTTAAAAGCGTTGTTTTCCCAGAACCATTTAGCCCTAATAGACACCAATACTCTCCTTGTTGTACAGACCACGATACATCATGTAAAATATGCTTATTATTACGTCGAAATGAAACATTTTCTACAGTAATCAAGATGTGCCCTCTCCTTTATCTATAACGAATTTCTCTAATTAATGTACATCAATATTTTAACAGAAATAGGCTGTTTACAACGCTCTTTCTCACTCAAACGTTGTAAACAGCCTATACATTCTTTTATTCTCTAAACAAATTCAATGACTTCATGCGCAAAACAAAGGCATGGTCACTATCAGTCAAAATCCTTTTATACTTATCATCCACGTTATAATCAGCAATTAACAGCGCCATCATCATTTGCTGATGAGTCACTCCAAATACGCCGCGTGAGAATAAGTATTTCAAAAATTTCTTAGTCTGCTTTCCATCAGAGTACTGTTTTTTCAAATTAAAGAACGTCGCAAGCTTTATCACATCAACCTCTTCCGTAGTTAACATCGACTGACATGCAGTAAACACCTCCGCGAAACGTTGCTGATAACGCCCGGAAAGAGCATGCTCATTCAGAAGCTGTTCAATATCACGCTCTAGTATATTCTCACATACAGCTCCCTTTAATAGATAATCCCATACAACCCCTTCTCTTAACCCATGCTTACTTAAAATAAGTTGTTTATTCTGTACATAATTCATAATCGTTATAACAAATAATAAAGCACTCGGAAAGATGGCTGCTCGTTTCTTAGGGAGCCCCTCGGCATCTAAACGTTCCTGCTCTGTTAACATTCGCAGCTCTTCAAAAATAGCTTGAACCCGTTCGAAGGTTAGCGAATAATTATGCTGAATCGACAACGGATAACGCTTCCTAGCCCGGTCATACTTTCCAATAGTCCGCATCGTTCCGCCAACACCAATGATTGCATCAATTTCTAAATCTTTTAACCATTCAACGCTGTCTAATAGTGTAGTAAAAGATTGCGTCATTTTTACGAGGAGCTGATTATCAATCATATTCGTAGATTGGAATCGATCACAAATATTTAATGAACCAACTGGTAAGCTAATCGATTGTTTCATCTCCCGATTACTAACATACACAAGCTCTGTACTGCTCCCGCCAATATCAACCATTAAATAATTGTCGAGTGCAAAACCATTAACAAGGCTGTAGTATCCTAGATACGCTTCTTGTTGTCCGGAAATCAACTCAACTTCTATTCCGATCTGTTCTTTTATCCGTTGAATGATTTCCTGTCCATTAGCCGCACGACGTAAAGCCTCCGTTGCTACGCAAAAGATTTTGCTCACTTTGTTGCTCATTGCTACATGCTGAAATCTAGTTAAAACCGTCATAATTTCCTGGATTTTTTCTAACTTTATGCAATCACCTTGTTGCAAGTTAGCCCCTAAACGAACGTACGCTTTATAATCATTATCATTGACGATTTTAATTGGATTAAAATCGTTTTCGCTCACTTCACAAATAATCATATGAAAGGAATTTGAGCCTATATCAATGACCGCTATTCGTTTCATATCAAGCCCCCCTTAACCCCTATTACAAAATCCCTAATTGTTTGTAAGACCAATTCGCTTACGTTATTATAACACTACTTCTCTTTCTCTTACGTTAGGCTAGCATTTCATTTGATTAAAAGTTTCGTTAAGATCTAATCAGATTAACGAATATTGTTGATGTATACGATTTTTAACAGAACCAAAATAACAAAAAATGCCCTACCGTTTCATACGGTAGGACATTCTTTTTCTTTTAAGCATCAATCCAAGAAGGATCTTCTGGATTTTCGCGCCATTTCGTTAGCTTTTGCAGTTCGCCTTCGTTAATATAGCCTTGTTCTTTTGCTACTTGTACAAGTGTTGAATAATCGCTAATCGAATGAGAAGCTAACCCTTCAGCTGCTAGTTTTTCTTTTCCTTTTTCGAGCTCATATGTAAAGATCGAAACGATACCAAGTACATCACAACCAGCTTCGCGAAGTGCTTGTGCAGCTGTAATCGCACTGCCGCCTGTCGAAATAAGATCTTCTACAACAACGACTTTTTGACCTGGCTTCGCGCTGCCTTCAATTTGATTCCCTTTGCCATGCTCTTTTGCTTTCGAACGAACGTAGCACATTGGGAGGTTCATTAAATCACTTACCCATGCTGCATGGGCAATTCCTGCTGTTGCTGTTCCGGCAACTAATTCCGTACCAGGGAAATGCTCTTCAATTAATTGCTGCAACCCGCGAGCGATATCTTGACGAATAGTTGGATAAGAAAGCGTTAAGCGATTGTCGCAATAGATTGGTGCTTTCATTCCTGAAGACCATGTGAAAGGATCATTCGGCTGTAAGTACACCGCTTTAATTTCTAATAGATGTTGTGCAATAGTTTGTTTTAACATGAAATTCCCTCCCAAGCGTTCTTCATCGATAAATAAGATTGTAATGGATCATCAGCTTTCGTAATTGCTCGTCCTACCACAATAAAATCTGAACCAAGCTCTCTTGCTAGTGCTGGTGTCGCAACGCGCGCTTGATCGTGCGTTGCTCCTGTTGCATTACGGATACCAGGCGTTACCGTTAAAAATTGCGAACCAATCGTTTCATGGATTCGCTTCACTTCATGAGTGGAACAAACCACACCATCCAATCCTGCTGCATTTGTAAGAGACGCATAATGCAGGACAGCATCCTCAAGTGAACCAAGGATATTCTGTTCTCTATTCATCTGCTCTTCTGTTGTACTTGTTAATTGCGTAACCGCAATACATAGCGGTCGTTTTTGACCGCCTGTAGTCCCAGCATCTAAACCTTCTAGTGCTGCTTCCATCATTTTTTGGCCACCAGCGGCATGAACATTGACTAAGTCCGCTCCTAAACTAGCAAGACCTTTCATCGCCATTTTCACTGTATTCGGAATATCATGAAGCTTCAAGTCAAGAAACACATCATGTCCTTGCTCTTTTAAATATGAAACCATCGCTGGACCATTTTGATAAAAAAGCTCCATACCGACTTTCACGAACAACTTTTCAGAACCGAAAGGCTGTAAAAACTTTTTCGTTTCTTCTAAATTAGGAAAGTCAAGCGCAATAATCAACGAGTTATTCATCTTATTTCCAGCTCCTTCCCGTACATTGTGAAATATGATCAAAGCCAAGCTCATCAAGGAGCGCTGGAAGCTCATCGATAATCGTTGGACAAACAAATGGATCAACAAAGTTTGCTGTACCAACTGCGACTGCACTTGCTCCCGCATAGAAAAACTCAATTACATCTTCAGCATTCGTAATACCGCCCATACCGATAATCGGTAGAGAGGTTTGCTGACTTACTTCATAGATCATACGAAGGGCAACTGGTTTAATCGCCGGGCCTGATAAACCGCCTGTTCTATTCGCAATAATCGGTTTGCCTGTTTTTAAGTGTAGACGCATGCCGACTAATGTATTAATCATCGTTAAACCATCAGCACCGCCCGCCTCAACTGCTTTCGCCATTTCAACGATATTCGTTACATTTGGAGATAGCTTCACGTACACGGGAACGCTTGAAACGTCTTTCACCGCTTTTGTTACTTTTTTTGCTACTTCTGGATCCGTTCCGAAGGTAATCCCGCCTTCTTTTACGTTCGGGCAGGAAATATTTAATTCAAGTGCATGTACATTAGATGCTTGACTAATTTCACGCGCTACTTTCACATAATCTTCTATCTGTGAACCAGCAATATTCGCAATAATCGGCACATCATGGTTACTTAGCCATGTTAATTCCTCTGAAATGACTTTTTTCAGACCAGGATTTTGTAAACCGATTGCATTTAACATCCCAGCGTCTGTTTCCGCAACCCGCGGCGTTGGATTACCGAATCTTGGCTCAGGTGTTGTTGCCTTAATCATGATCGCACCAAGCTTACTTAAATCATAAAATTGGCTGTATTCACGGCCAAAACCGAAGCAGCCTGATGCTGGTATAATTGGATTTTTTAATGAAAGACCTGGTAATTCAATTGACAGTTTGCTCACAGTATCACCTCTCCAGCACGGAAAACCGGTCCGTCACTACATATTTTTTTATAAGAAGATCCTTCCCCACTGTGACAAACACAAGCAAAGCAAGCACCGACTCCGCAGCCCATTCTTTCTTCTAATGACAGATAGAGGGGCTTGTCCGAATATCCCGCTTCTAACGCTTTTAACATCGGTGTTGGACCGCAAGAGTAAATCGCTTTATAGGAATCAGCTAAATCTTTCATCACATCCGTTACAAACCCTTTTGTACCATGTGATCCATCAACTGTAGCAATATACGTTTCCCCTAAAGCGGCAAACTCACGCTCATAAAACACGGCGGATTTTGTTTCAAAGCCAAGCACATGAATCACTTGAACACCTTTAGCTACAAGCATTTGCGACAGCTGATAGAGAGGAGGAACACCAATTCCTCCACCTACTAACAGCGCTGTCTCACCGCTTTCTACTGCATCAACCGGGAAACCATTTCCTAATGGTCCAAGTACATCCACTGTTTCAGTTTCTGTTTTACGTGAAAGCAGCTTCGTACCTTTCCCTCCTGCACGATAAATCATCGTAAAGGATTGTTCATGTTGATTAAAGGAACAGATGGAGATCGGGCGTCTTAATAACGGATCCAGACCATCGCTCGTTTTTACATGGACAAATTGACCAGGTTGTTTCATTTCTTCGACTAATTGCCCTTGTAAAGTCAACTCAAAGATGGCGGGCGCCAATTCTTTATGTGACAAGACCTTCATCGTTTCCTTTACGATCATGAAAAGCTCACCTCACGACTTTTTTCTGATTTCTCCATCGCTTCTGCAGAGAATGTCATCGATTCAATCACTCGCAATATTGCTTCTGCCGTATCAAGTGACGTTAAGCAAGCTACACCATTTTCAACGGATTCACGGCGAATTTTAAAGCCATCTCGTTCTGGTTGTTTTCCTTTTGTTAACGTGTTGATGACAAATTGAGCTTCTCCATTACGGATTACATCAAGTAAATTTTTACCTTCTTCACCAATTTTACCAACCGTTGTAACCGGAATACCAGCTTCTGCAATCGATGCTGCTGTTCCGCTTGTTGCAATTAATTTGAAGCCAATATTGTGGAAGCGTCGCGCTAATTGCAGCGCTTCTTCTTTGTCTTTATTAGAAACTGTTAAAAGTACGGAACCGTGACCTTGAATTTTTATCCCAGAAGCAACAAGGCCTTTGTATAATGCTTTTTCAAGTGTACGATCTTTCCCCATTACTTCACCGGTTGACTTCATTTCTGGTCCGAGCGTAATATCTACTCTTCTTAATTTCGCGAAAGAGAAGACTGGAACTTTTACATATACGCCCTCTTTTTCAGGTACTAAGCCGCTTTCATAACCAAAGCTTTCTAATGAGTGGCCTAAAATCACTTTTGTCGCTAAGTTTGCCATTGGGACATTCGTAATTTTACTTAAGAATGGTACCGTACGGCTTGAACGTGGATTTACTTCGATTACGTATACTTCACCTTCGCTAATAACATATTGAATGTTTAGCAAACCGATGATGTTTAAGCCTTTGGCTAAACGTGTTGTATAGTCAATAATCGTTTCTTTTTGCTGAGCCGTTAAGCTTTGTGTTGGGTAGACAGCAATGGAATCCCCAGAGTGAACGCCTGCACGTTCAATATGCTCCATAATCCCTGGAATAACGACTGTTTTACCATCGCTAATCGCATCTACTTCAATTTCTTTTCCTGTTAAGTAACGGTCAATAAGAACTGGATGTTCTGGATTCACTTTTACTGCATTTTTCATATAGTGTAAAAGTTCTTCCTCGTAGTAAACGATTTCCATCGCACGACCACCTAATACGTAAGAAGGACGAACTAATACTGGATAGCCAATTTCTTTTGCAATCACAACCGCTTCTTCTACAGATGTTGCCGTTTTTCCTTTTGGTTGCGGAATATTAAGTTCGTGCAGAGCCTGTTCAAACTTGTCACGGTTTTCCGCCCGATCGATATCCTCTAATGATGTACCGAGAATTTTCACGCCTCGTTCCACTAATTGATCTGCTAAGTTAATCGCTGTTTGTCCACCGAATTGAACGACAACACCTTCTGGTTGCTCAAGGTCAATGACATGCATTACATCTTCAATTGTTAGCGGTTCAAAGTACAGTTTATCTGAAATACTGAAGTCTGTTGATACCGTCTCTGGATTGTTATTAATAATAATCGCTTCATAACCAGCTTCTTTAATTGCCCATACGGAATGAACCGTAGCATAGTCAAACTCAACACCTTGACCGATACGGATTGGACCTGATCCTAGAACAACAACGCTTTTCTTATCTGTGACAATTGATTCATTTTCATCTTCATATGTGCCATAGAAGTAAGGAGTTTCTGATTCGAATTCCGCTGCACATGTATCAACCATTTTATAGACAGGAACAATGCCTAATTGTTTTCTTGTTTCATATACATGTAACTCTGTCACATCTGCTAATTGAGCAATCGTTTTATCAGAAAAACCAAGCTCTTTTGCTTTTCTTAATACGTCTGGATTAAATGGATCTTCTTTCACTTGTTGTTCGAAGTTGATAATTTTGTTCAGCTTATGAAGGAAGAATAAATCAATTTGGCTCCAGTCATGAATCGTTTCAATCGTTACGCCACGGCGAAGTGCTTCACCGATATAGAATAGACGCTCATCTCCTGCAATACGAATTCGTTTTTCGATTAAACCGTCTTCTAGCTCTTCTCCGTTTAGTCCTAAGTGATATAGACCTGCTTCAAGTGAACGAACCGCTTTTAAAATCGATTCTTCAAATGTACGGCCAATCGCCATAACTTCTCCCGTTGCCTTCATTTGCGTACCAAGCGTACGGTTTGCACTTTCAAACTTATCAAATGGCCAGCGTGGAATTTTTGTCACGACATAGTCAAGCGCCGGTTCAAAACTTGCATACGTTTTACCGGTAACTGGATTCATCATTTCATCAAGTGTTAAGCCGACTGCGATTTTGGCTGCCAATTTTGCAATTGGATACCCTGTTGCTTTTGAAGCAAGTGCAGATGAGCGACTTACTCGAGGGTTTACTTCGATAACATAATATTGATAGCTATTCGGATCAAGCGCTAACTGAACATTACATCCACCTTCAATTTTCAAAGCACGAATAATTTTTAAAGAAGTATTTCGAAGCATTTGATACTCACGGTCACTTAACGTTTGACTTGGTGCAGCGACAATGGAATCCCCTGTATGAACGCCAACTGGGTCGAAGTTTTCCATGTTACACACAACAATTGCGTTATCATTTGTATCACGCATTACTTCGTATTCAATTTCTTTAAAACCTGCGATACTTTTTTCAAGTAAGCATTGGTGTACAGGACTGCTTTTCAAACCGCCCTCTACGATTTCAATTAACTGTTCTTCGTTTTCACAAATTCCGCCGCCAGTTCCACCTAGTGTAAAGGCTGGTCGAACAATAACCGGATAGCCTACGCGCTCAACAAACGTATACGCTTCTTCTAATGAGTGGATAATGTCACTATCTGGTACAGGCTCACCTAAATCATTCATTAATGTACGGAATAAGTCACGATCCTCTGCTTGCTCAATCGCATCAAGCTTTGTGCCGAGAATTTGC
This sequence comes from Peribacillus asahii, assembly GCF_003570725.1. GTDB lineage: Bacteria > Bacillota > Bacilli > Bacillales > DSM-1321 > Peribacillus > Peribacillus asahii. Next base: position 363,539 of record NZ_QWVS01000013.1, read on the forward strand.
ACGTTGCATTCTTCTAGAATTCCTGCGTTTGCTAGTTCAACCGCCATGTTCAGTCCTGTTTGACCGCCAAGTGTCGGAAGAAGAGCATCTGGACGTTCTTTACGAATAATTTTGCTTACAAACTCAAGTGTAATTGGTTCAATATAAACAGCATCTGCGATTTCACTGTCTGTCATAATCGTTGCCGGGTTCGAGTTAATGAGGATAACACGGTATCCTTCTTCTTTTAAAGCGATACACGCTTGTGTACCTGCATAATCAAATTCCGCTGCCTGGCCAATGATAATCGGGCCAGATCCAATCACTAAAATGCTTTTAATATCATTACGTTTCGGCATATTAAATCCCCACTTTCTTAGATGCTTCAATCATCTGCATAAATTCATCGAATAAGTAGTTTGCATCTTCTGGTCCTGGTGATGCTTCTGGATGGTACTGTACGGTAAACGCAGGATACTGTTTATGACGAAGCCCTTCAACCGTTCCATCATTTAAAGCAACATGTGTAATTTCTAACTCTGTATTTACAACAGATTCTGTATCCACTGTGTAACCATGATTTTGAGATGTTAAGCTTACTTTCCCTGTACGTAAGTCTTTAACTGGGTGATTCGATCCACGATGACCGAATTTTAATTTTTCCGTATCTGCACCATTCGCAAGAGCAAACAATTGATGGCCTAAACAAATTCCGAATAGTGGCACTTCTTTTTGAACTGTTTGAATCATCTCAAGTGTTTGTGTTACCGTTTTTGGATCTCCAGGTCCGTTAGAAAGCATAATGCCATCTGGATGGAAGCTTAACACTTCTTCAGCTGTTACATTATAAGGTACAACAACCACATCGCAATTTCTGTTATTTAATTCACGTAAAATTCCGTGCTTCATGCCGTAATCAACAAGCACAACACGCGGTCCGCGACCTGGGCTAAAGTAAGCTGATTTTGTTGACACACGTTTTACTTGATCAGCAGGTAATACCGTTGCTTTTAGTTGCGAAATAATTTCTTCTGCATTTTTCTCAATGCTGCAAATTGCTCCTTTTAACGTACCGTGTTGACGGATAATTCTTGTTAGTTTTCGCGTATCGATTCCGCTGATTCCTGGAATGTTTTTATTTTTCAAAAACTCATCTAATGATAATTGGTTACGCCAGTTAGATGGGAATTCAGCTGCTTCTTTCACAACAAAACCTGCAACTGCTGGAGAAACTGACTCAAAGTCATCACGATTGATTCCATAATTTCCGATTAGCGGATATGTTAATGTGACAATTTGTCCACAGTAAGAAGGATCCGTTAAAATTTCTTGATACCCTGTCATTCCTGTATTAAATACAACTTCTCCAACTTTATCAATATCACTTCCGAATGCTTCACCAATAAACACTGTACCATCTTCTAAAATAAGTTGTCTTTTCATCACTGTCCACTTCCTTTTTGCCATGCTGTCTTACCTTCAGCTATTGTTAATACCGGCCATCCAAAACATTTCATGCCGTTAAATGGTGTATTTTTTCCTTTTGATGCAAATTCCTCTGCATTAATTTCTTGCTCTGTTTCTAAATCGAGTAACACAATATCTGCTAGTGCACCTTCTTTTAATTGCCCGTATGGAAGTGCAAAGTTCTCAGCTGGTTTGACTGTTAAGAAATCTACAAGCTGTTGTAATGTAAGTACGCCTTTTTTCACAAGATGTGTATAAAGGAGCGGGAATGCTGTTTCTAAACCAACGATTCCAAACGGTGCTTTTTGCATACCTTGTGCTTTTTCTTCTGCTGTATGCGGTGCATGATCCGTTGCAATAAAATCGATTGTTCCATCTAATAATCCTTCAATCAGTGCTGCTTGATCGTCAGCGCCTCTTAATGGAGGATTCATTTTATAATTTGTATCTAGCCCTGGAATATCATCTTCACATAATAATAAGTGATGCGGTGTTACTTCAGCTGTCACACGAATGCCTGCACGCTTCGCATCGCGTACTGTACGTACGGATTCTTTCGTACTAATGTGACACACATGGTAATGACATCCGGCTGCTTCAGCAAGTAACACGTCGCGGGCGATATGTACAGCTTCGCATACAGATGGAATGCCGTTAATGCCTTGTTGTGCGGAGAACTTTCCTTCATGAACAGAGCCGCCATTAATTAGGCTGTTATCTTCACAGTGTGCAACGACCGCCATATCAAGCGCTGCTGCCTGCTTCATCGCTTCAAGCATCATGCCTGCTTCTTGTACACCTACACCATCATCTGTGAAAGCAAATGCTCCGCTTAGTTTTAAGCTTGCGAAATCTGTAAGCTTTTCTCCTGCTTGATTAACCGTAATAGCTGTATACGGTAGTACGCGCACATGTCCTGTTTCTTCAATTTTTGTATTTAATGCTTCTAGCGTTTCAACAGAATCCGGAACTGGCTTCGTATTCGGCATAGCTGCTATTGTTGTGAAGCCTCCTCTTGCTGCCGCTAACGTTCCTGTAGCAATTGTTTCTTTATGCTCGCCACCCGGCTCACGTAAATGAACATGTAAATCAACAAATCCTGGAGCAACTAACAAGCCTTTTGCATCAATAACCTTCGAACCTTCCGTTGGTAAGTTTTCTCCGATTTTTGTAATGCGTTTACCTTCTATTTCTATATCGACTTGCTTGAATTCATTATTATTGAGTAATACTCCATTTTTGATGACTGTTTTCATGTAAAGTTCCCCCTTCGAATTGTTCAAGTACATTTTTCAATACGGCCATTCTTACAAATACACCATTTTGCATTTGCTTAAAAATTCTTGAGCGGCTGCATTCTACTAATTCACTATCGATTTCTACACCTCGGTTGATTGGTGCTGGATGCATAATAATCGCGTGCGGCTTCATCATTTGCTCGCGCTCTTTTGTCAATCCATATTGCGTTAAGTAATCGTTTGTTTCTACGCTTGAATCATGTCTTTCGTGTTGAATTCTAAGCAGCATCACTACATCGCTTGTCGTAATCGCTTGATCAATCGCTTCATACTCCCCAAGACCGCTGTTTTCATCAAACCATTCTGGTGGGCCTGAGAAAACAACCTTCGCTCCGAGACGTGTAAGCGCAATCGCATTAGATCGTGCCACTCGACTATGCGTTATATCACCAATTATCGCAATTTTCAATCCTTTGAATGTATTAAATTCCTGTTTAATGGTTAATAAATCGAGCAAAGATTGAGTGGGATGATGTCCGCAGCCATCTCCTGCATTAACAATTGGAATATTTAACTGCTTCCCAAGTAATTGCTCAAAATAATGATCTTGCTCATGTCGAATCACCAAAGCTTTAACACCGATAGACTCGAATGTTCTTGCTGTATCATATAGTGTTTCCCCTTTCAGCACGCTTGAAGCACCTGCATCAAATGGAATCACTTCTAAACCTAGTTTGCGTTCAGCCATTTCAAAGCTTGACTTTGTACGTGTGCTCGGTTCAAAGAATAAATTAGCTACCATCGTTTGCTGCTGTGGTCTCCATACTGCGCCGTTGGCAAACTGCTCGGCTTCTGCAAGAATATGCTCCATTTCAGAAATCGTTAACTCGTTCATTGTTAATAATCTTTTCATTGATCCTGCTCCTCCCACAATTTTGTGAGGCAAGGTAGTTTTTATACAAAAAACACCCCGCCAGTTAAGGACAGGGTGTGGGCTAGAAAGACGTGGTAGAAAAAAGTATCTACTACTGTCTTTACTGCGAACACCCTTTTAAGCCTCTCTGGACTTCTTTTAAAAGGTGGTTAGTTATTCTATTACGTCTTATTATAGTATTACATTATTGTTCAAACATGTCACCATTATTTTTTTCACGACCTGGTAATACAAGGTTAAGGACCACTCCAACAATAGCCGATAAAGCCATACCCGATAATTGAACATTACCTGGTAAATTAATGAAGGCGCCCCCGATTCCTAAAACAAGTACGACAGAAGCAATCATTAGGTTACGTTTTTGATCAAAATCTACTTTATGATCGATTAACATTCTTAATCCACTTGAAGCGATAATTCCAAATAACAGGATTGAAACTCCACCCATAACAGCTGAAGGAATCGAGCTAAGCATTGCTGACACTTTTCCAACAAATCCGAAGATGATTGCTGTTACGGCTGCCCCACCTATCACATACACGCTAAATGCTCGTGTCATCGTTAATACACCAATGTTTTCCCCGTAAGATGTAAGCGGCGGTCCTCCGATTAAAGATCCAATCACAATCCCAGTACCATCCCCTAAAATAGAACGATGTAAGCCTGGTTTTTTAAGAAAATTTCTGCCGACCACTTTACTTAGTACCATTTGATGCCCAATGTGTTCTGATAACGTTACGATAACAACTGGTAACATAATTAGAATTACAGACCATGAAAAATTCGGTGTATACGTCGCGAATGGAATCAGTAAATCCGGAACATCGAACCATTTTGCTTCTTTAATTTTTTCAAAGTTTACAATCCCCGCAAAAACCGAGCAAATATATCCAACAATAATCCCCATTAAAACTGGGATAATGCTAAGAAAACCTTTAAAAAATACGTTACAACAAATAATTGTAGCCACAGTAATAAGAGCAATCGTAATATGAGTTGTACTATAAACTAATGTTTTAGCATTCGGATCCTCGTACATCGCCATTTTAACTGCTGTTCCAGCTAAGCTTAAACCAATAACCATAATAACCGGTCCGACAACAACTGGAGGTAATATATTCATTAACCATTTAATACCCACATTTTTAATAATCAATGCAATAAATCCGTATACCAAACCGGCTACAAAACAACCAATCATTGCCGCTTCTGGTCCTCCGGTTGCTTTAGCGACAAGAATCGGAGTAATAAAAGCAAATGATGAACCAAGATAAGCCGGAACTTGCCCTTTAGTAATCAATAAGTAAGCTAATGTTCCAAGTCCACTTGATACTAAAGCAACAGCTGGACTGAGCCCGACTAAAATCGGTACTAATACCGTTGATCCAAACATCGCGAACAAATGTTGTAAACTTAACGTAATCCATTGTCCTGCTTTCGGGACATCCTCGACATCTAACAAGACATCTCTTTTTGTTTCTTTCATGATGTAATCCTCCTAGTATGCTGCAACAATCTTTGATGTCATAAAAAACCCTCTTTGCTTATTTACAAAGAGGGTTACCTAGAATGTGCAATCGCATGCATCGAATACACATTCTAAGTTTGCGACCCCCTTTGTCAGCCTCTCTGGACTGCCTGTTAAAAGGGAATATTTTATTTTTCTAGTATACTTACTTGATCAATATCATCAATTTCTGTTAACGTAACAGAAATTTTCTCTGAGTGAGATGTTGGTACGTTTTTCCCAACGAAATCGGCGCGAATCGGCAATTCGCGATGACCGCGATCAACAAGAACTGCAAGTTGAATTTGTGAAGGTCTTCCAATATCAACCAAGGCGTCTAATGCCGCTCGTACTGTGCGACCCGTAAATAATACATCATCTACTAAAACCACCGTCTTATCCGTAATATCCACGTTGATATCTGAACCTTTTACTAATGGTTCACCATCAGTTGTCTTCTTCGACAAATCATCACGATACATCGTAATATCGATTTCACCAATTTGAATGGCTTTTCCTTCAATCTGCTGAATTCGTTCAGCAAGGCGGTTAGCCAAGTAAATTCCACGTGTGCGAATGCCTATTAACACACAGTGTTCAATCCCTTTGTTTTTCTCGATAATTTGGTGAGCAATTCTCGTTAGCGCTCTGCGTATAGCTTGTTCGTCAAGGACGATTGCCTTTTCCTTCAAGCTAGCCACCCCCATCCATTTTATATGATGGACACTTTAACAAAAAAATTCTCATACCTTCAAAAGGCATGAGAATTTTGTAACATCCGTAATAGGCAATTCTATCCTATTACTCATTCCGTTACCTTCTCAGCCTCTCTGGACTGTGTTAAAGGTTCATTAAGTTATTATTATAATAAAATGTTTGCGTAGTATTGTCAATTACTTTTTCGTAAATACTCCAGTAATTCAACAAAATCTTGAGGAAGCGGTGCCTCGAATTCTAAATATTCTTGTGTACGAGGATGCACAAATCCAAGTAACCCTGCATGAAGCACTTGTCCATTGAATTTCAACGTTTTCTTCGGACCATATTTTGGATCACCCGCAAGCGGAAAACCAATATACTTCATATGCACACGAATTTGATGCGTTCTTCCTGTTTCAAGCTGACATTCTACTAATGTATGGGCTTTAAAACGCTCAATTACACGGAAATGAGTAACCGCATGCTTCGAATTCTCCTCCGTAACGGTCATGCTTTGGCGATCTTTTTTATCACGACCAATTGGTGCGTCAATTGTTCCATAATCATGAGGAATAACCCCGTGAACAACCGCTTGATATTTACGCGTCACCGTTTTATCTACTAATTGCTGAACAAGGCTTTCATGTGCTACATCGTTTTTAGCTACCATAAGTAAGCCGGATGTATCTTTATCAATTCTATGAACGATTCCAGGGCGCATCACCCCATTAATACCAGACAAGTCTGTACAATGAGCCATTAAGCCATTTACAAGTGTACCGGAATGATGTCCAGGAGCTGGATGCACGACCATCCCTCTTGGCTTATTAACGACTAGTACATCCGCATCTTCATAATAGATATCTAGATCCATCGGTTCAGCCACGACATCTAGCTCCTCCAGTTCTGGAATCGTAATTTCCACGATATCTCCTGCACTGCATTTATAATTAGTTTTTACAACAGACCCATTTACGAGTACATGCTGCTCTTTAATCCACTGCTGAATTTGCGTGCGTGATCCTTCTTGATTCAATGTCGACAACGCTTTATCAATCCGTACTCCTTGTAGTGTTTCATCTATGCTGTATTGCAATTTATCCATTTGTTTTCTCCTTAGCAAGTTTTTCTTCTAATATCATATAAATAATGAGTAGTCCGACTCCAATCGTTAACGCAGCATCCGCTATATTAAAGATTGGGAAGCTATAGGTAAAAATATACGTATGTACAAAATCAACCACTTCTTGACGAAATACGCGGTCGATAAAATTCCCAATGGCTCCACCGAGCATAAAAGCTAATGAAACACCAATTAAGACGCTTTGCTTCGCCATTTTCTGTATGTAATAAACAAGAGCAATAATAACCGCAACTGTAATTGCATAGAAGAACCACATCTGCCCTTCTAGTATTCCCCATGCAGCCCCGCGATTCCGATGTGAAGTAATATACAAAAGATTTTCAATTACTTCAATGCTTTCACCATACTCCATTCTTTTCACAATCATCCATTTTGTCAGCTGATCCATCACAATTACAAAAAGGGCAATTACGTAATACCGCATCAAACTTCCCCCAAACTAATTCAATCTTTACTTATGCATTGTAGCATAAACAACGATTTCATGGCGAATGTGAATGAGAAAAGCTCAAGGCACCTTAGTCCGTCCATCAAATCACTTATCCTTTCCATCCACTAACAAAAAGACGTTGCAGGTATGTCCTCTACAACGCCTTTCCGTATTACTCTACTCTACTCTACACTTAACGCACAATAAGGCCCTCATTGATGGAAGTTTCACTTTATGTCATTGTGACTCTTGTGTTTTAATCAACTCATTATAAAAAGTAGCTGTTGATGTTGTAATATAAGGAATTAACCATAAAAATCCGATTCCAAATGTAATTACAGAAAGAATCCCCCATCCGATAAAACTTAAATGAAGCAAGAAGTATTTCCACTTATATCCTTTCATTCGCACTTTACTTTCTGTAATTGCCTCCAATATCGAATATTCCGGATGATCTTTTAATAAGAAGAATGTTTGGGAATAAGAAAATTGTTTAATAATACCTGGGATAATAAGCAATAAGCTCCAAAGAAAAACAAAAATGCTCACTACAATCGACGTTCCAATTAATTTTAACGACCTTTTCCAATCTGCATAAATCGCAAACACTTGCGATAACCTAGCTCCTTCTAGACGAGCAATCGAAAGATAAAACCAATACACCGCAACCGATAATGGAATCAAAAGAAGAGACACAATAATATTTGCTACACTCGCTTGCCATGGTACCGCTGCTGTTGCTGATACTGATGTTGATCCTTCACTTACCTCACTTAACTCCCACCCTCCACCAAATAGAAGGGATACAACATTTGGAATAATACTAAAAATCAGGAATGTAAGAAAGGAAAGAAGAACACAAAGTCCCCACTTTCCTTGTAAGGCACCTCGCGCTTGTTGCTTAATGGCTGAAATTTTCATCTGTATTCGCCTCCTCGAAGTCTGTCTATAACAAAGTATGTAAAAAGGAGAAAAAAAAGAATAGAGCACGTTCAAAAATATTGTTTAATCAAAGCTGAAAAAAGAACTAGACCCGATAGAAGGTCTAGTTCCCTAAAAAATTATTGATTGACATAATGTTCTTTTACAACTGTTGCACAGCGTGGACATAATGTTGCATGTTCTTCTACTTCACCAACCGCTTCAGACACATTCCAGCAACGTTCACATGTTTCACCGTTCGCTTTTGAAACAACAATGGCCGCATATTCTAGTGTAACTGCCTCTTGAGGAGCTTCAGATACATCGCCTGCTACTTCGAATTGTGAAACGATAAATAATTGTTCCATGTTTTCTTCAATGCTAGCAAGCAGGTTTTTCACATCTTCCTTCACATACACTGATACTTTCGCATTTAACGACTTACCGATCACTTTTTCATTACGCGCTTCTTCCAATGCTTTTAACACATCATTACGCAAGTTCATAAACATATTCCATTTTTCTTCAATCGCTTCTGCTCCATCAATTGAAAGCTCTTCAGGCATTAATGTCAATTGAACACTTGCTTCTGTTACACCTGGAATAAACGCCCATACTTCATCAGCTGTATGAGAAAGAATTGGTGAAACAAGCTTCGTTAAGCTTACTAACGCTTCGTATAATACCGTTTGAATCGCTAAACGATCTTTCCCATTCGGTGCTTCACAGTATAAAATATCTTTCGCATAATCAAGATAGAATGAACTTAAATCTTGTGTACAGAAATTATTGATAAGATGATAAATTGTCGCAAATTCATAATTGTCATATGCTTGTTTCGTATTTTTAATTAATTTATTTAATTTCACTAACATGTATTGATCGACTTCACGTAAATCAGTAATAGCTACTTTATCTGTTTCTGGATTAAAACCGTCTAAGTTTCCTAATAAGAAACGGAATGTATTACGGATTTTACGGTATACTTCCGCCACTTGTTTCAAAATAGCATCCGATACACGAACGTCTGCTTGATAATCTACAGATGCTACCCATAGACGTAAAATATCAGCACCTAATTGATTCATAACTTTTGCCGGGATAACGACATTCCCAACCGATTTACTCATTTTACGTCCTTCACCATCTAAAGCAAATCCATGACTTAATACGCCTTTATACGGGGCTTTTCCTGTAACCGCAACTCCTGTAGAAAGAGAAGAGTTAAACCAACCACGATATTGGTCAGAGCCTTCTAAATATAAATCTGCTGGACGTTGCAGCTCATCGCGCTCCTCTAAAACGGCTTGATGAGAAGAACCCGAGTCAAACCAAACATCCATAATATCTGTTTCTTTTGTAAATACGCCATTTGGGCTGCCTTCATGCGTAAATCCTTCAGGAAGAAGGTCTTTCGCTTCACGCTCAAACCACACGTTTGAACCATGCTCACGGAATAATTCTGATACATGATTAATCGTTTCGTCTGTGATAATTGGTTCACCATTTTCCGCATAAAACACTGGAATCGGAACACCCCATGCACGTTGACGGGAAATACACCAATCGCCACGATCACGAACCATATTATAAAGACGTGTTTCTCCCCACGCTGGCACCCATTTTGTTTCAGCAATCGCTGTTAACAGGTCTTCACGGAAGTCCTTAATTGAGGCAAACCATTGAGCCGTTGCACGGAAAATTGTCGGTTTCTTTGTGCGCCAATCATGTGGATAAGAATGCGTGATAAAGCTTAAGTTTAACAACGCACCTGCTTCTTTTAATTTTTCTGTAATTGGTTTATTTGCTTCATCATAGAATAATCCTGCAAATTCACCAGCTTCTTCTGTCATAACACCTTTTTCATCTACCGGACAAAGAACATCTAAACCATATTTTTGACCAACGATAAAGTCATCTTCCCCGTGTCCTGGTGCCGTATGAACACATCCTGTACCAGCATCTGTTGTAACGTGCTCACCTAGCATGACTAATGAATTGCGGTCATATAGTGGATGTTTCGCTACTACACGATCTAGCTCTGCACCTTTTACCGTTTGAATGACTTGTGGGTTTTCCCAACCGATTGCCGTCGTTACAGCTTCAAGTAATGCTTCAGCAACTAAATATTTCTCACCAGCAGCTTCTACAACCACATATTTCAATTGCGGATGAACAGAAATTCCTAAGTTAGCAGGCATTGTCCAAGGCGTTGTCGTCCAAATGACGATTTTGACACCTTCTTCAAGAACACCTTTCCCATCACGTACTTCAAATGCAACATAGATGGAAGCCGAACGTTTATCTTGATACTCAATCTCCGCTTCAGCAAGCGCTGATTCACTTGAAGGAGACCAATAAACAGGTTTTTTCCCCTTATAGATATACCCTTTTTTCGCCATATCGCCGAACACTTTAATTTGTTGTGCTTCATATTCTGGTTTTAATGTAATATAAGGATTTTCCCAATCTCCACGAACACCTAAACGCTTAAATTGTTCACGTTGATTATTAATTTGCTCATAAGCGTACTCTTCACAAAGCTTGCGGAATTCAGCTACGCTCATTTCTTTACGTTTTACACCTTTTTTCGTTAATGCCGTTTCAATTGGTAAACCGTGCGTATCCCACCCTGGTACATAAGGGGCATGAAAACCGTTCATCGATTTAAAGCGAACGATAAAATCTTTTAAAATTTTATTCAACGCATGACCCATATGAATATCGCCATTTGCATAAGGAGGGCCATCATGCAAAATAAATAACGGGCGCCCTTCTGTATGCTGTTGCACTTGTTTGTAAATATTCGCTTCTTCCCATTTTGCCTGAATTTCCGGTTCACGCTTCGGTAAATTCCCACGCATCGGAAATTCTGTTTTTGGCATCAATAACGTATCTTTATAATCCATGTATATATCCTCCATCTTTATTTAGACAATTTTCTGAAACAATGACAGGACAAATAAAAAAGCCTCCTCATCCCTAGTAAAGGGACGAGAAAGCTTGGATTCCCGCGGTACCACCCTGGTTAGATTACTCCTCCTAAAAAGCAAGAGCCATCCTCTTTGAGCATTCATAACGTGAATGTAACGCCTTGTTTACTAGCAAAATTGCGTTCAACTTGGAACTCTAGGGTGATCTTCTATTCTTCTCTTATTTCCGGGCTCCCACCATCCCCGAATCGCTTAAATAAGATTTTGAAGAAATATACTGTCCCCGTCATCGTCTACTTAATTATCTAAATGGTTTTGTTAAAAAATTATATGCGAAATACGTACTACTCGTCAAGGAATCGTTTAATTTTCTTCCTTGACTCCATCATTTATTTCAATTTCAGTTGCATCTACTTCATATTCAAGAAGGTGATCCCAATCCTCATTATCTAATAAATCAAGCTGTGCTTCGACAAGCATTTTAAAACGCATGCGGAACACTTTCGATTGCTTCTTGAGCTCTTCGATTTCAACTGCTATTTTACGCGCCTTAAGTAACGAATCGTTGACAATTCGATCCGCGTTTTTTTCGGCTTCTTTAATAATCAACTTTGCTTCTTTTTGTGCATTACGCTTCACTTCTTCCGCTGCTTCTTGAGCAACAAGAATCGATTTATTAAGCGTACCTTCAATATTTGTAAAATGCCCTAGGCGTTCGTATGTTTCTTCTAATTTTTGTTCAATTTCTTTCTTTTCTCGTAAAACGAGCTCATAATCTTTAATAATTTGATCAAGAAATTCATTTACCTCATCTTCATCATACCCACGAAACACTTTACTAAACTCTTGATTATGTATATCCATCGGAGTTAAGGGCATTAAGGGCACCTCCACAACAAATTCTTCTCTCTATGATTCGACAAATATCTATAAAATCCCTTTCGCTAAACGATTATTTCTTCTTACCGATTAGCACTTTCCACTTGTCTTTTTTTGTTTTCCCATCAATCGAAATAATCTTACATCGACCAAATCCTCTAACCGAAATCACATCTCCGACTTGGCATTCCTCTGAAGTTTTTTCTGTTTGCTTAAAATTCAATTTCACTTTACCAGCCACAATCAATGCCTGAGCCTTTTGTCGTGATATATTCAAAGCCGTTGCAAGTACCGTATCAAGCCTTAAAGAGCTAACAGTTAAATAGTGCTCCACCCAATTCTCATCCACTTGAATAATGTGTGAAAATGGACGCTTCTTAATCGTTACTGTTGCTTTGCCGACCTTTTCAAGATTAGCCATTAAATACGTATCGATTTCTTCAGCCGCAATAAACTGAACCTCGTCATCTTTTATGAGAATATCACCAAATTTTTCGCGCTTTAATCCGAGCGACATAAGCGTTCCAAGTACATGACGATGTTCAAGTGTAATAAATTTTTTAGGATAAGAGATTTCATAGAGACTGAGTTGAAAATCGCTCAATTCCGGGGAAAAGTAGTCTGGAAATAATAACGCTCGTCGACGTTCTACCGTATCAGCACCACCATAAAATTGCAAGTGAACATCCTCATCACGTCCTAACAAAGAAAGAACAATTTGCTGCTGACGCGGATCAAGAAAGTCTGTAAGCTTCGGTGCATAAGAGTTCTTCACTTGTTGAATCCAACTCGCAGCTCCATCGATAAACTCCTTTTCCTCCGGTCTAAAATGTTGATAAATACTCATGTACAACTCCCTATGTATGTTCATGATTGACAATATAAAAATGGTATGCGTTTATTGCAGACTATACACGTCCACTCTAAAGAGTACATCACTTGTCAGCTAATCCAATTAGCAAGTTGAAACACGCCCGATTTCGCGAGATTTAAAACAAGTATCGCCACGATTGGAGAAATATCAATCATTCCTAGCGGTGGAATAAATTTGCGGAACTGTTCTAAATACGGCTCACAAACTTTAGCAAAAAACTGACCCACAGCTGATTCTCTAGCATTCGGGAACCATGACATTAAAATATAAATAATTAATGCGATAGAATACACTTCAATAAGTGTTACAAATAAACTTAAGATTACTCCCATAAAATACTACCACCTCGTTTCCTCATCTTCCTCATCGAACCCGAAACCAGTAATGTTTCCGGAAACATCGACGTTAGCAGGCGTACATAAAAAAATATCTGTTCCTATTTTTTGAATATCCCCATTAATTGCATAAACGGTCCCACTTAAAAAATCAACGATACGCTTTCCTTGATCACGCTGAATTCGTTGTAAATTCACAACAACGGCTCGCTTATTATTTAAATGATCGGCTACTTCCTGTGCATCCGCATAAGCACGAGGTTCCAATAATACTACTTTAGAAGATTTTTGTACGCTTTGCAAACTTACGATATTATTATTCGATGTATTAACAGGAGCTGGTTTCGAGGTCTTAACCACTTTTGGCTCTTCAACCTCTTTCTCTACCACTTCTTCCTTATACTCATACTCATCATCTAACGCAAAATAAGATTTGAATTTTGATACAATCGACATTCGCGTACCTCCTTAAGATTCTTCGCCCACCAATGCAGTACCTATTCGAATCATCGTTGCTCCTTCTTCAATTGCAATGACAAAATCATTAGACATCCCCATTGATAACTCTGTACACGGTGCATGAGCAAGCTTAGCCTCCTGAATCTGCATTTGAAGTTCTTTAAGTCCTCGGAAGCATGTTCGCAATGCTTGCTCATCATCTGTTAACGGCGCCATTGTCATTAACCCAGCTACAATAATTCGATCATACTCCGCTAATTCTTGAATAAACGGGAGCACTTCACTCGGTTTAAGTCCATGTTTAGATTCTTCACCGGAAACATTCACCTGTACTAAACATTTTATCGGTTCATTTGCTCGTTTTTGAATCTCTGCGGCTAAAGAAATTCTATCCAATGAATGAATATAGGCAATTTTATCAATAACGTTCTTCACTTTACGTGTTTGTAATGATCCTATATAGTGCCAATTTGGCCTGTCCTGTAATACTTCATATTTAGCTAAAAGCCCTTCGTCACGATTTTCTCCTAAGTCCTCAATTCCCGCTTCGAGAGCTTCCTTTGCCCGCTCTATTGTTACATATTTTGTAACAGCAATTAGCGTAACCTCCTCACGCTTCCTGTTGCTACGCGCACATGCCTCTTGTATTTGTTCTTCGATGTGTAATAATTTATCTGCAACTTTCACAGCTACATTACTCCTCCTTCCAACCAATAAAGCTCATCAAACGACCTGTACGTCCTTTATCACGTCGATGTGAATAAAATAAATCATCATGACAGCTTGTACAATAGGTTGATATATCTATCTGATGTTTTGGAACTCCGGATTTTTCTAATATGATAGCGTTTAAATGCTTCAAATCTAATTGATACTGTCCTTCACTGATTAAATTATATGGCTTTTCGTCATATTCTTCCAGCAATTTTTGCACACGATGGATAACTTTATCATCTACCATATAGCAATTTGAACAAATTGAAGGTCCAATCACAACAAAGATTTCGTTTGCTGATATCCCCTCTCCTTGCCAAGCTTTAATCATTTTACCGGCGATTTCACCAACCGTCCCTTTCCACCCAGCATGTGTCGCGCCGATAAAGCCTTGTTTCGGTGCATAAAACAATAATGGCACACAATCTGCGTAACAAAGAGTCAGCAATATATTTTTCTCCGATGTATAAAAACCGTCTGTCCTTTTGAAGCTAGATTCGTATTCGATTGCTCCTCTACCTGCATCTGAACGACCGATTCGTTGAATATAGGTTTCATGCGTTTGCTCTGCACCTACCCAACAATTCAATGAAAATGAGAGATCCTCCGCCAAAAGACGGCGATTGGCCTGCACATCTACGAGACGATCATCAACGTGAAAGCCAATATTTAGCGTTTGATACTCTTTTTGACTCACTCCGCCGTTTTTCGTCGTAAACCCTGCAACAAGGTTAGAATCTTTTTTAGTCCATGAATCAATAAGCAAATATCGATCTTTGATTAAAGTAAATGGTTCTCGCATATATTATTCCTCATTATTTTTTATTTAGTGTACCACATTTATCACGCAATCGCTCATGTTAATACTGATCATCGGGCATTTCTGTTTGAAACAATAACTGGTGCTCAACGAGAATAACATCCGTTCCAATTTTTTTAATTTTATGCCATGGAATGACGATTTCTTGATCCCGCCCAAATACTCCCATCCATCTGCTGCTGTTAGAAACAACAATTGCTTCAATTTTACCAGTAGCTGTATTAATTTCTAAATCAGTCATATTTCCTAGCTTTTTTCCGTCTGCTATATTAACAATATCTTTAATCTGAAAATCAGAAATTCTTGTCAACGAACATCAGCTCCATTTCATTGATGTACCTGTTGATTCATATATATGATAAAACAAAGGCTCCCATGAAACATAATCGATGAAAAAGAAGAATATATTCAATAATATGGTTCATTCAACTCAATCATGTCATATAAAGTGAAACTTCTATCAGTAAGGGCTTACTGCCCATTGAGTGTAGGATAAAGTGAGGGCTCTATTATAGAACGTTATTGATCTTTTACTCCTATTCACTCTAGCCCCATCTATAAATGAACAAAAATAAAAAGCCCGCTACATAGCTTGCTGAGCAAAGGGTAAAGAAGGGCTTCTTTACCCAGTTGGGCAAGCTTGTAACGCGCTTAATGTTGGATATTTTTATTCATTTGTTTAATGGCCGCTTTTTCTAACCGAGAAACTTGCGCCTGTGAAATGCCGATTTCCTCAGCTACCTCCATTTGCGTTTTTCCCTGAAAGAATCGTTTACGTAAAATCATTTTTTCACGTTCATTTAGGCGGCGCATGCCTTCGTTCACAGCAATTTCATCAATCCACGTACTATCTTTGTTTTTCTCGTCACTTAACTGGTCGAGTACATAAATTGGATCCCCGCCGTCATTATAAATCGGTTCAAACAAAGAAACAGGATCTTGGATTGCATCTAGAGCAAAGACAATTTCCTCATGGGGTACCTCCAACACTTTTGCGATTTCTTCTGCTGTTGGCTCACGAAGCGTTTGGCTTATGAGCTTTTCTTTTACTTGCAAAGCTTTGTAGGCGATATCCCTTAACGAACGAGACACACGAATTGGATTATTATCACGCAAGTAACGTCTAATTTCACCAATAATCATGGGTACAGCGTACGTTGAAAATTTTACATTTTGACCGAGGTCAAAGTTATCAATGGACTTCATTAACCCTATACAGCCTACCTGAAATAGATCATCTACATATTCCCCGCGATTATTAAAGCGTTGAATGACGCTCAAAACGAGCCTAAGATTCCCATTTACCAGTTTCTCTCTTGCTGAAATATCGCCATCCTGCATTTCTTTAAAGAGTACTCTCATTTCATCGTTCTTTAAAACCGGTAATTTCGATGTATCAACACCGCAGATTTCAACCTTATTACGAGACAAATTTATTCCCTCCTCACAGGAGCGCTGTACAAACATCAGTATCTCCGCGGGAGGGAAAAATATGCACTTGTTTGTCGTCGAAACATGTCAGTTTAGCTAGAAAATATTGATTACATCACTATTTATCAGCATTAGAAAAAATTTTTTACACCATTTTATTAAACTCTTTTCGAAGCCGCTTAATAATTCGTTTTTCCAAACGTGAGATATAAGATTGAGAAATACCAAGCATATCTGCTACATCCTTTTGAGTCTTCTCCTCTTCACCTGCTAGTCCAAAGCGCAGCTCCATAATTTGCTTTTCACGGTCCGATAGTTGGGTTAGTGCTTTCGTCAATAAATTTCGATCAACATTCGCTTCTAAATCTTTCGTTATAATATCTTCCTCTGTACCTAATACATCTGATAGTAAAAGCTCATTCCCATCCCAATCAATATTTAATGGTTCATCAAAAGATACTTCCGAACGAATTTTATTGTTTCTTCGTAAATACATAAGAATTTCATTTTCAATACATCTCGATGCATAGGTAGCTAATTTAATTTTCTTCTCTGGGTTAAACGTATTAACCGCCTTAATTAACCCAATCGTTCCAATGCTGATAAGATCCTCAATATTAATGCCTGTGTTTTCAAATTTACGAGCAATATAGACCACGAGTCTTAAGTTACGTTCAATTAAGATGGAACGAGCCGCCTCATCTCCCTTTGGCAGCTTATTAATTAAGATTTCTTCTTCTTCTTTTGATAGGGGCGGTGGCAAAGCTTCACTCCCGCCTATATAAAAAACCTCATCTGTTTTGAGCCCTAATTTAAATAATAATTTGTACCACAAGTACGTTATACGAAGAATAAATTTCCTCAAAGTAATTCTCCCTTCTACACTTAGACTTTATTATTGAACGCGATTATGGTGTATTCCATATGCGGATTAATGAACAACTTTGTTACATGACACATCCATTAATAATATTCTGTAATAAAAATGAGACTCATAGATTATCGCCCTATGAAGCACTCGGAACAGGAATGCCTGTCAACATTTTCGGATGCACAATACATTGATACGCATTCTCTGCCGAAAGCTGCTGCAAAGTGAACGACACAAGGCCACGTTCTACTTCGTATACTTTTTCGTTACACTGAATGCGCAAAGAATCTGGTTTAATAGCGGTCAATAATTGATGACTCTGTCCAACTACTTTATAAGGAATCACGCGAATTCGTTCAGCCCAGGTGTAGTTCGTCATTTCACCTTCTTGCAGCATAGTATCAGGATTTTCAAAAAGCTCCAACATATCAGCCGGGATATGTGACTCCTGTCCAACAATTGACACAATCATGACCGGAGAACGACTAATCGGATCATACAGCTGATTCCCGCTATCAATGAGGCCTTGAAATTCAGCTTTAAAGTCCGCTACCTCAACCGTTACCGTCACTATCTGTTCATAGTTGAGTTTCGTCATTTCCATTCCATCAAGCATTCGTTTCGAAAACTGCCACGCAAGTGGAAAACCAAGCGCTACAAACAGCCAGCTCATCGGATCACCGAAACGATTCATACCCATTTGTGTACTAGTAGCCATTTCTGCCACTTGAAACGAGAAGAAATAATGGAGCCCAAGTAAAATTCCTCCTGATAAAAAGGTCACAAAATACAGTGTCATAAGTGTCTTCAAAAAGAGTTTTAAACGAATAAAGCCAAATACAGTCAACACCATAAAGACGGAAAATAATAATTTCATATAGATGTTATCAGTCAAAGCAGAATATGAAGTGAATGCCAACGCGATAATGAAGGAACCGATTAAACCACCTGCTACCAGCCGCCATAACGGTACTCGTCGCTTTAAGATGATCGCAGTCCAATACAAAAGAAGACAGTCAAAAAGCCAATTTAATAGCCAAATGATATCTACGTATACTGTCAAGCCGTTCACTCCTTTCGAAGGAAAAGGGGCGGAACTCCGCATCTTTTACATCACCTTCAAGTTAGGGGAACATTTGATGTATCCTAGCGCTTTTAGTGGTGCATGCTTACGTTCACGCCGCCTTTATTCTTCCACTTCATTTTTTCATAATCATGTAGATCACCTTGTTGATGGTCTATCGTTCTTGAAAAGAGTATAACGTACCTGCTTTGCGAAAGTGTGTCACTTTTTGTGCTGAAATTGTAAAAGTTTTTCAACCTTTTTGTTGAAAAAACACTATAAGTATTGGTTCTTTTTTTCAGATAGAGGCATAGCCCCAAAAAAGGTCTAAAACTAAAGCATGAGAGACTAGAGAAAAATCGACAATACTTGTAGATAAACAAAAAAAGATTCAAAGGCTACATAAAATCATAACCTTTGAATCTTTTTCAATCATTAGTATTCCTTAACGACGTCTATTACGGTTGCGAAGGAATGTTGGAATATCCAATGTTTCTTCCGCTTGATTATTTACACTGCGAACCGGTGGCTCATGTGTTTCTTCTCTTTTCACTTCACGCTTCATAGTTGGCTGCTGTGATGGCTGTTGAGGTTGTGATTGTGGTTGTGTTCTCGGTTGCTGTTGTCCAAATGAAGGACGTGCAGCCTGACGTAATGGTTGCTCTACTTCATTGAAGCCTGTTGCAATAACCGTTACAACAATTTCATCTTTTAAATTCTCATTAATGACCGAACCAAAAATCATGTTTACCTCTTGATCAGACGCAGTCGCTACAATATCAGCTGCTTCCTGAACTTCAAATAAACTTAAATTCGTACCACCTGTAATATTCATAAGCACACCTTGTGCACCATCAATGGATTTTTCAAGCAATGGACTGGAGATTGCTTTTTTGGCAGCTTCTGTTGCACGATTTTCTCCAGAGGCAATTCCAATTCCCATAAGGGCAGAGCCTTTGTTTGACATAATCGTCTTCACATCGGCAAAATCGAGGTTAATCAAACCTGGTGTAGCAATCAAATCTGAAATACCTTGTACCCCTTGGCGAAGAACATTATCCGCTTCACGGAATGCTTCAAGCATCGGTGTACTTTTATCAACAATTTCTAAAAGACGATCGTTTGGAATGACAATTAACGTGTCTACCGATTCCTTCATCGCTGAAATGCCGCCTTGGGCCTGTGTCGCACGCTTGCGTCCTTCGAATGTAAATGGACGAGTAACCACTCCAACCGTTAGCGCTCCTAAATCTCTTGCAATTTGCGCAATAACCGGAGCTGCACCAGTCCCTGTTCCGCCACCCATACCAGCAGTAACAAACACCATATCTGCACCACGAAGAGCTTCTTCGATTTGTTCTTTACTTTCTTCGGCCGCTTTCTTCCCAACCTCTGGATTCGCACCGGCACCTAATCCACGTGTTAATTTACCGCCGATTTGCATCTTTACTTCTGCTTTAGATAGATTAAGAGCTTGAGCATCGGTGTTCACAGCAATAAATTCTACACCTTGTACTCCATGCTCAATCATACGGTTCACAGCATTGTTTCCGCCGCCGCCAACACCTATAACTTTTATCATTGCTAATTGTTCTAAATTAGAATCAAACTCTAACATGACAGGCCTCCTATTTTGACGAAATTCCCTTTTTCTTTGTTTTATTCAAAAAAGTATCCTAGAATTTTTTTGAATTTAGATTCACCTTGTTTTTTGGCAGGGGCCTCTTGCGGCTGTTGTGTCTGCCTTGGTTTACGCGGCTCGTTTTGTTCTTGAGTCGGCATAGCAACATCAGGTGTCTTTGTAGCAGTGTTTTTCTGCATTCTCTCTTTTTTACATGCATGTTTAATCAAACCAACAGCTGTCGTATATTGTGGTTCACGAACTCCAATATAATTCGGCTCAGCCGTTCTGACTCGATTTTGGAAAACGTATTGTGCTAAATCTAGCACGCCAGGCATCTTCACACCACCGCCAGTTAGTACAAACCCTCCTGGTACATCTGAGAATCCAAGTCTATTTAATTCATCTTGGATCAACTCAAATATTTCAGTCATCCTTGCCTCAATTATATCTGCCAACATTAATTGATTACAAGGCTGTTGTTGGTCGCTGCCAATAATCGGAATTTGAAATACTTCCTCTTCAGAAGCATCATCATAAAAGGCATGTCCATGCTTAAGTTTAATCTTCTCTGCATCTTCTGTCGTCGTTCGAAGTACAATGGAAAGATCCTTCGTAATCGTTTCGCCACCAATTGGGATGACCGATGTATACTTCAAATAACCCTGTTCAAAGATGGCTAATGTCGTAGAACCCCCGCCAATATCTACCAAGGCTACGCCAAGATCCTTTTCATCCCTCGATAACACAAGTGAGCCTGCTGCCAATGGTTGAAGGGCGATATCTATAATTTCTAATCCTGCTTTCTCTACACATCTTAACGAATTATGTAAAAGCGTGCGTAGACCTGTAATTAAAATACCACGCATTTCAAGCCGAACCCCAATCATACCTCTTGGGTCATTAATCTCATCTAATTCATCCACTTTGTAATGAATCGGCACAGTATCAATAATTTCACGATCCGATGGTATTGTAATCAGCTCAGCTGCCTCTTTAACACGCATCACATCATGTTCTGTAATTTCTTTGTTCTCGCTTGAAACAGCTACAACCCCATGACAAGGCTGAAGATCCACATGGTTACCGCTAATGCCGACAACTACTTTTCGTATCTCCATTCCAATCATTCTTTCTGCTTGTTCAACAGCTTTTTGAATAGATTGAACGGTTTCATCTATATCGACTATGGATCCCTTTTTAAGTCCCATCGATTTGACATTTCCCACACCAATAATGTTTAATGTATCATTCACCATTTCCCCAATGATTACTTTTACACTGGATGTACCGATGTCGAGACTAACGTAAAATTCATTGCTGTTCATTCCATGGCACCTCCTTCAGTATTATATATTTTTTTGGAATTACAACGTTAACGTTTATATAGTAAGAGCAATTAATTATAAGCAAAGTATTTTCGTTCTTAACTTATTTGACAACCTTACTTTCTGCCCGGCAAAAAGGATATCCATTTTCTAGCAATAATAGATATTTCCTTAATCTATTCGTCATTTATAGCTGTTTCCCTTTTAAAAACGAACGATTTTTTCGTTTTTTTATAAGAAGTCAACCATTTTATCCAAATCATCCGAACATGAACGTAAAATTCCAAAAAGTTTTTTGTCAAACACAGCCTATACTCAATACAAGTCTACACTAAGATTCACGTCTAGAAAAGATAAACATACGGTTGACACACGATTATAATAAAGCTGTATATATTCTGATATATAAACAGAATGTAACACCGTATGAACGAATCTTCCTACCTCATTCCCCTCCAAGAGATACCATTTAAAGGGAATTTCAACACAAATTATACAGTATAAGATCAAACGATAATAATCGCTATATCTTATTTCGGAACCTCTTATTACTTTTTTAATATATAATTTAGAAATTTCCTAGATTGCATTGATAATAGAAAGATATCCTTCTATTACTTATTCTCCCTCTTTCTCTTTCTCTTCCTCTTGTTCAGGAGGCTGATAGGCTTTAAAAAATGAACCTACCTCTAAATCAATAATCCCTTTTACTTTAGGATCTAACTGATTTGCAATTGAGGGATAGTGCACCATTTTTTCAGAAAGAGTTTCGCTCGTCGCGCTTACTTCAAACCCGTCATTCATATACATTATAATATGATATGGATCCATTTTTGTTGGTTTATAATGAATTTCCGAAACCAAATTCTGGATTTCTTCCGGCAATTTTACCAATTCTTCCAACAAGCGATTCAAAGCTTTTCCTTCTTTGAAATCAATTAACACAGGAGCAAATACAGGGATTTCCCCTGTCTCTAAACCATCTAATATCTCTCCATTTTCAAGAATAGGATAAAAATGCTTTCCTTTAAGCAAATAAGCCATTTTATTATGTTCTGACACTGTAATTTTAATCGAATTAGGAAACACAGGAACGACCTCAGCACTCTTAATTTCAGGCTTTTCCTTTATATTAGCCGCAATTTGTGCTGTGTCGACCTTCCATATACTTTGATTTTTGTTTATATTACTCAGCTTTGCAATCTGCGCCTTAGACAAATATCGATTTCCCTCTACTTCGACCGATTTTACATGGCTTAATGGTGATAGAAAGTATAATACGCAACCAACAAGAATAAAAAAGAGAGACAGCAAGAATATTAAACGACGATTTGTGTTCCTCTTTCTTATCTTTTTCAGCTTTGGAATGCGATCCTCAATTGAAATGACTTTCCCTTTCTCCACCCCTTTCACCTCTTCCTAAAAAGTAAAATCAAACACCAGAAAAGCGACTTCGTCTTATTCAACTTAATTAAGCTCTACATCATCATTTATTTACAAGAATAGTTATCCAAACTCGACGATTCTTCATTTTCCGCAATTTATTATATCACAGTACATAAGTATGTTTATAGATTGTTCCATTATTTTCGACCAATTATTTCAACTTCTGTCTCCATCACAATTCCATATTGTTTAAACACAGTGTCTTTTACATGCTGAATTAAAGCTAACACATCAGCAGCCTTTCCATTTCCCGTATTTACAATGAAATTACCGTGCATTGGCGAAATTTGTGCACCACCAATGGAATACCCTTTTAAACCAGCCTCTTGTACAAGCTGCCCTGCATAATGAGGAAGTGGATTCCTAAAAATGCTGCCTGCACAAGGAAGATTGTACGGCTGTGTCTCTTTCCGATAGTTTTTATTGCTCTGCATTTTAGCTACAATTTCTTCCCGATTACCAGGTGTTAACTGAAAGATAGCTTCTAACACAATCCCCGGACGTTTTTTTTGTAAAATAGATGTTCGATAAGAGAATTCCATCTCTTCTTTAGAGAGCCACGCAAGCGTACCATCAGCAAATAAAACATAGGCCTTCTCTAATATCTCACTCATATCAGAACCATGGGCCCCCGCATTCATATACACAGAACCTCCAACTGACCCTGGAATGCCACTGGCAAACTCCAGACCCGCTAACCCTTTTTTGCTAATTTGCACAGAAAGACTAACAAGCGAATAGCCTGCTCCAACTCGGATTTCCGACCCATTTATCTCCAAATGATCTAATCCTTTGCCCAATTTAATAAGGGCTCCTTCGATGCCAGCATCACTTACAAGCAAATTAGATCCTCTTCCGATTGCACGCCAAGGCAGATTATTCTCTCTAATAATCTTCATCGTTTTTTCCAAATTTTCAATCGAAGAAGGTTCAATAAATAAATCCGCAGGTCCTCCCATTTTCATCGTTGTATGATTTGCAAGCGGTTCATTCACAAGAACTTTACCAACCTGTAAATCTCTTAATTGTTGTACAATTGCCTCCATCATAAAAATAAGCCTCCTCAATATTCCTTTTAGAAAAGCATCACTTGTCTCTCTAGCAAAGAAAGCCCATGTCTTTTCTTCCCCTTCAATCCTTTGGGGGGATTAAACGTTTTTAACGTATTAAAAGCGAAATGTTTCATCTACATTCCGACATACAATTTGATTTAACAGCATTGACAGACGTATCACTATTTTACATCGTTTTAGCCTCTTATACTATAGTCTAAACAGGGCATTAATGCCAATAATTCTATACAAATTCTCCATAATCTATATTAGTAATTTTCCCCAAATGTCTGTTAATCAATGATGATTGATGTAGACAGCGGATTATAAAAAAAGAAGCTCTATATGAACAGAGCTTCTCCTTAAAAACGGGAATAACGACTAATGTTCAACAACACACCGATGGCCATAAGCATCAACGTTAACGAAGATCCTCCGTAACTTAAAAGAGGCAGGGTAATTCCGGTAACCGGCATCAACCCGGTTACAACGCCAATATTAATCATCACTTGAATGGCTACCATTCCAATAATCCCAACAGCCACAAGACTGCCATAAAGGTCTGGAGCACCTAGGGCGATGCGAATTCCTCGCCAAAGCATTAGAGCAAATAAAAATAGAACGAGCGAGCCTCCAATAAACCCTAATTCCTCCGATAAAATAGCAAAGATAAAATCCGTTTGCGGCTCCGGAAGATAAAAGAACTTTTGCCGACTTTGCCCTAATCCAAGACCAAACAAACCTCCTGGACCAATCGCATACAAAGATTGAATCATTTGGAAGCCGCTTCCAAGAGGATCTTCCCACGGATCCAAGAAAGACGTAATTCGCTTTATTCGATACGGAGCCGATAATACGAGGACTACGAAACCAGCAACGCCGATTAAACCTAGCCCAACAAAGTGGCTAATTCTTGCTCCAGCAATAAAAATCATGACCATACACGTACCAACCATAACTGTGCCCGTTCCTAAATCAGGCTGAAGCATAATTAACCCAAAAGCTAAAAAGACAAGGCTTAGAGATGGCAGCATCCCTTTTTTAAATGATGTAATCAGCTTTTGCCGTTCAGAAAGAAACTTGGCTAAAAAAGCAATCATCGCCAGCTTCATAAATTCTGATGGTTGAACAGAAAAAGCTCCAACGCCAATCCAGCTTCGCGATCCATTACGCGTCATTCCAATTCCAGGAACCAGAACAGCTAATAGTAAAATAAAGCAAACAATAATCAGCAGCTTCGCCCATGTGCGCCACGTCCAATAATCAACATTCATAATAAAGAACATCGCGACAACGCCTAAACAGGCAAACAACAACTGACGCTTCGCAAAATAGAAAGAATCATCAAATTTATAATCTGCCCAAATAGCACTGGCGCTGTATACCATAGTTAAACCAATGGCCAAAAGACTTAGTGTCACAATAATGAGAATTAAATCGGGATTAGATTTTTTTAATGGCACAGACAATCCACCTCTAAGAAGATTTTAGAGCCTTTTGCGAGCAACACCAGCTGAAGTCGTACATAGGCAGGCTATACTTTAGTCAAAAAAAAAGCGATAACCACCATTATCGCTTTTTTCTAAGATGTCGAAGTGAAAGCAATACTGCTTTCTTCTGTAAAGCCCAAATACTTTCAATAAAAAGCTCTTACTTCAGCTTATGCACAGCCTCCATAAACATGTCCCCTCTTTGCTCAAATGTTTTATATTGATCCCAGCTTGCACAAGCAGGAGAAAGGAGAATGCAGTCGCCCTCGTTTGATAATTCGAAAGCAACTGGAACAGCCGTTACTACATTATCGACACGTTTAATATTCGTTATTCCTATTTCTTTTGCTACACGTTCAATTTTCTCTGCTGTTTGCCCAAATGTCACAACAGCTTTCACATTTTTCATACTCGCCTTCAATTCGTCAAACTCATTGCCGCGATCCAGGCCGCCAGCTAGTAAAATCGTTGGTTCTGAGAAAGACGCAAGCGCCTTAGAAGCAGCCAAAATATTCGTCGCTTTTGAATCATTATAAAATTTACGATTCTTTATTGTGGCTACATATTGCAAACGGTGTTCTACTCCATGAAACGACGACAGTACCGATTGAATCGCTTCATTTGAAACATCTTTTAATTTCACAGCAGATATAGCGGCTAAAATATTTTCTAAATTATGTTTACCTGGCAGAGCAATATCCGCTGTATTCATCACTTTTTCACCGCGGAAGTAAACAGCGCCCGCTTCTATATAGGCACCTTGCTCCTGTTTTGTCGTCGCTGAAAATGGAACTAGCTCCGCCTGTGAGCCGGCAGCCATGCGTCTTACGTCTTCTTGGTCTGCATTGTAAACAAAGAAATCTGTCTTTTGTTGATTTTTTGTGATTGCTGCTTTCGCCTCTGCATATTCTTGCTTCGAGCTATGATAATCGAGATGAGCATCATATAGATTTGTCACAAGTGCGATTTCCGGGCGAAACTCTTCGATCCCCATTAACTGAAACGATGATAGCTCAATGACGATTGTATCCTCTGCTTTTGCCTCTTTAGCCACACCGGAAGCAACTGTACCAATATTTCCAGCAATTAATGGCGACTTGTCCCCAGCCTTCAACATTTCAAAAATTAATGTAGTCGTCGTTGTTTTCCCATTTGTTCCAGTAATCCCAACAAACGGCGCCTCACTAATTTGATAAGCAAGCTCTACTTCCGTAATAACGGGAATCCCTTTTTCCAGAGCCCCTTTGATAAGCGGATTACGATAAGGAATTCCTGGATTTTTGACAATTAGCTCGAAGCCTTCATCCAACAGCTCAATAGGATGACTTCCGCATATCACTTTAATACCTTGCTCTAGCAGTCCTTGTGCCTCAGGATTCTCAGACAGTGGCTTCATATCATTCACCGTTACAAATGCTCCTAGCTTATGAAGAAGGGAAGCAGCCGTGACCCCGCTTTTCGCTAACCCTAATACCAATACTTTTTTTTGTGAATATTTTGCTGTTTCCTTCATTTTACACCCACACCTCTAAATAGATTCCGAGCACTGCACAAAGTAATCCTACCGTCCAAAACGTCACAACAACGCGCCATTCTGACCAGCCAGAAAGCTCATAATGATGGTGCAGCGGACTCATTTTAAAAATTCTTTTCCCTCTTAATTTAAACGAACCAACTTGCAAAATAACCGATAATGTTTCAATAACAAAGACTCCACCAATAATAACAAGCATTAATTCTAAATTTGTTAACAGCGCAATCGAAGCAATGGCTCCACCTAAAGCTAGTGAACCTGTATCTCCCATAAACACCTTGGCAGGGTGAGCATTAAAGACAAGAAATCCTAATACAGCCCCTACAACAGCTACAGAGAAAATAGCAACATCATATTGAGATTGATTCCAAGCAAGTACAGCAAACGCTCCAAAAGCAATAGCTGACGTTCCCGATACAAGCCCGTCTAAACCATCTGTTAAATTCACAGCATTCGAGAAGCCAACAAGCCAGAAAATCACGATAAACACATAAAACCATCCAAAATCAATAGCAAAATCCGTTCCTGGAATCGTTAAAGAAGGAACAAAATGATCCGCGCGTCGATAAACTAAATAAAAAATAACAGCAATAACGATTTGACCGAATAATTTTTGTTTCGATGTTAAACCGAGATTTCGCTTCATCACTACTTTAATAAAATCATCTAAAAAGCCTAATAGACCAAACCCTAATGTAACGAATAATAATAAATATGTTTCAAACGATGGTTCTGAAAATTTAAATGTCATCACGAGTGTCGCAATTGTAACCGCAAGCAAAATCATGATGCCGCCCATCGTTGGTGTTCCTGTTTTCTTTTGATGTGATTTTGGCCCTTCTTCCCGAATGCTTTGCCCAAATTTAAGTCTTCTTAAAAATGGAATAAAAATCGGGGAGAATAGGACGGTAATTAAAAAAGCTACCAAAATCGTATAAAAAATCACTTGTTCCAACATTCCTTACTCCCTCATTCCTCATACAATAAAATCATTTATTTGTTTAAAATTGCTTTCTTTGCTTCTTCACGGTCGTCAAAGTGCAGCACTTGATCTCCTATTAGTTGATACGTTTCATGTCCTTTTCCGGCAATGACAATGACATCACCAGCTTCAGCTTGTGAAACTGCATAGGCGATTGCCTCACGACGATCCTCTATTACTTTATACAGTTGGCCGGCAACGCCTGCTTCCATATCACGCAAAATCTGGCTTGGATTTTCACTGCGTGGGTTATCGGAAGTAAAAATTGGAAGCGTCGCAAATTGACAAGCAATTTTAGCCATCAATGGACGTTTTGTTTTATCTCGGTCGCCTCCGCATCCAACAACAACAAAAATCTTTTTCTCCGCAAATTCTTGAACTGTTTTCAACACATTTTCTAAGCTGTCCGGTGTGTGAGCATAATCTACAATAACAGGAAATGCTTGCCCTGCTGAAACAAGTTCAAAACGACCCGAAACACCCTTTACTTCTTCGATTGATTGAATGCTTGCATCTAGATCTACACCCGCACATAATGCTGCTGAAATTGCTGCTAGTACGTTATACACACTGAACTTACCCATAAGCTGTAGTTGCACGCGTCGCTCTTCATTGGCAAATACAAGCGTAAATGCGGTCCCTTTTGCCGAAATATGAATGTCTTTAGCAACGACATCAGCCGGTTTGTCAATCCCATATGTCACAACCGTCGCTGCAGTTGCCTTAATGAAATCTCCTGCTGCTTCATCATCGGCATTTAACACAGCATATTTAGGACGGTTCTCTATATAGGTATTTCCAAGCTGAGAGAAAAGCAAAGATTTTGCTTGTTTATAATGTTCCATCGTTTTATGAAAATCTAGATGGTCTTGTGTTAAATTGGTAAAAACTGCAATATCATAATCACAGCCATGCACCCGCCCAAGCTCTAAAGCATGTGACGATACTTCCATAATAGCCGTATCTACGTTCGCTTCAATCATTTGATGAAACGCTTGCTGCAACGTTACACTATCGGGTGTTGTATTTTTCGTTTCATACGTTTGATCAGCGATCTTCGTATACATCGTACCGATTAACCCGGTTGTTTGTTGTTGGTCACCAAAGATTTTCTCTAAAAGATGGCTCGTTGTTGTTTTGCCATTTGTGCCAGTAATGCCAATTAAGCGCAGCTTTTGTGTTGGATGACCGTAAAAAGCATCGGCCAGTACCGCCATCGCCCGTTTTGTATCTCGAACAACGATAACGGGTACCGGTAGATCAAGCGGCCGCTCAGCAAGAATGGCACTTGCTCCATTGTCTACGGCAGATTTGGCAAACTCATGGCCATCAACTGTGTACCCTTGAATACAAACAAATAAACTACCGTCCTTTACTTTACGGTTATCATTCTCTATCGAGGTAATGTCTGGATTATCCCCTTCATATTTAACTAAAGCATGCAAATAAGATAGTAATGTATGTAGCTTCATTTTTCTCCATCCCTCTCAACTTTATCTGAGGATTTATTATAGGTGAATCATTACACCTTGTCGAGAAAAGCATGTATCATTGCTTTTCTATCGTAGACTCTTCAGCCTTCTTAACTGTTTCCTTTAACTGTTTTATTTCTAAACAAAACCTCCACTCCCTAAACTGTGTCAGTCAGCTTAGGTTATCGTAAAACAAAGCGGCTGATGTTTCAGCCGCTTCCACTAACCATGTTTATTTTATACTTATTCTGTATTTTCGCCAAGATAAATTCGTATTGTGGACCCTTCTTTTATTTTCACACCTGCTTCTGGTGCTTGTTTAATAACATAATTACCTTGTCCAGCAATATCGAGCTTTAAATCAAGCAGCTGCGTTTGTAATTCGTTTTTCGTCATTCCTACAACATTAGGCACTTCAATCATGACAGGGTCGTTCCATTTCCGCTCTTTTTCAATTTGATTTTTTCGCGGCTTGACATCAAGAGCATGAAGAGAGTCTTCCATGATTTTCCCAACGATTGGAGCAGCAACTACACCACCAAATTGTACAGTCCCTTTTGGATTATCTACAGCAACATAAATAACAACTTCTGGCTTGTCTGCCGGGGCGAATCCAATGAAGGAAACGATATGATTATTTTCCAAGTAACGGCCGTTTTCTGCTTTTTGAGCCGTTCCTGTTTTCCCGCCAACTCGGTAAGATTCTACGAAAGCACCTGCTCCGCTTCCTTTCGCTACAACCGATTCAAGGGCACGGCGCACTTCCTTCGATGTTTCCTCGGAAATAACGCGCCTCTTCGCTTTAGGTTTCTTCTCCATCACTACTTCCCCTGTTGTTGAATCAATTAGTTCCTTCGCAATATAAGGTGTATACAGGATGCCGCCATTAACCGCTGCAGAAACAGCCGTTACCTGTTGAATCGGGGTCACAGATACCCCTTGCCCAAACGCTGTTGTAGCCTGCTCAACCGGGCCAACTCGGTCCATATTAAACATAATCCCTGTACCTTCTCCAGCTAAATCAATACCCGTTTTCGCTCCGAAACCGAAATCTTTAATATATTGAAACAGCTTGTCTTTCCCAAGACGCTCTCCTAATTGAACGAAGCCGGGGTTGCACGAATTTTCAACTACTTCTAAATAGGTTTGTGAGCCATGCCCGCCCCTTTTCCAACAACGTAAAGTTGCGCCTGCTACTTCGACATGTCCTGGGTCAAAAAAAGTATCTTTATCTAAATTGACCTTGCCTTCTTCAAGAGCCGCTGCCAGTGTGATAATCTTAAATGTCGAACCTGGTTCATAGGAACTCCATACTGGTAAATTTCGATTATACACTTCTGGTGGTACCTTTTGGAAGTTAGCTGGATCAAAAGATGGCCTACTCGACATCGCTAAAATTTCACCTGAATTCGGATCCATCGCAATTGCAATGATGCCATCCGGATTATAAGTCGCCTCTGCATTATCAAGTTCTCGCTCAACAATCGTTTGAATTTTGCTATCAATCGTCAGCTTTACATCATTGCCATCAACAGGCGCTTTATAATCATCTGCCATATTTTCGAGTCTTTTTCCTTTAGCATCTGAGTAAAATTTCACATAGCCTTTTTCACCACTTAATTCTTTATCGTACGTCAATTCAATGCCCATTAAACCTTGGTTATCTGAACCAGCAAATCCAAGTACATGTGATAAATAGGAACCAAATGGGTAATGCCTTTTTGAGTCTTCTGCAATATATACTCCCTTTAACCCTAGCGCTTTTATTTTTTTCGCTTTTTCATGAGAAATCTTCCGCCCTTCTGGAATACGAACACTCATTGTCTTCTTTGTCAGTAATTCGTAGGCTTTTTGTTTGTCCATATTTAATATAGAAGCAAGTTGTTCCGCCGCTTCGCCTGGGTTTTCGATTTGCCTTGGAATGACGTATACAGTCGGAGCTGAAATATTAGTTGCAAGCTCTACTCCATTTCGATCCAATATTTCACCGCGCTTCGGTTCGAACGGAATATTCCGACTCCACAAATCTTCTGCTAAACTCGTTAATTCGTCTCCCCGTAAAAATTGCACAATTCCTAGGCGAATATCAATAATGAAAAAAATGATAATCCCTGCTGCTAAAGCAATCGCCAGCCGTTTTCGCACCGTTACATTAGAAACTCGCAAAAACAGACACCTCCATTCACACTTGCTACAATATATGCTTGTCTTATAGAAGGTAGACTAAGAAAAGCAAAGTCGAATGGGCCACAACGAAAAAGCACCGGCTTATGCCGATGCTTTTTCGTTAATCATGTACTTCTTCTTCATCCGGTTCCTTTTTCTCAACGATGTCATTCGGTTTGGTTAATTCAACAATAAGATAATCTCCCTCTTTCATCGTCTTACCAGTTTTCATATTTTGTTTTGTTACATACCCAGTACCTGCTGTATTTAATTGTACACCACTAATATTAGCCACCTTCATAACATCCCGTAGCGACCAGCCTTGCATATTAGGGGCTTTCATTTCCCCTTCCGTTCGGAAAATAATTTTCTCACCCGGCAGTAAAGCAGCCCCTGCTTTTGGAGCTTGATCAATTATTTTACGTCCATCGCCAATTGTCACTACTTCATATCCTAATTGCTTAAGTTTTTTTGTAGCAGTTTGAAGTGGTTGGTTCGCAAAATCTTCAAGCTCGGTCGCTGTTTGTTTTTTTATATTCGTTGGTTCAATATTTAAATATTGTAAACTATTTTGCATAACTGGCTTAAAAATCTCTGATACAGGATCTGCTCCTACATAAGAAGTACCCAATTGCGGCTGCTTAACAGCCACATACATAACGAGTTGAGGATCATCCGCCGGTGCCATTCCTAAAAAAGAAAACATATAGTTATTCCGTCCAACCATATAACGTCCATCTGCTCCAGCAATTTCAGCAGTTCCTGTTTTCCCAGCTACATCATACCCTTCTAAAGCATATGGCTTACCCGTTCCTTTTTCAGCTGTTACAACCGTCTCTAAATAATCTCGAACTTCTTTCGCCGACTTCGCCGAAATAGGCTGTCCAACTACTTTCGGCTTTGTTGTTTTCAACACTTTCCCAGTGTCTTGATTAGAAATACTTTTAATGACGTATGGTCTCATCATCTTGCCATTATTAGCAATCGCTGATGCAGCTTGAATTTGCTGAATGGGCGTGATTGTTGACCCTTGACCAAATGCCGTTGTGACCTTTTCAATTTTATATTTATATTGAATCCTTCCAATAATTTCATTTGGCAAGTCGATGCCTGTTTTGTTATCAAAACCAAATTTTGTTAAATACTCACGGAACGTATCGGCACCGATCTTATCCATCGCAAGCGTTGAAAAGGCGACATTAGAAGAGCGTTGAACTCCTTCTAGAAACGTCATCGTTTGTCCTGCTGGTATCCCACTATGGTCTCTAGGTGATTTGGACCCCGGTACATTATAGCTCCCAGATACATACGTCGCATTCGGATTAAATACTCCCTCTTCCACCGCGGCCGCTAATGTAAAAACCTTCATCGTGGATCCTGGCTCGAAGCTTTCTTCAATGGCTAAATTTCGCCAAGTATCTGCCAAACCTTCCTTCGTAACCGGATGAAAGCTTGGACGTTGTCCCATTGCAACAATTTCACCTGTTTTAGGATTAGAAACAATCGCAATGATTTGACTAGGTGTATACTTTTCTTCAACCTTTGTTAAAGCGTCCTCTAATACCGTTTGAACCTTCTTATCAATCGTTAACGTAACATTCTTCCCATTTTGAGGAGCGGTCACCTTTTCTTGACTATCCGGCAATAACATGCCCCATCGATCACTATCAAAGGTAATCTTCCCATTCTTCTCTAATAAATCATCGTTCATATACCGCTCAATTCCAAATTTCCCTACGGTCTCTCCTGTTTTTTCATCTTGTTCCACATAACCAATTAAATGAGAGGCAAATACACCATTTGGATAAAAGCGTCGGTTCTTCTTTTGGAACGTAATTCCAGGCATCTCCAGCTCTTCAATCTTCTGTTTCGTTTCGTGTGTTAAATCACGTCCCGCCTTCCCAAACTCGACTTGAAATAGACCTTTTTTAGTCAAACGTTCATAAATGTCCGACTCATCCATTTCAATGAACTTAGCTAGCTGCTTTGCCGTCTCTTTCGGATTCTCAACATGCTCTTTCTCTTTTTCACTCAATATCGCTATTAAGGTGAAAGACGACGTATCCTCTGCAATGACTTCCCCATTTGTGTCTAAAATATTTCCTCTTTTTGCTTCAAGCACTTGTTCTCTTTCATATTTCTTATCCAGTTTGGATGCCAGTACTTCTCCACCAGCGATACCTGTTGCCTGAATATAAATAAAACGAATCAGTAAGACAAAAAAGAGCAGGCCGAAGAAGAAAAATAACCCGGCTGCCCCTCGCTTCATATTTTTTTGTTTGAGCATTATTCCTGCACAACCTTCACGTTATTATCATTACGTTTAAGGCCAAGTTCTTCAGCCTTTTTCCATAATCTTTCATAACCACTTAATTCTTTAACCTGTATTTTTAAATCTTCATTCGCTTTTGTTTGCTTTTCAATAGAAACTTCCGCTTGCTGAATATCTTTATTTACTTTATAAATAGCAGCCTGATTAGAAATCATTTTGACACTAACAAATGCCACCATTGCAGCAAGGGCACATAGCAAAAATAGTTCACCAATTGAAATTTTGCTTTTCCGAACGACAACTGTCTGAACAGTTTGTCGCTGCTGTTCAGGTTGTTGCTCCTGAATTTTTTTAGCAAACGAGTTCATTCCACTCACTCCTATTGCGTATCATTTGTTTACTGCTTTTCTGCAATTCGTAACTTAGCTGACCGCGAACGATTATTTCCTTCTAATTCAGCTTCTGAAGGTAAAATCGGCTTTCTCGTAATCAACTTCAACGTTGGCTTAAACTCATCAGGAACAATAGGCAAACCAGGTGGAAGGTCAGGTAGGGAACTAGCAGCTTTAAATACCTTTTTACAAATACGATCTTCTAATGAATGGAAGGTAATAACAGAGATTCTACCACGAGGGTTTAACATGGATATCGCTTGTTCTAACGAATCTTCAAAAACACCTAACTCATCATTTACTGCGATTCGAATTGCTTGAAACACCCGCTTAGCTGGATGTCCGCCTTTACGTCTTGCAGGGGCTGGAATCCCTTCTTTAATAAGGTCAACTAATTCAAATGTAGTCGTAATTGGTTGTTTGGCACGAGCAGCTTCAATCTTTCTTGCAATCTGTTTAGAGAATTTCTCTTCTCCATACTGGAAGAAAATGCGTACCAAATCCTCATATGACCATGTATTCACCACATCATAAGCAGAAATAGAAGCATTTTGATCCATTCGCATATCAAGTGGGGCATCATGTTGATAACTAAACCCTCGCTCTGGTGTATCTAATTGCGGCGAGGAGACACCTAAGTCATATAAAATACCATCTACTTTGTCCACTCCACGCGCCTGCAGTTCTTCTTGTAAATATTTAAAGTTATTTTGGATGAGCACAACGCGATCACCATATGCACGTAATTTCTCTTTAGCATTTTGGATAGCGGTAATATCTTGATCAAAGGAGTATAGCTTTCCCTCACTAGATAACTGCGAAAGCAAGTATTCACTATGTCCCGCTCCTCCAAGTGTACAATCCACATAAATTCCATCCGGTTTTATATTTAAACCATCAACCGTTTCTCTAAGTAGCACAGTCGTATGTTGAAACATTTTTTTCATCCTTCCAATCGATTAATTGAGTCCCATTCGGGTCGCCTTAAATATCAAAGCCGATCATACTCTCTGCTATTTCAGCAAAAGAGTCTTCTGATGTTGCAAAATAGTCTTCCCAAAGGGGCTTGCTCCAAATCTCAATTCGATTGGACACACCAAGAATTACACATTCTTTTTCCAGTTGGCCATATGAAATAAGCGGCGCTGGAATATTAATTCGGCCTTGTTTATCTATGTCGCATTCTGTTGCAGCTGAGAAGAAAAAGCGAGTAAAAGAACGGGCATCTTTTTTCGTTAATGGCAACGCCTTTAACTTTTCTGTGAGAAGACTCCACTCCGCCATGGGATAACCAAACAAACACTGATCAAGACCGCGTGTCAACACAAATTGTTCACCTAGGTTGTCCCGAAATTTCACAGGAACAATCAACCGCCCTTTGGCATCAATGGTGTGATGGTATTCTCCCATAAACATACCCAATACCCCACTTTCTACTATCAATGTACCACATTTCTCCACTTATCTCCACTTGTTTTGAATTTAAATACTTTGGACCTATCATTTTCCACTAAATGTTGATTATAGGATAAATAAGCACTACTAATTGCACTTATATACTTACACAATCCTCCGACATGCAAAAAGAGACAGGCTCAAAACGAGGGCACTGAAAAAGTCCATATCTTTTAACTTT
>NZ_QWVS01000014.1 GCF_003570725.1 Peribacillus asahii
ATAACTTCAAAAGCTTACCTATCACTATAATAAGGAATGTGCCTTTTTCAATTTTTAAGGGCAGATTGTTAAAAAAATGATTTGAATCTATTAAAAAAACAGTTTAATTTTATTCATTGCTTAACCGTTTCATAAGGAAGTGTGTTTTTAATATTGATGTTGGTCTAATAATGAATGATTACATCCTTTTCAAGAGAATTTTAGACATTTTTAAAGACTAGGTAATAATAGAGGAAATTTTTAACAAAGGATTATGATTCAAAAAATAGAATAATAATATGTAGAGTTAAATATAGGAAATGGGGAAGTTCAGATTGTCTATAACAAAATTCGAATCCGTATTTACACGTAAAACTAAGCATAATACAAAAAAACGAATTGAAGCTATTGAAAGCTACTTTTTAGAATAGCATGATTTAGAGGTTGATTTTGAAGGCAACCAGGATAATTGCTTAGCTTTTGTTATGCAATTTATTTAAGATGATGATGTTTCTGAGGAAGAAGTATTTAATGAAATACTTGCGATTTTAGAAGATAGGTATTCTATAGGGGAACCATTTTTTATTGCGAATTTAGAATTTAAAGAGGGATTAACTTTCGAAGAATTAGAACAAATTATTACTGAGAAGTTTAATCAAACTACCCTCTCACAAGATTCTTTTGAATTTACCGATATACACTGTAGGAAAGTGTATATCTATCACTTGTAGATATACAGAGTACTATTTAAATCCTTTAACTGATCAAATAGAGGGAGAAAGATCACTTCTTAGTGGTAATTTGAATGTGAAATTTGATTTCGATTGTAAATTACTAATTACAACTAAATCAAGTTACAACAAGGCTGTAAATTTACGAGCACATTTTTTGGACATAAACTTAACCTTCTTTTCTTGACAAAGCTATCAACATTCTGAACATGTAACTTATTTCCTCTTGTATATCTTAAACAAGGTATAGAGTTTAAATATGAACTTACTCAAATACATATTATTTCTGACGTCGTTTATCTAAAAGCTCTGCAGCTTTCCTAGCTTTCTCCCTAGAAGTATTAATATACAGGAGGGACGTATCGGACGATGTATGCCCTAATTGTGACATAATCAAGGGAATATCTCCTCCCGTCTGTTCTGCTAAATTCGTAGCATAAGTATGCCTCAATTTATGTGGTGACATTCTTTTATCAAATGACTTCGTGTACTTATAAACAATGTTTTCAACGGCACGATTAGTAAGGGGGAGAGATTCTCCTTTATAGAGTTTGATAAAAACAAATTCATTTTCATCGCCTTTCCCTGCATAACGTGCATGCCGAATCGATAAATACTCTTTAAGATCATGAAGGGATGAGGGGGTAACGCTAACCGTATCTTTTTTGTTTCCCTTTCTAATTACACTGATTTCCTTTGAACTGAAATCAATATCTTTGATCCTTAAATTAGATAACTCATTCACACGGATTCCACTTCCAAGAAAGAGAGAGAGGATCGCGTAATCTCGTTCTTTATCCCGCTTGAAGTAGTTTTTCTGAGTGTCAGAAAGAGAATGCTCATATTCGTCTTTCACGTACGCAAGGAAATCAATATCCTGATCATTAATAAAGATTTTTTCGGTTATATGTTTGGCCCGTTCATTAAACGTTTCTGATACCTTTTTCACCTGAATTTTTTGCATGACATTCCTATGGAAATAGGGTTTTCTATTATCTAATTCAGCTTCTGTCGTCAAGTATTTAAATAGGGAACGAAGGGAGGATTTATGGCGATTAACGGTTTTTGGATTAATCTTTTTCGTTTCATCGTTCTTTGAGACTTTATACTTTTTCCTGGCTATAAATTTAAAATAATTACTCGCTTCCTCCAAAGATAGGTTTTCAAGATATTCAGGTTTAATATCTCTAATCGATTTGCATGGGACAATCCCTTCAGCCATGAGCCAATTAAAAAACTCTTGATAATCCCGTACATAATTGAAAAGGGTGAGGGGAGACCGAACATCCTGTTTAGCATCTACATATTTAACCACATAGTCAGGCATCTCTTTTAACAATTCATCTAGTTTTCTTTCGTAATAATCATGCTGCTTAGATATAGACAAACGAAGCACCTCACAAATATAAATAGATACCACTTAGTTTAGTTCATGAATTTGAAGCCATCCCTGGTTATGGAGTAAAAACTATAGTCAATCAAAAAAGAAAGCCTAGTAGTCGGAAACTCATGAAGCAAAATATAGAAAGAAAATATTGAAATGTCAAACAAATAACAGTCGATAAGTAATTTACAATTTGGGTCTTTTTGTTGTATGTTCTTTATTATAGGAATGAAAAGCAATTAATCGTGTTTGTTGCCTTCTCTATATCTGTTAGCATATTAAGTTTTCAGGAGTAAGAGGTAGGTTTTAATTATATATAAAAGGATGGGAAAGCGGTATGGGAAAAGGATTAGCAGGGAAGCGAATTGCAATTGGCGGTTCGCGAAAAATAGAAGAAATTAGTACATTAATCGAAAAACAAGGGGGTATTCCTGTTGTACGTCCCCTTCAAGGAACTGTTTTTTTAGCAGAAAAGGAGGTAGAACCTGACTTACAGAATTTTGTCATGGAAGGGGCAGACTGGGTTATTTTCACAACGGGCATTGGAACAGAAACTCTATTAAATTTGGCCGAAACATTGGGTATCAAAGATCAGTTCTTAAATAGAATCCAACAAGCCAGTGTAGCTTCAAGAGGGTATAAAACACTTGCAACGTTAAAGAAAATTGGGATTAAACCGGTTGCGACTGATGAGGATGGGACTACTCGTGGATTAATCCGTTCTCTTGAAAGCTTTGATTTTTCGGGGAAAAGAGTAATGGTTCAGCTTCATGGGGAAACCGCTCCAACGTTAATAAAGTTTCTTGAAGATAGAGGAGCATCCGTGTTAACGATTCTTCCTTACCAGCATATTGCTCCTGATTCAGAGACAGTTGCAAAATTATGTGAAGAACTGCTAAACAATGAATTGGACGCGGTATGTTTTACGACCGCTATCCAAGTTCGGTCTCTTTTTAACTTTGCGAGGGAGAACGGCTGTTTAACAGAGGTTTTACAATCTTTTCAAGGGAGAGCGCTTGCCGCTGCTGTTGGGAAAGTTACCGCGGAAGCTTTAGTAGAAGAGGGAGTGGAACGCTTGCTTGCTCCCGAACTTGAGAGAATGGGAGCTATGATTATTGAGTTGTCTCGTTACTATGAGAAACTTTAAAGAATATATGAGTAGCGATAGCTAAATAAAAAAGTGATAGTCTTTAGAGTGCGAAAATTACCATTATCATCGCACTCTTTTGTTTGTTTACATAGTTAATTATAAATGATAATAACTACCTCACTTAAAACAACTATTTAGTACATGAAAATATTCTATAGCTCAAAACACCGTCATACTTTGCCATTATATTAAAATGTTCATACATTACCGAGTAAAGTTCAGGTTCAATATATTCTGAGCATTGGAATTCTGGATTTGGATTGTATTGGAGCATAGATAGTTCTTGCATACGAATATTTATATTTTTAAAACCGGCCTTTTCAAATAAAGTAATCCAATTCTTTTCCGTAAGGACGGAGCCTAATCCATAAAATTGTTTAATTTCTTCCTCTATAGTTAGGGAAAGCGGTTTATTGATGGTAAGCTCATTTGCAATAAAACGCCCGCCATTTTTTAATAATCGAAATATTTCTTTAAGAGCTTTTGGCTGATTTACAAAAGAAAGGACAGATTCGGAAATAATAAAATCAAATTCCCCATCCTTTAGCGGAAAATCCTCTATGGAACCTTGAATAATTTCCACTGGTAATTGGTATTTCCTCATTCTACTTTTTGCTTTTTCCACCATTATAGAGTTAATATCCATCCCTGTTACTTTTGCTTCGTATTGCTCAGCTAGATAGGCAGATGTTTGACCAGTACCACACCCTACATCTAAAATGCGAGAATTTTTATTAATTTCTTCAGTTTTAAGTATGTCCTTAGTTAGACCAATACCACCAGGATGTGCTCCCCCCACACCAAATTTGGACAAAAAATCTAAATAGATCGACCTGCCAATTAGAATCACCTTCTTCAATTCTTATTTTATAAAATATGAAAATGCAAATAAGATGTTCATTCTAGAATGGCAGATGTTACTTTCAATGGGAAATAGGCTCTTGAATCCGTAACAATCACCCAAATGAATCATAATTTGTTAAAGAGAGCACACGTAGTATTTGATAATTTCATATACACAAATTACCTTCTTTCAACTCTCAGGTATTTAACCTGATTATTAAATATAAAGGAGAGCAAAACATGCACAATTTTCAAAATGAACTACAAACGTTAGGGATGGATAATTATCAAGTTGGCCAGGTAACTCCTATAGATTATCAATATCAAAATCCAGTCGAGTTTGTCGATATGCGTCGTTGTGGGGGCTGTGGTTTTCGCTGTGGCGGTTGCGGCTTTCGTTGTGGGGGCTTTCGCTGCGGCGGCTGTTTCGGCATTGGCTTTGGCTTTGGTTGTTTTGGCTGTTTTGGTTTCTTTATTTAGTAATTGGGTAGCTGTTAGCTGTTCTTCAGAAAAAATTAAGTTAATTTATGAAAAGAAAGTGTCCCTGCATTGTCGTAGGGGCACTTCTTTTTAGGTTAATCATAATGGACAAATACAAGTACATAAAATGATAGGGAATAATGAGGAACGATTAGAATGAAGGAGGAACTGAATGACGAAACTGAACTCACACTCACGTCTCAAGGTGAAAAATGACACATTTTATCTACCTAATCCACAAGGTGGTGTGTATTTTAGAAATAACGTAAGCTCATTCCGTATGGAAGGCGATACAATCTATCAATGGATTGAAAAACTGATGCCGATGTTCAATGGGGAACACACATTAGAAGAGTTGACAGAGGGACTAACACCCCCGTATCGAAACAGGGTATATGAGATTGGGGAAGTTTTGTACACAAATGGCTTTATTCGAGATGTAAGCCAAGATTGTTCTCATCAATTAAAAGAAAATGTTCTCGAAAAGTATGCTTCACAAATTGAATTTATTGAGAACTTTGTTGATTCTGGTGCGTACCGTTTTCAAGAATACCGTCAAACTAAAGCCCTAGCTGTCGGATCAGGCTCTTTTATAGTTTCGTTGATTTCTGCCCTAATTGAATCTGGACTGCCAAAGTTCGATATCATGGTGACGGATTCAGTACCTACAAATCGATTACGGATTAATGAAATGGTGAAGAAGGCCAAAAGGGATGACTCCGAGGTGGAGGTAAACGAGATACCATTTGAAAAAGGGCAAGGAGAGAATTTTTGGCAAGCAGCTGTGCAGCCATATGATTGGATATTATATGTTTCTGAAAATGAAAATATAAAAGAACTTAGGAATTTAAATCAGATCTGTAAAGAGGAGAAGAAGGTATTTCTACCTGCCTTATGTTTAGACCGAGTAGGGCTCGCTGGTCCTTTGGTGCATCCAGAATCAGAGGAGTGCTGGGAATCTGCATGGCGTCGTCTTCATCAATCTGCATTGCAAGAAAATCGGCAGCTGCAGACATACTCTTCCACAGCGGAATCGATTCTGGCAAACATCGTTGCATTCGAATTTTTTAAGAAGACTACAGGAACTGCAGGTTCAAATCAAAGTAATCAAATTTACCTGCTTGATCTTGAAACATTGAACGGGGACTGGATGTCATTCATTCTACATCCATTGGTTAAGAATATAGATGTATCGTCTAGACTGGTTGAAGACCTTGATGTAATGCTCAAGCAAGAACGGAGTGAAAAGAAACCGCCGAATAACCTCTTGGAATATTTCAGTTTATTAACTTCAGAAGAAACAGGGATTTTCCATGCTTGGGAGGAACGAAACTTAAAACAGCTTCCTCTTTCGCAATGCTATATTCAAGCAGTAAATCCAGTGTCAGAGGGACCGGCAGACCTACTGCCAGAGGTTGTTTGTCCAGGTCTTACACATGAGGAGGCAAAAAAGGAAGCCGGACTGACTGGTATTGAAATGTATGTGTCACAAATGATTAAGGGATTCAGGAATCAGAAAGATCAAGAAGAAATAAATATATTGGAAGGATTTATCGGCATTGGTGCAGGAGAAACAGTTGAAGAAGCTGTTTGTCGCGGCTTGCAAGCCTATTTAGAGGAGGAAGTGAAAAATCGAAAAATTAATCGGCCGAACACGATGTTTCGCGTACAACTGGAAAAAATAGAAGATCCCCACTGCAGGTTTTATTTAAATTCCCTTACTACCTTAAATGGTACACCAACAATTGGTTTGGAAAATAAAATGTTAGGCTTTCCTGTAATATGGGTACAGTCGCAGGGCCGTCGGTACACGAGTATAGGTTTAAATACAACGTTAGCTTTACGGAGTGCCTTGCAGCAAGCGCTTTTGGATATTCAAAATAAGGAGAAATCAACAGATAAGGAAGCGGAATCAACTGTTTTTCTGAACGGAAAGGAAGGGAAACTCGAAATCCCTTCTTGTGAAGAACTAACAAAAGAGGAACTATTACAATCCTCTATTCGGATCCTGAACGGAAACAATAAAAGGCTCTTCGTGTATGATCTTTCGTTCGAACCTTTTTTAAAACAGGAACTGGCAGGGGTGTTTGGTGTGCAGATACGAGGGGAGGAACCCTAATGGCTGCTCGTATTCTAATTGACGGACATGGTTTGTTAGCGGATTTTGTCTATGATCAATTGTCCAGCAACTATCCTGTAACGCGACAAAGCTTATTAGATGAGGTTCCTGAAGAAACAGAATTAGCTCTGGTGCTGCAGGATGCCTGGCATCCATCAGTTCATCAAAAAGCGGAAGAGAGATTCAGGGGCATAGGTATCCCGTGGCTTCGAGGGTTTGTTTCATTTGGGGAGGGAATAATCGGTCCATTCGTACAGCCCGATAAACCAGGATGTTCTCGCTGTGCTGACATAC
This sequence comes from Peribacillus asahii, assembly GCF_003570725.1. Taxonomy (GTDB): domain Bacteria; phylum Bacillota; class Bacilli; order Bacillales; family DSM-1321; genus Peribacillus; species Peribacillus asahii. The sequence goes on from NZ_QWVS01000014.1 coordinate 6,981, forward strand.
GGCGCATGATAGCTGGATCTGATTCCCAGGAAATGTGGGAGCTTCACATGAGAATGGCATCAGGAGAAGGTGTATTGCGAGATGCCTGGGCATCGCGAGCGGGGCTATTGCAAATGGCAGCTTTGATATGTACAGAAGTGCAGAAGGTTCTTCAAGGAAAACCCAGCAGCTTAGAAGAAAGAGTGCTCATTACCAACCTTAGAACATTAACGACCTCTAGTCATCTTTTCTCGCCCGATCCATTGTGCCCGTTATGCAGTTCAATACCTGATGACACACCCGCACTAGCTCAAATTAGGTTAGAATCCAGTCCGAAAATAAATGAGGGCAGTTATCGCTGTCGTTCGATGGATGAATTAAAAACAGTACTTGTCAAAGATTATCTCGATTATCGTACTGGGATCATGAATAGGAAAATGCAGGATTTGGTGCTGCCATTTGCTGATGTTTTAGTGAACATGCCGCTGGTTGAAGCGGATGAGGGAGTAGCAGGAAGATCTAATTCTTATGAAATGAGTGAGTTAACTGCCATTTTGGAAGGATTGGAGCGCTATTGCGGAATCGAACCTCGGGGTAAAAGAAGGGTAGTTCGTGATAGTTATCATAATTTAGAAAATCAAGCACTAAACCCCATAACAGTTGGTTTACATGAAAAAGAGCAATATAAAAAGCCAAATTTTCCGTTTAAACCTTTCAATCCTGATGATCCAATGAATTGGGTCTGGGGGTATTCATTCTTACAAGAACGTCCTATTCTGGTTCCAGAGTTACTCGCCTATTACAGTTTGGGCTATGGAGGAGAGGGCTTTATTTATGAAACCTCCAATGGGTGTGCATTAGGAGGAAGTTTAGAAGAAGCTATTTTTCATGCCATTATGGAGGTAGTCGAGCGGGACTCATTCTTATTAACTTGGTATGCTAGGCTCTCTCTTCCTCGTCTTGATCTTAGTTCTGCTAACGATAAAGAATTACAGCTGATGGTCGACCGTATACGTGAGGTGGCGGGATATGACCTTCATTTCTACAATTCTACGATGGAACATGGGATTCCAAGCGTCTGGGCAGTGGCCAAAAACAGAAAATCCAAGGGTACAAACCTCATTTGTGCAGCTGGAGCTAACCCTGATCCGGTGCGGGCTGTAAAAAGTGCGATTTATGAGCTGGCAGGAATGATGTTTAGGCATGATGAAAAATTGGAGGAAAACCGCCAGAAATACGAAAGGATGCTACAAGATCCGTTTGCAGTACGTACCATGGAGGACCACGGCATGCTGTACGGTTTGAAAGAAGCAGAGAAACAACTAGACTTTTTATTGGGTGATCATCGCCCATTACGTACGTTTGCTGAGGAATTCAAGCAGCCGCCGGCACATACTGATTTAAAGGATGATCTTCAGGATATTCTTAATAAGTTCCGTCAGTTAAACCTTCAAGTTATTGTGGTTGACCAAACAACACCTATCATCAAACGAAACGGATTATTCTGTGTAAAGGTCTTGATTCCTGGAATGTTACCAATGACATTTGGACATCATCTTACTCGAGTACAAGGGCTAGATAGGGTACTTAAGGTACCGGTGCAATTAGGATTTAGGAAGACACCATTATCGTTTGAACAGCTTAATCCATATCCACATCCGTTCCCATAATTAAAGAGTAGGAGGACAAAAAAATTGGAGCTAGAAACATTTCTACACCATCTGCACTTTGACACAGAGAAAATCGTTCCGCCAGATTGGCAGGTCGATTGGGAAGACGCACCACTTCCTTATAAACTGTACCGTGGTTTACCAGAGATTCCTCTTACCGCTGATATACCTTTAGTACTCAATAGAAGAGAAGCTAATCTAAAACCCAGCCTGACAGAGCTTGGTCATTTTTTATGGTATGTATACGGTCTCACCCAATACTCTCAATTCGCAAAGGAAAAAGATGAGGGCTTCACTCAGTCATTAAGGAGATTTGTTCCCTCTGGAGGGGCGTTATATCCCAATGAATTATATGTATATATAAAACTTGAGGATACCCCAACAGGAATTTATCATTACGATGTTGCACATCACCGTCTCATTTTGGTGCGGGAAGGAAATTACGATTCCTACTTATCCAGAAGTCTTGGAAATAGTTATTCTATTACTGACTGTTTTTGCACCGTTTTTGTCTCGACAATTTTTTGGAAAAATTTCTATAAGTACAATAATTTCTCCTACAGGTTACAAGGGTTAGATGCAGGTGTGTTGATGGGGCAATCATTAGAAGTGGCTAATCAGATGGGTTTCTCTTCAAAGGTCTGTTACCAATTTCTTGATCGATCTATTAATCATTTGCTTGGATTATCTGAACAGGATGAAAGTGTATATGCGGTGATTCCATTATCTATTAATCCATCTATCCATGGTATTGACAATGATCAAAATAGAGAAGAAATTGTTTCTGCTGCAGAATTGTGTCGGGAAGTGCCATTGATAAAGCATGTTTCCTATAACCGTTCAAAGAGGATTGTTGATTATCCGATGCTGAGAAAACTTAACGAAGCATCCATGTTTGAAACAACGCAGTCATTTGTAAAGATAAAGAAAAATAATAGGGTGAAATTCCCCTTAGGTACGGAGATGATTTTGCTGCCAGTTATAGAAAACTTCTCATACGATTTCGCAACGATTTGCAGCAAGCGGTATTCTCCTGATAGCGATTTTATAATGGGAAAAGTGAGCCAAACAAAACTAGCCACATTGTTAAAAGAGACATGTTCCTTCTTATATCAGAATGACCTTGATGACACACATGGGAATGTTGAAGCTCGTGTTTCTTTGTATGGCAGTTTTTATAATGTAGAGGGAGTTCCAAGTGGTGCCTATTCCTATGATAATAGTGCTCATGCACTTCGGAGAATAACGAAGGGAGATTACCGGCAGTTTTTACAATTAGGATTAGTAATGCCCAATGTGAATCTGTACCAAGTTCCGCTCTGTATGCATGTCATTGGAGATAAGAATCACCTCATAAACAGATTAGGAATGAGAGGATATCGCATTCAACAGATGGAAGCGGGGATTCTCGTACAACGATTGCTCTTGATGTCGTGTGCTTTAGGAATGGGAGGGCACCCGCTGCTAGGATTCGATGCGAACCAATGTGATAAACTTTACGAAATTGATTCGAAAGGAAAAACCAGCTTGATTCAAATCCCAGTGGGTCCATACCGTCCACGCGCCTGGTTAAAAGGAAGTTTGCTTAGTTAGGAGAAGAGAGTACATTCTATTTTGTTCTCAACTGTCGTTGAATCTTGACAGGGTGGGGGTCGGGGGTTCAAGTCCCTCACAGGTCATCATTTAAACAAGGCTCAAATCCTTTTGTACCAAGGGTTTGGGCTTTTTCCTTATTTTCTGGCATATCCATTTTACTCCTGGATTTTTATACATTGCACAAAGACTGCACAGAAATTACGCGACACAGTTGATATGTCTTACAGTCGCAAGGACTCTATTGTTTATTGTTGCGTGTTTTTTTGTCCATTATGTCCAGAAGCGGTGCTGAAACGGATGTTGCGGTGGAGTCCTACTATACAACGTTAGAACGTTGTCGCAAGGCAAGCTAATTGGTCGGTATTTTGGGCATGTGTAGTATTAATAAACAACGAAAAAAGTAGCTTGGGAGAAGCTACTTTTTTCGTTGTTTAAAGTATGGTGGTTGCCAAAAGCCTTCAAACTGTGGGTCTGTTTCAATCAGTTGCTGGAAATCCTCTGTTTGGTATGCGTCTGTTAAGTCTTTAACAAATGTTTTATCTTTGTCTTCGGTACGAACAGCGATTAAGTTTTGGTACTCAAATGGTGGGTTTTCAAGCAGTAAGCTGTCAGAAAGCTTACGGTCCGATGCTAAAATATAGTTACCGTTTACGACAGCATAATCAACGTCGCTAATTAAGCGTGCCAGCTGTGCTTGCTCTACTTCTACAAACTCAATTTCTACCTTGTATGACTCAATGTCATGTAAGCTCACTGTTAGCGGATCATAGTCAGATTTTAATGTTAAAAATCCACCTTCCTCTAAAATGCGTAGTGCACGAGCAATGTTTGGTGGGTCATTTGGAATTAACACTTTGTATTTTGTACTAGTATCTAGCTTAATTTCTGTAAGTTTATCAGAATAAATCCCCATCGGCGCTGTCGGTACTTTAATTGTTTCGACTAAATCTAATTTATTCTCTTTAATAAAACTTTCAAAATACGCTGTATGCTGAAAAATGTTAGCGTCTAGTGAGCCTTCTGCAAGGGCGAAATTGATTTCATTACCGCTCGTAAATTCGACGAACTCAATCGTGTAGCCTTTTTCTTTTAAGATAGGCTCGATTCCTTTACGTACTTGATCACTGTAAGGACCAGGCGAGAAACCGATTCGAATATGTTTCGTATCATCGGTACTAGCTGATTTACTGACATCAGATGATCCGCAAGCTGCTAACAATACGACGGTCAAAATAGATACGACAAATAATGCAAATTTTTTCATACAAAATTCCTCCTCAAATATGTTGTTGGACATAAGTCGACCTCATGTTCATCCATTACGTCTGCGTGTAGTCTCTCATTTTGCTAGAAACAAAAAAAGAGACACATATATTTGTTGAACAAATATATACGCCTCCGGTGATCCGGTCGGAAAAGTCTAGTAGACTAATTGGAATTAAGGATGATTTTACCAAGCAGTTTTTCATTTGGCAATACTATTTTTGAAATAAATAATAACAAAAATCGTAGAGAGATAGTTTTTTCATCTAATGGAGCACAGTAAAATTATTTTTGTTCAAAAAACATATAAAACTCACTTGACTAATCTGAATTATTTGTTTATTGTGTTTACATAACTTAACAAAAGCCACTGGACCACCAGAGCTCCTTTCATATCACATCGATATGCTTGGAGCTTTTTTTGTTTAAAAGGAGGATGTCGCATGGTGCAAATTAAAGGAGCTAGAAATATTTGGCTCGATGGAAATAAAGTAGAAAAGCCAGCAGAGCACGCTGCGTTTCGCGGGACGTTTGAAACAATCAAGCAGCTCATCAAGCTAATTGATGATGGGAAGGTTGGCTTTTATGATGAATCAGTACAACAAAATGTGCATAAAGCATTTTTAATTCCACAAACCTATGAGCAACTATTAGAAAAGAGAGAGGCGTATGAGACATGGGCCAGCAAGTCCTACGGAATGATGAGTCGCTTATCGGATTATGCGTATACGCTTATTACCGGCTACTACATCGACCGCGAGCAGCTAAGTGTATATGATGCAACATTCGCTGAAAAAATAACGAATTATTTTGAGTTAGTAAAGCGTGAACGTCGTTTAGTGACAACAGCGATTGCCGATCCGCAAATGGACCGTTCGAAGCCGATTACAGAGCGTGCAGATCATGCGTTACTTCGAGTTGTAGAACAGAGAGAGGACGGGGTTGTTGTTAGTGGAGCGAAAATGATTGCAACCGGTGCACCGTACGTCGACGACATTATTATTAATACGCCGTATAGTAAAGAAGACGGTCAGGAGCAATATGCGAATTTATTTATCGTCGCAACGGATTCGCCAGGGCTTGAAATTATTTGTCGTAAGAGCCATGCGGAGACGGATCGTGAACTATATCCGCTGGCGAGCCAGTTTGATGAGATGGATGCGGTTATCATTTTTGATAACGTCTTTATTCCGAATGAACGTATTTTTATTCGTGGTCATGCACAAGGGGCAACAGCAGCGCATCGTCATCAGCAGTTAAATATGTTAGCGCATTACCAAACGGTTGTGCGCCTGGCGACAAAGCTGAAGTTTGTTGCTGGACTTGCGACGGCCATTGCGAAAAGTATTGCGGTGGATACGTTTTTACATGTGCAGCAAAAGCTTGGTGAGCTGTATATGCAGGTCGATACAATTAACGGTTTGCTACAAGCGGCGGAAACGGAAGGTAGTGTAGAAGGTAGTGCGTATAAGCCGAGTGCGGTGCTGTTACAAGTAGCACGTCACTTAGGGACGCAGTATTATGCTCGGGCGATGAGCATTTTAAAGGAAATCGGCGCGGGTGGTTATACGCAGCTGCCATCAACAGTCATTCATCGTTTTGAGGATGAGCGAATAGAGGCGTTGTTGCATCGTTATTACGAGGGCGCGGCGACTTCTGCTCAGGATAAGACTGCACTATTTAGGGTTGGCTGGGAGCTAGTCGGCAGTGAAATCGGCAGCAGGCATGATTTATATGAGCGTTTTTATACAGGAGACCCGCTGCGCATCCAAGCTTTATTTTTTGAAAATTATGATAAAGGATGGCTGGATGAACGGTTGGAGACGTTTTTAAATAGCTTGACGACGACAGTAAGACAGGATGTGTTTGTATGACGAATTTGAAGGAACGAATGCAGGATGGACGTAGTGTTTGGTACGGTGGCAAGCTCGTGACAAATATTGCGGAGCATCATGCGTTTCGCGGGACAGTGCAGACGATTGAGCAGCTATTAGGGTTGCAGACAGGTGCGTTGGAGCAGGAGCTAACATGCGAGGGTGTGCATCTTTCGTTTTTAGTGCCTACAGCGCGTGAGGATTTACAGCGTAAGGAGAAGGCGTACAAAATTTGGGCGGATGCGACTTTTGGGATTATGAGTCGCTTGTCGGAGTATTCGCGTGAAATCGAGACGGGCTGGTATGCAAATCGTAAGTATTTAGCAACGATTATTCCACATTTTGATACGAAGATTGAGCGTATTTATCAAAATTCACGTGATCGCGATTTGCTATCGACCGCAGCGGCGCAAGATTTACAGCGTAATCGTAGTCGCGCAACGGTCGAGGCGGACAATGGTCAGCTACGCGTTGTCAAAAAGACGGAAGAAGGGGTTATTGTACGCGGAGCTAAAACCATTGCGACGGCTGCTCCTTATGTAGATGAATATATTATTTCGTCGTTCCATAAGCGGAGCGATACACAGCGTGCGTTAGCGAATACGTTTATTATTCCGGCTAATTTACAGGGCTTGCAAATTGTTTGTCGTGAATCGTTTGCGAGTAGTGATGCGGTTAATGCACCACTGAGTGCACGTTATGATGAAATGGACGCGGTGCTAATTTTTGAGGATGTACTCATTCCTTGGGAGTATGTGCTTGTGCTAGAGGATCCGGATGCAGCGTGGAAGTTGCAGGTAGACCCAGTGGCAGCTGCACTAAGCCAGCATCAAACGGTAGTCCGTTTAAAAAGTAAGCTGCAAAGCGTGGCGGGGATTGCGTACGGGCTTGCGAAAAGTGCAGATGTAACAGGCTTTTTAAACGTTCAAAATGATTTAGCAAATTTAATCATGCAGGTGGAGACGATTGAGGCGTTGCTGCGTACGGCACAGCATACAGGAGAGTTGCATAACGGGATTTTTATTCCGAATCGTCAATATTTAGGCACAGCGCGTAATTTAGGGACGCGTTATTATGCAACAGGTGTAGAGGCGATTCAGCAAATCGGGGCGTCGGGGCTGCTACAGACACCCGCGACGACAGAGGAGCTTGCGAGTCATCCAGAATGGCGCGAATATTTTTCCGCATCTGATGAGTTCGATAGTACGAAGCGTACGATGCTTAGCAAGCTGGCGTGGGATTTTATCGGTAGTCCGCTTGGTTCGCGTCATGCGTTGTATGAGCGCTTTTATTCAGGAGATCCGGTTCGCACGTATGCGAATTATTATAATAATCATCCACAGCAGCAGGCATTCACACAGTTTGCGACATCGATTTTATAGGAGGAAAATAATATGACAAAAGCACATTTTTATTGGTTTGCGCCGACAAATGGTGATGGCGAATTTTTAGGGCTGGCGAAGCCTCAGCGTGAGCCTTCGTTAGATTATTTAATTGAGGTGGCACAAGCAACAGAAGAAGCAGGCTTTGAAGGGATTTTAGTACCGACGGGCATTCCGTATTTAGATTCATGGATTGTCGGATCTGCTATCGTGCAAAATACGAAGCGGATTAAACCGCTAGTAGCGTTCCGTCCGGGCTTTATCGCACCGACTGTGGCGGCAAAGCTTTCTGCGACGCTCGATCAGTTTGCGAAAGGTCGCTTGCTTGTAAACGTTGTGACAGGTGGCTCGCAAAAGGAGCTTGGTCAGGACGGTGATTTTACGGGGCACGAGGAGCGTTATGAGCGTACAGGCGAGTTTTTAGATGTTATTAAGAAGTCTTGGACGGGCGAGACGTTTAGTCATAAAGGTCAGTTTTTCGAAACGAAGGATGCGCAGTTAGTACCTGGGCTGTATCAACAAGGACGTATTCCGGTATATTTCGGTGGTTCATCGGATAGCGCAAAGGAAATTGCGGCGCAGTATGCGGATGTGTTCTTGCAGTGGGGTGAGCCGGTTGCTCAGGTGAAGGAGCAGCTAGAGGACGTGAAGGCGCGTACTGCAAAATACAAGCGCACGTTAGAGTTTGGGGTTCGTTTACACGTTGTTGTACGTGATACGGAGCAGGAAGCTTGGAAGGCAGCGTACCATATTATTAGTCAAATTGATGAGGACGTTCGAGAGAAGATGAACAATGTATTTGAAGAGACGGATTCAGTGGCGCAAAAACGTATGACGGAAATTGCGCAGCAAGGCGAGCGTTTTGATAAATATAGCTGGACGGGTATCGGGAAAATTCGTAAAGGTGCAGGCACAGCGCTTGTCGGCACACCGGAGCAAATTGAAGAGGCGTTGCAGGACTATATTGATGCGGGTGTGACGCACTTTGTGCTATCGGGCTTCCCGCATGTAGAGGAAGCGTTACGTTTCGGAAAAGACGTGCTTCCAAGATTTGAAAAAATAACTGTATAAGTGGTGAGACGATGAAATTTTTAACATGGGGTGCTAATATCGGCGGCGGCTTTTTACGCGCCAACATTGAACAAGAATTGCGCGGTGATATTGCGTATAACATAGAGCTGGCACAGCTGGCAGATAAAATAGGCGTGCACGGTATCCTATTTCCGATTCGTTACGTAGGGCGTATCGGTGGCAATAATGGGACGGATGGGCAGCTGGATCCGTTAACAGTTGTCAGTGCAGTAGCAACGCAAACGTCACGTGTGAGTTTATTGGCGGCGGTATTGCCAAGCTTTATTCATCCGGTAACGTTAGCGAAAATTGGCTCGACGTTAGATGTCATTTCGAGCGGTCGCTTCCATATTAATTTAGTGAGTGGCTGGTTCAAGGCGGAGCAGGAGAAGTTTGGTATTGATTGGATTGATCACCGTGATCGTTATCGTCGTTCGGATGAATATTTACAAGTTGTGAAAGGCTTGTGGACGCAAGATGATTTCACATTTAACGGTGATTTTTACAACATCCAAGGCGGGACGTTAAATCCAAAGCCTGTGCAAAAGCCGTATCCAGCCATTTATCAAGGCGGAAACTCTGCACAGTCACAGCAAGTCGCAGCAAAAAATTCAGATGTGTAGCGCCATGAGATTGGGATGATTTTTCAGCATTTTAACTTGCTATTAAATAAAACCGTATATGGCAATATCGAATTTGCGTTGAAGGCTGCGGGTGTGCCAAAGTCTGAGCGGGCAGAGCGCATTCATCATATTTTAAAGGTAGTAGAGCTGAGTGATAAGGTGCATCATTATCCGGCGCAGCTAAGTGGTGGGCAAAAGCAGCGTGTGGCGATTGCACGTGCGCTTGTGTTAAACCCGAAAGTGCTGTTATGTGATGAGCCAACGTCAGCACTTGATCCGCAAACGACGGAAAATATTTTGGAGTTTTTAAAATCGATTAATGAAAAGCTTGGTGTAACGCTTGTTATCGTGACGCATGAGATGGAGGTTGTCAACACGTTGTGCCACCGTGTTGCTGTCATGGAAAAAGGTGCGATTCAAGAAGAGCTGACGCTGGCACAATCACCGACAGCGACGACGAGCATAGGCAAATTACTCATTGAGTATCGTGAGAAGGAAAACAGGCATAAGCAGTATGATATTCGCTTAGGAGGCGTTATCCATGTTTGATAATATTATTATGCTTTTACCGGAAATTAAAGAAAGTATCGCTCAAACGTTTATGATGGTTGCGATTTCGCTATCGGCAGCTGTACTGTTTGGGACGTCACTAGGCGTGTACGTGTTCTTAACGGAAAAGGGCTCTATTCGGCCGAATGCGGTTGCTAATCGCTTCTTAAATTATACGATCAACTTAGTTCGTTCGTTTCCATTTATTATTTTACTCGTTGTGTTAATTCCGTTTACGCGTTTAGTTGCTGGAACAACGGTTGGACCACTAGCAGCATCGGTACCGCTATCTATCGCAGCGATTCCGTATTTTGCGCGTTTAGTAGAACAGGCGTTAAAGGAAGTGCCACATGGAACAATCGAGGCAGCAATTGCACTTGGTGCGCCGAAGCGTTACATCATTAAAGAGGTACTATTAAACGAAGCACGTTCAGGTATTATTTTAGCTTTAACCGTGACGACAATTAGCTTTATTTCATATTCCGCGATGGCTGGAATGGTTGGCGGCGGCGGTATTGGCGATTTAGCAATTCGCTACGGCTACTACCGTTTCCAAACAGATGTCATGATTTTCATGGTGCTGTTGTTAGTTATCATCGTACAGGTGGTGCAGTTTATCGGTAATTTATTAGCGAAGAAGCTAGATCGCCGTCATATTTAGGGGGAGATTTGTATGGTAAAAACAATAAAAGAAACAGTGCCGATTGATATTCATTCGGGCGCTTTTGAAGAGTTAGTAAAAGCAATCGAGGAAGATGCAGAGAAGCGTCGTCGTAAAGATGAGCGTCTGCTGCCGTATAAGGCATTTCAGCTTATTAAAGAGGCAAGGCTTGGAGCCATTCGTTTGCCGAAGAATCTTGGTGGTGCTGGTGTGACGAATGTTGAGCTATTTGAGGTTATAAGAAAATTAGCGAAGGCTGATCCGGATGTAGCTCATGCATTGCGCGCGCATTTTGTGTTTGTCGAGGATAATTTAGCAGCACCGTCAAGCGCAGAGCGTACGCGTCGTTTGCAAATTGTAGCGAAGGGAGATTTAGTCGGCAATGCGACGACGGAAGTCTCATCTAATCCACAAGGAGCAAAGCAGTATGAAACTGTGCTGAGCAAGGTGGGAGATGATTATGTGTTAAACGGTAAGAAGTTTTTTACAACAGGTACTTTATATGCGGATTGGGTATCGGTCGTATCGGCTGGTGAAGGAGATACGGTATTTGTGAGCTTTATCCCGACGAACCGTGAAGGCGTGGCTATTTATGACGACTGGGACGGTTTTGGACAGCAGCTAACAGCGAGTGGCACGACAACGTTTACAAATACGCCAGTGAAAAGTTATGAGGCGGTCGAGCTGAAGCGTGAAAAGCAAAGTTATGTGGCGATTCGTCAGCTATTTTTACAGGCGGTCGTAGCAGGAATTGTCGAGGCGATTGTAGAGGATGGTGTAAAGCTATTAAAGGGGCGTAAGCGAACATTTACGCACGGTTCGTCAGCTACAGCAAATGAAGATCCACTGCTTTTACTAACAATTGGTGAAATTCAAGCAACGGCGTTTACATTGAAGACGTTAATTCGTGAGGCTGCGCAGGCATTAGATGAGGCGTTGCTGCAAGGTACGCAGCAGTCTAAGCATGAGGCGGCATTGAAAACAGTGTATGTAAAAGTCATTGGTGAGCAGCTGGCGTTGCAGGTGGCCACGAAGCTATTTGATGTCGGTGGTGCATCTGCGACGAGACGTGATCAGCATTTAGATCGTCATTGGCGTAACATTCGCACGATCGCCTCGCACAACCCGAGCTCGTATAAGCTGAAGGATGTCGGCAATTATGTAGTGAACGGGCATGAATTACCGATTAACGGTTATTATTAAAGGAGAATTTTATGTCTGAATTTTTTTATTATCAAACGGTGCCGATTGAGTTCGGTGTGGGGAAATTACAAAACTTGCCGGACATTATTCGGGAGCGCGGCTATCACAAGGGGTTATTAATTACCACGAAGTCTATTGTTGCGAACGGCATAGCGGAGCGTGTTGTAGCGGAAAGTGGCGGGTTGATTACTGATTTCACATATGGTATTCAGCCAAATCCAACGGTGCAAAATACCGATAATTGTATCGAGGTGCTGCGTAGTGGTAAGTATGATTTTGCAGTCGCGTTAGGTGGCGGCAGTGTGCTTGATTGTGCAAAGGTGGCGACCGCTTTAGCACCTACTACTGCGACGACACAGCGCTTTTTTGATGGGGAGTTTGTGCTAACGGAGCCAGGGCTGCCGCTTATTGCGGTGCCAACGACGGCTGGTACGGCGAGTGAAATTACGCGTGTATCGGTATTAAGTGATCCGGTATCGGGTCGCAAGCGGCCGTTTAATAGTCCTTTTCTGTATCCAGTGTACGCATTGATTGACCCCCTTTTAACAATGAGCTGTAACAAAAAGGTGACGGCATCGAGTGGTATTGATGTGCTAGCACATTCGCTAGAGGCTTTATATAGTAAGCTTCATCAGCCGTTTACTGATTTGTTTGCGAAGCATGCGGCATCGCTCGTATTCCGCTATTTACAGACGGCATACGATGAGCCGGATAATGTTGAGGCGCGCACGAAAATGGCGGAAGCATCTGTGGCAGCGGGCATGGCGTTTAATATTACGCAAACGGCAGCTGCACATGCATGCTCGTATCCGCTAACAGAAATGTTAGACATTCCGCACGGTGAGGCGTGTGCGTTTACGTTGCCAAATTTTTGGGTGTTAAATGCGCAGGATGAGGTAGAGGGGGCGCGCTTGCAGGAAATTAGCCGTGAGCTAGGCTTCCGTGATGCGGCTCATTTAGCTGAGCGCGTAGAGGAATTGAAGCAGCATTTAGAACTTCGTATGAGTTTGCAGGAAATCGGTGTTGAAACCGAGGAGCAGCTGCAGCAAATTGTTGAGGCGAGCTTTGCACCGAATATTCATAATAATCCTGTAACTTTAACGAAGGAAAGCTTGTACGCGTTTTATAAAAGTATATAGAGGAAGGCTGCTCGAAAAGCAATATTTCTTGAGCAGCCTTTTTCTGTCATAATATTTCGATTTCTGTAATATATGATTCTTTTCCTTTAAGATAAGCTCCAACTGCATTTAATTTATCTTCAAATGTAAATTTACCCATAAAAAATACACCCCAATTGTTAGTTTTGTGTCTAACAATTGGGGTGCAGTCAAGCCGCTCAATGACGTTACGTAGTTCGCGAATATTGCCAGGCCAATCATATTGAACTTAAAATTAACTTATACTATAGCTATAATGTTTTCACAAAAAGGGAGATTCACGCATTTTAATGATTGAGTGCTTTGTTTTGAATAAATTTATTCATATATATAGTATTACAGACCACTTACTCACCATTTTGCTAACGTACTTATTTTTTTGAACTAAACGTATTTAACTAAACTAATTTTGAACTTTTAACAAGCGCCTTGATATATCAAAATTTTTAAGACTTATTTAGTTCAGTTAAACTAGTTTGATTTTGCTTAATAAGATTGACTAGGCGAAATTCGATAAAAACTATTTAAATATAATATTTCGTAAGTGATAACCCGTTATTTTTGGTATTTTATTCAAAATTATATATATTAATATAGTTTAAAAATGAGAGAATACGTCATGTTTAACCTAATATACACATCAAAATCATCTTAAAGTCCATTTATACGGGCTTTTTTTCTTGGGAAAAGTTTATAAAACTTCATACACCTTTGTTAATGTTTTATTCAGCAAACCTCGATCAATTATATAATGATTTTTTAGATAAACTTTGCAGTCATGAAAAAAAGTGAATTACAAAGTAAAAGAAGAAACAAACGCCAAAACGACTAAGGAAACTATTCTTAGTCGTTTTGGTGTTGAATGACAATAAAATATTTCAAACACCATCAGGATTTTTATGAAGAGAGCTTCTTGACGCTGTAATGCTAACAAAGATTATTTCACACAAAAGTAATATTTTGGTAAAGATATCGATAGAATATATATTAATGCTGTTATCCCTAAACATGCTTCAAAATTAATTTTATTTACTAAAGGGGCATTAATAAGTTTATCTAACATATATAGAAGACTGATTATAAAAAGTGTCGCTTGAAACTAACCACTTTTTCTTTATTGATGTGAATACAAAGGAAAGTGGGGTGAATATAATAGGAATATACATTTGATTGTAGTTTAAATAAGAAAGTGAGCGGGAAATTTTGAAGATATCTGAGGTATATAAAAGGTATTTAAATGGAGAGAAATTTAAAAATATACGTGAAATCAATCTTGGGTATTTACCTATAAAACAACCAGTTGATTTAGTGGGGCGTTCACCCATTATGCAAGAACTGGCTAAAAAACATTCAAGACATGTAAATAATAAATAAAACCCCGCTTTATTGTACAAACGGGGAATAATAATGCTAGTTGATTTTTTTGTATTGCATCATTCTTTTTACTAATGGATCCGTTTTACTAACGTGAATAGGTTTAACCATGCTTCCAGTTATTTTGTTAGTTTGTTTAGCACTTTGGTTAGTGCTTGTTTCACCCAATTTTCTCGCGGCCCGATTTCTTATATCTTGTATTCTAATTGGAGTTTTAGCGTTGCTCATATATATCACTCCTTTATTCAATGATATGTAACAATCTTTCATTCGTCAAGAATAGATTCATGCTCCATTTCCGTCATCACTAGTGCTTGTTAAAGCCACCATGTACTCGATATTTTCAATATTTTTACTGATTGTATTATGTAATAGTTCAAAAAGGTATCTGTCTAAAATATCAAAGGGATAAGTATAGCTGCTAATAACAGTAACATACTCATCTACACCGTAACAAAAATAGAAAACAAGATAATTCTTTTTTAATATGCTATCCTGATTATGTTTGTTAAAAATTGCGGATTCCCCTGTTTCTTTAGTTTCTTCGACTAATTCATGTAACTCTTCGGGTATAGCTCCGGTATATACATTATATGAAAACGCGGCATGGAGCGGGTGATTTTTGTATCCCGCTTGAATCTCTGCTAAAAAATACTCTAATACCTCTTTATAATCGATGCTTGAATCATTTAAAAATTCAAGTGTTCTTCCGGTCGCATGATCACTAGTCAAATAGGCCATAAGCTTAGCTTTAGTTCCGCTGATTTCAACAGTTTCAATAGCCGCTTGCTCAATATTGTCTACTTCAAATTCCATATTGAAAAACTTAAATCTTTTTAAACGTTTAAAAGCAACAGGAAGTATCAAAAATAAAAGCATCCAAATTAAAAGTAAAAAGAGTCCTCGAAAGATAATTTTATTAAAATTGGATTCAACAATAGGTTTAACTAAAATAGTTAACCATGTTTCTTTCTCTTGGGAGCTACTGCTTGAAGGACTTTCTATTGTTTTTACATTCGATTTTGCCTCAGATGATCCATTCTTTTCTGATTGTAGAAAGAGTTCTTTTGGATTCTCTTTGAGAGTATGTTGAAAAAGTAGAAGTGAAGCAAGTATCATCCAAGTTAAAATCAGAATTATCCCCGAAGTGTATATGTATGGAATTAAAAAATTAATCCATTGAAAAAATGATCTTCTTTCCTCATTCTCCGTATTAATGCGAGGCACTATTTTCCCTCCTTTTTTTCATTCTATCGAAATGTTTTCTATCTAACAATAGAACAATAGATTGTAAACCATCTAATCTTAAAAGTTTATTAACAGCATCTTTTGAGAAATTTGGATATCTATATTAAAGTTTATAAGAGATTGTGAAGGTTTGTACGTAAAATACCATGTAAGAATGTATTTTCTGTGGTGAGACATAGCCTTATGGTTGGACTAACAGAAAAGGTTAGTTAAATGGCGATTGATTCGATTGAATAAAGAATACATGATAAAATGGGGACGATTGAAGAAAAATAGTATAGACTTCTAAAATATAGATGCCTTTCGACAAATAGAAAGGAAGGAGCGGGAGTACATGGATATAAAAGTAAATTACAAGATCATAAAAGAAATGTGCGGTACCGTCTCCTTCAAAAGAGGAGACTCTTTTTATCGAGCGAGTAAAGTAACATTTAATCAGTATAGCTCTGATTTCTGTGAAGCCACCGTTAATGGAACGGAAGACTTTCATGTCACAATTGAACAAGACGGGACAGGGAACATTCAGACGAAATGCAGCTGTCCTACGCTACCGAATTTTCAAAAGTGTTGCCAACACATTGCAGCAGTTTTATTAGCTATTTATGAACACCAACGTCAAGGAACGTTTCCTATCGATGTACAGGGTATGCAACCCAATCATGGAGAGCTGACAGAAGAATTCATAACGCTCTTCAATGACAGGCCAACTCGAACAAGTGGACATCAGCTTCATTTTGAAAAAAGGAAGGTACTTGATGCCATGTTTACCTGTAAACCGTTCTCCATCGGGAACGGTCAGTACTTGTTTGGAATAGAAGTAAAGATTGGTCATATGAAGCTACAAAATATTCGAGACTTTCTACAGAACGTAAAACATGGGGAACCTAGTACATTATCCTCTACATTTAAGTATGATCCAAGCCTTCATTGCTTTTCAAACGATTCAGATGCAGTTATTCATCAACTCATTCGGGTCGTCCAGGATGAAAAGTCCTTTTTGGAAGCATTACCGAACCTTTCTGACTGTACAGTTCGTAATCAAACATTACTTATTCCACCATCCACTTGGATGGGGCTCGTTCCTTTATTGACAAAGACTCCATTGGTAACGATTGAGCATAATGGTCATTCTTTTGAGAGCCTGCGAATTTTGGATGGACCACCTCCTTTACAGTTTACATTCGAAGAAATCGAAGGTGACGATTACCAATTGACGATTAAAGGATTTGATCGAATGGTCGTTTTGAATTCCTATAGTTCTGTGCTATGTGACGGAACAGTCTTTCAGTTAGAAGGAAAAGACTGTGAACGATTATCTAAACTAAAGCAAATGCTGGCAACTCCGGATACGAATCACATTCCAATTCCACATGAAAAAATGGATTTTTTTCTAAAAAAGATCGTACCAGGTATGGAAAAAATCGGCGATGTCCAACTGTCTAAAGCGTTATCTCAGGAGATGACGAAAACACCGCTTGTTGCCAAGCTTTACTTAGATCGTCTGAAAAATCGTCTGCTTGCAGGACTAGAATTTCAATACGAAAATGTTGTTATTCAACCATTGGAAAGCCGCGACATCCCAACAGGACCGATGATTATAAGGGATATGGAAAAGGAAGAGGAAATCCTTCAACTCATGGAGGGGAGCGGGTTTTCCAAAACAGAGGGCGGTTATTATATGCAAAATGAAGCACTGGAATATGAATTTTTATATCATGTTGTTCCAAAGCTTCATCCGCTCGTCCAAATTTATGCGACAACCGCTGTTCGAAATCGTATTGTGAGAAAGAATGCTCATCCAAAAATTAGAGTGAAGGTGAAAAAAGAACGCACCAATTGGCTGGAATTTAAATTTGAGATGGACGGAATTGCTGACAAGCAGATTCGGGAGATTTTAGCAGCACTAGAAGAAAAGCGAAAATATTACCGTCTTCCAAATGGATCATTTCTATCTCTCGAGACCAAGGAAATGAAAGAAATCCATCGTTTTCTGAATGAAGTTCCGGTTCAGGATGAAGATTTTGAAGCTAGTCTAAATATGCCTATTATTCAAAGTCTTAAACACCTGGATTTTATTGATGATAGTCAAGTTTTCACAGTAGAGGAATCGTTCAGTCAGTTTCTTGATCATATACGTAACCCAGGTAATTTGAATTTTGAGGTGCCACAAAGTTTAGACAACATATTAAGGGACTATCAAAAACATGGATATAAATGGATGAAAGCACTTGCTAGCTATGGATTTGGCGGTGTTCTAGCCGATGATATGGGGCTTGGTAAAACATTGCAAAGTATTACATTTATTGTTTCTGAGCTTTCAAGCATTCGTGATAGGAGGCTTCCAGTTCTCATTGTTTGCCCGTCATCCTTAACGTATAACTGGTTACATGAAATGATGAAATTTGCTCCTAATCTTCAAGCAATCGTCATAGATGGGAATAAAGCGGATCGAAAAGAGCTGCAAAAGGATATCAAAGATATAGATGTCATTATTACGTCCTACCCGTTACTACGTCAGGATATAAAGTGGTATGAGAACCAAACATTTCATACTGTTTTCTTTGATGAGGCACAGACATTTAAAAATCCATTGACCCAAACCGCTCGAGCTGTTAAAAGGATACGGGCAGATAATCGTTTTGGCCTCACAGGAACACCGGTGGAAAATTCACTTGAAGAGCTTTGGTCAATTTATCATATTGTCTTTCCGCAGCTATTCCAAGGATTAAAGGAATATAGCCATCTTTCAAGGAAAACAATTGCTCGAAGGGTTCGTCCGTTTTTATTTCGTAGAATGAAAGAGGACGTACTTATTGAGTTACCTGAAAAAACGGAGTCGCTAGAAGTATCAGAGCTGCTGCCTGAACAAAAGAAGCTTTATGCAGCATATTTGGCGAAGCTGCGACATGATACACTGAAACACCTGGACAAGGATACTATTCGAAAAAATCGTATTAGAATTTTAGCAGGATTGACAAGATTACGACAGATTTGTTGTCATCCAGCCTTGTTTGTAGAGGGCTATACGGGAAGCTCAGCAAAATACGATCAGTTGCTACAAATACTAGAAGAATCGAGACTTTCAGGGAGAAGGGTGTTAATATTTTCCCAATTCACAAAAATGCTTAAGCTGATAGGTAAAGAGATAACAATGCGAGGTCAAACGTATTTCTATCTTGATGGACAAACCCCTTCAGAGGAACGAGTGGAAATCTGCAATCGATTTAATGATGGTGAGCGGGATTTGTTTCTTATTTCTTTAAAAGCAGGAGGTACAGGACTAAACCTAACAGGTGCGGATACAGTTATCTTATATGACCTTTGGTGGAATCCTGCGGTCGAGGAGCAAGCGACAGACCGTGCTCATCGAATGGGCCAGAAAAATGTTGTACAGGTTATCAAGCTTGTTGCCCGTGGCACAATAGAAGAAAAAATGAATGAACTTCAGGAAAAAAAGAGAGAGCTTATTGCAGACATTATCGATTCAGAAGAAAAAGCATCAGTTATGTTAACCGAAGAGGATATTCGTGAAATTTTAATGATATAAAAAATTAAGAGAGGCACTACTTTCGTATGGAGTAGTGTTTTTTCTAACGTTTTAGGGTGGGATATTAACTTACTTACATTAGTTTATATAATTTAAGAAGAATATCTACATCTTTAAGCAAAATAATACCGAGACGAATGGAGGACAGCACTAACATGGAAAATGTATCAAATGCAGATAAATTGGAATCAATAAAATCCTTTCAATCGACAATTAGAAAACTTGAAAAAACCTTGGATACGATGACTCAGAAAGGCGCAAATACTACCTTAGTAAAGAAACGACTCAAAGCTAGTTGTATCGGCTTAGCTATGCTAGAAAACGTTTGGAATCAAAAATCCCATGATTACACCCTAGAAGATTTAGCGGAAGCCCGCAATGTTCTTACCGGTTTATTTCCATCAATTGAGAACAGTTATGCCAAGTTAAAGGTGGGGGTAAAAGTAAAAAACGATCTATTTCTTCGCTACAAGTAATATTTCTTGGAATTCCATAAGTAGATAACCGTTTTGTTTGAGCCTTAAAAAATTCTGGATTTTTAAACGTTGCCAACTGAATAAGTTTATGAATAAAGGATGAAGGCAGACCTTCTTTTTCAATATATAACCCATTCTTTTCAATTACTTTCAGTTTAGTTGGAAGTTTAATTTGAACCTTATTATTGGAGGAATTCTGATTGTTTTCTTTGACAAAAATAGATGACTCATCGCTTTGATGAAATGTTTTAATTATTTCTTTAACCTCTTCCATTTTCATTTTTTTACATTAGCTAAATAGCTCCATTGATTCGTGTATGGTACAAAATTTTCATCAGTGAAGCTACTATTACTATTCCTCCTTGGACCACGTTGCAAAGGAAGAGCAATTAAATTCCCAAAACCACCTTTTGGTAGTGTATCTTGATTTGGAAATAATCGGTCAAATGAATCCATTCCTACTTCATATCTTTTTTCAAGTGTACGTGATAATAACATATTGCCGAGTTTTCGAGCTAGGGAAGCGGAAATTGTTTCGTGGAAAAAGATCCAAACATGACATCCATTTCCTGACCGAGAACGCTCAATGTTAGCAGGGACATTCAGTTCTTTACATGTATCTATAAAAGCTAGAACATCTTTTTGCCAATTTTTCTTATCGAAATCAACCGCTAAAAACCAGCATGTTTCATCTTGTAAAAGGGGATAGAGACCTATCGTATGTTTACCTGTAAGATGATCATAAATGACTTGTTCTGTTAGAGGGAGTAGTGTTCGATGCTGGCATTCAGAACATTTAATAATTGGTTTTTGACATATAGGTGGTTGCCACTCATATTTACAAGCAGGGGAATAACCGGATTTTCCACTTTTAGATTCCCATCTTACTGCATATACATCTGTTCTACCTATGAAAAGATCTCTAAATATTTTAATTCTTTCATTTATCTTCTGTCTTTTAGATATAGGAAATTCAGTGTCTGTATTTGGTATAGAGTCACTTGGTTGGATATTATGGTATCTCAATAGAGCTTTTAATTTTCGATTTTCCTGTCTCAACTGTTCACATTCTTTTAATGCTTGCTGAAGTTGCTGTTCAAAATTTTGCATCGTATCCCTCGATTTATACTGTCATTTTATTAGTGAAAATGGTTTGGTATACTTTTATTATATATAGAAAAGTTAGAAGGCGGAAATGGTTACATGGCTGAACGAAAAAAGAAGAGATAAAGAAATAGTGGAGTTATATCATCAAAGAGTAACCGAAGAAGCATTAGATCCTTTATTTATATGAAAACTTTCAAAAATGGAAAAGTGGGAAATTACCTTACTATGAATTAACAGAGCATATTTATGGATTTCATAAATTAAAAATTAAATCAAAAGATTTAGTCTCGGTTTAATTTTGATGGAGAGAACGATGAATTTTTTATATTTCAAGCTAAAAAATATAATTATTATTAATGTAATTAATGAATGTATGTATGTATGAAAGGACTAACAACAGTATGGTTAAATTAAAATTAAATGAATTAAAAAGAGAGCTCAAAGAATTTAATCAGAAAGAACTAATTCAGTTAATTTCTGAGCTTTATAAATTAAATAAAGATGTTCAACATTATTTATCTAATAAGTTTATAGGTGAAGATGCGATTATAGATTTATATGAAAAAACAAAAAAGAAAATAAACGATGAATTTTTCCCCGAACGTGGTTTTGGGAAAATGCGTTTAGGAGAAGCAAAGAACGCAATTTCAAATTTTAAGAAAGTATCATGTGATGAAAGTAAAACATTAGATTTAATGCTTTTTTATGTTGAAATCGGCACAGAATTCACAAATACCTATGGTGGTATGGATGGCAAGTTTTATGATAGTATGGCGTCTATGTATAACAAAGTTGTGATTGAGTGCAACAAGAATGAGCAGTTTTTTATCGTTTTTAAAGATCGCCTCTATTCTGTTGTTCAAGCATCTGAAGGAATCGGATGGGGATATCATGATGAATTATGTGACATCTATTATTCAATCGACTGGGAAATAGAGGAGGATGAATAGAAGCGGGCAATTATTGAAATTAAGTATGATAACAGCGATATGAATGTTAATTGGAGATGTTTCAATGGGAAAGAAAAACAGGGGTCATTATTATCGTGCTAATGAAAAATTTAGTGGGAAAGGGCATCATCAACATATCTGTAAAAACTGCGAAAAGTCTATCTAAAAGAAAAAGATAATTTATCAAGGGAGTGGGACACAACTTTTGAATTAGACGAAAACTTTATGTTTATAACAGGTTACACTGAAGGTGGCGCACCTTTTGGGATTACTTATGATGAGTGAGATGAGGTAGAACAACCTTCAAACACTGTAGACATTTAACAGATTATCATTTTAATGAGTTTATTCATTTTTTACAAACAAATTGAGTTCCTTGGTGTATAGAAGAAGACGGTTATGAAGAATACAAGCAGCGTATTGAGGATTTACTGATGAAAATTGATAATCTAGTCGAGAGAGTTAGAGGATGACCCCTAAAATGTGTAATAAAATACAAATTCACTTTGAGTTATTTCGATATAATTAAATCGCACTCATAACCCGTGATTTTTATCATATTACTAAAATTTATATATATTAATATAATTAAAAGGTGGGGGAATACACCATATTTAACTTGATATACATATCAAAATCACCTTAAAGTCCATTTAGATGGGCTTTTTCTTTTTAAAAAAATTTATGAAATTATCTTATTTGTATTTGATTAAACGAACGTTAGTTTGTATAATAACAAAAAGGATAATTTAGGAAAATCATAATCAAGACGAATACTATATTCATTTTTAGCTGGAGTACTGTGTTTGTTTACATTCATGTATGTCCTTTAAAAATTATAGGACAAGTTATACGGATAAACAAAGGGGGAAAAAGCGTGCCAAGAAATCCAGGTGTTACAGACGAAATGATTATTGAAATGTATAAAGCAGGTATGCCTTATAAAGAGATGGAGCCGATAGTAGGACTGTCTAATCGAGCTATTCGTGATGTGATGTATAAACATGGAGTAGATATCAGAAAACCTCCACGTAAACATAAAGTAAATGAAGATTTCTTTAAAATATGGACACATGAAATGGCCTGGGTATTAGGATTATTTGTGACAGATGGACATGTTAATAAGAAACTTCAGAATATTTCATTTGCTCAGAAGGATGAAAGAATTCTTCGTTTAATAGCAAAATATATGGAAGCAGACTATGTATTAGCATCAACAGGGCCAACAAGATCAACGCCAATTTTACTTATTAATTCTAAAGAAATAAAAAAGGATCTTGAGAAACTTGGTATATTTCCAAATAAATCTTTAACGGTCCCATTTCCCGATGTACCGGAAGAGTTTTTGCCATCATTTGTAAGAGGGGGTAATTGATGGAGATGGGTGGGTTCAAAAAAGAGGATATGTCATGAATGTTACATCAGGCAGTCAATGTTTTGCTGAAGAACTTTTATTAGTATTTCAAGCTTGGGGATTACGTTCAGAAATTACACATCAAGTGACTAAAACAGGAAATCCTATTTATCGTGTCTGGGTTAAAGGTAAACAAAATCTACCACGGTTAGCCGAAATTATTTACAAACATCAAATAGGAAATTATATAACTTATAAAAGAATGAACATGTCGCAGCATTCAAAAGAACAAATGATATTTTTAGAATATCTGTTAAATCATAAAGAATTCGAATTGATAAATAAATTATAAACTAATTTGATGTAGGGGATTGCCATATAGTCTGTATAATAGGCTATCTTATTTTTTATATTTTTCTAGTTTACATAATATTTGTTATCAGAAGCTATATATTTATTATAAAAAGTATCTCAAAACCTAAGATTACTTATGATATTGAGACAAAATGAATTTTTTTATGTTTATTTTTATAAATAAATTAAATTACTTAAATAAATACGACCAGCCATTTATTTAAGTAATTATTGGCGGTCGTATAAATCATCAAAAAATTAATTAATAAAATGATTATCATTTTATGATATTTAAGTAGTTTGTTATAAAAAGCTTCTTAGGAAATTTAAGTATAATATTTTTCCTTTAAATAAAATTAAACTCTTTACTTTCAATCATTCCAATGAAATGGCTTCTGTATGTGCGCTGGTAATATTGTTTTATCGTTTCCTTTAGCGGAATTAACTTGCATTTGAGTTAAAAACATACTTGTAGAAAGATTTGCTCCATTTAAATTCGCATCACGCAAATCAGCTCCAATAAAATCAACACCCCTTAGATCTGAGTTTCGTAAATCAGCAGCAATTAAATAGGCTCCTCGTAAATCAGTCGTTCTTAAATCTTTGCCTGTTAAATTTTTTCCGACCCAATCAATACCCCTGTATTTTTTACCTTTCTTAATAGCAAACACTTTCGAGCTTAGTTCACTTCGAATATATTCACTTGTTTCCAAAAGTAATTCGTTTACAGGGATTCGACACTCTACAATATTTAATGATAATAAGCTATCAGCATCCATATCGGTAAAACTTTGTAATTTTTCTAATTGTTTATTTAACTTATCCTGTAATGAATGTGACACTTCATAAGTTAATGCTTCGGCGATAAATGCAATCATTTCATATAATTGTTCCATAATTGGAAATACACGAAACATTTTTTCAGCAATCTCAGGGCGCTCTTGCCAGCTTTGGCCATTGAAAGTAACTTGAGAAACTTTTTGACCAGCTCCTAAACAATCAAACACTGTACATCCCTTAAATCCTTTCTCTCTTAGATTCTCATGAATCTTACATCGAAAATCTCTTTGTAGATTAGGACAAGGTGTTCCAGCCGTTTTATTAATTGCGAAATCACTTGATGCTGCAATATTAAGCGCTGTACAACAAAGTCCAAAGCAATTCATACAATCAGCTTTTAAACTTTTTCTAAGATTTTTGGCTGTTTCATTATCCATTTTTATACCCTCTTAAAACTTCTTAATTTTCGATTAGAAAAAACCAACAGCATTAGTCGTTGGTTTTTTTGCTATATATATTAGTATTAAAAGTTAAATCCTACCTTCGTTTCACTATCTGAATCCCAGGATAACTCTTTACTTTTTCGATTATCCACTTTTAATTCGTTGCAAATATCTAATACGTCTACTTGCTGTTCATAATGCCATTGAAGCGCGACGGCATTATATACTTCGTTTAATTGTGCAAATGAAAAACCATCTGTTGAATTTGCAATCAATGTTAAATCTTCTTTAGAGATTAAATTGGTAATGTTTTTCTTTAGTAAATATTGATAACGCATCTCTTGCGTTGGTCCTTTGATTTCATAAGCGCGATCAAATCGTCCGGAACGGTTAATAAGCGCTGGATCGATTTTTTCTGGATAATTTGTTGTTCCAATCAAAAAGATACCTTCCTTAGACGTTGCCCCATCTAATGTATTAAGAAATACAGAACGTACTTCCTCTGGCATGGAATCAATATCTTCAATGACTAAGACCATTGGTGACATCTTCGCAACAGATGAAAAAACTTCTTTAATCGAATAACTTGTTGTATATTCTGTAATTTGCCAGTATGCTACAGGTGCTGAAATACTGTTAGCAATCGATTTAACAAGCGTTGTTTTTCCGTTTCCGGGTTTACCATACAATAGAATTCCTCGTTTATACGGGATTTGATACGTTTTGAAAAACTCTCCGCTGTTTGTGAAAAATTCATCAATCGAGCGGTAAATTTGCTTTTTCATAGACTCTTCTAAAAAAACATCCTCACGTGTAACGAGATTCGTAATCTTTTCTTTTTCATTTTCAACGCCGTCTTCCGTATCAATAAATACAGTTACATAATCTTTAATATATTCACGTTTCCGCTTTAATACATACGTTAAAAAGTTCCCTAGTACCTGTTCATTTTCCGCAAATACATAATCATGTTCCATATTGTCATGTGCTTGATAAATTGGCATTCGTACGAGCGCTATCTGATAGTCTGGATAATAGTACAAATGATTATTAATACTTGCCTTAACAAGGAATTCCATTTGCTTATCATTATGATTAGATGAAATGACACCTGTTTCTACACAATCATACACAGTAGCAAGTGATTGAACACGATCAGGATGAATGATTAAATCTTCTTCAAGTACCTCCCAAATTTCATTAGAGGTTTCACCATCAGAAAATAGTTGAAATTCCTTTTCTGTTTCTTCTGTAAGCTTTTTTTGTATGTTATGAATGGCAAACGCATAATTATAATATTGTGGTGCCAATTCTATACTTGTTTTAGAAAATTGAATAATAGATTGATGGTTTACTTTAGTCACTACATCCCTTCCTCTCTATGTAAATTACCTACAATTTTACATGAAAGGAATAAAAAAGAACACTAAAACCTTTTTAAGAAGGTTTAGTGTTCTTTTTCTTTAATCATATAAAGCGGACTTCGCTAACAGTGTAATCGTTGCATCATCCATCGGTGGATTGTGAAGTCCTGCACGAACATCACGATAATAACGCTGTAATGGGTTATTTCGTTGTAAGCTCTTTGCACCAACGACACGCATCGCTTTATCCACAACTGAAATAGCATGATTTGTTACAGAATGCTTCACCGCTCCTAGTTCTTTCATTAAGAATGGACGCTGCTCTGGTTGTTCTTCCCACTTTTCAGCTACAGAGTAAAGAAAATGGCGCGCCTCTGCTAGTTCTAATTCGATCTCACCAATTGTACGTTGCACATTTGGCAAATCACGAATTGGGCTTGGAAGACTATTCGGCTTATACGTTTTCGCAAACTCAACCGCATAGTTCCTCGCTGCCGTAGCAATGCCTAAATAACATGCTGGAATATGTAAGAGCCACCCTTCACCTTGTTTCTTTCCTGGCTGCTGCCGCACAACTAAATACTTGTCTGGTACTATTACATCTTGTAACACTAAATCATGGCTGCCTGTTCCTTGCATAGATACCATATCCCATGTTTCTTCAATACTTACACCGTCTAGATTTCGATGAATTAAAAAAGTCCCCATCGTCTCTTCTTCTGGTATCCAAGCTGTAACAAGAATAATGTCTAAAATATATGAAAGTGTCGTGAACGTTTTTCGTCCAGTGATACTCCATTGATTACCTTGCTTAGTGGCTATTGTCTCAGGACGTGCACCACGCGTAGGACTTCCTGAATTCGGCTCTGTTGCCGCTGTATTCACAATCGCGCCCTTCGCTACTTCTTGAAAAAATTCATCCAGTACCTCAGGATTCCATGGCTTTTTTTCAGTTAACGAAAGAATGGTCCCAACATGCCAGCCAATAGCTAATGCTGTCGGTCCACACTGAGTAGCAATCGCTTCTTGTGCTAGCAGGAAATCATATAACGAACCTCCGCTCCCACCGTATTCTTTTGCTAATGTTAATGTAGGATAACCGAACTCCTTAAGCTCTTTCATATTTTCAAAAGGAAAACCTCTTGATTCATCAAGTGCTTCAGCACGTTCTGAAAACAATTGAATGGCTGCATTTAAGCTATTAATATATTCCTCTTGTTCCTTTGATTGAAAAAATGGCACGTAACATCATCCTTCCTAATAAAACACAATATCTACTTTAATTCTATCACTTTAGTCAACTTAGCTCAAAAGTGATGAGCACCACAATGTTTCTCCGATTCTGAGTATTTTTAGTTGTTCCTCAGGAAGTTGCTGCCGCTCCCACTCTTGATTAAGTCGTTCCAATGCTTCAGGCCCTGTATCATCAGCTAAACGATAGGCTCCATAATGCATAGGGATAAAAAAGTCTCCTGACAATTCAAGAAACGCTCGTACCGCATCTTCTGGATTAATATGAGAATCGCTCATAAACCATTCTGGTTCATAGGCTCCAATTGGCATGAGGACATATTGAAGCTTAAATTTCTTAGCAATCTCTTGAAAACCACGAAAATAACCAGTATCTCCAACAAAATAAAAGGAAGTGTTGTTATTTTCTAAAACCCAACCGCCCCAATGCGAGGTATTTGTATCGAATAACGTACGTCTTGTCCAATGTTGTGCTGGAACAAAAGAAAGAGTCACTTCTCCTGCTTGAAAAGAATCCCACCAATTAGCTTCATATATATCTTGATAACCTCTTTTGACAAACGCCTTTTTGAGCCCATATGGTATATAAAAAGCCGGTTTCCCTTTCAACCGCCGAATGCTGCCAAAATCAAGATGATCATAATGGCCATGTGAAATCACAACAACATCAATTTCAGGTAGATCTTCAAGCAATATACCAGGCTCTGTCTGTCTCTTTTGTATACCTTGTCTATTTGCCCAAACAGGGTCCGTTAAAATATTTAAGCCATTTAATTGCAGCAAGAACGTTGAATGACCAATCCATGTAATTGAAGGATGAGAACGATTTGCTTGTAATTGCTTAATCTGTTTCTGCTCTGCATGCGGAATTTGCTGTAATAAGTCTTTCTTTTTCTGCCATCTTTCCTTCTGCCATTTCCAAAGATCCTTCATTGATTTCATGTTTGAAACGTTATCTAGATTCTCATAACGTTTTTTCATACCTTCATTCCTTTTCTAAAAACGAGAGAACACTCGCTAAATATTTTTGAACTTCTTGAACATGATGAGCGGCAGAATCTGCAATCTGTTTATAATGGTATTGACCTTCATCTGTAATACGTAAATAACGCTTCGTTCGCTTCTCACTTTCCCAGCGTCCAACAAGCAGCCCCATTTCTTCCATTTCATGAGACAAATCATATAGATACCCATTGCTCGCAATCCAACCAAATTTATGTCTCAGTAAATCTGCAATTTCTCCCATATAAATCGGTTTTTTTGAAAATAAAGTTTTCAGCGTCACATAACGAACTAAGTCTTTTACAGAAACAATCTTTGAAATATACGACCTATATTCTTCTGGAAGGTCATGTGTAACTGCTGGATTAGGCCCTGATCCCGTTAAATCATATACAAACCGATCAATCACCAATTTGACTTCTGTAAAACGAGTAGAGAAATTATTTTGATACCATGCGAATAATTCTTTCCCTTTATCCGTAATTTGATAATAATTCCTTCTTTTTTCCGTGTATAATGAAAGATGACCGGATCCGACAAGTTGCTTGGCGATTTTACATAAGTAGTCATAACTATGTACTTTTCCTGTAAAAGAGCTCTTTAATTCACCATGAATCGCCCGTGGATAATTTCTCTTTTTTGACAAAGAATGAAGTAAAAATAACGTTAAAAATTCTCTTTGACTCAATCCAATCGACTCAACAGAAGCAGTTAGCTTTTCTCCCTTCTCCATCCATACCCCTCCATACCATTTCTATCAGAAAACTCGCTAGAATATTTTTTCTTAATCTTAATTCCATTATCCTGTGTTGGAACAAAATAGTAAAGTATTTAGGTCAGTTCAAATCGCGAACATTAGTTCTTGTTTTTATAGACAAATCCTCACTCACTTCTATATAATAGAATGGAAATAAAAGTTATGGTTGGATGACCTTAGGTAACGTTGCGTTTTAATAAAGGAGTGATTACATGAAACAACAAGCAACCCCCTATTTAATATTTAACGGAAATGCGAGACAAGCATTAGAATTATACAAAGAAGTATTTCAAGGTGAAGTTGTTGAATTACAAACTTACGGTGAAGCAGATTTCCCAACTCCTCCAGAAGCTGATGATCTCATCATTCATGCGAAATTTAGAAAAGATTCTTTATTTCTTATGATTTCTGATGTGTTCCCTAACTAGCCTTATGAAGCCGGCAATAACATTGCACTTGTTCTTGAATTAGAAAGCGAAGAAGAAATTCAACACATCTACGCTCAATTAAGTCAAAAAGGTTCTATTCTAATGGAATTACAAGACACTTTCTGGGGTGCTAAATATGCAAAAGTTCAAGATCCATTCGGTGTAATATGGGATTTGAATTATATAAAAGCTTAACTGACAGACTCCCGCTCTTTCACAATTTGTGAGGGAGTTTTTTGATGTAGCCTTAAAATGAAGTA
Source organism: Peribacillus asahii (assembly GCF_003570725.1). Lineage (GTDB taxonomy): Bacteria > Bacillota > Bacilli > Bacillales > DSM-1321 > Peribacillus > Peribacillus asahii. The sequence goes on from NZ_QWVS01000014.1 coordinate 36,704, forward strand.
ATAAAGAGCAAACAAAAAAGCGTGTTTTGAAATAAAGTTTAAGTAAAACACGCTTTTAATACATTCAAAATAATTAGTTGTTGTAGTTGAAGATTGCATAATTGAAAGAGTAGCTCTACCTAAATCGTACGGGGCTTTGATTTATTTTATTCTTCTTGCAGCTTGTTGGAGCGGATCCCAGACCCCATTATATGGAGGTGAATATGCTAAATCTAAATCTAGCAATTGCTCAGCTGTCATAGAATGAAATAAAGCCGTTGCAAGTACATCGATTCTCTTATCTATCCCCTTTTCTCCAATAATTTGTCCCCCAAGAATTTTATGTGATTTATTATGTACTAATAATTTCAAGGTCATTTTTTTAGCATTTGGATAATAGCCTGCAATATCAGATGTTTTTATCGTAACTGTTTGATAGGGAATGTTTAATAATGTTGCTTCTCTTTCTGATAATCCTGTCCTTCCAAGTGTTAAACTGAAGAATTTAATAATAGAGGTTCCTAACACACCTTTAAACGTTTTTGGAATATTAATTATGTTTAATCCTGCAATTTGACCTTGCTTATTTGCGTGTGTTCCTAATGGAATATGATCATCCTTTTCTTTGATTCGATGGTATTGTGTTGCACAATCGCCTGCTGCATATACATCTTCAATATTTGTTTGCATATATGCATTTACTTGGATTGCACCATTTACACTTGTAATGATTCCAGTCTTATCTAAAAAAGAAGTATTTGGCCGTACACCAACAGCGACTAGAACAAGATCAGTCTCAATCTCCCCTTTATCAGTCTTTATAAATTCAACTTTATCTTCGCCAAGAAAACCTTCTACAGATTCACTCATTCTAAGATCAATGTTTTGCTTCTTTGCTTCTTCATGGATAAGTTCTGCCATTTCTTTATCAAAAATTTTTGCTAATTGTTCATTTCGTTCAATGATTGTTACCTTCTTACCTAATTCCGCAAAACTCTCAGCCATTTCAAGCCCAATATATCCGCCGCCAATTACCGTGACATTTTTAACATCCCTTTCAAGAGATTCTATGATTCGCTTTGCATCTGGAATCGTCTTTAAAGTGAATATACCCGAAAGATGAGCACCTTCCCACTTAGGTATAACCGGGCTTACGCCAGTAGCGATAAGGAGACGGTCATATGACAAATAAAACTTCTCTTTATTTGCATGGTTTATCCCATACACTTGTTTATTTTTTGTATCCACTTGGCGAACCTCATGTAAGATTCGTGCATCAATTCCGTATTTTTCTTTAAATTCAGTCTGTGTCCGAGCTATTAATTTATCTGTTGAATCAGTTTTATTGCTAATCACATAAGGAAGCCCACATTGGCCATATGAGTATACTTCTCCCATTTCAAGAACAGTAATCTGATGATCTGAGCTATTCCTTACAATTTGCATGGCAGCACTCATACCCGCTGCATCTCCGCCAATAATTATTATCTTCATCTACAATCCCTCCACCTGCTTATTTTCCCTTTACAGTTTGTTTTTAAACGTAAAAGGCGCTCAACTTGAAACTAAAGTCAGTCGAATTCCTCAAACTCTGGTTTTAATAGAACCACTTTTGTGTCACTTAACACGAATACCACCTCCTAAATACATAAAATATATGTTACTCTCCTTATCATGATTGATATGTAAAAAAATGTATTCTGACGAGGTTTTTCCCGAAATACGATTTTTGTAAAAAGTGAGGCATGTCAAATAAACCTGAAATACCTCATTTTTATTTATTCGAAATGAAAAGAAGCCAGTGAATGCAGCTTCTGAAAAACTACATTCACTGGCTTCTAATAAGTTTTGTTTAATGAACATTTTGCCCAATTAAGAGGATTTGTTAGTGCTATATTGATTTTGCAAATAAGTATAGCAACGCTTAGCCGCCGCTCTAGGTGCGGTTAAAATAGGAGTCGAACAAGTCACTTGATCGGCGATATGTTCCATACTGTACTGGGATAGTACAATGACATCCACTTTGCCTTCCATTTGATAAATCATTTCTTTTACTCGTTCATCATGTTTATCTTTTTCCCCCTGATAAAGTAAATGAATGAGTCCTGAATCTACGATAGATTCTACTTGAACATTCGCTTTTTTCTCTTGTAGATAACTCGTTAATGCAATGGGAGTTTCTCGTACAGTAGAAATTAATCCGATTCTCTCATAGGCAAGGGCTTGATCTAGCATCGCTTCATCTGAACGAAATAGTTTTACTTTATAAAGAGGCTGCAAGATACTAGTAATGTTATTAAAAGCGGAACACGTAAGCTGAATAGCATCGATTTCTGAAGAGACAGCAATATTTAGCAGTGAAGAAAAACGGAGAATGATGTTTGGTGTAAGTGCCCCCTCTTTCTCCATCATCGAAAGTAATTCAGTATCTAGTAAATGAATCAATTCAATATCTGGTGCTTCTTCGTGAAACGCTCTTTCAATTGGATCTAAAGATGCCTTTGTCGCAGAAATCAAAGCAACTTTCATGCAAAATCCCCCTTATTTTTGGTATTTGTATCCATTTTATCACAATCAATTAAATAGAATAGTATTTACTTGGATATTGTTGGTATTTCAATAAACTACCAAAGTATAACGAAAAGGAACCAACTGAGTAATTAAGACCCGAATTTTTAAAAGGTTTGATAAATAAAAGGACATTACATATTTCATATGGCTATATGTAATGTCCTTTCTTATTAAACTAATGCATTCTATAGTTTAAATACGCTGGTGCAGAAAATGTTGCAATACCTTTTCAGATTTCCCAGTCCTAATTTTGTGTTAATAGAACAACCCTCATCATATTCTTATAAAAACAAATAAGAAGGAGTGTAAAATTAGTTGATAAAAACTAAGGTTCGTTTACGGCCCATTGTAGGTAAGGTAAATTTACCCACTGTTTTGAAAACAACTATACTTCCGGGTGACTCAAAAGAAAGATTATTTATTGCAACTCAGGTAGGAGAGATTTTTTACATAAGAGACGGGGCTATACGGACTTTTTTAGATATTCGTCCGCGAATTGTAAAACTAGGTGCTTCTGGTGGTGGATATGATGAACGGGGATTGCTAGGGCTAGCGTTTCATCCCGAATTTTATTATAACGGTCTGTTTTATCTGCATTATTCAGTAGCTGGAACACAAGGTCCAGGCGCTCTTTCTAAATCTTTTTCATCTGATCCGTGTGATCCCAAAACTTTAAACCTAAGATGGATAAATAGAGAAACTCAATATGATCATATTGATACAGTTGAAGAGTGGATTTTACCATCGAATGGTCAACCTCAAAAACGACGGACCTTACTAAACTTAAGAAGACCATTTTCTAATCATAATGGGGTCAATAGCTTAAACTTTTCACCTGAAACAGGAAAACTTGTTTTAACCACTGGGGATGGTGGATCAGGCTATGATCCATTCAATTTAAGCCAAAATGATATGGAAATCGCCGGTAAAATAATTGAAATCGATGTAGATAAGAATACATTTAACCAGAATCCCCTCGTAGTCACACGGTTTAATGAGCTTCCTGTGCCTATTCAGGAAACACTTACAGTGATAGCCAAAGGGGTTCGGAATATACCGGGCATTTCATTTCAAAGGTTTTATAATCAATATATCAAATATGTGGGAAATGTCGGACAGGACTTGGTAGAATCAATATTTTCATTCGGTCCGACTAAACCAATACCGGTTCCCCAGCTTGTTCAAGCTTTTTTAATGAAATCTGAAGCTGACCAAGAAGGATTTATTAACTTTGGCTGGCGGGCGTGGGAAGGTGTTTTCCCTACTTCGATTGTAAGGGGCTGCTCTGCCAATCCGACTTTGGAAGAGAACACAATAGCATATTACAATGAAGCAGTAAAAACTTCCGTAAGGCGTCTTCAGCCTGTAACTAGTTATTTTCATAAAGATCCCCGCCCCGATAAGTTTGGAGGAACTGCCCTTACAGGAGTGCAAGCCTATATGGGGAATAGAATCCCCGCTTTAACAGGAAGTGTTGTGTTTACCGATCTTGCCCGGAAGGAAGAATCGCAATCTCCAGCCAGAGGGGTTTTAGCTTATACTAGGATAAGAACAGATTGTAAACTAAATGATTTTAGTGTTATTGAAACGGATTATAATTTTGGATCTCAATCAGCTTATTATGTTAGCTTGGGGACGAATCTGAATCAAACCAAATTATATTTAGGAGTTTATGGCTCTATGAAAGTGACTGATTTGAACCAAGGCACTATTTTTGAAATTGTTCCGTGATTCATAGCTTTAAACCACTTCCCACTTCATTTTCTAACGGAAATTTGAAGTGGGAAATTCCTACGAACACCAGTGTATCCACCAGTCTTTAACAGGATCTACCTGTAGTCTCTGCAGTGATTGAAAAAATTACATTCTCGTTTTAATTCATTTATGACTCAAAAAGACTTAGAAACTCGCCATATCCCTTTTCCTGCAATTTATTTTTAGGAACAAACCGAAGTGCTGCGGAATTTATGCAATAACGTGCCTTATCAGGACCAGGACCATCATCAAATACATGACCAAGATGGGCATCCGATGTTTTTGCCCGAACTTCAATCCTCCTCATTCCATGAGAGGTATCAAATTTCTCCCCAAGCTCTGAACGCCGCAATGGCTTTGTGAAACTCGGCCATCCACAGCCTGCATCATATTTATCAATCGAACTAAACAATGGCTCGCCTGAGATAATATCAACATAGATTCCTTCTTCTGTATAATTCCAATACTCATTCTGAAAAGGCGGCTCGGTTGCATTCTTTCTTGTTACCTCATATTGAATCGGAGTAAGTTCTTTCCGTAATTCCTCATCGTTTTTTCGCTTTTTCCAATTCTCACGAATAAACTTGGCGCGTCCAGAGCCTTCTTTATATAGATTATAGTGAAAAGGATTCCTTTTATAGTAGTGCTGGTGTTTTTCTTCTGCCTTGTAAAAAGGCCCAGCTGGCAGAACTGCCGTAACAATTGGTTTCTTAAATCTCCCGCTCTCTGCAAGCTTAGTCTTGGAAGCCTCTGCTAGTATCCTTTGTTCTTCACTATGAAAAAAAATAGCTGTCCGGTACGATAATCCTCGATCGTTAAACTGTCCTGCAACATCTGTCGGATCAATTTGCTGCCAGAAAAGGTCCAATAGTTTTTGATAGGACATAACAGCGGAATCAAATGGAATTTGAACGGCTTCATAGTGTCCTGTTGTATCTGTGCACACTTCCTCATAGGTTGGATTTGCTTTATGGCCGCCTGTGTATCCAGAAATCACTTCTTTAACTCCTGGAAGTTCATCAAATGGTGATACCATACACCAAAAACAACCTCCAGCAAAAGTCGCCAGCTCCAATGATTGAGACATAGTACTATCTCCTTTCCGTCTATATTACTTCGAGTGTATATTTTTCAAATGTTTAACTAATATGTATCCGTTAGTAGCTCGATATTTACTTCCATTTTAGTAGTACCATTAACATTAGTAAATATGGAAAAAATCCTTTTCTCACCTACATCTTTCCTTTTTGAAGGAATATCTGCTGAGAATTAAACAAGCAAGGCCTGATTGGCCCTGCTTGTTATTTAACTATTACCTTCCCAACCATACCTCCTTGAAAATGGTAACGACATATCAAATCATATGTACCAGTCTCTTTTGGTTGCACGGTAATGGTGCTTTCTTTTCCCGGTTGGACTTCGATGTCAACCCTAAGTTTTTCCACTGTGAAGGTGTGCTTTTTCTTACCTTTGTTTTTCAATATTAACGTTGTCGTTCTTCCATTCGGGATAGTGATTTCTTTCGGATTAAAGTAATCATCGTTCAACTCAACCTCAATCGGCTGTGTTACGAGGCTAGACTCGGCCAATACACTGAGTGGGCCCGAAGTTGCTACAACCATAATCGTCGCAAGCAAAACGACCAATCCAGTCAGCCACTTTTTTACAGACATTTGCAATCCCCCCTTTCCTAAGAATATCTTCTTCCAATTCATAAAATATTATCACGTACATCTATGTGTTTTATATATTCCTTTATCCTAACCAATAAAAATTAAAGTTGAATAATAAAGAAAGGAGCTTTAAAGAAGGACCCAATTTTAGGTTAAGTAGTTCCGGTAACGTGGAGAAAATTAGAAAACACAGGTTAAATAACATATGTACTAGCAGCATAATTAGCACAAAAAGGTTGCGGTCAAAATTAAAAGAACCCCAACCTATTGACTTTAATATGTGATTTTTAGAAAACACTTCTGTAAATATAATAATCATCCAAGTTTATCGCTAATTTTTTTCTTTACTGCCACCCAAATTTCACTATATACATTTTCCGATGTACCATTGTACTTTGTAAAAGAAATTCCAGGTAGTTCTACTAGTTCATAATCTGAAGAAGGCAACCATTCAGAATAAATTTTTGCGGTAGTCTCTTGAAGTGTCGTAGGAAATGGTCCTTGATTAGGGAAAATTGCCCATAAACTTTCTTCAATAGTAATTTGCTCTAAATTATCAAATGGATTTTCTTTTGTAGTTGCAAAACCAATCATATGAGTTAAACATCCTTTTTCCTCCAGATAGTCATCATCAAAATCAAAAGAAACATTCAAGACTTGATGAGGATATAAATCAGCTAATTGATGCATTTCATTTCTTTGTTGTTCAGTAATGGAATGGGCTAGTTCTAAGATAGCTTTATTTTCACCTTCGAATTGAATGGGCACTCTTTTCGATACACCTACTATATTAAATTTCTCTTTCTTTTCAATTTTGAATTCCATAGATCTTCCTCCTTTTATATCTATATAGAACGAAAATTTGGGAAATGATTTTTGAATTTTGTTTTTAATTACTGCTGAAGGTAAAAAACCACTCCATTCACGAAAGGCTCTTGAAAATCCCTCTATCGATTGATATCCATATTTATAGGCAATATCTGTCACTTTCGCTCCGTTAATTAATTCAACATTCGCAACTGATAATCTCCTATTTTTGATATAATCATTCAATGACATTCCAGCTATATACGAAAACATTCTTTTAAAATGATAATCAGATAGTCCCACAATTTTCGATATATCTTTTCCAGAGATTTCTTCCGTTAAATGTGTTTCGATGTAATCCATTAAATTATTGAATTCTTGTAACATTCATTTCCCTCCTTCACAAATACATATTATCGTTAAAATTTATCATTTACTCGATATTTTTTATACGGAATTTATCGGAGTACGTCTTCCATAATTACTATAGTTACAATCTTGCTTCGTTCGTGTAAATACATCATTTCACAAACTTTATATAGTTTTACTTAAAGTGATATCATCTTATACTTTTCGATGACAACAGCCATTGTCACGACGTTATTTTGGGTGCTGTTTACTATGCTATTTTAAAATAAAAGTTGTTGCACCAATGAAAAAAGCATACCAATTACTATGTTAATTGATATGCTAATCCATATATTATTTACAATGTTCCTCCCAAAAACGGAATTATTTAATTTTAAGTGTCCTTCTTTTATCCTCTATTATATAAGTATTTTTATCACTAAAATAACCATACTGCTATTAACTTTAGTTTTAACCAAGATAGATAAGGAACTAAATCTAACAAGAACAAGTATTATCCGTATTCGGTCGGTAGGTAACCTATTTTTATTTTTCCTCTTTTTTCATTGGTTGAAAATAGCCATACGTTAGTGAACGCCATAACCATTCTAATGGGCCAAATCTAAAGTTCTTCAACCATACATAACTAAATATTACCTGCACTATATAAATACTGAGACAAATTAAGGTGCCTGTTAAAAGAATGACTTTACCAAAAAAATCAAGTCCAAGAAAAATAAATATTGAAATTACCGTCTGCAAAATGTAATTAGTTAACGCCATTTGCCCTGTAAAACCAAACGGACGGAGAAGCTTTTGCCAATGTTTTTTTCTCAGTAGTAACGTTAATGAAGACATATAGAAAAAGCATAATGTCAGTCCGCTTAAGCTTGTGAATAAAAAGACAGCATTTTCTCTATAAACGCCTAAATCAATAAGCTCTACCTTCATAATAGCTAAAAAACCGACAAGTGGAATACTTAGTAAAAGGGTTGTTAGCCAAATTTTCTTGATTTTCGGAAGATGTGGTGAATTATGCTGAAAAATCCCGACTTTCCCGGCATAAAGTCCAAATAAAAACATAGCTAAAACTGTTATTATAACCAAAGGAAGTTCTAAAGTAAGAGGAATAATTTCAGTAGGAAGACGATAAGAAACCCAATCTACATAACTTGCATGTTCATACATATTAACATACTCCGCTATTCTCTTTATCTTGATCCATTGTCTGCATTTCTTTAATCGTAGAAGCGGGTATAAAAAACTGCACACTGATTAGTGAATGAAACACAATTAATAAACTAAAAGCCCAAATAAGAATGGTCTTTGTTTTTCTTTTGTAGAACAACAACAAGAAGAAGCCTGCTAAAGCATACGTGTGTAAAATGTCACCATACCAAAGTAAAATAAAATGAGCAGCTCCAAACAATAAAAGAACAGTAAGTCGCCTTGTAAATAGACGATTAATCTTTAGCCCTTTTTGTTCAGCACGGCTCATAAAAATATAAAAACCTAGACCAAACAAAAAGGAAAAAATCGTATAAAATTTTGTTTGAATAAACATTTGGAAAAACAAATCAAGCCAATAATCCATTCCCGTATACACTGGATGCTGTATCATAAAAGCCGGTGAATGAAACGCTGGCATATTGACAAGAAATATTCCAAGTAAAGCAAAGCCACGAATAATATCTATTGTCAGTATTCTTTCCTGTTTGGATACCGATTATAATCTTCTATCATACATCCCTTGTTTTTCTTTCTGATTATTAATCATGTATAGTTGCTCCTTTTCATTTTTATAAAAATATATTATGAAAAGAAAGTCATATTCACTAGTGACTTATGAGTATGTATGAGTCATATTGTGGTCACATCATTAAAACAAAATAAATAAAAAAGCAACGACATCACTATCGCTGCTTTTTGTGCCTATTATTGCTCTGTTAAAATAACTGGACCGTCTTTCGTGATAACAAGTGTATGTTCATATTGAGCCGATAATTTACCATCAGCCGTTCTTGCTGTCCATCCATCTGAATCCATCTTCATATGCCATGTTCCAGCGTTTAGCATTGGCTCAATTGTGATAACCATTCCTTCTTTTAAACGTGTGCCTTTTCCTGGTTTACCGTAATGCAGCACCATTGGCTCTTCATGCATCGTTTTTCCGATACCGTGTCCAGTGAAATCACGTACAACAGAGAACCCTTCCGCTTCAGCAAAAGATTGAATCGCATGCCCAATATCACCTAAACGATTACCTACCGTTGCAGCTGCAATACCACGGTACATAGACTCTTTTGTTACATCTAATAATCGTTGTGTTTCCGGAGCAACTTCGCCAACTGCATAAGACCATGCTGAATCCGCTAAACCACCATTTAAGTTGACAACCATATCAATCGTTACGATATCGCCTTCTTTTAATGGAGTTTTAGAAGGAAAACCGTGACAAATAACATCATTTACTGATGCACAAGTCGCATATTTATACCCTTGATATCCTTTTTGCTCCGGTGTTGCCCCATGTTCTGCTAGAAATTTCTCAACAAACTCTTCGATTTCCCAAGTTGTAATTCCTGGTTTAATCATTTTAGCAATTTCTCTATGTGTCGCTGCAAGCAATTTACCCGCTTCCGCCATCAATTGAATTTCACGTTCGCTTTTTAATGTAATCATTTAAAATCCTCTTTCATCTAAAATCTTTAAATACAAATCCTCTCTTAATCATATGCTTTTTTGTAGGTGAAAATCAATACAAAAACCCGGTAAAATCACCGGGTTAAATACGGAAAGATTTGTTTTAGATACATGACAAGTTAATGAGAAACAAAATCTTCACATCCATCTACTTTCTTATAGCCTAATATAAATATAAATGAAACAAATCGGATTGGATCTTGGATGGTTTTTCATTTACTAAAATGCATCGCTTCTAGACGAAAACCCTGTTCAAGTTTACTAAAAATCGTCCATTTGACTATAATGCAGACGGGTATTATGTAGTCGACAATAAATTGGAAAGTAAAGTAAGTAAAACAAAAGTATCTGTAGTGACGCCGGTTTATAATGCAGAAAAGTATTTAAGGAAAACGATAGACTCTGTTATCAATCAAACAATAGGATTTGAAAATATTGAGTACCTCTTAATTGATGATTGTTCGACTGATTCATCAAGAGATATTTTGTTTAAAGAGGGGAATGTTTAAACATTGAATCGTCTATGCAACATCAGTTGACATCATGTACATATTAAATCCTATATGGATGTAGTCTAAGGCCTTTCTCTTTTGGTGAATAAGTCGTCACCTATTAATCCATCTTAACAAATGAAGCTACATGGAGGGAGGTTCTAAGCATGAGCCAAAAGCGTGATAAAGGTTATAGCCAAAAGGGAAAAACTACTAGCAATACAGTGGATCCAGTAATCGCAGCAGAGAATTTGGAAAAAGCCATTAATCCAACTAACAAGCCCCCGCGCAATGCTAAATAAATATAATCTCGTGATTTCTTTGCTTTTCTGAAAAGAAACTCACAGGTAAACGAAAATGAGGAGTCAAATAATCCCTCATGGTAGTGGATTGTTTGACTCTTTATAGGCATAATAGACTTTATTTTAATCCTTAGAAAGGCAAAGGTTTACCGCTGTTTCCTTACGTTCTTTGTTATATATTTGTGCCCTATCTAAATTTGTTCAAGTAAATATATTTAATACTTCTGTTGCTTTTCAAGTTGGTTGCATCTTTAACATACCGACCATTGACCACATCGAACTTACCGTTTGAATATCCATAGACTTTCAGACTTAGGTTTGCATTGTATTTCTTATAGACTTTACCTTTGGATGTGTAGAGTTTCACGTTAGCTTTGTTGATTAAGATTCGGCCTTTCCAGATTATATCCGTGGTTTTGGCTTTCATGGCTGGTTTTTTAGGTTTAGAGTAGGCTTTTGTTGTGAATGACCAGGTTTTACTGCCTTTTCTTACATGATCTTGATCCTCATAACTGATGGAAGCAGTGTATGTCTCATTATATTTAAGCGTTCCTTTAGGGAAGTAGAAGTTGGTTCCATCCCAATGCTCTTCTTTGTCATCCGTTCCTTTGCTATCTACCAATGTGAAAAACGTTTTGTCTGTGTCTAACCAAAATTCTGGAGCAGGTGCATAAGAAATGACATAACCTGATTTTTTAATTCCGAATTGTTTAAGAAGATTCATCTCTTCCTTGCCGTAGTAGTCGATTCCAACATTCTTTTTAATTCAGGATTTGGAACTTGAAATTCAACAATTAAGAAGGGTGAATATTTATAAAACTCCCTCTATTCAAGTTCTTCTGTTCATGAATCCGATAACTATAGTTTAGATCTGTCAAATACTATACGACCTGCAACGACTGTTTTCACAGCTTTTGCAGTTAGCATATCTTCTGACGTTCCATCAAATAAATCACGGTCAAAAATAGAAAAATCTGCAACATAACCGGGTTTAATATACCCGCGTTCATGCTCTTTACAAATAGCTTTTGCACTGCCAATTGTATAGAGTTGGATAGCTTGGAAACGAGACAACTTTTCTTCTGGTATGTAACCGTCATGATCTGCATATGGTTTTTTTCGTTCTACCGCTGCATAAATAGAAGTAAGCGGATTAATATCTTCTATTGGTGCATCTGTTCCAGCTGCACACATCAAGCCACGATCAATTAGTTTTTTCCATGGATACGCCCAGTCTAGTCGGTCTTCACCGAGTCGATTGATAACCCATGGGAAATCAGATGGTACAAATGCGGGTTGAATATCTAAAACAACCGGTAGTTTTTCCATTCTTTCCACTAAATCTTCACATAAAACACAGCAATGAATTAAGCGGTCTCTTTTACCATTCGTTAATGGATATTTTTCAAGTACATTGAGTGCTTGTTCTACTCCCGCGTCACCAATCATATGTATGGCAACAGGTTCATCATACTTGCGTGCTAGTTTAACTAATTCTTCTAATTCTTCATCGGTTTGAATGAATAACCCTCGATTATCTGGCTGATCAGAATAAGGTTTAGATAACGCAGCTGTAGAACCGCCCAATGCGCCATCAGCAAAGATTTTCATAGCACCTGGTTCGATAAAGGGTTCATCAAATTTCGCCTTCGCTTCCATCATTTCTTCAAATACTGCATTATGGCGTAGCAATGTTACTCTGAAATGATGTTTTTTTCCCACTACTCGATGATAAGCCGTTAACGGATTAGTAAATTTCCCAAAATAGTACATGTCCTCAGTATGGCCGCCAGTTAAACCATATGAAAGCATATCATCAATGGCAAGATTAAGAGAATCAGTTAAAGACTCGATATACGCCTCACCTTCTTTTGGTATGGCATCAGTTACCGCATTCATGGCTAGGTCGTATAAAAGGCCATTTAATCGCCCCTCAGCATTTCGTCCAATTTCACCGCCTGCCGGGGATTCGCTATTTTCAAAGATGCGGCCTGCTTCAAGTGCTGCTGTATTCCCTAAAATCACATGATGGCAAACTCTTGTTAAAAGAATCGGTTCTTTACGAATTGCATCTAGCTCCTCTTTTGTTGGAATTCGTTGATCAGCAAAATTATTTTCGTTCCATCCTTCGCCAAATAACCATTGATCAGAAGGTGTAGTTTTAGCTGCTTCTTTTACCATTTCTAACATTTCTTCAGCTGAAGCAGCCTTTGTTAAGTCTAATCGGGTTAACTTTTCGCCTTGAAATATCATATGAAGATGGCTATCAACAAAACCTGGATACATGACAGCACCTTGTAGATTGACCTTCTCATCTGCCTGTGCACTTAGCTCATGGAGTGTTCCTACTGCGATAATTTTGTCATCTTCAACAAGGACCGCCTCTACAGTTTCATTTTCTTTCTCCATTGTATAAATTTTTCCACCATACCAAAGTTGTTTCATAAAAAAGGTTCCTTTCTCTGTGGGCTGATATATAATTCTATCCATTATCAAAAGGCATCAAATATTTTTTGATGCCTTTTGAATTCAAACTATTTAATTTTAAAATGTTCAAATTCCTGTATTCATTATTATACTACTACCTTTCTTTTAATAAACTCCAACAATCCTTACTATATAAAAAAAGGGAACCCCTGCTAAATCAGGAAATTCCCTTTTTATGTTTTATGAATAGTGGCTACCAGCCTACAACCAAAAATTTCGTATTCGCAGTACTAAAAAGACAAAAGTATAATACATTTCCAGAATTAATAATAGCTTCTAGACAACCTAACCTCTATAAACACTATCACATGTTCCAGGTTTTGGTTCATAATAACAATGATTTTTAAATTGACCAGCAAAAGGTTGACCGTACCATGTTGGAGGGCACGGAGCATATGGATTAAAATACCAGAGGGCATATTTCCCTGGGTGATCTCTCCAATAATCCAAATTCTGTTTTGCTAATCTTTTTTCAATACCTCGCGCTCTTTGATAAAATACATTCCCTTTTTGAACAGCTTCAAAAGAATAATTTCCTCCTTGTACTTGATAAATGACTTGTGGAATTGTTCTTAAACCTTTAAAGTCTAAACAATTAGCTACAAGACGATTTACAATTACATTTCCAACATATAACATCCCTTGTTTTCCTTCACCTTCGGCTTCTGCTCTCATCATTCTTGCCATTAAGTCGATGTCTGAACTTCGGTAGCTTGCTCTTGCCATTTTTTTCACCTCAAAAATATAGTATGAACAAAAGCCTACATTGATGTCATTGTTTATCAAATAAGAATGCTTAGTTTTTAAGTAAGATGAAAATGATAGCCTTCTTATTTATATTATTGAATCCAAATCATTACATAGAGCTTTGAAATCTAAGGTAGTGTTTTTTACCGCGAAGGGTGACAGAAACATTCCAAAGTATGATCATTCACCATACCCACTGCTTGCATATAGGAATAACAAATAGTACTTCCTACAAATTTAAATCCATCTCTTTTTAACTGTTTGCTCATTTTGTCACTTATTTCGTTTGAAGTAGGTACATCCTTTACTGTCTCCCAATTGTTTATGATCGGCTTATTATCTACAAAACCCCATATATAACTAGAAAATGAACCATATTCTTGTTGAATTTTTAAGAATGCCTTTGCATTCGTTACAACGCTATAAATTTTCATTTTATTGCGAATAATCCCCTGATTTTCTATTAATGATTGTAATTTTTCGTCTGTATATTGAATAATTTTCTCCGCTTCAAATTGATCAAAAGCATTTCGATAATTTTCCCTTTTTTGCAAAACTGTCCACCAACTGAGTCCAGCTTGTGCTCCTTCTAAGCATAGCATTTCAAATAATATCCTATCATCATAAACAGGCACCCCCCATTCTTTATCATGATATTCCACATATAGAGGCTCTGTAGTTTTTACCCACATACATCGTTTCATCATTTGCAGCACCGTCCTTTTTTATCTTTCTTCATTTCTCCTTGAATTTCTAAACCTGAAACCGTCTTTTATCAACCTTTATTTAAATTCTACATAATGTTAAAAATTCTAATAACATCTATTTAAAATTGACAATAATAACATCGTATATTATTCCAAGATATCTATATGATAAAACCTATAAAACTCAAAGGAGATGAATGTAGTATGAAGAAGGTAGCATTTATTTTACTTACCCTCCTTATTACAATAGCTCTTGGTGCTTGCGGTAATAAGCCCAATTCCGAAAATGCTGAAAGTAAGAATCTTTACGAAGAAATTAAAGAAAAAGGCGAGATTACAATTGGGACAGAAGGGACATATGCTCCTTTTACCTTCCATAATGAGTCTGGAAAATTAACAGGCTTCGATATTGAGATTGCTGAAGAAGTATTTAAAAGACTAGACATTAAGCCAGTTTTTGTTGAAACAAAGTGGGATGGTATGATTGCCGGTCTTGATGCTAAACGATATGATATGGTAGCCAATGAGGTAGCAATTCGTGATGATCGTTTAGAAAAATATGATATGTCAGACCCTTATATTGTTTCAAGAGCTGTTCTTATTGTTCATGAGGATAATAATGACATTAAAACACTCGATGATTTAAATGGTAAAAAAGTAGGGCAATCGTTAGAAAGTAATTATCGAAAAATTGCTGAAGATCATGGTGCAACAAATACAGTTGTTGAAGGCTTTAATCAAGCCGTTGATCTTATAACTTCAAAACGGATTGATGCTACTATCAATGATAGCCTTTCTTATCTTGATTTAAAAAAACAACGTCCAGAATTACCCATTAAAGTAGTTTTTAAAGAAGCAGATGCGTCAAGTAATGGTTTTCTTTTCAGAAAAGGATCTACAGAACTTGTTGAGGCAGTAAATGGAGCTCTTGCTGAAATGAAAGAAGACGGCACGTACTTAGAAATATCGAAAAAATGGTTTAATGAGGACGTATCCAAGTAAAGGAATGGATGAATATGTTTTCAAATCAAGAACGCATAGACCGGATTATAGGAATTCTCATTGACTCCTTTTTTCCTATATTAAAAGCTGGAATTCAGTTTACGATTCCCTTAACAATCATCACCTTTGTTTTAGGACTTATACTTGCCCTCTTAATCGCACTTGCACGATTATCAAGTGTTAAGGTATTGATTGTACTTGCTAAATTTTATGTTTGGATATTCCGAGGAACTCCACTGTTAGTTCAGATTTTTATATTGTTTTATGGTTTACCTAGTTTTGGGATTACACTAGATCCTTTTCCAGCAGCTGTCATAGCCTTTACATTAAATAAAGGAGCTTACAGTTCAGAAATTATTAGAGCAGCTATTCTTTCCATTCCAAAAGGACAGTGGGAAGCGGCTTTTTCTATAGGGATGACGAAATCCCAGGCCATGAGACGAATCATCATTCCTCAATCTATTCGAGTTACGTTACCGCCATTAGGAAACTCCTTTATCAGCCTGGTAAAGGACACTTCCCTAGCAGCGACTATTACGGTTACTGAACTATTTCAAAAGGGACAACAAATTGCATCAGTAACATATGAGCCTCTTTGGATTTATATTGAGGTTGCCTTTATTTATCTTATTTTTAGCACAGTACTTTCTTATTTCCAAGAAAAGTTAGAACTTAGATATGATAAAGGTATAGCGAAGTGATGGAGGTGAAAATATGATTCAAATCAGCAATCTGCATAAATGGTTCGATCAGCTTGAAGTGTTAAAAGGAATCGACTTATTGATTCCAAGGGGAGAAACGGCTGTTATTATCGGTCCTTCAGGTTCAGGGAAGACCACTTTACTTCGATGCTTAAACCTATTAGAAATTCCAACTCAAGGAACCATTGAACTTGGAAATAAATCGATTCATTTTGATAAAAGCACAAAATTGACCTCTACAGAAATTGTCTCTTTTCGAAAAAGTACGGGTATGGTTTTCCAAGGTTACAATCTATTTCCACACCTGACTGCACTTGAAAATATAATAGAAGGTCAGATTATTGTTTTAAAAAAAACAAAAGCTGAAGCAGAAAAAAAGGCAAGGGCCCTTCTCGAAAAGGTTGGCTTAGGGGATAGGGCTGACATGTATCCTCATCAATTATCTGGAGGCCAACAACAACGTGTTGGTATCGCTCGAGCCATGGCAATGGAACCTGAAGTTTTGCTGTTTGATGAACCTACTTCTGCGTTAGATCCAGAGCTTGTCGGAGAAGTATTAAAAGTTATTAAGGATTTAGCCAAAGAAAATATGACACAGGTAATCGTTACGCACGAAATGAATTTCGCTCGAGAGGTAGCAGACCAAGTTATATTCATGGATCAAGGGGTTGTTGTAGAGAAAGGGACTCCTAGTGAAATCTTTCAAAATACAAAAAACCAACGTACTCTACAGTTTTTGAATAAAGTAGCTGAAAGATAATACACTTCCCCGTAATAATTTAATTACCATCCACCTATATGCTAGTCACTTCTAATAAGATAATTATTTATAGACTGATCGGTTTTTACCGTTTAGTCTATTTTTTATCATATATCACAGGAATCTTTGTGCAGACAAAGCTTCAATTCAAAGCCATATTTTTAAGAATTAGTATGAACATTGGTTCTGGCAGTATAGAGGTTAGAGAAACGAATCACCTTATCCAAACAGCTACTAACTACACTAATGACAAAAAATAAATTGCAGGATTACTCAAAAAGTTCTATTCACTTCCCACTTGAACCCCCATCTAATAACTTATAATCAGGTAATGCCATTGATTGGCCGGCAGTATTCATGGTTGGTTCAGGTCAAAAATTTCTATACATAAATTGATTATGATATAATTCCAAATGGAAGGATATAACAACTAACCAAGATATAATCATACAGCTTTCCTGAATCATCAACAATATAAATTTGATAGAGAGAAGGTTGAGTCATGGAGTATGTGAAGCTTGGGAATACAGGGATGGACGTTTCGCGGATTGCGCTTGGGTGTATGAGTTACGGCGATCCAAAAAGCGGTGTTCATACGTGGACACTGAATGAAGAACAAAGCCGTCCATTTATTAAGAAGGCTCTTGAGCTGGGGATTAATTTTTTTGATACGGCTAATATTTATCAAGGAGGAACGAGTGAAGAGATTGTAGGCAGAGCATTGAAGGAATATGCAAATCGCGATGAAATCGTCATTGCTACTAAGGTCCACGGGACGATGCGTAAGAGGCCAAATGGTTCCGGGTTATCACGCAAAGCAATTATGACAGAAATCGACCACAGTCTTCGTCGGCTAAAAACGGATTATGTGGATCTTTATCAAATACATCGATGGGACTATAACACACCGATTGAAGAAACGATGGAAGCCCTTCACGATGTTGTCAAAGCAGGCAAAGCTCGTTATATTGGTGCTTCCTCCATGTATACATGGCAATTTCAAAAAGCTCTTTACACAGCAGAGCGCCATGGCTGGACGCGGTTTGTGAGTATGCAAAATCACTTGAATTTGTTATATCGGGAAGAAGAACGAGAAATGCTTCCTTTTTGCCGTGAAGAGAAAATTGGCGCAATTCCGTGGAGTCCTTTGGCGCGCGGACGACTGACGAGAGATTGGGAAGAGACAAGCACACGTTCAGAACGCGATGAATTTGGCAAAACGCTTTATACAGCGACAGTCGAAGCTGACCGAAAAGTCGTGGAAGCCGTTAAAGAAATCGCTGAAAAGCGGGAAGTTCCACGGGCTCAAATTGCTTTAGCATGGATTTTGCAAAAACAGCCGGTAACTGCCCCTATTATCGGAGCAACCAAACTCCATCATTTAACAGATGCTGTCGCTGCTTTGGAGATTAAATTAATGCCTGAAGAGATTCAAAAACTTGAGGAACCCTATATCCCTCATCCAGTAGCGGGATTTAAGTAATAAAACAAAACCTCCATTCTTTTGGAGTAATTTATTTTTCCAAACATTCAGCTCGAAAAGATATGAAAGAAACCGTTCTCCTGCTTCTTCTATTCTATTTATCTATTTAATTGTTTTACTTTTAAATGTAAAAAACGACCGGTTACATAATCGTAACCGGTCGTTTTTCTTTATAGAAGACAATAGATATGGTGTCTGCTTTATTCATCCAATATAATTGCCCTTTCAGTATTATGGGCATACATAGACAAACTCCCCTCTCCCCTTGTGCTAAACCCCCTATACTAATCGATTAAGTTCCCTTCATCTTTTCCATAAAACAGCTCCTGCACCATCGGAATAAACACTTGCACAGCAGGTGAGGATTCCTTTAACGAAGGGACAGCCAGACCAATATCCCTCCAAACCGGCGGATTCAGGTTCCGGATTTGAACATTAGGAGGCAGGCTTAATAATGACAGCTCAGATAAAATGGTCAGACCCAATCCTTCCTGTATCATGTTTAATGATGTGCTTACGTTGGAAACGGTAAACTCGATTGTAAGCTCTGTATTGGCATGATTAAACATCTCGATAATAGGCGATTCGTATCCTCCTTTAAAGATAATTAATGGTTCGTTCTCCAGATCCTTGATTGTAATGGATGCTTTCGAATGAAGCGGATGATCATCCCTTAGTGCCACAAACATTTCGTTCTTAACCAGTGGAATAATATCCATTCCTTCATTTGGAAGCATGACAATTCCAATATCGATAACACGTGACAATAACCATTCGTTTACTTCCTCAAGTGTTCCTTCATACAGAAGAAGCTCTAATTTCGGGTATTTTTGTTTTAGATTACTGATAATTTTTGGAAGGAAATACGCCGAGGCGCTAGGGAAGCTGCCAATACGAATGGTTCCTACCTCAAGTCCTTTTTCAACAGCTGCCTCTTGTTCAATCTTTTCTATCCCTTTCAATACCTCTCGAGTATGAATAATAATCCGTTTTCCTATATCCGTAAGAATTAACCCTTTCCGGCGGTCACGAATGAATAGTGTGACGCCCAGTTCTGCTTCAATACTGGATATAGCATGGCTGACAGCCGGCTGTGTCATATTGAGTGCTTGCGCTGCTTTCGTAAAACTTCCCATTTCAACAGTTTTTGCAAATACTTGAAGCTGTGTAATAGTCATAACTAAATACTTATACTCCTTATAAAAAACATTCATTTTATTTATTTTACCAGATACCTTATCATAGTACAGCAAGCTATAACAAGGAGTGATACATGATTTATGGAACGACTTTTTCAAAAGCGCACCGCTTTCCTGCTCGTATTTTTAATCATAGTTTGGGGAGTAAATTGGCCTTTGTCCAAATTTGCCCTTTCTTATACTCCACCGGTGCTGTTTGCCGGAATTCGAACATTAATAGGTGGAGTTTTATTGCTGTTAATTGCCATTCCAAGATATAAACAGATTCGCTTAAAGGATACATGGCATATTTATCTTATTTCCTCTTTATTTAACATTATCTTGTTTTACGGCCTGCAAACTATAGGATTGGGCTATTTGCCTGCCGGACTGTTTTCAGTCATCGTTTTCCTTCAGCCCGTGCTTCTTAGTATTTTTGCCTGGCTGTGGCTTGGTGAAGCCATGTTTAAAGGAAAAGTCTTGGGTTTATTTCTTGGGTTTGCCGGTGTTGCGACGGTAAGTATCAAAGGGCTATCCGGTGATCTCTCCGTCATAGGAATTATACTCGCCCTGAGCTGTGCCGTTAGCTGGGCAATCGGGACAGTAATCGTAAAAAAAGCAGGGAATAGAGTAGATTCCATCTGGCTGACTACAATTCAGCTTATTGTCGGCGGACTTTTTATGACAGTGATTGGTTCTAAAGTGGAGAACTGGTCCAGCATCGTTTGGTCTGCACCATATTTGTTGGATTTAGCTTTTATATCTGTCTTTGTTATTGCAGCAGGCTGGTTGGCTTTCTTCCATCTTGTAAATTCAGGAGATGCAAGCAAAGTGGCATCTTATACGTTTTTCATTCCATTCGTTGCATTGGTTACCAGCATCCTCTTTTTTAATGAACCATTTACCGTTTATCTATTAATAGGCTTGATTTTAATTGTCATGAGCATTGCTCTTGTAAATGCTAAACCTAAATTGTTAAGAAAGCCTATAAAAGCAGGGGCTAATCATGCAAAGCTTTAAAATAGAAAACTAAAAATCCATGTGGGGCTTAGAACTTACCGCATGGATTTTTTATATACAACTGATTTATGATATATCAAAAGAACTGTTCCTCTGCTTCTTCTATTCTAATTAGCTGTTTAATTGTTTCACTCTCATAGGCTTTTTTCCCTGCTTACTTTGATGATTTTCCCGATAATATTTTTGAATTTTCCCACCGCTGCAAATAAACAGGTCAGAATCTAGCTGTATACAGATATCCTGAAAACGGCTATTATTTACACATCGCGCTTTTTAAAACTATAAATTGAAGTTACAAGCTTGGTTTTGATCTGTATTTTTATAAATTTCGCAATATTGATATTATCTTTACATCCTTTTTTTCGATTAGCCATATAAAAACCTCCTTGCAATATAGTGATAAAGCCACATAGAAAGGAGGTTGACAGTCTTTTTTAATTGCCCACACGGTCTAATTTATGTAATGAATGTTTACTATTTTTTGCTTAAATCCTTATAAAGATTGTGATATTAATGTTTTTGATGGAACCGCCTAAGAATCGAACTTAGCTGACCTAGCACGCAGGTCACAAACGGTTTTGAAGTTTGCTAGTATCTGTTTTTCTAGTACCTGGATGTTACTGAAAATTCCTTTATATCAAGGTTTGTTACCTTCTTGCGTTTCCTTGTAATTTTTAAAAAAATGACACCTAAATACAATTAATCAGGGTTAATGACCTGGACTCAAATAAAGATTTTTCCACTATCCAGTTACTCTATACTAGACTTAATCGTTCAAACTGTTATAAGCTCAATGAATCTTATTGAAATCTTGGTCCTTTACTATATACATTTCTTTATGTTACTTTTTGTTCCTATAATAAATGAGTCAATAGATTCTGCTCACTTAACACCAATAATCACGTCAATTCCTGCATCCTCAAGTATTTTTAACACCATTCCCTGAAACAACAACAGAATTGGGATCTGTCTGACCTTTCATTGCCTCCGCATTATGTAAGGTGTATAGAATTGATGACTAGTCATTGCAACAAGTATCCTCATCTCTCATGTGACCGGACCGATTTATTTTTGTTTCAAGGTATTTTTCATTATACTCCGATACATCACCCCATAACGCTTCTCTCCCTGATACAGGTAAACCAGAGTTTTTTAGAGCGTCAAATTTTTTAGGGTTGTTGGTTATAAGAGTAACAGGTTTGCTTCTTAATGCTTTTAAAACTTGTATAGCATCCCTATAATTTCTTGAATCATCGACAAAACCAAGCGCTTGATTTGCATCTACTGTGTCATAACCATTTTCCTGAAAGATATAGGCCATTGCTTTACTGAACAAGCCAATGCCCCTTCCTTCATGATTGGCTAAATAAAATAATGCACCCGTGCCATGTTCAACAATCATTTTCATCGATTGTTTTAATTGAAACCCACAATCACACCGTTTGCTTCCAAATATATCTCCTGTATGACAAATCGAATGCATACGAATAATTGCATCATCGCCGTATTGAAAGTCGCCATAGACGAGGACACTCGATTGTTGGAATTCAGCTAAATTGATAGAGGATAACTTATTAATAATTCTTTCAAAATTCTCTGTTACTTCATCACAATTCAGCCAGCAATACCATTTAAATTCAACAGTTTCTCCGTACAAATTAACAGGTAGTTTGATTGGTCCGACTAAATAAATAGCCCCCTTTTCCGTTTTTATTAGTTGAATTTTATCTTCTAAAATAGAAAGAACCTTCAAATCCAATTTAGTCTCTTCCATAAAATCACTCCTTTTGTTTTTATTTCAATTTCACACTCTTGGATTGACGAGAAAAGGTGTTCTGTCACTTCTTTTACCATAGTAGATGTTTTTATACACCTCTTCTGTTGTTTACGGCGTACTCTCCCCATTAATAGCTTCTTGGATGGCTTCTTGCTGTTCTGCATTCGTATTCTCAATAACTGTTTCTTCACTTGTGATCTGTTTAGTTTCTTGTGTTTGTTTTACTTTCGTTTCCTCCTGTCTGTTATCACTAAGGGTATCAAAAGCCTTACTTAAATGG
The DNA here is from genome assembly GCF_003570725.1 of Peribacillus asahii. GTDB lineage: Bacteria > Bacillota > Bacilli > Bacillales > DSM-1321 > Peribacillus > Peribacillus asahii. The sequence goes on from NZ_QWVS01000014.1 coordinate 59,475, forward strand.
CTTTTCTTTGTCATATTCAAACATCTCCTTCACTAAATTAGAAAAGCACTCATACTTGGAGTATTGTAATTAGTCCAGACAACTGGCTTGCCTTCATAAGCAGTGTTTTCGGATCACTTTCAGACTCACCAAATACCGAGATTTGAATAGGTGTAGTTTTTCCTTTCCTATCATTTCTAATCCACAGGCCTAGATAATTAAAAAAGTTGTGTCCGATTGAATAAATATTCAATCGGACACAACTCCTTTTATAATAACTTTATTACCACACTTAAAATAACTTAATTATTCTTAAACAACAAAAAAGCTGATCATACAATCAGCTTTTTCACTACTACATTCTTTTAGCTCCTAAATATCTTTCTTTCCAATAACTATTATTCATAGAGGTAATACTCACACCTTTTGATGAAGAACTATGAATAAATTGACCATTTCCTATATATATACCCGCATGTGAAGCACCTGGTTTATACGTTTCAAAGAAAACTACATCGCCAACTTTTGGAGTCGAAACCTTTGTTCCCTTTTTATAAATCTCTGCAACGGTTCTTGGGAGAGTAGTGTTTGAACTTTCTTTAAATACATAGGTTAGAAACCCACTACAATCAAATCCTTTTGGTGTGCTCCCTCCCCAGACATACGGTACATTTAAATATTTTTTAGCCTCTTTCACCAGCTCGGCCGAAGAACTTACTCCCACGCTAGCAGCTTTTACTGTTCGCTTTTTAATACCTAACGCTTTATATGTTTTAGCACCTACAATGCCATCCGCTTTTAAACCTTTAGCTTTTTGGAACTTCACTACTGCTTTTTTTGTAACTGTTCCAAAATAAGTAGTCGTTTTTTTATTTGTAAAGTAGCCTTTGCTTTTTAAAACTTGTTGTAATTGTTTCACTTCAGTATGAGTCATTCCACTTTTTAGTGTTCTATCCCCTAATGCCGCTTCACTCACGATCGGGTTTGAAAGCATCAACCCCGTCACAACAAATGCTGCGATAATTTTTTTCATATTATTTCCCCCGAACCCTCTTTTTTCACATATTACCACGTTAAAGTAACACCCGTATTTGATTCACATAACAAATACATTACAAAAGTTTACAAAACACACACAGAAACATGTTCTAGAGATGTTGAATTATGTCGAAAAATAACTAATAAAATCTTTTACTATGAATATACTTGACTTGAAAGATAGTGAAGGAACCTATACAAAAAAGAGCTCCCAAGTCATGAAAAAATGACTTAAAAGCCCCTTGTAAAACAATTTTAATTAAACTAAAAATCAATCTGCTAAATTGATAATATTAAAACAATCGGATTACTTGGCGAATTCACAAACCTCGTGTAATGCATTTCTTACTGTTCCATATTCACTTGCATGCGGGCGGTCTCCGTCATCCGCATATCCGTAATCAAACATGCGATTTCGGTTTAACGTTAATTTTGTTACTCTAGGACGCAATAAATCAAATAGTTTAAATCGATCGTGTAACTGCGGATGTTGTGATTGATAATGCAAAATTTCATTCCGCACAGTACTCCAAAACTCCTGTTCCGTAACCCCTTCATGTTCTTCTAAAATCGTTGCTAAATAACGGAAATGACAAATAAATAAACCGGTTAAAATAAACTGTGTTAACCCTTCTGGTTCCTCACTTCTTAATACAGTTTTTAACTCTTGAGATAATGATTGTAACTCATCAAACGGTTGATCACTGATATTTACATCATCTACAAAGTCTTTCATAATAATTCGAACCGGTTTAAAATTGTTTAATACAAGCACGGTATTTTGGCCATGCGGTGAAAATACTGTTCCATATTGATATAGATAATGCAATAGCGGAGGTAATACAGCATTCATTAATGCAGAAATCCACTCTCTCGGTGTTAAGCCAGATTTTTGTATATAGGTTGACACAAGCGCCTTCCCGGAATAATCGAGATGCAATAAAGCAGCTAATGTAAGGGCTTGTTCTCCTTCTTCTAGCTCTTCGTAGACACTTTCTCTCCATACCACGCCAAGCATTTCTAAATATTGATAAGGGGCATTTTGAATATTGGTAAACGTAGGGTGATTTACGTTTAACGCTGCCACTTCACCGAGTAGTCCTATCTTACACGTATCTCTTAAAAAAGTATCTTGATCTCGAATGCCTTTAATATATTCCGTTACTTGAGGGGCTATAATGCATCGTTCACTAGGCAACCCTCGATAAACAAGTGTATTTAATATACTCATCGGAAGCTTTACATGAAACTTTTCTGGATAAGTCGTATTTACAAATGTTCGAATAGACTGCTGTGGTAAATAGCTATCTTCACCTTCTCCAAGCGGAACGATAAAGTCATTCGCAATATACTCCGCAAAGAGGGGAACGATGACATTTAACCATTGCCATTCATGAACAGGTAAATAATAATAATCACTACATGTTAATTGACGTTCTTTCAATCTATTAGTGAATGATTTCCGTGTGGCTTCGCTCAGTTCTTGATTTATCATTTTTTCAAATGACAACGCGGCTACCGAATGAAATGAACATACTTGTTTAGCAACAGCAATCCATGAGAGCTGAATAGGATTTTTTTGTTCTGGAGCAAATCTCACATAGTCATCAAATCCAAAACCAATTCTTCCCTTATTATATGTAATCCACGGATGCCCCGTCATCTCCCCTTCCAATTCAGCGTAATCCATTGTAGAAAGCTCATCTGCCGATTTTTGATTTTGCAAATATAAATCAGCAACTAACGTATGAAAATATTCTTTCGCTAAATGTCCTGCTGTAGGGCTTGTCATTGCTTCTTCTTCGGACAATCCGATGAGTAACTGCAGCGCTTTAGAAACTGTGATTTCTTGGTTTTCAAACGTTACTTTTATCGTATTCGCTATAACATGATAGCTATCAAATAGCCTTTCTTTTGCTTGGTACGTATAAGTTACTCCTTTTTTATCTTTCCATTGATACAAGGTAGCCTGTGATAATTTTTGTATTTCCGTTGGTTCAATAATATGTTCATACATAAACTCTTGAAGCATTTTTGCAAGCAGCTGTTGATTCACTTTTTCCCACGATTGTTTTGTAAACTTGGATAGATCTGTTTCTACAATTTTCATCCTTCATTCTCCTTTACCTTCTTATAAAGCACTACTGGTTTGTTATGAATTGTTATCGCAATGATTGCTGCTACTAATAAAATGGCACCGCATAGCAAAGGGACGTATAAACTTACTTTACTCACCATTAACGCCAACAAAGGAACAAAGAGCAGTGCCACATTTTGTACAGCAATTAACCAACTATAATAATAAGTGGCCGCTTCATGGAATTGTCGAAATAAATAAATATCTAATACAACCATACTAAGGTAAAAGCAGCCCCCATACACAATCCGGCTTATAATAAATATCCCTAAACTATCAATAGACGCTTGCATAGTTAATGAACACGCACTAAGAATCGTTACTATATACAACAGCAGTGTATCTTGACCTCTAAATACACGGATTGGTACACAAAGCTTAAATATAATAGCCATCATACTTGGCATAACATAGAGTAAAGCATTCATTTGATTACCTACTTCGTATCTATCCTCCACAAACAAGGTGAAGTAGGGGCGAATCACATTATGACCAAGATGAAAGAAAAAGGTAGCTATCATATAAAAGTAAATAGGCTGCTTTTTAACTTTTATATGTATTGGTTGATCTTTCTTTACCGCATCAGGTGACAACAGTTTTGTCGCTAGTAAAATGACCATTAGAGTAAGGTCCATACAAGCAAATATGAGATATACTTTAAGGGGCATTTCCCATGTAATGACGAAGCTTCCTAATAAACTTGAAACAATGATGGCTGTATGTATGACGAGCATATAAATCGTTGTTTTTTTCGCTTTTTCCTCTTGTTGTTCCATACTTTCAACTAAGTAGGGATACAATAGATATAAACTGCTTTGAAATACAAGCAATAAAAGCGATGTTATTAAAAAGCTTAGAAATGTTGTACTTTCACTCAGAATGACTTTAAAAACAGCTGTCATAAAAAGAGAACCTATTACAACTTGTCGCATGGACCACTTCTTTAATATAACTCCCCAAAAGGGTGTCATAATGATGACAACAAGTCGACAGCAAATGATAAAAATAGAAGTCATCTCTACTCCTTGTACGCCAAATGCCTCTGAAAAATACTGCGGATAAAATGGCGATAATAACACCTCAGACAGCATCGTTAGAAACAAACATACAAAGACAAATTGATTGCGAGTCATCATGTATTAAAATCCGAACTGCTGAAAGATATTTCTTTTATACAGTTTATACACTTCTTTTCCAGCAATTTGATTAATAATCGCTGCATTTCGATAAGCACCAAGCCCTAAGTCAGGCGCTCCTACTCCATGTGTATGAAGTTCACCATTTTGAATAAATAATGAAGCTCCATCAACTGTCGTTTTAACTTTATATTGTTCATCTATTTCTAGCTGTCCTTGGTCATCAAACTTTACATACTGTTTCATTCCTTCTAAAAAGGAAGGTAATGAGCTTTGATAACCAGTTGCTAAAATCACTACATCACTTATCGTTTGCTGGTATACCCCTTGTTCATATTGATACAAGGTTAATCGTTGGCCGTCTTCTTTTCTTTCAATATTCGATAATTCGGTTAACGCTTGAATTTTGATTGGTGTTTTTTCTCCACCAATTGTTCGCTCATACAATAGTTCATAAATATCGTTAATTGTTTGGACACTAATTCCTTTATAAAGCAGCGCTTGGTTTTGTAGTACTTGTTGCTTCTTTTCAGGCTCTAAATGATAAAAGTAGCGTGTATAATCCGGCGAAAAATGTTCTAAGCCAAGTTTTGAATATTCCATTGGATAAAACCCTTTAGAACGCGTGTACCAACTCAACTCATATTTTTGATCCTGCTGCTGTTGTAATAAATCGTATACAATTTCAGCTGCACTTTGACCTGAGCCGACAACTGTAATACTTTTTGCTTTCAATGTTTGTTCGCGTTTCATTTTATAGTGAGCGGAATGATATAATTGATCACTATACATCGACTGAAAGTCCTTTGGAAAAATGGGTTTCGTTCCAATCCCCATTACGATGTGACGACTGTAGTGTGTTTTAACGCTTTCTTCATGTTGAACGGTTACTTCATAATAAGTATCTTCTTCTGTATGAAGCGTAATGTTTGTAACTTCACTGCTAAACTTCAAACCTCTTAAACGATTTGCGACCCATTGACAATAGTGATTATATTCATTACGTGGAATTTGAAATTTTTCAAAAAAGTAAAACTGATACAACCGTTTATTTTCATGCAAATAATTTAAAAAACTATAGGGACTTGTCGGGTCCACCGTTGTTACCATATCAGCCATAAATGGAACTTGTAAGGTCGTTCCTTCAAGGAGCATACCAGGATGCCAATTGAATTGTGGCTTTTGTTCAAAGCACATATATGTACATTCCGTTTTTTCAAGCAATGCTGCTAATCCTAAATTAAATGGTCCAACCCCTACGCCAATAATGTCTAAAATGTTCCGTTGTTCCATTGACTCCACCTTCTTTCAAATACTTCTCTTTCACAGCTAAGCAATAAGCCCGTCTTATCTGGTAATTTCACTTCTTTAATAGGCTGAAAACCACATTTTTTAAATACTGCTATCATTTTTTCATTACAGATATCCGGTTCTGCTACAACTTTTTTCGTCTCAACCATTTCAAATTTTCTCTTTAAAATACTTAAAAGCAATGGATAGATATATCCCTTTCCTAAGTAGGCAGGTTCTCCAATTAATAAGTGAATACCTTGATCACCTGGATCGTTTGAATAATATTTGCTAATGATATCTCCTTCCACTGTATACGATTCCCAATAACTCATCGGCACTCCGTTCATTTCACCTATTAGTAATTGTTGATGAGCATCCGTTAAAAATGTTTGCAAATGCCGCATATAAGCATCTCTATCAATATTTAAATTCCAATAAGGAATGACATGCGGCTCATTCATCCATCTATGTAAATGGTCAAAATCCTCTTTTAAAGAAACCGGACGGAATGTAAGCTCTTTCTTCACCCGAGAGTCGTAAATTGTAAACGGGTAATTAGTTTGTAACCCCATTTTCATTGGTTCACACCTACTGCTTTATATAATGGATTATCTATGTTTACATAAACGGATTGAGTTTCTAGAGCTCCTACTAATTCATCCATATCATGAACACGTGTTAAGAAATTAGCTTTGCAAGGAAGCTCCTTATGTTCAAGCAGTGAAGTGACAAGCTGCGTATGATCTTGTAATAGATATGGTGTAAGTTCTTCTCGTAAAAGGGTCAATAACTTCCTTTCATCGATAAGATTACTTACTCCAAATGCATTAATGAGCCCAAATATATGATTAAAAAATACATAATAACGGAAACGCTCCTCGGCAACCCCATCTTCACATACGGTATCACTTTCTCGATTCAATGTTGGCAGCAACTCACGCAACGCTGCTTCTTTTGATTTCATAAAATAGTAGCCTTGATTATCCCGATAATAAAATATTGACGGATAGCCATCTTGATCTAAGTGAATAATCGAGTTTTGTTGATGTGCTTCTAAAGCAATTCCTTTCTGTGTATATAACCACAGCATTGGTTTTAACGTGATATCAATGTAACGTTTAAACCAAATCTCACTCGCTTGTTCAGTAGTAAGATTGTTATTATTACAAATGTTCCGAATAATGTTCGTGAGTTGTGATGCTTCATTAAATACATGGTCTTGACATAAGCTGGCTAGAAGAGTCGTATTGTATCCTTCTTCTTTAAACGGATTGTCACGAATCATCACTTCAAATCCAAGTTCCTCATCGCCTAACATGACAAAAGCGGGGTCTTTAACAAACTGAAAAGCAGGATATTGAGCGTGTAATTCACTTTCCAAACTTGCTTGTAGTAATCGTGCTACCTCCACACCACGATTCAATTCCTTCACTTTATTTACACGTAAAGAATTTGTGATTTTTACAGGAATCGAGAATTTATACATCACATCCGCATCAGGACTATATACTGTACGCACAGACGATGTTGGATAAAAGAGTCCACCCTGCGGACCTAAATAAGTAAGCTGCTCTTTATGTATCCAATTAGTCACTTCTTCTTTCCCTAGTAAAAAGCGTGCTTGAAGTGGATGCATCGGTATGAGCGTATATTCATCATCTTGACAATATTTCAAGGTGAATTCCCTTGATATTGTTTTATCTTGTATTAATTGCTTCTTTATTATATTTGTAGCTGACTGACTATAAGCCGATTGTTCTTTAACAATTGAACGATGCGCTCTAAAATAATGAAGCTGAAAATTCCCTTTTAATTCCGGAGCAAATATAAATTCTTCTTCAGGTAAAATACCTTGACGACTTTTTGGTGTTGGATGAAGCTGATGACCAATTAATAAAGATTGCTCTGACTGTAAAAATGTTTTATCCCATTTGTAGCATTCTTCTAGTTCATGTTTCCTTCTTTCAATAAATAGATTCATATTTTCATAACTTAAAAGAACACGTACGATGAAATCATTAACTTGTAACAAATCATCCGTTACTTCTTTCATGAACAGTGAGAGAAGTGTAACCATATCAAGTTCCTTCATTTCTTGATGATGGATTTGATAACATAACTCTCGCTTAAATAAGTGCCTCCCTGTTACGGAGCGGTATTTTACAGGCAAATAAAGAGTCACTGGTTGTTTCTTTAATTCAATGACCAATACTTCTTCATTAGATATGCCGTTTACAGATCGCCATATCCCTTGTCCCGTTTCTCGAATATAGCAATTGATTAGGTTTTGCATCGTAATAAAACTAGCTGATAGTTGCGTGTTCACGTAATCGTTCCTCCTTTTTTTCAAGGTCTTTTCCTAGACTAATCACTTCATCTAATCGTTTAACCGTTTCATCAAATGTAATTAACGGATTTAACATGGTCAGTTTCAAGTAGACTTGCCCGTGATTCTTTGTCTTCGCCATAATCAATCGGCCCTGGTCATAGAAAAGCTGTTGAATGGACTGATTGATAGTATTTTCAAATACTCGCTGTTTTTGCTTATCTCTGTAATGAATGTTTGGTTGATAACGAAATACTATCGCATTCATTTCAGGAGTATTCAGCAATTCGATATCTTTTCTCTCTTGTAAATAATCAGCTGTCTGTCTCGCTGTTCTAATTGTGTAATCAATCATGTCGCCAAACTCTTGTTTACCGACTGCTTGAAATGTCAACCATAATTTAAGAGCATCAAACCGCTTCGTCGTTTGAATACTGCGGTCAACTAAATGAAGCTGTGAATCTTCTTCTGGATTTAAATAATCGGCATGCAGTTGAATGTGTTCAAACATAGAGGCCTTTTTCACAAAAAATGCGCCACAGCTAACTGGCTGATAAAACCATTTATGAAAGTCCATCGTAATAGAATCTGCTTTATGTAAATGAGAAACTAGATGACTATATGAGTGCGAGAATAGTAAAGCGCCTCCGTACGCCGCATCTGCATGCAGCCATATATTTTCCCTTTCGGTTAATTTACTTAGTTCATGAAGTGGATCAATACTTCCAAAATCAGTTGTTCCTATCGTCGCCACAACTGTGAATGGGATATCCCCTTGCTTTTTTACTCTTTCGATTTCTTCATATAAATGCTCAGGACACATTTCAAAGCGTTCATTCGTTTTTATTGTTACGACAGATTGCATACCAAGACCTAATTGAGCAGCTGATTGCTGTACGGTAAAGTGAGCTTTTTCCGAACAAAAAATTCGAAATTTCTGCGCTTCCGCTGGTAATCCTTGCTTACTCACATTGATGGAGAAATGCTTAGCGCAATATTCATTACGCGCTAACAGCAAGGCCATATAGTTGGATTGCGTACCGCCACTCGTGAACACTCCAGAAGCAGTTTTAGGATAATTAATCTTTTTAATCATTTCCTGAATAACGCCGTCTTCTATATAAGTAGCTACCGGACTTTGATCCCATGAATCCATCGATTGATTGAGAGCTGTAATAATTACTTCAGCAGCAAGAGCTGGAATCATAGGTGGGCAGTGTAAATGAGCCATAGCACCAGGATGAGAAATATGTAATGAATACTTCATGACCAGATTCTGTATAGACTCGAAAATAGCATTTGGTAGCTTCCCTTCATTTTCAAGCTTTACAAATTCAGCAGCCTTCTCTTGAATATCCTCCATCTCAATATATTCATATGGTTTTTCAAGGCTTTGGTAGTGGGTACCCACTATTTTTACTACCTCTGACATATACTGATAATAGTTATCAATACTATTTGCGGATGATGATAAAAACCATTTATTGAATGCTGTCACGATTTATTTCACCCATTTCTTTTCAGCAGCTTTTATCGCATCTTCAAAACGAACAAGCACTTCATCTATTTGTTCTTTTTTCATAATTAACGGCGGTAATAATCGAATCACGGCTCCGTGTCTTCCACCTACTTCTAAAATGACACCGCGATCAAAACATTCTTTTTGAATAGCTTTTGCAAGTTCTCCATCTCCTGGATAACTCCCGATTGAATTAGGTGCTTGAGTCTTATCCACTATTTCCACACCAATCATTAAACCTCGACCACGTACATCACCAATCGATTTTACTTGCTGCTGAATTTTTTTCAGCTGTGTTTGCATGTAATACCCTAGTTGATGAGCATGTTCAGGTAAGTGATGTTCCTTAATATATTGTAAAGTAGCTCGACCCGTTGCCATTGCTAATTGATTGCCTCGAAACGTTCCGATATGTGCACCAGATTCCCATTTATCTAATTTTTTATCGTAAATAACAACAGATAAAGGTAAGCTTCCTCCAATTGCTTTTGATAAAACGAGTACATCAGGTTCAATACCAGCATGTTCAAATGCAAACATCTTTCCTGTACGGCCAATACCTGTTTGTACTTCATCAATAATAAGCGGGATGTTTCTTTCTTTTGTAATACGTCGTAATTGCTTTAACCATTCAATAGGTGCCGGTACGGAACCACCTTCTCCTTGAACAATTTCCACGATAATTCCCGCTGGTGTGACAATTCCGCTTTCAGGATCATCTAATGTGTTTTCAATATATGTACTAATAAATTCATGTCCATTCTTCCCAAGTCCAAATGGGCAGCGATATTCATATGGATATGGTAAGAAATGTGTATCAGGCAATAGGGCATGAATATGCTTTTTCGGACTCGTAGTTCCACTAATGCTTAACGTTCCGTGAGTTGACCCATGATACCCCCCTTGAAAAGATAAAATGGAACGATTTCCTGTTGCTGTTTTGACAAGCTTAAGAGCTGCTTCAATTGCATCTCCACCAGTAGGTCCACAAAATTGGATTTTCGCTTTACCAGCAAATGACTCTGGTAGACTAGCGAATACTTCATCAACAAATGCTTCTTTAACAGGAGTTGTTAAATCTAGAGTATGTAATGGTATTAAGTTATTAAGTATCTCTTGAATCGCCTCATGAACAACATCATGGTTATGACCAAGAGCTAATGTACCTGCCCCGGCTAAACAATCAAAATATTGTTTGCCATCCATATCTGTAATCATGACACCTTTTGCTTTTTGGATTGCTAATGGCAGTCTTCGTGGATAAGACCTAGCATTGGACTCTCGAATCTCTTGCATAGAAAGCAAAGTTTCATTTGAAACTAAAGGTTTAATTAAAGTAGACATATCATATCCTCCTAGCAACTTTTAATTGATATTGATTATCAATCGCATATAAACAATAAGTGAAAATGATTATCAGTGTCAATGTAATTTTAAGAAAATAAGAAATTATTCCTATTTTTCAGCAACTTGTAGAAATTCACAAAATATCTTCCGTTCCCTTCTTCCAAATACACGCTTATACGGAAAGATGAGTAATGTTTTAGCATTCAAATGGTATACTTTAATTGTGTAGAGGGGTAACTATTTATTTGAAGTGAATATTTTTTGAGAAAAATAATTTCCAGAAAAACTTTATTCAAAACTAATCGAATGAGGGGGGATTTAACCGAAAGAATTGTTGATTTTCAGCTCATTTTAACTCTTTCTCCATGAAACTAGAGGGAAATTGTTTCATGAAGCCAGAGCGAGTAGAAATCAAAAATCATTTTATAAACAATAATATTGTTTAACGCAGCCAATCAAATAAATAGCTATAATTCATAGGGTATTTAATAGCTTGGCATCCCTTGTAAATAAAACAAACCGGTCTGAATATAACCGGTTTGTTTTATTTACATTACACACCATCTGTTTTATCGCTCTGATCTTTGTTTCTTTTGTTTCCTTTACTGTTGTCTCCGCTGACAGAAGCCTGGCCATGTAATTGTGGTGAATTCTGATTACGGCTGCCTTTATTAAATTTTTTTGTCATATCCCACATCTCCTTTCTTACTTCACATACAGTTTGTCCCTTTTTACTAAACTTATGTTTTCCTCTAAAAAAGAGCATCAATTATTATTAAATCTTCGCAATGTTTGTACTCATTATGAATATTTGATAATAAAAATTAACATTTACACTCAGATTGCCTAAAAAAGAAAAAAACAACAAAACAAGAACGTGAATTTATATCCACACTCTTGTTTTGTTGTTTTATTCGATTTTGTCTCTCGACCAATTTATACAACTAACTTTTCAGTTTCTAAATAAAAATATTTATTCTAAATCATCTGCAATAATATTTTACTTACATAATATTAACATAGTTCATTTACAAAAACGTAAGTCACTCCATTTTCGGTAAAAACACTATCTTGATTTAAAATGAGCAGTACAATAGGCTTTGTTATCTCTCAAAATATGCCGTTTTAAACCACCCCGGATTTGTCAATTACAAAGTTAGAATTATCTCAAAATTTAATTATCAAATACTTAATTTGCTTTTAGGTGCTGCTTGTATAAAAATGAATCTGGCTTTTGTGCCCCACGTTTGTTCAACTCAAAAAAAAGCTTTTTGTATTCAACAATACATAATTCCCCATCAATATAGCTTTTTTGGATATAATCTAGCAATTCATTGACATCTAATGGGTTCTTATCCTTTACCAATTTAAACTGATGTATTAAATCTTCTACTAACATAGTAATCACCCATTCCACTTGTATTTTTTCAAAATAATGTCTAACCTTATGCATATTGTATCATGTTAATTACTCTTCACTTATTTTTTGAAAATTCAAACTTACGACATGTTTTTACAATATTTTTTAATCATTACTGAAGAGGTTTTTTCTCTAATATACTCTTAAAATTCTTTCTGTAGCAAAAAAGCAGATAACTGTGAGCGCTAATAGGAAATATCGTTCATCTAAATGAAAATTTTCAAAATAAAACTTGCACCGATACCGGCTGCTAAAAAGAAAATAGCCGCTGTACTGCAGCCTCGACGTTCAGCCAAGTCTTCGGCATACTCTTTTGCACAATGTCTGCATAAAGTATATCCTCCCTTGATTGCCTCTTCCTCTTTAATTTTTCTTGCTGGAGTTTTACCCTTTAGAATCCGTGAGGTCGTGGGACAGTCATCGTCGAAGTAGTGATAGAATTTACCTGTTCTGGTGATATAAACTTCATCCCCTTTATGCATTACAGATCACCATCCTTCAGCTAATATCCTCAAATCTTTTCTTAAGTATTTATTATTTTCTACGTTCTTATTATTTGACTACACTGCTACAAAAACTCTGTATATTTTCTGCATACAGTTGTTATAAGAACCATTAATATACTTAACAAAAATAACCAAAATGAGTTTTAGCATTTTGTAAATACTAGTGTAAGGAGGTGTCATATGAGTAAAAAAAATCGTGGTGCAAAAGCATTTAGTGGAGTGAATCCTCAAGGATATTCAACAGGTGTAGAGCGGGAAAGACAACCGAAGTCCCAACTTGAGAATGCAGCTAAGAAGAATAATACAAAATAACAAATATGTCTTAGATAAGGATTGTGGGACTTACACATAATATGCAAGTCCCACAATCCTAAACTAATTCTTTTAAAATAGTGCTTTTCTTATCCAAAACCGCTTTATTTATTATCGCGGATGTCATAAAGAGCATTTGACATCTGTGTTAGCAATTCTCTATCCACTAATTTATTGATATATTTCTCAGGAATTTCATTAAATCCCACTTCTATGCCTCTAAGCCCCCCCCTGCAATAGCAGCAATCGTATCGCTATCATCTCCCATATTCGTAGCTCCAACAACCACTTCTTCAAATGTGTCGCTATACAATAACCAATAAAGCACCCATCTCATCGTATTCACTACATATCCATCAGGTCTGCAACCTGGTACCGAATCCAATGTTGCTTCATAAATTGTTTCCAGCACTTTTCCCACCTAGTAAATCATGAACATTTTTTGCAGCCTCGAACCAGTCTTCCTCGTAGTTTTCAAAAACCGCTCTAATTGTGATGCCAACATCTTTTGGATTTGTCTTAAACCATTTGAAAAATTCTCTGCCAATTTCTTCAATGGGTTCGCTTGAATTCGTAATAATTCCCTTTGCAACGGCAAGCGTCATGGCGGTATCATCTGTTGTTTCACCCGGTATGAGGTCCCAACATCCACCCCCAATAATATCGGTCACCCTTCCATATTTATGTATGATTTCTTCCTTACTCATAAACTCTGTGGTACCTCCAAGCGCATCACCAATAGCAACCCCAAAAAGTCCGCCTTTTATTTAACATCATTTTGCCTCCATTGCATTAATATCTTCACCTAGCTTCTCATTTTTAGAGGAAACGGCTTTACTTATGATCTTGATTCCGCCTGTTGCCGCTCCACCGGCAACCTTATTCACTGCTTTACCAAACTCTCGAATAACTCCCATCGTATACTGAATCCTGTTCTAAATATAACAAATCACAACTATAATACCTGTTATTATAATACTATTAATTTTCAAAGGTTAAAAACGCTTTTAAATGAGGATTTATCCAATTGGATGATATTGCAAAAATACTGTTGCTTGATAGACATGTAGTACGATTCCCAACATGACGAAGAATAAAATGAAGAGGGTAACTTCAAAAGGTCGTTACAAACTTACCTTTTGAAGTTACCCTCTTTTGATATCGCTTTTCTTTTCATATTCGAGGAAGCATGTAAATAATTCGAATTTATTTCCAAGAGAAAATGAATTCAAATTACAACGAAACGAAAAAGATTGATTCTAAAACCGTTAATCGTCATACATTTATTATTTTCTTTGCAAGAAATAACTTAAATAGCTTCTTAGACGACGGCCACGATAAATTATGCTCTATATGTGTAAGCTAAACCTTTTAAGAATTTACGGGTGAAATTATCACCGCATTCTTTATAATTTCGATGTCCTGCTTTTCGTAAAATCGCGCCTAATTCGCCTTTTGATACAATGATACCACCGTCATCAAGGATATCCAGCATATCTTCCGTTGTTAATTGCAGGGCTACTTTCAATTTTTTAAGCAGCATATTATTCATATGGTCCTTGTTCTTTTCAGTAGGTTCAGGGCTTTTCGGTTGTCCTGGTTTTGAATCTTGTTTACCTCTTTTAAAAGTAATAAGGCCATTTAAAAAGGACTCTAACATCTTATTAGTGCACTTGATCTGATCTTCCGTTTCCTCTCCATCAACTTCATCATCGTACTCATCTTTTGATTTTGTAAGGATCTTTAGTACTTCGTCTTTTGTAACTTCTATACCGCCAAGTTTAAATATCTCTACCATATCTTGATTTTTTATATCTAGAGCATATCTTAGCCTAATTAATATATCGTTGTTATCCATTTATAAACCTCCAAATCATATTGCCATATGTATAGTCATCATTATTATTGTCCTTTTAAGAACCAATACTAATCATCATAACCTAAATAAACGTATTATTGTAAAAGTATCGGAACTAAATAAAAGATTTTATAAAAAAACTGATTTGGGTGCAAATAGGACTTGTTAGAAACAGAGAATCTCAATGTCCTTTTCATCTATGAATAATGATGCTGCTCCGAATAATTTATGTATGTATGAATTCAATCTCGCTTTGAACAGCTTTCCCCCTGTTCTCCCGTCTCATTCTTAACAAAGAGTTCATTTCTTACAGCCCCAATATCATAGCTCGGATAAAGTACGTTAAAACAAAGATTTTAAATAAATTGCAATCAAAAAGTCCTTTTTTCACAAAAGGCCTTTGTCTGAAAGATAATAGGTATCAGCTAGATTAAATGCTTGCTGTAATGTTGATTTCCTCCAATACACTTTTCCTAAATGATTAAATTACTATTATTACAGTTAAATACCGAACATAACGTTAAACCTTAAATTTGTTTAAATAATAGGGAATCCACACTCATTCAAAGAAATTGCCAATATAATTTTAAAAAAGTATCAGTACTGAAGGGAATCATAAAAACACATAATTATTATTTCGATAACGCAAAATTTATCCTGATATTCTTTGTTGTTTTTGGCCATTTTCTAACGTCTTTTATTGAAGATAACGAGACTATATATAAAGTGATATACACCTTCCATATGCCTGCATTTATTTTAGTATCGGGATTCTTTGCAAAAGGTTTTTACCGATTTTCCGAACGAGAAAGCCCATTACGGTGTGAGTCACACCCCCTTTAGGGATGGGATGAGAGAGAGGTCGAACCGGGCGTGTTTGATGACACGTCAGAGGTTCGATTTTTTTATAGGATATACTCTTGTGTCAAGAACAAATGTTCTGATATAATGAGTGTAAGTAAAAGAGAAAGGGGGCCAACCGATTTGTTTGTCACTCATTCCTTTCAAATTCCT
>NZ_QWVS01000015.1 GCF_003570725.1 Peribacillus asahii
CTGCTTTTGGTTCTTCTTCTTTTCTTTCAAGCACTGGTTCTGCTTTTGGTTCTTCTACTTTTCTTTCAAGCACCGGCTCCTCTTTTGGTTCTTCCACTTTCCTTTCAAGCACCGGCTCTGCTTTCTGCTCTTTTTCCACTTTTCTTTCAAGCACTGGCTCAACCTCTTGTTCTTCCTCCCTTTCTTGAAACTTTGGTACGGAAAAGTCGAATACAGGGATATCCGGCTGTTTACTAATAAACAGAGGCGCTACCCGCTCTTCTTCTACATCTGGCGTTCGTTTCGCCTCCACAATAAAAGGTTCGTACAGCTCTCCCTCTTGTTGTTCTTCCTGACGAAATGTCGGTTGGAAATCTGGAAGCGGCGGTGGTGCTGTCGTATATGAAACAGGAGATTCTTCTTCTATTTGTAAAACTGGACTCTCCACAGAATCTTCTCTTTCATCAGCAAACTCTTCAGCCTCAACAGATTCTTCCACTTCGTCTACTTCTTCTTGCCTGATGTCGGCTAACTCCACTTCTACTACTTCATCTTCTATTTCTTCATCCAATTCTTGTCGCTCATCCGTCGCAACTGGACTTTCATCATCATCCCACACTTGATAGTCCTCGAGTTCCGGCTCGACATATGTTTCACGATAAATCCCACTAATGATTAGATCGGCTTGAAGTTTAAGACAATTCCGCTCAGGTAATGTATAATCAAACGTTTGAATCGTCACTTCAATATCATCTAATGAGGTAATACGTGTACTTGGAATTGTAATATCAACAGGAAAACGGTGGATAAACTCACTAATTCCATTTGGATGTCTCTCCACCGTTTGAACAGATCGCGGTAAAAACGTATGAACATCACCGTCTACTGGTTCTCCGCTGTCCTTATATTCACCGCTTAAATCAAGCGTTCCTCTCATATACACATAATGTTCATCTTCTTGAATCGTCACGTTGGGATCCAATGAAATAGAATACAATTCCGCTACTTCCTGTCCCTTCTGAAACCAAACCGATTCTTCTAATGAAAATCGTAAATACGATTGATTCTCTTCGGTCAAATCATTTCCTCCTTTCACTTCTCATACCATTATCAATCTATGAAAGCAGAAGGAAAGTTATGTCAAACGTTATGTAAATCAGTTGCATATGCCAAAAGTCGAGCACAAATCTCAGAAATCGAGCGTATCCGTTCATGACAGAAGAAGAGGCTATCCCAGAAATCATAAAAAATGACGTTTGGGATAGCCTCCTCATTCAGTTGAACAATGATTCTTCTCAGATAATTACTTTTTTGCCGTCCTCAAAATGTGTTAACGGACAACATCTAAAAATTCAGCAAAGAAAATGGCCTTCATCCGAATCATGAAGGACCACTTCCAAAAATTCAGTAAAGGAATAGGGTTGTTCATCGGAATCTCATTGATTCCTTTATTTTAGGAACCGTTTAGACAATCCCCTATACCCGATTATTTCACAATACTCTTATATCCCGTATATGTTGCAAAGAAATAACCACCATATACGATAACAATGATTAATGCTGTAATTAGAGACGGAACAAGTACACTTGTACTTCCTGCTACCATAATGGCTTTGTTCACTACTTGGATACCAAAGATTGAATGTACAATAGCTAAAGCTAATGGCATCATAAAGTAAATAAATACTTGCCCAAAAATTGCTTTATTAATTCCTTTCCTTGTGACACCAATCTTCTTCAAAACCGTATAACGAGCAATATTATCACTCGCCTCTGATAATTGCTGCAACGCAAGCACAGCTGCACTTGAAATCAAGAAGACAATTCCAAGATAAAGTCCGACAAATACAATCATCGTGGAAGAACCGACACTAGAATCAAGAATAATGGTTTTAGTAGTTCCCCATAAAACATCCGATTCATCTAACACTTTATATAAGGTTTCATCATGTTCTTTTTGGTTATCATCGTAATTGATATTAACGACGGAAAGAAATGGCTCCATCCCTTCCACCGCTTCATCAGGCAATACAGCTGTTAGTACCCCTTCTGAATTAAACTCTGTTTTATAAGCAAATGAATGAACCTTTTGATGAGCGATATCATATTCCTTTCCATTCACTTCTAATGTTTTATGATCTTCAGTGAAACGGTCAAAGGCATCCTGAAATACTTCAAAATTAGAGAGTAACACGACTTCTTCATCGTTAAAATCTATGGGTTCAATCCCTTGCATCGCTTCTATTCGTTCAAAATCCGACCTTTTAATAACTGGTAAATTACTATCAGCAAACTTCACGGCATCATCTTCATAAGGGGCTAATAAGTCTTTTACACTTTTATCCGCTTTATAAACCGTAAAGCTATGATGTTCCCCATACTCGTCTAAATCCACCTTTAAATGCTGCATGATATCATGAATATGTTGTACTTTCCCATCTTCATCGGCCTTCGTATATAAGCTAGCATCATACGGTGTCATTTTCTCAATATTCTTCTCCATCGAAGCTTTAAAGCTAAAGCCCGTCGAGAATACCCCGATTGTAAAAAAGAGCATTAAACAAATAATCGTCATTGAAATGAAGGTTGTATTCACTTTACTATTAATTTGACGCAGCACGAACATATTCACATCTTTATAGTACACATTTTTGTTTTTCTGAATCATATTCAGCGCAAATCCAGATAAAGACATAAAAAAGAGAAATGTCCCAAGGGCACCTAAACCAACACACGTCCACACAATATTGCTTTCAAATAGACCATACTTCATAATGACCGCATATGCTACAGCAAGAAGAATGATGGAGAAAACAAATAGGACAATGGAAGTTGATGTTTTCCGAATCTTTAAGCTTTGATTTTTCTTCGCCGCTGTTAATAAGTCAATAAGTTTGTACCTAGAAATAACGACACTATTGAAGATCATCACCATTAAAAAGATAATTCCGAAATACAATATCGTCTTTAACATCGCTTCACTTGAAAAGACAAATGTAAATTGTTCAATATTCGCTTTAAACATCGACACGGTTAAAGCTACTAATCCTTGAGAAACGAGAATACCGAGCAGTAAACCGACAGCAAGCGAGATGATTCCTACAAAAAAGGTTTCTACAACGATAATGCGCGAAATTTTATACTTGCTCATTCCGAGTGTCATATACAAACCAAGCTCTTTTTTTCGTCTCCTAATTAAAAAATTATTCGCATACATAATTAAAAAACCGAGCACAACCGATACGAATACGGAAACACCGGATAATAGCATCGTAAACGCCTTAATCATTTCCGCTTGACTAGCGTTTAATGTCGTCATCACTTCTGAAGCTGATAAAGAGTTAAAACTATAAAAAATACAAACTGCAAATGTTAGCGTTAAAAAGTAAGTAAAGTAATCTTTAAAGCTTCTTTTAACATTGCGAGCTGACAGCTTAAAGTACATTATTCGTATCACCTCCAAGAAGCGTTACAACTTCAATAATCCGATTAAAGAATTCTTTTCTTGTATCCTTTCCGCGAATTAATTCATTAAAAATCTGGCCATCTTTAATAAATAAAATTCGCTTTGCATAGCTTGCTGTAAAAGCATCGTGCGTGACCATCAAAATGGTTGCCTGTAATTCTTCATTCAGCTTCTCAAACGAATCAAGTAATAAGCGCGAAGACTTCGAATCGAGTGCTCCCGTTGGTTCATCAGCTAAAATCAATGTAGGGTCTGTCACAATCGCACGCGCCGCCGCTACCCGCTGCTTTTGTCCGCCCGACATTTGATAGGGAAATTTATTAAGAACTTGGGTAATTTCAAGCTTTTCTGCTACTTCTTTCACTAAAAATGTAATATCAGCTGGTTTTCGACCTTGAATCGTTAGTGCAATTGCAATATTTTCAAACGCTGTTAGCGTATCTAATAAGTTAAAATCCTGAAAAATAAAGCCGAGCTCATCCCGACGAAATTGATCCAGTTTGCCTGTTTTTAACTTCGTAATGTCTTGCTCATTAATTAAGATTTTTCCTGTTGTTACCGAATCTATCGTCGAAATACAGTTTAATAAGGTTGTCTTCCCGCTTCCGGATGGACCCATAATGCCGACAAATTCCCCTCGCTCCACTTCAAAACTAATTTGATCAATGGCCTTTGTCGTATTTCCTTTATTTCCAAAATATTTTTCAATATGATCTACTTTTAATACCGTACTCACCTTTATCCGTCTCCTTTCATGGTTTTAGTGTATCTCACTATGAAGTCACTACATATCGAATTAACTTTCAACAATCTTACTATTTCGTAAGATTCATTTTTTACAGAAAAAAAGAGCCTTTTATCAAGACTCCAGTAAAACAACCTTGCTTTTTGGAAAAATAATTTGGACTTCTGTTCCTTCACCTTTCGTAGATTGAATCGTCAATCCTAAATGCAATTTATCCGCTAACAATTTACAAATATAAAGCCCCATCCCCGTTGAACGGCGATATTGTCGACCATTTTCACCCGTAAAGCCTTTGTCAAATACGCGGCCGATATCTTTCTCATCGATGCCGATTCCATCATCGACAATATGTAAGATCAGACTATGTTCATGTTTTCTTGTGTACAGACTAATTTTATTATCACAATAATTGATACTATTGACGATAATTTGATGAAGGATAAATTCAATCCACTTTTCATCGCTATACACAACATCGTCCATTTCAGTTAATTGCAGTTGAATTTTTTTATGAATAAATGCTTTGGCATTCTTTTTTAACACCTTCGAAATACAAGCTTGCAGCGAAAATTCTTTGACCATATAATCCTTACTTGCACTGCTGCTGCGAGCATAATACAGCGCTTGCTCGACATATCCTTCAATTTTCTCTAATTCTTCCATAATCCCTTTCGTCACTTCATTTTTATGATTCTCAAACATTAACTTACTTGAAGCAATCGGTGTCTTCACTTCATGTACCCACGCCTCGATATAGTCACGATACTCGGCCTGCATATCTTTATATTTCTTGACGTGCTCATGCATTTGTTTATCGGTTGTTTTTATAATGTCATATAAAATTTGCCCTTCAAGAAAGTTTGGTTCTTCAATGATCTCAGGCAGTAAATACTTTTGATCTAACGCTTCAAGGTTTTGAAGCAAGTCATCATAGAAATTTTTTCTTTTTAAAAATTCTAATCCATAAGATAAAAGCAATGGCCCAAACCAGCAAACAAAGACGATTATCATAACGACAGCCTGTACATTAATTAACCAAAGAAAGAACGCAACAAGAACAAATAAAAAGATATTCATCGATAAAAATATCGCTCTTTCCTTTATATATCGTTGTAGTTTCATGCTAGGATATACCCAAGACCGCGTCTCGTTTCAATCGGATTGATCATCCCAATTGATTCAATTTTTTTTCGAAGCCGTGTAACATTAACGGAAAGCGTATTATCATCAATAAATAAATCCGATGACCATAAATACTCCATCATCTCTTCGCGCGATACAATCCTCCCTTTATTCTTCATTAAACAATGCAGGATTTTGATTTCATTTTTCGTCAGCTCTTCTTGTTGATGTTGATATGAAATTGTACCATTCGATAAATCGAGCTTGAGGGATTTATATAGTAGAATAGATGATTGTTGATGTGCATACGTTCTTTTTAGCACATTTTCAATCCGAGCAAGTAAAATTTGCGTATTATACGGCTTTGCAATAAAGTCATCTGCTCCAAGATTTATGCTCATCAGCTCATCCATTTCATTATCTCGACTTGTTACAATAATAATTGGTACTTCTGAATTCTTGCGTATTTCCCGACAAATATAATAGCCATCATAAATTGGCAAATTAATATCTAACAAAATTAAATGTACATCATCCTGCATCGCATATTGCATAATATTTTGAAAGTCATCCGGTGCTTCGACTTCATATCCATAGTTAGAGAGGAACTCTTGTAATTCATTTCGAAGCGTCTCTGCATCTTCCACAATTAATATTTTCATCTTTTGCAAAACCGTCACCCCTAGATTACATAGTTACGGAAATTATAACCTTTTTTGCCGGTGTTAAGTAAAAAAACGCTTGGATGATGCATCCAAACGTTTTTCAAAATTATTTCGCTAATGTTGAAAAAGCATGCTCTGCCGCAGCAATCGTTTTTTCAAGATCTTCATCACTATGTGCTGTTGACAGGAACAATCCTTCAAATTGCGATGGCGGCAAATACACACCTTGATTCGCCATTTCACGGAAATAGCTTGCAAAGAATGTAAGATCTGATGTTTTCGCTGTTTCAAAATTGATGACATCTTCATTCGTAAAGAACACACCAATCATGGAACCTGCACGGTTAAATGTATGCGGAATACCGTATTTCTTCGCCGCTTCCCCAATGCCTTTTTCCAATATATCGCCTTTACGTTTAAATTCTTCATAAACCTCTGGCGTTAACTGGCTTAACGTTTCAAAACCAGCTGTCATGGCAAGCGGATTTCCTGATAATGTACCCGCTTGATAGATGCTGCCGCTCGGAGCGACCTTCTCCATAATTTCACGCTTTCCTCCGAAAGCACCGACAGGAAGACCGCCGCCGATTACTTTACCAAGACATGTTAAGTCTGGTGTAACACCAAAATATCCTTGTGCACAGTTATACCCGACACGGAAGCCTGTCATAACTTCATCAAAAATTAATAGGGCACCATATTGTTCCGTTACTTCACGTAAACCTTCTAGGAAACCAGGCTGTGGTGGAACAACCCCCATATTTCCTGCTACTGGTTCAGCAATAATACAAGCGATATCTTCACCAAATTGCTCAAACGCATATTTGACAGCGGCTAAATCATTGTATGGTACGGTAATCGTATTTTGAGCCGTTCCTACTGGTACACCTGGGCTATCTGGTAAACCAAGCGTCGCAACACCAGATCCTGCTTTGATTAATAGAGAATCACCATGTCCATGGTAACACCCTTCAAATTTTAAGATTTTATTACGCCCTGTATAACCCCGAGCGACACGAAGAGCACTCATCGTTGCTTCCGTACCCGATGACACCATACGAATCATCTCAATGGATGGAACACGTTCAATGACAAGCTTCGCTAATTCGTTTTCAATTAATGTAGCCGTTCCAAAGCTTGTTCCTGACTCCGCCACTTTTTTTAACGCTTCAACAACCCGCTCATTCGAATGGCCAAGAATTAAGGGCCCCCAAGATAGAACATAATCGATATATTCATTGCCATCAATGTCGTACATTTTTGAGCCTTTTCCGCGCTCCATAAAAATTGGATCCATATCAACGGATTTAAAGGCACGTACCGGGCTATTTACGCCCCCTGGCATTAAATGAATAGCTTCAGTAAATGCCTGTTTCGATTTTTCATATGAACGCATAATCAGACCTCTTTTCCTTCTTCATCTAACCAACGAGCCACGTCCTTAGATGCATATGTAATAATTAAATCTGCTCCAGCACGTTTCATGCTTAATAGCGTTTCCATAACAATCGCTTTTTCATCAATCCAGCCATTATTTGCAGCTGCTTTAATCATTGAATATTCTCCGCTTACATTGTACGCTACAACTGGAAGGTTGAAGTTATTCTTCACATCACGCATGATATCTAGATAAGAAAGAGCTGGTTTAACAATTAAAAAGTCAGCGCCTTCTTCGACGTCACTTTCAGCTTCACGGAACGCTTCTAAACGATTCGCTGGATCCATTTGATACGTTTTACGGTCACCAAATTGCGGCGCCCCATTTGCTGCATCACGGAATGGACCGTAAAAAGCAGAAGCATATTTTACCGCATATGACATAATCGGAATATCTTCATAGCCTGCTTCATCTAAACCAGCTCGAATCGCCGCTACAAATCCATCCATCATGTTCGAAGGAGCAATGATATCCGCACCTGCCTCCGCTTGACTAATCGCTGTTTTAGCAAGCAAGTCTAGTGAAGCATCATTTAAAATAGTTCCGCCTTCTACAACTCCACAGTGTCCATGGCTTGTATATTCACAAAGGCATGTATCAGCAATAACAAGGATTTCCGGGAAGTGTTTTTTAATAAGACGCGTTGCTTCTTGCACAAGTCCGTTATGGTGGAACGCTCCTGAGCCATGCTCGTCCTTATCATGCTCGAAAGGAACTCCGAATAGAATAACGGATTTAATACCCAGGCTTGCGACTTCTGTCATCTCTTCCATAAGATTATCGAGGGAAAGTTGATAAATTCCCGGCATAGAACCAATTTCACTTTTCACATTTTCCCCATCAATAATAAAAATCGGGTAAATTAAATCCTCTTTATGTAAATATGTTTCGCGTACTAACGCTCTCATATTAGCACTAGAACGTAATCGGCGATGGCGTCTGAAAAATAAATCTTTCATTTACTCTTTCCTCCTTTAGCTTTTGTATATATAACTAAGTCTTGTATCATTGCTTCTGTTGTATATACATTCGGACAAATATCTACCTCTAACCCATAGTGTAGAGCGGTTTTCTTGGCGATAGGTCCGATACATGCAATGATAAGACTTTCTAAGTATTGGTGCAACTCATATTGTGCCACAATTTGCATAAAATGATGAACGGTTGATGAGCTCGTAAACGTAATGACCTCCACTGCTTCTGTTGTAATCACTTCTACAAGCTTTTGCTTACTCTCTTCAGGCAACACCGTTTCATACACATCGAGTTCATCGCACGCAGCCCCAATCTCTTCAATTGCTCCACTAATAATAGTTCGCGCTAAGTTTCCTTTGGCCACTAAAACACGGGAACGAGGAGAAAGCTGCGGGATAAATTCAGCCACAAACCCTTCAGCCACAAACTCATTCGGGATAAAATCAGCATGATAACCGTAACGCTGCAAGGCTTCTGCTGTTTTTGTACCGATAACCGCAATTTTAGGCAGCGACTGAGACGCGGCATACTTCCCTGCTAATTCAAAAAAGAAACGAACCCCATTTTGACTTGTTAAGACGAGCCAATCATAGTCTGATAAATGGGAAAGAGTCGCTTTAATCGCCTCATGACTGTCAGGCAGACGAAAGTCAAGTAGCGGCACCGTAATCGGAGTGCCGCCATATTGCTCAATCATAGCCTTGAAATGAGCCACCTGTCCTTGTCCTCTAGTGATTAAAATCCGATAATCATGGAGAGGAAGCTTAGTCATTACTGATTAAGCTCCTTTTTGACAGAATCAATCAATTGTTTGCCGCCTTTTTCACTAATAAGCTTGGCTGCATCTTGACCAACTGCTAGCGGGTTCATTCCTGCTACAACTTCCTTATATATTGTTTTTCCATCTGGAGAAGCCACTAATGCGGTTAACTCCACTTCGCCATCCTCTTTTGCTACGGCAAGTCCAGCAATCGGCACTTGACAGCCGCCTTCCATTTCATCTAAAAAGGACCGCTCTGCTTCAACCGCTTTCTTTGTATTCTCACATGTGAATTTCGCTAACTCTGCAAGCAGATCTGTATCATCTGCACGACATTCAATCGATAAAGCACCTTGCCCTACAGCCGGTACACATAACGTATCATCTAAAAACTCTGTCACCACGTCTTGTTTCCAACCCATTCGAGCAAGACCTGCAGCAGCTAAAATAATAGCATCATAATCTTCTGTATTCAATTTCTCTAAGCGTGTATCAATATTGCCGCGAATCCATTTAATTTCAAGATCCGGTCTTTGGGCTAAAATTTGTGCACTTCGACGCAAGCTGCTTGTTCCAACGATAGCACCCGGCTTTAAGTCCGCTAATTTAATATGATTCTTCGAAATGAATGCATCACGATGATCTTCACGCGGAGGAATGCAACCAATTGTTAAGCCCTCTGGAAGAACAGCAGGCATATCCTTCATACTATGTACAGCCATATCAATTTCTTTATCGAGCATCGCTTGTTCAATTTCTTTCACAAACAAGCCTTTACCGCCGACTTTCGAAAGTGTAACATCTAAAATTTTGTCGCCCTTTGTTACAATTTCCTTTACTTCGAATTCATAAGGAACTCCAAGTGCTTTCAATTGATTAATGACCCAATTTGTTTGAGTTAAAGCTAATTTACTACGTCTTGAACCGACAATAATTTTTCTCATTGTTTCCTCCTAGGTATTCCAAAAATGGAATGTTGAAAGACTTCCAAACAGGAAAAAGTTAATTAAAACAATCATAAAAATACCAATATTTAAAAAAGCTAACATTCTTCCATACATCTGTTTTCTAATTTTTATATATAAATATACGCTATAACCAATTAACACAACGAATGAACCAATAATTTTGAAGTCCAACAAAGATAAGTTTGGAACTTTGATATACGCCCATTGAATGCCTAGAATAAGTGAAAACATTAAGAGCGGTACCCCAATAACAGCTAAAATATAGCTCATTTTTTCAAGGTGTGTTAAATCTCCTAGCCGAATTAAACGTTTTCCCCATTTTTTCCGCTTTAATAAATCATATTGAATGAGATAAAGAATCGAAAATACACAAGAAAGCGTAAATGCTCCATACGATAAGAAGGCTAATGTAATATGTATCATCAATAACTCGGATACAAGCTGTTGAGCTAGTACTTCAGACTCGATTTGAACAGGAGCAAATGTATGAATCGCCATGACCATAAACCCAAGTACATTCGTAAAAAACACGATAAAATCCACACGCAGCAATCGATTGATGATAAGCGATAACGTAATCAACACCCAGGCATAGAAATATAGCCCTTCAAAGATGGTCAAGACAGGAAACCTGCCTGTTTTGACTACATATAGACATAAAAAAATTGTTTGAAGTACCCAAACAATTGAAAGCAACCAGAAGGCAACTTTATTTGCCCTCCGGTTATTATGAAGAAAGTCAATAAAATATAAAAGCACGCTGAGCGCATACAATAATACGGTTGCTTCGTGCAATCTTGTCATTAACAATTCCATAGTGCCCTCAATTAACTCTAACAGGAATCGGATTCAAGACCGCTGCTTTTGTTGTTGCTTGTTCTTGCTCGTCAGCAGCCATCAATTGTTCTTCAATCAATTCCTCTAAGCGGAAGATTTTCACAAAATTATTCAATGCTTCTTTCGAATTTGGCTTATCAGCGAGTTCTTTTGCATACAAAATCGGGTCTTTCAACATTTGATTAATAATGCTCTTCGTATGCTTATTCAGCACTTTTCGATCACGTTCACTTAAATGCGGAAGCTTTCTTTCTAAGCTGATCATCGTTTCTGCTTGAATCCCTAATGCTTTTTCTCGTAAAGCAGACATAACTGGGACAACACCAAGCATATTTAACCATTGATTAAATTCAACAATTTCTGCTTCAATCATTAATTCAATTTTTTCAGCCGCTAATTTTCTCTCTGCTAAATTAGCTTGAACAATATCTTCTAAATCATCAATATCATATAAGAACACGTTCTCAAGCTCTGCCAATGCTGGATCTAAATCACGCGGAACCGCAATGTCAACCATGAAAATCGGACGACCTTTACGTACTTTGTTTACAGTTGACATCATTTCTTGTGTCACAACAAAATCCTTCGCTCCTGTTGATGTAATTAAAATGTCCGCTTCTACTAATGCACATTGTAATTCTTCTAGTTTCTTTGGTGTTCCATTAAAACGGTCCGCTAAATTAACGGCTTTTTCAAACGTACGATTAATAACGGTAACACTGTCAGCACCATTGCTGTGCAAGTTTTGAATCGCCAGCTCACCCATTTTTCCTGCACCAAGAATTAATACGTTTTTCCCTTTTAAACTGCCAAAGATTTTCTTAGCTAGTTCCACTGCTGCATAGCTAACAGATACAGCATTTGTATTAATCTCCGTTTCAGCATGTGCTTTTTTCGCTAATGTTAGCGCTTGCTTAAATAAATGGTTGGAAACCGTTCCAATTGTCTGTTGCTCTTGCGCCAGCATATAGCTTGAACGTACTTGTCCTAAAATTTGTGTTTCACCAAGAACCATAGAATTCAAGCCGCATGTTACTTGAAATAAATGTTCAACAGCCCCATCGCCTTCATAAAAAAACAGATATTTAGAGAACTCCTCCTTATCAATTCCGAACCACTCCGAAAGAAATTCCTTCACATAATATCTGCTTGTATGAAGCTGATCACCAATGACATAAATTTCTGTACGATTACAAGTAGAAATAATAACATTCTCTAATATACTTTTTTTATTTTTAAGAGCTTCCATTGCCTGAGCAAGTTCCGCTTCATTAAATGATAACTTTTCGCGAATTTCAACAGGGGCTGTTTTATAGTTAACACCAACCGCTATAATATGCATATGTCGTTTGCACCCCCAAAATTAAATGTATTATGACTTAATCTATTATAACATGTATAAAAAGTCCGAACCTAATGAAATATGAACAGTTCATGAAATAAATAATTATTATAATCTAGAATATCCTGTACAAATGTACCATAACAAAATTAAATCCTAACTTCAAGTAAACAAGTTTGGCAGAGCAACTTTATTATGTATAATGACCCACTTAACCTTATTTTATGACAAGATTGGGTGCCATATCAAATAAACCAAAACTCACCAAAACCTTATAACAAAGCCAAATAAAAAACTCGCCATATAGACGAGTTCCTTTTCTTACATATATTTCTTTAATAGACCCCAAATTTTTTCTTTGCCTTCACCTGTTTC
The DNA here is from genome assembly GCF_003570725.1 of Peribacillus asahii. GTDB lineage: Bacteria > Bacillota > Bacilli > Bacillales > DSM-1321 > Peribacillus > Peribacillus asahii. The sequence continues at coordinate 12,673 of NZ_QWVS01000015.1, forward strand.
ACTGGAAAAGAGCATTAGCTCATCCTCTTTTGCAAGCCCAAGTGTTTCGCGCGTTACTTTCAGATGCTTTTGCCATTTTCCTTTTGGAATCTTATCCGCTTTTGTCGCAATAATGATACATGGTAGTTCATAGTGCTTTAAAAACTCGTACATCGAAACATCATCCTTCGTTGGTGGATGACGTAAATCAACAATCAAAATAGCAGCACGTAATTGTTCACGGGAAGTAAAATATGTTTCAATCATTTTCCCCCATGCTGCTCGCTCCGATTTGGACACTTTAGCATATCCATATCCCGGTACATCAACAAAATGCAGGGCATCGTTAATTAGGTAAAAGTTTAACGTTTGCGTTTTTCCAGGTTTAGAGGATGTACGCGCTAAATTTTTACGATTAATCATTTTATTAATAAAACTAGATTTCCCCACATTTGAACGACCTGCTAATGCAAATTCGGGAATCGGCTCACTTGGATATTGGTCAGGCTTAACCGCACTAATCACAATATCCGCACTTGTTACTTTCATTGAATGTCACCTGCCAACGCATGTTCTAATACCTGATCTACATGCGAAACAAGGACAAACTGCAAATCACTTCGAACACTTTCTGGAATATCATCAATATCTTTTTCATTATCTTGTGGAAGAATAATTTTCGTAATGCCTGCTCGGTGGGCCGCTAATGATTTTTCTTTTAAGCCGCCGATTGGAAGCACTCGTCCACGTAATGTAATTTCCCCTGTCATGCCTACCTCTTTTCTAATCGGGCGATTGGTCAACGCAGAAATAAGCGCTGTCGCCATCGTAATTCCTGCAGATGGTCCATCTTTTGGAACCGCTCCCTCAGGAACATGAATATGAATATCATATTTTTCATTGAAGTCCGGATCAATATGAAGCTCTTCTGATTTGGCACGGACAAAACTGAATGCAGCCTGCGCAGATTCTTTCATCACATCACCTAGTTTTCCAGTTAAGACAAGCTTGCCTTTACCTGGAGATAACGAGACTTCAATTTGCAGCGTATCGCCGCCGACTGCTGTATACGCCAGACCCGTCGCCACACCAATTTGATCTTCCTCTTCCGCTTGCCCATAATGGAAAATGGTTTTCCCTAAAAATTCTTCTACATTTTTCTCGGAAACAATGACCCGCTTCCTCTCACCCGAAACAATAATTTTTGCTGTTTTTCGACAAACGCTTGCCAGTTGACGTTCTAGACTACGCACACCAGCTTCTCTTGTATAATAACGAATAATTTTGATTAAAGCATCTTCTCGAACTTGAAGCTGACTTTTTTGCAAGCCATGGTTTTCTAACTGCCGAATTAACAAATGATCTCTCGCAATATGCAGCTTCTCAATTTCCGTATACCCGGCAATTGTAATAATCTCCATCCGGTCACGAAGCGGACCTGGAATCGTTGACAAATCATTGGCTGTTGCAATAAACATAACATTAGATAGATTATAGGGTTCTTCTATATAATGATCGCTAAAGTTATGATTTTGCTCTGGATCTAACACTTCGAGTAACGCAGCAGATGGATCACCGCGGAAATCATTAGACATCTTATCAATTTCATCTAATAAAAAGACTGGATTAATCGTACCTGCCTTTTTCATTCCTTGAATAATTCGACCCGGCATCGCACCTACATAGGTTCGGCGATGACCGCGAATCTCAGACTCATCGCGAACGCCCCCTAAAGAAATGCGCACAAAATTACGATTTAGCGAAGTCGCAATAGATCTAGCCAAGCTTGTTTTCCCAACCCCAGGAGGGCCTGCTAAACAGAGGATAGGACCTTTTAATGAATTAGTTAACTGTTGAACAGCTAAATATTCTAACACCCGTTCCTTTACTTTTTCCAATCCGTAATGGTCTTTGTTTAAAACCTTTTCGGCCTTCAAAATATTTAAATCGTCTTTTGTACTTTTAGACCAAGGAAGCGCAACTAACCAGTCAATGTAATTACGAATAACCGAGCTTTCCGCAGAACTAGCAGGAACTTTCTCATAACGATCGAGTTCTTTTAAAGCTGTTGTTTTCACCTGCTCAGGCATGCCAGCGGCTTCAATTTTCTCTGTGAGTTTAGCCACTTCACCGCCTTTACCTTCTTTGTCGCCCAGTTCTTTTTGAATAGCTTTCATTTGCTCACGAAGATAATATTCCTTTTGCGTACGTTCCATCGAACGCTTAACTCGTTGGCCGATTTTCTTCTCTAAATGAAGCACTTCTTTTTCGTTGTGAATCATTTCAATTACACGACTTAAACGTTGCTTCACATTGGTCGTTTCAAGAATTTCTTGTTTATCTTTTAATTTTAACGGAAGATGTGATGCAATAATATCAGCAAGCCTTCCTGGTTCTTCGATATCTGCAGTAGAAGAGAATGTTTCACTTGTAATCTTCTTTGACATTTTTATGTATTGTTCAAAGTAATCAAGCAACGTACGCATTAAAGCTTGATGTTCCGCATCCTTCTCTTCATCATCTTCATATATTTTAATCTTGGCACCATAGTGTGTCTCATAATCATAAAATACACTGACTTCTGCTCGATTTAATCCTTCTACCAATACACGGATCGTTCCATTTGGAAGCTTCAGCATTTGCTTTACCTTCGTCAATGTACCTATTGGGTATAAATCCTCTTCACCCGGTTCATCAAGTGTGACGTCTTGCTGCGTTGTTAAAAAAATGAGATGATCTTCCACCATTGCTTTTTCAAGAGCTTGTATTGATTTATCCCGACCGACGTCCAAATGTAGAACCATCGTAGGATAAACAAGCAAGCCTCTAAGCGGCAGGAGGGGGACGATGATTTCTTTATCAGCCATTGCCTGACACCTCCATCAAAATTTCGCATCATCGTTGTATGTTTCTAACCTTTTCACAATTCTATCCTATTTGTGTAAAAGTGTCTATTTCTTGTTTAGTTTACCACTAGATACGCTCTTTTTATTATCCCCAAAATAGGTGAAAAAAGCACGTTTAATTACAAAAATGAAAAACATTATTATACCTATAACAAACCCCGGTACTATAAAACCGGGGCATTCTCTTTATACACTTTCCTTTTTACTTAAGTTCAATGTGGAAAGTAATTGATCAGGTACCACGTCTTTTTTCAGAGATCGTTCGAACACTTCCTGGACTTTAGTAACAGGCACAATCTCAATATCTTTAATTTCTTTTAGAAGCGGCTGCATATTATCAGCTGGAATAATGACCGTTTTCGCTCCGGCTAATTGAGCCGCTTTAATTTTCGGAATCACACCACCAATTGGTCTTACACCACCATGAATGCCTATTTCGCCTGTCATGGCCACCGTATGATCGACAGGAATTTTATAAATGGCTGAATAAATCCCGGTCGCCATAGCAATACCTGCAGATGGTCCATCTACAGGAGTCCCGCCAGGAAAATTCACATGAATATCAAATTGATCAGCCGGAACACCCATTGAGCGTAATACTGTAATGACATTTTCAATCGACCCCTTGGCCATACTCTTACGTCGAATCGATTTTCCATTGCCCCCAATGCTTTCCTCTTCGACAATTCCCGTAATGGTAATGTTTCCTTTTTCACTCATCGCCGGCATTACCGTTACTTCAATTTCAAGCAACGCTCCGCTATTTGCTCCATATACAGCCAGCCCATTGACGAACCCAACTTGCGGCTTCGAATCAATTTTTCGATCCATCCGCTGTGTTAACTGACTGCTATGAGCCATCCAATCAATATCTTCCTCTTTAATATAAGACCGATTTTCATTAATGGAAATACTAGCAAGTGTTTGCACCATATTTACCGCTTCACGACCATTACGAGCATATTCCGCAATCATTTGTAAACCTTTCTCACTGATGGTCACGTTTACTCGGTCGGTTGCTTTTTTAACAACCTCTATAATTTCATCGCGATTGAGTTCGCGAAAAAACACTTCCATGCACCTAGAACGAATAGCGGGAGGAATCTCATTTGGCGTTCGAGTTGTTGCTCCAATCAACCGGAAATCAGCAGGTAAACCATTTTTAAAAATATCATGAATATGAGTAGGAATATTTGTATTATCTTCTTGATAATATGCGCTTTCTAAAAATACTTTCCGATCCTCTAATACTTTTAACAATTTGTTCATTTGAATCGAGTGAAGCTCCCCAATTTCATCAATAAATAACACTCCGCCATGTGCATTTGTCACTGCTCCCTGCTTCGGTTGTGGAATACCAGCCTGGCCCATCGCCCCTGCTCCTTGATAAATCGGGTCATGAACAGAACCAATCAGCGGATCAGCAATACCTCGTTCATCAAAACGAGCTGTTGTTGCATCTAATTCAACAAATACCGCTGACTTTCTAAACGGCGATTTCCCATTTTTTTTCGCTTCTTCTAGTACAAGCCGTGCAGCTGCGGTCTTCCCTACGCCAGGTGGTCCATAAATAATCACATGCTGTGGATTTGGTCCGCATAATGCCGCTCTTAACGATTTAATTCCATCTTCTTGTCCAACAATATCATCAAATGATTGCGGTCTCACCTTTTCTGCTAATGGCTCCGTTAATTGAATCGCTCTCATTGAACGCAATTGATCCATTTCTTTTTTAGAATCACGATCAATCGACACCTTTTGTGTACGCTGTCCTTTTAATAAATTCAAGAAATATAGCCCAATGATTACACCAAAAAACAGTTGAATAAACAATGCCAATCCTGTCCAGCTCATCATTTTCCCTCCTGCGCTCACCATGTTTGTCTTATATGGTAGTATCTCCTATCACAAGTTGAAATCATTCATAGTTTCCTTCATGAAAAATTTGGTTGTCTTACAGGAGGGGGCTATTTTATTAAAAACAAAAGAGACGAGCCTAGACCGAAACACCTGTCTAGCTCATCTCTTTTTAAAGAAACATATTAAGCAGATTGGCCTTGAATTGTTGTACCATCTTTCAGAACCAATTTCGGAGATTCATTTTCCGTAATCGCACCTGCTGTAATAATACATTTAGATACATCATCACGTGAAGGAAGATCGAACATCACATCAAGGATAATCCCTTCGATGATGGAACGTAATCCACGAGCACCTGTTTTACGTTCAATTGCTTTTTTAGCAATTTCATTTAGTGCTTCCGGTTCGAATTCTAATTCAATATCATCAAGTTCTAATAATTTTTGATATTGTTTCACTAATGCATTTTTCGGTTTTGTTAAAATTTCAATAAGTGCCGCCTCATCCAATTGCTCTAACGTCGCAATAACTGGAAGACGACCAATAAACTCTGGAATTAAACCGAAACGAAGTAAGTCTTCAGGAAGAACTTTTGAAAGCAGCTCTTTTTCTGCTACTTCATCTTTTTTCGTCTCTGCACCAAAACCAATTACTTTTTGACCTAGACGACGTTTGATAATCGGTTCGATTCCATCGAAAGCTCCACCACAAATAAACAAAATATTTGTAGTATCAATTTGAATAAATTCTTGATGAGGGTGCTTACGTCCACCTTGTGGAGGAACGCTTGCTACAGTTCCTTCAAGAATTTTTAATAGTGCTTGCTGAACCCCTTCACCTGAAACATCACGTGTAATCGATGGGTTTTCAGATTTACGAGCTACTTTATCGATTTCATCGATGTAGATAATTCCTTTTTCTGCTTTCTCAACATCATAATCTGCTGCTTGGATTAGTTTTAACAAAATATTTTCAACATCTTCCCCAACATAACCAGCCTCTGTTAGAGACGTCGCATCAGCAATAGCAAAAGGAACGTTTAGTAAACGCGCTAAAGTTTGGGCAAGTAATGTTTTCCCACTACCAGTTGGTCCAATAAGCGCGATATTACTTTTTGAAAGCTCTACATCGTCTACTTTACTATTAGAATTAATTCGTTTGTAGTGATTATATACTGCAACTGCTAAAGACTTCTTCGCTTGTTCTTGTCCGATTACATATTCATCAAGAATATTGCAAATCTCTTTTGGTTTTGGAATATCGCGGAATTCTACTTCTTCTTCAGTACCTAGCTCCTCTTCCACGATTTCTGTACAAAGTTCAATACATTCATCACAAATATATACACCTGGACCGGCTACCAGCTTACGAACTTGTTCTTGAGTTTTCCCACAAAAAGAACATTTTAATTGTCCCTTTTCATCATTAAATTTAAACATGAACGTTCACCCCTCTTGAATACTATTCCTACTCTATTCATCTTAAAGGCATGTTTCTTTCTTTATAAGAAACGCCTAAATAAGCACTTTCATTCATTGCAATTAAATAGTATGAATTGCATTGTAACACGTTCTTGAAAGTTTGGTAACAAAAATGCTTACACGATAGTAGGTTGTCCGATACACAAAGCACTGATCTTTTTACTATGTATGTTACTTTCTTTAGTATGCCCTAACTTACCAATTTTAAAAAAAAGGATTTACTGTATAAATATGTATATGTGTTATTAGAATTAATCTACACTGAATTCTAAAAAAAAGCAATCAAGAAGTGTTCTATAAATGATAAAAAAATCAAGATATGTATAAAACAAGGCACGAAATGCTCGCGCCTTGTTTCTTTAAGAAAACTATATTTTTTTAAAGCTGCTATTATTTAGCTTCAACTGTTTTGCTGTTTTCAACTAAGAAATCAATAGCTTTTTTAATTTGTAGATCGCCTTTAATTGCATCTAAGTTTCCAAGAGCTTTTTTGATTGCGTCTACTTCCATATTGTACATTGCAGCCATTTTAGCTAATTCAGCTTCTACGTCTTCTTCTGTAGCTTCAAGTTTCTCAGCTTCAGCAATTGCTTCAAGCACTAAGCTTGTGCGGACTTGACCTTCTGCTTCTTCTTTCATTTGGCCTTTTAACGCCTCTTCGTCTTGACCAGAGAATTGGAAGTACAATTCTAAGTTCAATCCTTGTTGTTGTAAGCGTCCAGCAAAATCTTGCATCATGCGATCTACTTCGTTAGAAACCATTACTTCAGGAAGATCGATTTGAGCACCTTCAACAGCTTGACCAATTACAGCATTTTGGATGAAGTGTTCTTCTTCATGCTTTTTGTCATGCTCTAATTTAGCTTTTGTTTTTTCTCTAAGTTCTGCAATAGTTTCTACTTCATCATCAACATCTTTCGCGAATTCATCGTCTAATTCAGGAAGTTGTTTCGCTTTGATTTCGTGAACTTTTACTTTGAATACAGCTGGTTTACCAGCAAGCTCTGCAGCGTGGTACTCTTCTGGGAACGTTACTTCAACGTCTTTCTCAGCACCTGCTTCAAGACCGATTAGTTGATCTTCGAATCCTGGGATGAAAGAGTTAGAACCAAGCTCTAAAGAATAGTTTTCACCTTTTCCACCTTCAAATGCTTCACCGTCAACGAATCCTTCGAAGTCAATTACAACTGTATCACCTGAAACTGCTGCGCCTTCTTCTTTCACAACTAGCTCAGCTTGACGCTCTTGTTGCTTTTTCAATTCAGCTTCTACATCTTCATCTGTAACTGTTGTATCAAACTTTTCTACTTCAAGTCCTTTATAGTTACCTAATTTTACTTCAGGTTTTACTGTTACAGTCGCTGTGAAAATAAGGTTTTCACCTTTTTCCATTTTTTCGATGTCGATTTCTGGACGATCTACAGGTGAAATTCCTGCTTCTTCGACAGCTTTTGCATAAGCTTCTGGAAGAATCTCGTCAAGAGCATCTTGGTATAAAGATTCTACACCGAATTTCTTTTCAAATAATGGACGAGGCATTTTCCCTTTACGGAAGCCAGGTACGTTTACTTGCTTTACTACTTTTTTGAACGCTTTGTCTAAACCAGCGTTTACTGTTGCTGCGTCTACTTCAACCGTTAAAACTCCAACGTTTCCTTCTTGCTTTTCCCATTTAACAGACATGTGTTTCCCTCCAAAAATCTATATACGTCAAGAATAAGCATGGATGAATCTGCTTTGCAATTCTTAACAAGTCATCCCTCAAATATACCCAAATTATTTGGATATTCTCGTTTTTTTGTACGAGCGTATAGTACAACCACTACATTATACCACAGCTTCCTCTTCTTTCAACAGCAATAGGTTAAATAATGGGATAAGAAATTGCTTCAATTTCTTTTAAGTAGTCTAAACACTCTTTTACAGCTTGTTCTTCTGTTTCATAAATAAGAGCAGATCGCTCACAAAAGTCTTCTCCTGTCATATACTGTTCTGCTAAAGCATGGTAGGCTGCTGCAATGGCCGCACCATCCCATTCAAGTTCAAATGGATATAACAAAAAGCTGTGCCTTTCTAGCAAACTATGTACCATTTCCAGCAAGCTCGGATTTCTTTGTGCCAATTTTTGTTCTGCTAAATCCCATACTTTTTTAAAAAAAGGATACTCTTTCAAATTCGGTAAATGAGCTGGAATCAAAGAAGAGACTTGTGAAAACTTCCTTACTTCCACGGCTTGTATATAGTCTTGCTCTTTTAATATATTCAACAGCATTGTTTTAAAAAAAGGATGATTCTCTTCCTCTTGCAGAAATTGTTGAATATCATCGATAAACGGACGCACATTCATCTGTGAAAGCATATTAATTGTATTAAGCAATTGTTGTTCATTTTTCCCATTAAACAAAGGCTCTTGTTGAAGCTTTTGCTTTAATTGACTTTCATGCTGCTCCGCTTCTATATCTCTTTCTTCTAATGCCCGTTTACTAAAGGAAAGCATCTGCTCAAACTGTTCCATTTTATCAAATGGGATTTGATGTTCTTGAAACAATAGCTCAATCATCTCCACGATTTCCTCATGCTCCCCTAATTGCACAAGCACCATCAAGTACATATTCGTAATTTGAAAATAGTCACCAATCCCTCGGTGCAATAATTCCTTACATAATTGTTTAGCTTCTTTATAATCTTGGAGCTCGATTAACGAAACGAGCAACCCTACATTTCCTTCAGCGTGTTCCTGATCTAATTCCCTCGCTTGACTAAATAATCCGGCTGCCTGCTTATACTGTTTATTTTCTAGCGCCTCCGTCCCCTTCGTAACTAAGCGATGATGTAAATTAGGAAACAGGACCACATTATTTCCATCTTTTCTCTCATTCATTAACCATTCCGCCTCACCGTTCATTTTTGAAAATCAGTGTAGCATGGAATGAAATGATTTTCAAAAAAAAATCCCGTATGGCTCAAAGAAACCGAGACCATACAGGATAAAATTTTCGCTCACTGTCTCTTCTAAATTAAATAGAAGAGATTGGCATTTTTTGTTGCTCATAGCTTTTAATTTGTTCTTCGTATTGCTCAGTAATGGAAATCTCATCCCACCCATTAACAAGCATTTCCTTCCAGTATGGATGGAATTCAAATTCAGCTTCAAATCCTGATTGATCATAAACCTTTTGATTTGGAAGATCGATAGTTAGCTCATAGCCAGATTCTACACCTTTTTTCATTAATTCAGCCACTTGCTCTTCTGTTAAAACAATCGGAACAATCCCATTCTTCATGCAATTGTTTCTAAAAATATCAGCAAAGGAAGGAGCAATTACAATATTAAAACCATAATCAAGTAAAGCCCATGGTGCATGCTCACGAGAAGAGCCGCAACCGAAGTTTTCACCTGCAATTAAAATAGACGCACCTTTATTTTGCTCTTGATTTAGTTCAAAATCTGGACGATCATTTCCTTCTTCATCAAAACGCCAGTTGAAAAATAAAAATTGACCAAATCCGCTACGCTCAATTCGTTTTAAAAATTGTTTTGGAATAATTTGATCCGTATCTACATTTTTACGGTCCATAACCGCTGTTTTTCCTGTAAAAACCTTAATCGGTTCCATCTTCGGCACCTCCATTTATATATTAATGTTTAATGAGCTCCTACAGTTGGAGCTTCCCATGTTCTAATATCAACAAACTTTCCAGTAATAGCCGCTGCTACAGCCATCGCAGGGCTAACTAAGTGCGTACGTGCGCCTGCTCCTTGACGACCTTCAAAATTTCGGTTAGAAGTAGAAGCACAATGCTCTCCAGCTGGTACTCCGTCTGGATTCATACCCAAACACATACTACAGCCAGAATCACGCCATTCAAAGCCAGCTGCTTTGAAAATCTGATCTAATCCTTCTTCCTCAGCCTGTTTTTTCACATTTTGTGAACCAGGTACAACCATAGCCCGAACACCTTGATGAACTTTTTGACCTTCAAGCATGGACGCCGCTTGGCGTAAATCCTCAATACGAGAGTTTGTGCATGAGCCGATAAACACATGCTGTACTTCGATATCTGTAATTGCTTGACCTTCTTTAAGTCCCATATATTGAAGTGCATTTTTCAACTCTACAGGATCAAACGTTCCATCTGATTCACGCGGAATCATTGCATCTACACCGCTTGCCATTCCAGGGTTTGTCCCCCAGCTAACCATCGGTGGAATAGCGCTGCCATCTAACACAATTTCGCGGTCATATACAGCATCTTCATCACTAGCTAATGACTTCCAATCTTCTACCGCACGTTCAAACTCTTCACCTTTTGGTGCGTATTTTCTTCCTTTAATATAAGAGAACGTCGTTTCATCAGGAGCTACTAGCCCAGCTCTTGCTCCACCTTCAATCGACATATTACATACCGTCATTCTTTCTTCCATCGACATATTCTCGAATACTTCGCCACAATACTCAATAATATAGCCTGTTCCAAAATCTACACCAAATTTAGAAATAATGTATAAAATAACATCCTTTGCATTAACACCTTTACCTAACTTACCATTGACTTCAAGCTTTAATGTCTTTGGCTTCGTTTGCCATAATGTTTGTGTCGCTAATACATGCTCCACTTCACTCGTTCCAATTCCAAATGCAATCGAACCGAACGCACCATGAGTAGACGTATGGCTATCACCACATACAATGGTCATACCAGGTTGTGTAAGACCTAATTCTGGTCCAATAACGTGAACAATCCCTTGTTCAGGGCTGTCCAAATCCGCTAGACGAATCCCAAACTCTTTACAATTTTGTTCAAGAGCAGACAATTGCTTTTGAGCAATTTCATCTTGAATGAAATAACGATTAATTGTTGGAACATTGTGATCCATCGTCGCAAATGTACGATCCGGTCTTCTTACTTTACGTCCCTTTAATCTAAGCCCTTCAAAAGCTTGCGGCGATGTTACTTCATGAATAAATTGTAGGTCGATATATAATAAATCTGGTTTATTCTCCTCAGCTGCTACAATGTGACGCTCCCATATTTTTTCAATAATGGACTTTCCCATCTTGTTCCACCTCAATCATTTTAGATTTTTTAAGAAAAGCGCAAGCGTTGGAAAGCTAGAAGATGAAGTCGATTTTTAACTTAATCGACTAAATAAACTGCCACTCGACAGACTATACGCTTACACTGAACATCGAAACATCTCGAAATCTTTATACTTATTAATCTTTTATAAAAAACACGACCTACTGAGAAGGCCGTGTCTAAAAACAGCTGTTATACACGTGCTCCTGTAACGTTAGAAGTCGCCTCTTGAGCTAACAAAACTGTTTTAATTTCAGCAACCATTTCACTCGTCGATAACTTCGTTGATTGCTCATCTGCAATATCACCTGTTCTAAAGCCTTTTTCAAGCACTGCTTCAACCGCTTGTTCTACCGCGTTTGCTTCAGCTTCTAGGCCAAATGATAAGCGTAACAGCGATGCGGCAGATAAGATTGTCGCAATCGGGTTCGCTAAATTCTGCCCTGCAATATCAGGAGCTGAACCGTGAATTGGTTCATATAGATTCGGTCCATTCGTTGAAATAGAAGCTGATGGAAGCATTCCTAGTGATCCAGTAAGAACAGATGCTTCATCACTTAAAATGTCGCCGAATAAGTTTTCTGTTACAACAACATCAAATTGTTTTGGGTTACGAATAAGTTGCATCGCTGCATTGTCCACAAGCATATGCTCTAACGTTACATCTGGATATTCTTTCGCAATCTCCTCAGCTGTTTCACGCCACATTCTGCTTGATTCTAATACATTTGCCTTATCAACCGATGTTACTTTCTTTGTTCTGTTGCTAGCCAATTCAAAAGCAAGTTTAATAATGCGGTGCATTTCTTCTTTTGTATAGAAAAGTGTATCGACTACAGCGTCTTTACCTTCTCTTGTCACTCGTTCACTTGGTTTCCCAAAGTATAGGCCGCCCGTTAATTCACGAACGATAACAAAATCAGCACCCTCAATTAATTCTTTTTTAAGAGGAGAAGCTTCCGATAAACTCGAATAGTAACTGATTGGTCGAAGATTCGCATATAGATTAAGCTCTTTACGAATTTTTAATAGACCGCGTTCTGGGCGGATATCGACAGGATGGTTATCCCATTTCGGTCCACCAACTGCTCCTAATAATACAGCGTCACTTTTTCGACAAATATCCACTGTTTCATCTGGCAGAGGTGATCCCGTATTATCTATCGCTCCGCCACCAATTTCACCGTATTGAAATTCGAATTCGTGTCCAAATTTTTGAGCAACAGCTTCGAGTATTTCTACAGCTCCTTTTGTTACTTCTTTTCCAATGCCATCGCCTGGCAGCACAGCTATATTCCCTTTCATCGAAAACTCCCCTTCCTAAAAACCCATTGAAATATTTCTTCCATTGAATAGGCAAGCACCCGTACATAATGAAGGGCGCTTGCGCTTTGCTCATCTATTAATTCGTTACTTTTTCTTCTAGTTCTTTCATTATAATTACACGATTTACAGCATTTAAATATGCTTTAGCAGACGCTTCTAATACGTCCTGATCTAAACCGCGTCCACTTGTTTCAACACCTTGGTAGTTCATCTTCACATATACTTGTGCTAACGCATCCATACCACCGCCGACGGATTGAATTCGATAATCTTCTAACTCAATTTCGCCGCCTAGGCATCTTTCAAGTGTATTATAAAGCGCTTCAACACTACCTGCTCCCGTTGCAGCTTCTTGGACTGTTTCTCCCTCACCTTTTTTCAAGGTAACTGTAGCTGTTGGAATTTGATTTGTGCCGTGTGAGATTTGCATAGATACTAAATCATAAGCAATACTATCTGTTGCCTTTTCCTCTAAAACAAGAGCAACTAAGTCTTCATCTGTCATCTGTTTCTTCTTATCCGCTAGCTCTTTGAATTGAACGAATAGACGATTCATTTCTTCTTCACTTACTTGGAAGTTCAACTCTTGTAATCGTTCTTTAAAAGCATGTCGACCAGAGTGTTTACCTAAAACAAGCGAGTTCGAGGACACACCAACAAGTTCTGGAGAAATGATTTCATACGTTGTTTTTTCCTTCAAGACGCCATCTTGGTGAATACCAGATTCATGTGCATAAGCGTTTGCACCGATGACTGCCTTATTAGGAGGAACCGTCATCGCTGTTAAACGGCTCACTAAATCACTCGTTCTTTTAATTTCATTAAGCGTTAAACGTGTTTGTGCTTGATAATAGTCTTGGCGAATACGAAGCGCGACAGCTACTTCTTCAAGAGCTGCGTTACCAGCACGTTCACCAATTCCATTAATCGTACCTTCAACTTGCGTTGCACCGCCTTCAATTGCTGCTAGAGAGTTGGCTGTTGCCATTCCTAAATCATCATGGCAGTGAGAAGATAGACTTACTTTATCAATAGAAGGAACGTTTTCACATAAATAACGGAAAATGTTACCATATTCAATTGGTGTTGCATATCCTACTGTATCCGGAATATTGATAACTTTTGCCCCCGCTTGGATTACCGCTTCAACGATTTCAGCTAAATAATCCAACTCTGTGCGGCTCGCATCTTCAGCTGACCATTGTACAATCGGGAAACGTTCTGAAGCGTATTTAACCATTGCTACAGCGCGCTCAACGACTTGTTCTTTTGTCATTTTCAACTTGTACTCACGATGGATTGGTGAAGTCGCGATGAATGTATGCAAACGAGGTTGTGCCCCATCCTTTAAAGCATCCCAAGCAGCATCAATATCACCTTTAACCGCACGCGCCAGCCCTGTAACAGAGCTGTTTTTAATGCGGCGCGCGATTTCTTGAACAGAGTTAAAGTCACCTTTGGAAGCGGCTGGAAAGCCCGCCTCCATAATGTCTACACCTAAACGTTCCAGTTGATAAGCGATCTCGATTTTTTCCGAAAAATTTAAATTGACACCCGCAGATTGTTCACCATCACGTAATGTTGTGTCAAAAATATTAATTTTTCGCAACAGCTACCACTTCTTTCTCCTGTTGTTGTGGTTTAACGAATGGCATCATTTTACGTAGTTCACGACCTACTACTTCGATTGGGTGTTCGTTCTCTTGACGGTTGATTGCATTGAACACTGGACGGTTAGCTTGGTTTTCTAAGATCCAACCTTTTGCAAATTCACCATCTTGGATATCTTTTAATACAGCTTTCATTGCTTGTTTAGAAGCTTCTGTTACAACGCGTGGTCCAGAAACGAAGTCTCCCCATTGTGCTGTATCAGAGATTGAGTAGCGCATGTTTTCCATTCCGCCTTCATACATAAGGTCGATGATTAATTTTAATTCATGTAAACATTCGAAGTAAGCAACTTCTGGTTGGTATCCAGCTTCTGTTAATGTTTCGAAACCAGCTTTTACAAGAGAAGTTAAGCCACCGCAAAGAACTGCTTGCTCTCCGAATAAATCTGTTTCTGTTTCTTCTTTAAATGTTGTTTCAAGACCACCTGCACGTAAAGAACCGATGCCGCGAGCATAAGCAAGTGCTAATTCTTTAGCTGTACCTGTTACGTCTTGGTAGATTGCGAATAGAGCTGGAACACCTGCGCCTTCAGTGTATGTACGGCGTACAAGATGTCCTGGACCTTTTGGTGCTACTAATAATACGTCTACGTCAGCTGGTGGAACGATTTGGCTGAAGTGAACATTGAATCCGTGTGCGAACATTAGAGCTTTACCAGCAGTTAGAGCAGGTTCGATTTCTTCTTTGTATACTTTTGGTTGAGTTTCATCTGGAAGTAAGTTCATGATTACGTCTGCTTGCTCAGCTGCTTCTTTAACTGAAAATACTTGGAAACCATCTTCTTTTGCTTTTTCAGCAGATTTTCCTGGACGGATTCCGATAATTACGTCTACACCGCTCTCGCGAAGGTTTTGTGCATGTGCGTGTCCTTGTGAACCGTAACCAACGATCGCTACTTTTTTACCATTGAAGAAATTTTCGTTTGCCTCTGCGTTATAATATACTTTTGCCATAATTAATACATCTCCCTTTTCTTTTCTAAAGTTAGTTTTTTAGTTTTTAGTTAATTCATTTATTAAATTAAACAATCGTTTGGGCCTTGCTGCTTTTACTATTGGCTAACTGCATTCCGCGTGGGAAAGCAGCCGTTCCTGTTCGAGCTAACTCTTTAATGCCATATGGTTTAATCAGTTCAATAAAAGCTTCAATCTTATCAGATTCACCTGTAATTTGAACTGTTAAGCTATCTTTACTGACATCAATAACAGAAGCACGGAAAGGTTCAATAACAGCATATATTTCAGCTCGCGTTTGACTTGTCACTTGAACTTTAATCAGTGCCAATTCGCGCGCAACGATTGCTTGATTACTAATATCATTTACTTTTAATACATCAATTTGTTTATGAAGCTGTTTAGTTATTTGTTCGATAACTGTTTCATCATCTACTTGAACAACGACGGTGATTCTTGAAATCCCTTCTTGCTCAGAAGAACCAACCGTAATGCTTTCAATGTTGTAATTTCTTTTTGTAAACAGGTTCGTAATCCGATTAAGAACTCCTGGCCTATTGTTTACAGTAAGAGTAAGAATTCCTTTCATGATTACACTCCTTCCATTTCATGGAGAGCTTTTCCTGCTGCTACCATCGGATACACATTTTCTTCTGGTTTGACACGGAAATCGATTAATACAGGACCATCGATTGCCAATGCTTCCTCAATGCGCGCGCTTGCTTCTTCTTCCGTGCTTACTGAAAAGCCAGGAATACCGTAAGCATCCGCTAATTTCACAAAATCAGGCTGTGATTTGAATACACTTTGTGAATAACGCTTCTCGTAGAAAAGTTCTTGCCATTGTCTAACCATTCCTAAAACTCCATTATTAAGAATGATGATTTTGACTGGTAAGTTTCTTTCTGCGATTACGCCTAGTTCTTGGCTGCACATTTGGAAACCACCATCACCTGAAATGGAAAGCACGGTAGCTTCAGGGTTCGCAAGCTGTGCACCAAGTGCTGAAGGTAAACCAAAGCCCATTGTGCCAAGTCCGCCGGAAGTAACCCATGAATTCGGTTTATTAAAGCGATAGTATTGCGCTGCCCACATTTGATGTTGACCGACATCCGTTGTAACGATGGCCTCTCCATTTGTTTTTTCATGAAGAAGTTCAATCACTCGTTGTGGCATTAAATATTCATCAGACGATGTATAGCGCAATGGAAATTCTTTATTCCACTTAGCAAGTTGATTCATCCACTCAGTAATTCCAGGTTTTTTACCATTCTGAGCAATTAACTCTGCCAATGCTTCTTTTGCATCACCAACAACCGGGATTTTCGTTGGAACGTTTTTCCCAATTTCAGCTGGGTCAATATCGATATGAGCAACGGTTGCATTAGGTGCAAAGTCTGAAAGTCTACCTGTTAAGCGGTCGTCAAATCGAGCGCCGATATTGACGAGTAAATCACATTCTGATAAAGCCATGTTGGCTGCATAACAACCATGCATGCCGGCAAGCCCAACGTATTGTGCATGATCCGCCGGGAATCCGCCAAGTCCAAGTAAAGTATGAACAACTGGAAGACCTTGTTGCTCTGCATATTCTAATAGTTGATCAGCTGCCTTCGAATGAAGAACACCCGCACCCGCAAGAATGACCGGCTTTTTAGCACCACTCACAGCCTCAACTAATTTGCGAATTTGCAAATAGTTCGGTTTCGTTGTTGGCTGATAACCTGGAAGATCCATCTCAGGTTCTAAGTGTGAAATCGCTTCTCCAATTGCCATATCTTTCGGAATATCAATTAATACAGGACCCGGACGGCCAGTTGATGCGATATAAAAAGCTTCTTTAATAATCCGTGGAAAATCTTTAGGATCTCTCACTTGATAATTATGTTTGGTAATCGGAGTCGTAATTCCAAGAATATCTGCCTCTTGGAACGCATCGGAACCAATCAATCCAGTAGCCACTTGCCCAGTAAAAACAACTAACGGTAAAGAATCAATCATAGCATCCGCTAAACCTGTTACAATATTCGTTGCACCAGGCCCTGATGTTACGATTACTACTCCCGGTTTGCCTGTAATTCTTGCATACCCTTCCGCTGCATGAATTGCGCCTTGCTCATGCCTTGTTAAAACATGGAACAAACCTGAATTATATAGTTTATCGTAAATTGGTAATGCAGCACCGCCAGGATAGCCGAAAATAACATCTACATTTTCCCTTTTCAATGCTTCTGTTAAAAATTCAGCACCAGTGTACTTTACTTGCTCACTCTTCCTGCCAGCTGCTACAGTCTTCTGCGTCATACGAATAGTCCCCTCCATTTTCCTTTTAAATATTTTAATATTTCAGCCATTTCTGAATATAAAAAAGCCTCTTCCATCCCAATTCGCTTGCATATAGCAAACCAAAGGGGTGAAAGAGGCTATTTGGCCTATCCACGGTACCACCCTTTTTCGTACAAAACTTTCTGTACGCACTTTCTTTTTTTGATAACGGGTGCTGGTTTTGCACCCGTTCAGTTCTACTAGTTGACCGTTCAAACTGAAACTCCAAGGTGAGTTCATCTCTCGGGACAATACCGGCTCTCAGCAAGTACCGGCTCTCTGTGACTGCCTAACGAAGGACTACTTATCCTCTTCAATGTTTTACACATAATTTATGTTTTCAAAGTTTTTTAAAATTTGTTGTGTTGTATTTGTCGTAATAATACGCTGAATTTAAGAAGGAGTCAACAGGTTTTTTAAGAATTGTTTGATAATTCTAATTCATCACTTTTTTGTATACGCTTACATCCGCGTTATTATCTTATTTTCCTACAAAAATTTTATTTTATAAAAAAAAATTAATAAAAAAATGCGATTCTTAGTACATAAACAATTTATTCCATATTATTTTCCAACTAGTTCCTAAATAACTAATTTATCATTTTAATGGAATAAAATTACCAAAACTTCAAAACAACATATGCCTTTGTTCAAAGAGCTCCTCAAAAAAACTGAGAGCGAAACAGATTGAACTGTTTCGCTCTCAGTTTTTTCATTACTTAGCAATTATATCTTGATATTCTTTATTTTTTTCAAACTCTCTTACAACAAAGGAACACTCTGGCACAATCTTAAGATTTTCCTGACGAGCAAATTCAACAACTTTTTCAACGAGTTGGTTACCAATTTTTTGTCCGCGCAGCTTCTCGGAAACGTATGTATGATCAACTGTAATTTGCTTATCTCCGGAATGCACATACGTAATTTCCGCTAATTTCTCACCATCTGTTTCAATAAAAAAGCGATTTTCCCCATGCTCAATATTTGCCATGTTCTTCCCTCCTATTTTTCTAAAACATGGAAATATCATACATTATTTAAACCAATAATTCAAATAACAGAATCCGTTTTCAACGTTCAGCTAGCAGAATTAAATTTTTTTTGCGATAAACACCTAAAATAATCCCCATCATAAACGAGTTGACAATCATATAAGCTGTTCCATAACTAACGAAAGGGTAATATCCTTCTGATAACGAATATTGTTCAGGATGAAGAAATCCTTTCAGCCTTGCTAACTGATACTCTTTCATCCAAAGTATCGACGTGACTATCACTCCTATGACTCCTGTCATATAAGCGGCACTAGCCAGAGCAACCTTTTTCGCTCTAAATGACTGTTCCAAACCATAACTGAATAAATCACACTAATCACAAAACTGGCTGTATTAAGAAACAAAACGGGAGAAACAACGTAAAGAATACTAACATGATAAATATTAACCTTCTTATTAGATAATAATCCCGCCCACCCTAGTAAAAACAAAGGCAATGTAATTATCATATCTGACATTGCAACCCCCGGTATATGTAAATATGTTCTTCCATTTACTACAATACCAAACCATTGTGTGTATAAAATGAATGCACAGCCTAATCCGAAAAATAGCCAGCCGTACTTTTTCCATTTTGTATAATCAAACACCAACGTACTGACAACGATACCTATCCCCGCCACCACGCTTGCTAACTTTTGAAAAAGCGATAAATGTGTTTCCTCCGTCATTAACACGAAAAAAGGGAATCTAAAAAATCATTTTATAAATGATTTTTTAGATTCCCCTTTTATTCAAAATAAAAAAGCTGATATACCGGAGCATATCAGCTTTTTTCATGACTAGCTAGCGTCCCAGGAGAGATTCGAACTCCCGACCGACGGCTTAGAAGGCCGTTGCTCTATCCTGCTGAGCTACTGGGACATAATAAATTTCCTTTAAGACATTTATTATTATATTTCCATCTCTATAAAAAGTCAACCGTTTTTTAAAAAATACTTTTAAGAAGTAATCTATAACTTTTAACTCAAAGTAATAAATGAATTTCAATGTTGGATTAGTGCAAAAATTACAGAGAATGAGTATGTATCAATCTTAGAAATATAAAAGGAGAGGCATTTTTTGTCCCTCCATATTTTACTCACTATTAATGATACTGAAACCAAGGAAACCATTTATTATTTATATCCTTAACTATATACAATTCCCCAAGTGATGCACTTTGAGCTGGGAGTAGCTTCGGAAACCTTAGCCTTACAAACCAAGACTGATCTGCTACTTCTTTTCCACAAAAGTTCATAGCCATTTTGTAATAATTCTTCTCAAATCCTGTAAGACTTGGCATAGGCTTAATAATCTCAATTCTCCACCCTTTATAATCAGGACTGAAGCCATAAACCTTCGGGATAATTTTATTTAAGGCATTTATAAGCTCATCTTTATCCTTTTCACTTGTAGAAATCAGGATTTTAGAATTAGGACATTCTGAACCATCTAGTTTTGCCCCTATGGAGACTGTAGGAAATATAAAAAAGAGTAACATTAAGGGCATTAAGATTTTTCTCATGTTCTCACCTCAAGTATATTCTTACCTAAGTCATACTTACATACGAGAAAACTTTTCTGCCTCTATATGGTCACTCATTCTCCTTCGTTAAAAATAACTTAGAGGTAATAGATAATTGCAGACATATTGTAGGGATAAAAAAGAGATGCTCCCACAGTATTCTAATCTGTGTTAGCATCCTTTGCCTATCAAAACCCCTGTCATACCAAGGTTTAAACTGTTATGTAATGGCGTCCCAGGAGAGATTCGAACTCCCGACCGACGGCTTAGAAGGCCGTTGCTCTATCCTGCTGAGCTACTGGGACATATAGGATAGACAGGAAGAAATACCCGCCTATTCATTATATCTAATTTTAGCTGATTTGATAAGTATTATTTAATTCTTCAACTACTTTTCCTGTAATATCATAAAAAGTCACGTTCACTTGCTGATTTATAATATCGAGGATCGCATACGTCTTCTCCTTGCGGCCGCGCGGTTGACGAATGCTTCCAGGATTAACATACAGCCTGCCATCAATTAATTCAGAGCCAGCTGCATGCGAATGACCAAAGCAAATAATCTTCGCATCAGTTTCCTCGCTTCTATAGGAAATACTAAGAAGCGTCATTTTCACATTATATAAATGTCCATGTGTAATCAAAAACTTTTGATCTGCTATTTCTTCGACAATATCATTGGGATACGTCATATCACGGTCACAATTACCACGCACCGCTGTCCATTCCATCATAAGCGGGTCTTCCTTCATAAGTTCAGAATCGCCACAGTGAATCATCGATACTACTTCATGTTTATGTCGTTCTGCGATTATACTGATTTCATCTGTTAAGCCATGACTGTCACTCATAACGAGCACTTTCATTTTTACTTTCCTTCTTCCTTTAAAAATGCATCTAACTTGTCTTCAAGTGCTTTTAAAGCATTAGCACGATGGCTAATTTTATTTTTTTCTTCTTTTGTCAGTTCAGCTGTTGTTTTTCCTAACTCCTCTACAAGAAAAATTGGATCATAACCAAAACCGTTGTCACCTACAGGTTGTTCTGTAATAATTCCTTCAATTGTTCCTGATACCGTAATCGTTTCTTGATTTGGGGAAGCAACCGCTAGAGCACAATAAAATCTCGCTGTTCTCTTTTCTTTTGGTACACCTGCCAATTCACGCAGCACTTTGTTGGTGTTCGCTTCATCATTTTTTTCTTCTCCTGCATAACGTGCAGAATAAACACCTGGGCGTCCATCTAATGCATCAACGATTAATCCAGAATCATCAGCGACAACGACTTGATTATATTCCTTAGCAATGGCCTCTGCTTTTAAAATAGCATTTTCCTCAAAGGTTGTCCCTGTTTCTTCTACATCAGGTGAATGAGGTACATCAAGAAGCGTTTTTACTTTATATCCTTTTGCTTGAAATAAACTTTCGAACTCTTTCGCTTTTCCTTCATTTTTCGTAGCAATAATAACAGTCTTCACAAGAGGCATCTCCTTTTATTTAAGCTCTCTGTTAAATAGCTTTCATTTTAGGCTCATTTCCCCCTTCAGCAAGGCTGAAAGGCGTGTAAACTCCATTTTCACACGAATAAGGTGAAAATCGTATGACAAAGCCTGATTTAACTATATACTATGTATACTCCTAGTCTAACATAAGTGGCTCGATTCGATAAAAAAATAAAGAGGCAGCGTATCGCTAACCTCCATTTTCAACATTAGAAGCTTCCTGTATTCACTTGATCCGGACGAACGACTGGCTCTGATAACTTTTTCCCTTCTTCATTGACTACATCCGCTTTTCCATTCACTTGTATTTCTACACTTTCGATGCCTTTTTGTTCAGTTAAAGATAAAACAAGTGCATTTAGCAACGATTGTGACACTTTCTTTTCCTTCTCTTTAAAGCTATTTAAAATAGACTCATTAAAATTCAACGTCACTTTGCCATCCTCAAGGACCGGCTTATCAACTAAAGCAATATCTGGAACAAATTCAGTCTGAAGCTTAGACGACATCCCAGGTCCCTTCGCTAATTCAGTAATAGCAGCCGTAATATTATCTTCCGTATTTTCACTTACTCGACGTGTAACCGGGACATAATAATAATTGCCTGGTTCTCCCCCTACATAATAAACGGTTAATGCTTTTGTATTCATAATATCAACAACATCACTTGTATCTAGATTAATCCCTGACGTACGTGATAATTCTTCATGAATCGGTGTGCCTCCTACGGGCATTTCCGTTAATTTCTCACCGTTTAAGCGCAACTGCACTTTCTCAATGGATTCGAATTGAGTCAGTGTCCAAGTAATAGCTTGTAAAATCTTTAATTCATCTTCTTTTTGGTAATTTTTAAACTCCTTTGAGAAATCGGCAATTGCGACACCATCTTTAATATCTACATCTACCTGTGTATCCGCAGGTAGAACGGCTCGGAAACCATTTGGCAGCATATCTGTTACAGGGCCTTTCTCGACTAAATATTCCAAAGCTTGTTTTGCAGCTCCTTCAGACTTTGGAAGTTCAATCGTTTGCGGGACAACATAACCATCTTTATCAATTAAATAAAGCTCCCTCTTAATTGTATTCTCAACTGCTTGCTTTTCTCCTTCTACGTTCTGACCATCACCATTCGTTTCCTCAAGAGCCGGCTGCTCATCTACTAAGGAAACATCTGTAGGAGGATCAATTTGTTTTTTCTCTTCCCCACCAAATAAGCCGCAGCCAGCAAGCCAAACAGAAGAGGCTAAAAGCGTTGTCACTACTGTTATTTTTCTTATTTTGGACATAAAATCACTCCTAGGACAGTTTGTACTACTATTTATACGAGCCCTCTGAGATTTTAGACCTTTTATTAAAAGAAGCGGAGGTAAATTATATAGTCCATAATATAGGAATCTTATAGAAAAACTAAAAAAAAAGACCTCCGAATGGAAGTCTTATAATGAATCAATCTTAATGGTCTCAACCGTTTCAATATCGCGATTAAGCCATTTTGAAGCAATTTCACTAAAGATATCTTTAGATCCTGTCGTAAAAAAGCGATGGACAGGACGCTCTTTACTTCGATTCATTAATCGATAGTAATCCAAGATTACACTTGCTTCACGGGCCGTTTCATCTCCTGAAGAAATTACCTGCACACGACCTCCCATATAGCGGGAAATAACTGGACCAAGCAGTGGATAATGCGTACAACCAAGAATTAATGTATCAA
Source organism: Peribacillus asahii (assembly GCF_003570725.1). GTDB lineage: Bacteria > Bacillota > Bacilli > Bacillales > DSM-1321 > Peribacillus > Peribacillus asahii. The sequence continues at coordinate 36,033 of NZ_QWVS01000015.1, forward strand.
TTTTTGTTTTCTTCAAAGGCTTTAATGTTTCTGCGACAACCCTGCCGACAATCTCGCCCTCAAACTCACCGCTTTCAACGATTGGAACAAATTTCGGACAAGCTAAACTTGTCACTTTTACATGATCATTAATAGAAGCAAGCGCTTCATCATACGCATGACTTTTTACCGTTCCAATTGTACCGATTACACCAATATGTAACGTATCGGATACTTTGATTGCTGCTCTTGCTCCAGGATGAATAACCCCTAGCACAGGAATTGCCAGTTCCGCTCGAATATCCTCTAAAGCAGCAGCTGTCGCTGTATTACACGCAATAATTAGCATTTTAATATCATGTTTTAATAGAAAACGGGTCATTTGCCACGTGAATTTTTTTACATCTTCTTTTGATCTTGGTCCATAAGGGCATCTAGCCGTATCTCCTAAATAGATAACCTGTTCGTTGGGAAGCTGTCGCATAATTTCTTTTACAACCGTCAACCCACCGACTCCTGAATCTATAATTCCAATTGATTTCAAAAAACTCGCCTCATTCTTCCTTCATTTCATGGTGCAATTTTGTTAAAGCAGCTTTCAAAGAAGCGATGTCTATATCACTAAAGAAAGTAGCATGTCAGTCAAATAACAAATTACTTCATAACTCTAGCTTCTTATCCGCTCCCTGAATATCATACTCCCATTTTGGAGGAAAGTGAATGAGATTTCAACTGTTAGCTAGAAAAACACGACTTATCTCCCCTCTTTATAAAAATCAATATCTTTTTATACTCCAACTTTTTAACTCTTAAAATATAAGACGTGTGAAACCAAGGTTTCACACGTAACGATCCTAGAATCAGCAGCGTCCTAATATTATATAGTTACAGGACAAAAACAGAGCAGCAACATAGGTGTTGAACAATGAATTGTTAACATTTCCTTTGATGCTGCTCACCATGGGAGAGAGGTTTCTATATGAATATTTACATAGAATGCAGTCAAAACATTAAAGCTTAAGTTCTCCCATACGAAGGAGTTCTATAACCGCTTGTGAACGCCCCTTAACTCCAAGCTTTTGCATCGCATTAGAAATATGATTTCGAACTGTTTTCTCGCTTATAAACAATTCACCTGCGATTTCTTTTGTTGTTTTGTCCTGTACTAGTAACTCAAATACTTCTTTTTCTCTTTTGGTGAGTAGTGGCTTATGAGTGAATTCGTTCTCCTTCAATTAATGTAACCCTCCTTGCCTTCACCAGCATAAAACCCGGAGTGGGTGTCTATTTAGTCACGATATAGTATGTAGATAAAGGCGAGGGAGTGACTCTTTTGCTTATATAATTTAAATTTTCTTTTCTTACTCTACTTCTTGAAATTGTCCTAATACCGCTTTCACTTCTTCACTCCAGGGAAGGGATCTCCCAGTAGCTTTCGAAATTTGAACAAGTGCTCCCCTGCCCGTATAGCAAACTGAGCCGTCTTCCTTTGTAATCATATAATGAAGATCCACAGATGAAGTACCAATTTTTGCTACCTTAACATGCACATATAAGTGCTCATCAAAAAACACCTGTTGAAGATAATCACATTGCAAATCAGCTACAACAATGATAGCATCATTGTTTGCCTCTAGCCATCTTTGCATTAAGCCTAAATGCTTAAAGTATTCCATTCTTGCTTCCTCAAAATACGTGAATGTAACCGTATTATTTAAATGACCGAACATATCTGTTTCCGAAAAACGAACCTTCACCTCTTGCTTAAAGAAAAAACTAGCTTGCCACTGTTCAAAATTTTCAATATATGAAATTCTACTCAAAATGCTGCCTCCTCTTATTCAATGAATGGTTATTCATTCATTCTAAAGTAAAATGTATATGATTGAAAGAATTTTACATAATATACCTAGGTTTTATGAAGTAGTCTCACACACCTTTCCACTATAAAGCTAGAATAAAAATACGCAAAAAAAAGAACCTGCATCATAAGATACAGGTTCTTTTCATACAATTGATTAAACTTGATCGCTTCCGAAGAAGTTACGGAATGATTGGATTGCAGTATCACGGTTAAGAGCTGCAATTGAAGTTGTTAATGGAATACCTTTTGGACAAGACTGTACGCAGTTTTGTGAGTTACCGCAGTTAGCAAGTCCTCCATCTGTCATAATTGCATTCAAACGTTCTGCTCTGTTCATCGCACCAGTTGGATGAGCGTTGAATAAACGAACTTGTGATAATGGTTGTGGTCCAATAAAGTTTGAGCCGTCATTCACATTTGGACATGCTTCTAGACATACACCACAAGTCATACATTTAGCTAATTCGTAAGCCCATTGACGTTTACGCTCTGGCATACGAGGACCTGGTCCAAGATTGTACGTTCCATCGATTGGAATCCAAGCTTTTACCTTTTTCAAGTTATCGAACATACGGCTACGATCAACTTGAAGGTCACGAACAACTGGGAATGTACGCATTGGAGCAAGACGAACAGGTTGCTCTAATTGATCAACAAGTGCTGTACATGATTGTCTTGGTTTTCCATTGATAACCATTGAACATGCCCCACACACTTCTTCCAAACAGTTCATATCCCAAGCAATTGGAGTTGTTTTCTTACCACTTTTTGTTACAGGATTACGACGAATTTCCATTAATGCTGAAATTACGTTCATATTAGGACGATATGGTAATTCAAATTCCTCATCATAAGGAGCTGAATCTGGTGTATCTTGACGAGTAATGATAAAACGTACTGTTTTAGTTTCAGACATTTGGTGTTCTCTCCCTTCTTAATGTTTAGTTGTATAATCGCGTTTACGAGGTGGAACTAGCGACACATCGATATCTTCATAATGGAATGCTGGTGCTTGATCTAAGCCTTTAAACGTAGCCATTGTTGTTTTCATGAAGTTCTCATCATCACGATCTGGGAACTCTGGCTTGTAGTGCGCTCCACGGCTTTCGTTACGGTTTAAGGCACCGATTGTCATAACACGAGCTAGTTGCAGCATGTTTTGTAATTGTCTAGTAAATGCTGCACCTTGGTTGCTCCATTTAGCAGTATCGTTGATGTTAATCTTTTTATAACGTTCCATCAACTCAAGAATTTTGTTATCTGTTTCTTTCAATTTAGCATTGTAACGAACAACCGTCATATTATTAGTCATCCATTCTCCAAGCTCTTTATGAAGAATGTAAGAGTTTTCTGTACCATCTAATGACATAATGTTGTTCCATTTTTCTTGCTCTTGTTTTACATAACCGTCAAATAATGAAGAAGGAAGTGCATCCGTTGTTTTCTCTAATCCTTCAATATATTTAACTGCATTTGGTCCTGCTACAGATCCACCGTAGATAGCAGATAGAAGAGAGTTAGCTCCTAGACGGTTCGCACCATGTTGAGAGTAATCACACTCACCTGCAGCAAATAGACCTTTGATATTTGTCATTTGGTCATAATCTACCCATAGTCCACCCATTGAATAGTGAACCGCAGGGAAAATTTTCATTGGAAGTTTACGTGGATCTTCACCCATGAATTTCTCGTAAATTTCAATGATACCACCAAGTTTAATATCAAGTTCTTTTGGATCCTTATGTGAAAGATCAAGGTAAACCATGTTTTCCCCATTGATACCTAGCTTATCGTTTACACATACGTCGAAGATTTCACGAGTCGCGATATCACGAGGTACTAAGTTTCCGTATGCTGGGTATCTTTCTTCTAAGAAATACCAAGGTTTTCCGTCTTTATATGTCCATACTCGTCCACCTTCACCACGAGCAGACTCACTCATTAGGCGAAGTTTGTCATCACCAGGAATCGCTGTTGGGTGAATTTGAATGAACTCACCGTTCGCATAGTTAACACCTTGTTGGTATACGATAGATGCTGCTGAACCTGTGTTGATCATTGAGTTTGTAGATTTACCAAAGATAATTCCTGGTCCACCGCTCGCCATAATCACAGCGTCAGCAGGGAATGCTTTGATTTCCATAGAAGCTAAGTTTTGAGCAACAACTCCACGTGCTGTTTGTTGTTCATCAATTACAGCTCCAAGGAATTCCCAGCCTTCATACTTCGTTACAAGGCCTTCTACTTCATAACGACGTACTTGCTCGTCCATCGCATAAAGTAATTGTTGACCAGTTGTTGCACCAGCAAATGCTGTACGGCTATGTTGTGTTCCACCAAAACGACGGAAGTCAAGTAAACCTTCTGGTGTACGGTTAAACATAACGCCCATACGGTCAAACATATTGATAATTCCTGGTGCTGCTTCACACATCGCTTTTACTGGTGGTTGGTTCGCTAAGAAGTCCCCACCGTATACTGTATCATCAAAGTGGATCCACGGAGAATCCCCTTCACCTTTTGTATTAACTGCTCCATTAATACCGCCTTGGGCACATACAGAGTGAGAGCGTTTTACAGGAACTAGTGAGAATAACTCAACCTGTTTCCCCATCTCTGCCGCTTTAATCGTAGCCATTAAACCTGCTAGTCCGCCACCGACGATAGCTATTTTACCTTTACCCAAACTTGTCACTCCCTTATTTCCATTATCAAAAATCTTATAATGTTCTTTGCTTAATTCATTCGCTTATCATACAAAAGCGAAAATCGCGCTAACACCAATGTAAGAAAGCACAACGAATACTACTAATGTAACATAAGTCATGATTTTTTGTGATTTAGGTGTAATTGTTAATCCCCAGCTAACTGCAAATGACCATAATCCATTAGCAAAGTGGAAAATCGCTGAAATAATACCCACAATGTAAAATGCAATCATAATTGGATTTGAGAAGATTTCAGCCATCATGTCAAAGTTAACTTCTGACCCTAAAGCCTTTTGAACTCTAGTTTCCCAAATGTGCCAAACAAGGAAAATTAAAGTGATAATTCCAGTTAAACGTTGTAACATGAACATCCAGTTACGGAAGAATCCAAATCTTCCTAAATTGTTTTTAGCTGTAAACGCAATATAGATCCCATAAACAGCATGGAAAATCAATGGTAGATAAATAACAACCCACTCTACCGCTATCAAGATTGGAACGTATTCAATTGCATGAACTGCATTATTGAAAGTTTCCTCTCCTTTTGTTGCCATAAAGTTCACTGATAGATGGAAGATGAGGAATAACCCGATTGGAATTACCCCAAGAAGTGAATGAAGCCTACGATTTCCAAACTCACGATTTTTTGCCACTAAGTGCCCCCCCTTAATTTGTGAAAAATCATGCTCAGATAAATTGGTGGCTACCTTTTATCCTCGCACCAATGCAAGCATAGAATGATTTCTATACTTTTTTACAATTATGTGACACCACTATTTTACTCCTCACTTTTATAGGCGTCAAGAAAACGGATACAAGATTTCTTTTTTTCACGATAGAAATTCGTGATAATCCAGCAAGATGAATTCTAAATTATCTAAATTTTTACAAAAAATATTATTATAGGCATCTATATCACAGAATAATATGTTAATATTTTCCAATTGTTCCCGAAAATATTTTAAAAAATAGTACAGCATCAAAATGAAAATTGTTTATAATAGATTTACAGAAAGAGGCGATTCACAATGAAAAAAAATCTCGCAGAAACTTTAGAAGACTCTGCAATAAACGAACTTCAAATTCCTACTTTTGGCTATGAACTCATTCGAGAAATTGTCTTAGATAATATCCTCGGACAAGACTCCTACCAAATCCTTTATTGGACTGGAAAACAGTTAGCTAGAAAGTTCCCTTTGAGTAGTATGGGTGAAGTGGTTGCATTTTTTCAAAGTGCTGGCTGGGGTGATTTAATCATCGAAAAAGAAACAAAAAATGAAATGGAACTCACCTTAACCGGAGAAATTATCAATCGCCGCCTAGAGCTCTATTCGAACTGCCATTTCCAACTAGAAACTGGATTCCTCGCTGAGCAGAGCGCCCTTCAAAAAAAATGCAGCAGTGAAGCAGTTGCTGAAATTAAAAAACGCGCAAAAAGAGTGATTTTCACGGTTCAATGGGATCCAAAAGACCCACTTTAATCGTACTGTAAAACAGACTTACAATAAAGTAAGTCTGTTTTACACCTCTTAATTAAGCTAACGCTTTGGAATGAGCACCTAGGTTGAAGGCAACATGCAGAGCTTCTACCGCTTTAACCATTTCCTGTTCATTAATAACAGTCGACACTTTAATTTCTGATGTGCTAACCATTTTCACCTGGATTCCCGTGTTCGCCATCACTTCAAACATTTCAGCTGCAACTCCCGGGTTTGAGACCATACCTGAACCAACGATTGATACTTTCGCTAAGCCATCTTCTGTTTCGATTCTTTCAAACTCAAGGTTCGGCTTATTACTTTCCAATACTTGAAGAGCTTCTTGAAGAACTTCACTTTTAATTGAAAACGAAAGATTTGTTGTTTCTTCAGATGTCATTGTTTGAATAATGATATCTACGTTAATATGATGCTTTGCGAGCGTTGTAAAAATGGTTGATAAAGTGCTAAGTGTACGCGGTAAACCGAATACCGTCACACGTGTAATTTTATCTTCAAAGGCAATACCTCTTACAATTAAATTTTCTTCCATTGTTGCGTCCTCCTCAATAATCGTCCCTGATTCTTTCTCCATACTAGAACGTACTTCTAGTGGAATGTGATAATTTTTAGCAAACTCAACTGCACGTGGGTGAAGTACGCCAGCTCCTAAATTTGCAAGCTCTAACATTTCATCATATGAAATCGATAAGAGCTTTCTTGCCTCTTTAATATAGCGTGGGTCCGTCGTAAATACGCCCGTTACGTCTGTATAAATGTCACAGCGTTGTGCTTTCAGTGCTGCAGCTAATGCAACAGCTGTTGTATCTGAACCTCCGCGCCCTAGTGTCGTAATGTTCCCTTCCTCATCTATCCCTTGGAATCCAGCAACGACAACCACTTTCCCTGCTTGTAATTCCGCTTCCATACGCTTCGTATCAATTTGTAAAATGCGTGCATTGCCATGGACTGCTTCCGTTTGGATTCCTGCTTGCCATCCTGTAAATGAAATCGTTTGCTGACCTTGCTCAAGTAAGGCCATTGTTAATAAAGAAATCGTAACCTGCTCACCTGTTGACAGCAGCATATCCATTTCACGCTTACTTGGATTATCTGTAATTTCCTTTGCCATTGTTACCAATTCATCCGTTGTTTTGCCCATCGCTGACACAACGACAACAACATCGTTCCCTCGCTCTACTTCTTCCATGACCCGTCTTGCCACATTTTTAATTTTCGTGACACTTCCAACGGATGTACCACCAAACTTCTGTACAATAATTGGCATATTCATTCATCCCTCTCTGCTGTTTATACTAAACTAAACTGAATTTGATATGTACAAGCACAAAAAAAGCAACGAGATATATCTCATTGCTTTGTCCGCGAAAAACACTATAAATACGGCAAATACAGTGAGATAGCTCTCCAGGAAATTCTTCCTGACAGTCTGCCATTTATTCAATGTCAAACCAGAAAAACAAAGTATGAGTTTTGTTTTCCTTCGGCGATTTCCCCTTTCAAAACCTTTCATAGAAGCTCATACTTCTCCAGGTTTCTACTCTTGAATCTCGCACCTCTATCAGCACTTTTTAATTGTCATGTTCAAAATCCTTCTTGAGTATAGCATAGAGGAGAAAGTGAATCAAGTTCATTTCTGAAATTTTTGGAAGATGGCCTCTGCTACTTTTTCGGGCATACCTGCTTGAACGAGCTCTTCAATAGAGGCTTCTTTTATTTTTTTTAGCGAACCGAATAATTTAAGCAATTGCTTACGCCTCTTCTCACCAACTCCTGGGATATCGTCAAGCTGTGAATGAATCGCATTTTTCCCGCGAAGTTGCCGATGGAAGGTGATCGCAAATCGATGCACTTCATCTTGAATTCGTTGTAATAAATAAAACTCCTGACTCTGTCGATCAAGTGGAATAATTTCAAGCGGATTCCCTATCATCAATTCAGATGTACGATGCTTCTCATCCTTTACTAGACCAGCTAACGGTATATCTAGGCCTAATTCATTCTCCAAAATATCCCTAACCGCTTCAACATGCCCTTTTCCTCCGTCAATAATGATTAAATCCGGTAATGGCAAGCCTTCTTTTAACACACGTGAATATCTTCTGCGTACAACTTCCCGCATCGATTCATAATCATCCGGCCCTTGCACCGTTTTAATTTTATATTTGCGGTATTCTTTTTTTACTGGTTTCCCATCTATAAATACAACTAGTGCGGATACAGGATTTGTTCCTTGAATATTGGAGTTATCAAACGCTTCAATACGATGAGGTGTATAAATTCCTAACTGCTTCCCTAAATTCTCGACAGCCTTTATAGATCGTTCCTCATCTCGTTCAAGAAGAGAGAATTTTTCATGTAGTGCTAATTTAGCATTTTTATTCGCTAAATCAAGCATGTCCTTTTTCTGACCACGTTTTGGTTGAATAATTTTCACATCGAGAAGACGTTCGGCTAGATCTGCCTCAACCGTCTCTGGAATCAAAATTTCCTTCGGCTTTAAGTGATGATCCATTTCATAAAAACGGCCTAAAAAGGTAAGCAGTTCTTCCTCTGGTTCATTATAGGCTGGAAAAAGCGAAACATCGCGTTCAATTAATTTCCCCTGACGTACGAAAAACACCTGCACACACATCCAACCCTTATCATAGGCAAATCCAAAAATATCGCGATCTGTAAAATCATTCGTCATCATCTTTTGCTTTTCCATCGTAACATCAATATGAGCAATTTGGTCACGTAACTCCTTTGCTCGCTCAAAATCTAATTCTTCAGCAGCGGCATGCATGCTCTCTGTTAACGCCTTCTTTATTTCAACATGTCCGCCATTTAAGAAACGATTGATTTCATCTACAATTTCCGTATATTGCGCTTGCTCTACCTCCTTCACACAAGGAGCAAGACACTGACCTAAATGATAATAAAGACACACTCGATTCGGCAACGTATCACATTTACGAAGCGGATAGATTCGATCAAGCAGCTTCTTTGTTTCAGTAGCAGCAGTCACATTGGGATACGGACCAAAGTATTTCCCTTTGTCTTTTTTCACTTTCCTTGTAATAAGAAGGCGAGGATGCTTTTCTGCTGTAAGCTTAATAAATGGATACGTTTTATCATCCTTCAACATAATATTATATTTTGGATCGTATTGTTTGATTAAGTTCAACTCTAAAATAAGAGCTTCAATGTTAGAGGATGTGACAATGTATTCAAAGTCTTCAATTTCATTTACAAGTCGTAACGTTTTCCCATCATGTGAGCCTGTAAAATAAGAACGCACACGATTTTTAAGCACTTTTGCTTTCCCGACATAAATAACTGTCCCTTGACGGTCCTTCATTAAATAACAGCCAGGTTGATCTGGAAGAAGGGCTAATTTATTCTTGATTTGCTGATTCATGAACTCCCCCGCCTTATCATTTCTTCTTATTATTACTATACAGGAAATACTCCTATCTAAAAAATAAACATCTACATTATAAGAGACTTAAAACAAAACTTATTACCTGTAATAGCGAAAGTTAGTGTCTTTTCCTAATAGTTTAGTCCTTGAAAACGATTAAACTTTCTTAAAGCAAAAAAAAATCTCCAAGTCTCAGACTCGAAGATTTTTTTGCAATCATTAAGCGTGTTTAGCAAGAAGTTCAGCTAAAGCTTCTTTTGGTTGGAAACCAACTACTTTATCGACAGCCTCACCGTCTTTAAGAACGATCAATGTTGGAATACTCATAACACCAAATTTACCAGCTGTTTCTTGGTTTTCATCAACATCCACTTTAACGATTTTCGCTTTACCAGCGATTTCACTATCAAGCTCTTCAAGAACAGGAGCAATCATTTTACAAGGTCCGCACCACGGAGCCCAAAAATCAACTAGAACAACACCTTCGTTTGTTTCAGCTGCAAAAGTTTGATCAGTTGCATTTACAATAGCCATTTATAAAATCCTCCTCATATTTACTCAAATAATCAAAAATAGTATACCATTGATGATTACGTTCGTGCTATTAATTTGCTTCATCGCTAATTTTCCCAAAACTATCTATATATATGTACACAAAAAGGTATTCATCAGACGAGCCGATGAATACCTTATGTATTTCTATAACTTAAGCGTTTACTTTTAACTTCTTAAATTCTTCTGTTAAAAGTGGAACAACTTCAAATAGGTCACCAACAATACCATAGTCAGCAACATTAAAGATGTTTGCTTCTGGGTCTTTGTTAATAGCCACAATTACTTTTGAGTTAGACATTCCCGCTAAATGTTGGATAGCTCCGGAAATACCACATGCGATATATAAATCCGGTGTAACAACCTTCCCAGTTTGTCCAATTTGTAAAGAATAGTCACAGTAATCCGCGTCACAAGCACCACGAGAAGCCCCAACTGCTGCACCAAGAACTTCCGCAAGTTCTTTTAATGGTTCAAAGCCTTCAGCACTCTTCACACCACGACCACCAGAAATGATAACTTTTGCTTCTGAAAGATCTACACCTTCACTTGCTTTGCGAACAACATCTTTAATAATTGTACGTAAATCTGTAATATTCGCAGACAGTGTAACAACATCTCCTGAACGAGACTCATCTTTTTGTAATGGTTCAATGTTATTTGGACGAATCGTTGCAAAAACTAGACCGCCTGTAACAATTTTCTTCTCAAATGCTTTACCTGAATAAATCGGGCGAGTAAACACAGTGTTTCCGCCTGCTACTTCAAGAGACGTAACATCTGAGATTAAGCCTGCTTCTAATTTCCCAGCTACTTTTGGTGCTAAATCTTTTCCTAATGAAGTATGTCCGATAATTAAACCGTCTGGATTTTCTGATTCAATCACAGCAAGCAAAGCCTGTGAGAAGCCATCAGAAGTATATTGAGCCAGTTTAGCATCTTCTACAACGACCACTCGGTCTGCACCATACTGAATTAACTCCACTCCTAAAGCTTGAACGCTATCTCCAATTAACACACCAACTACTTCTCCGCCATCTGCAGCAACTTTTGCAGCACCGATTGCTTCAAATGATACATTTCTTAGTGAACCATCTCGAACTTCTCCTAATACAAGAAACTTGCTAGCCATTATAAAAACCTCCTGCGCTCTTTTTTATCTATTTACTCGTCTATTTACTTCGAAATTTCTAATAATTAGATGACTTTCGCTTCACTGCGTAATAATTGAACAAGTTCACCAACTTGTGCAGAAATGTCACCACTTAGTACTTTTCCTGCTTCTTTTGTAGGTGGTAAAAAGATTTCAATTGTTTTTGTTTTCGCTTCCACATCATCTTCTTCTAAATCTAAATCATCCAATTCTAATTCTTCAAGCGGCTTTTTCTTCGCTTTCATGATCCCTGGTAAAGAAGGATAACGTGGCTCATTTAGGCCTTGTTGTGCTGTTACTAACAATGGAAGAGTCGTTTCAATTGTTTCTGAATCCCCTTCTACATCACGTGTAACACTTACTGTTGTACCTGCAATATTTAAGTCTGTAATCGTTGTTACATAAGGAATATTAAGAAGTTCTGCAACACGTGGTCCCACTTGACCAGAACCGCCATCGATTGCTACATTTCCTGCTATAATAAGATCTACTTCTTTATCTTTTAAGTATTCAGCCAATACTTTTGATGTTGTAAATTGATCTCCATTTTCTACGTCATCTTCAATATTAATTAATACCGCTTTATCAGCACCCATTGCTAAAGCCGTACGCAGTTGTTTTTCAGCTTCTTCGTTTCCAACAGAAACAACTGTTACTTCGCCGCCTTGAGCGTCTCGTATTTGAATCGCTTCTTCCACAGCATACTCATCATAAGGGTTAATAATAAATTCAGCGCCCTCTTCATTGATTTTGCCGTTAGAAAGCGTAATTTTTTCTTCTGTATCAAATGTTCTTTTCAGTAATACATAAATGTTCACGATAATCCCTCCTGAGTGTTTTAAATTCCTAAGATTCTGAAAAGTCAAAATCCATATATATTAAGTATTCTTCAAAATCCAACAAATTCCTTTAAATTTTTTGAAAAAAATGTATTTTTACGTTTTTTTACTTATTTACCTATAAAAATAGGTTCTCTTTTTTCAATGAATGCACTAATTCCTTCTTTTGCATCGTCTGACTCAAAAATTTTCCCGAATTGTGCTGCTTCATTTGCCACACCTTTGTAATAAGAGTCATCCTTTAAATAGTTTAATTGTTCAATAATAGCTTTTAGAGCAAGAGGGCTTTTCTTTGCTATTTTAAAAGCTAGTTCTTTCGCTTTTGAAAGTAATTCTTCATCGGAGTAAGCTCGGTTCGCTAGACCATATTGGACAGCTTCCACTCCTGTAATCGGTTCACTTGTAAATAGCATTTCCGCAGCTTTGGCTGTACCTACATAACGTGGAAGTCGTTGTGTACCTGCAAAACCTGGGATTAAACCTAATTGCAGCTCTGGTAAACCAAGCTTTGCTCCTTCTGTTACTAAGCGAATATGACAAGACATTGCTAATTCAAGACCACCGCCTAATGCAGCTCCGTGAACAGCAGCGATGACCGGTATTGGAAATTTTTCGATTTTTTCCAATACCGCTTGTCCATTCGCAGCTAAGGCAGAGAAAGCAGAACCATCTTCAATTTGAGTAAATTCCTTAATATCCGCTCCTGCTGAAAAGAATCTTCCTTCACCGTGAAGCAAGATAACTCTCACTTCTTCATTCTGACTAAGTTCATCTAAGACTTCGGATATCTCCTTAATCATTCCCGAAGAAAGTGCATTTGCAGGTGCTCTATTAATCGTAATAAAAGCAACATGGTCCTCAACTGCAAGCTTTAAGTACTCCATTTCTTCTCCCCCATCTTGGTTGCTGAATTCTCAAGTCATCAATAAGCACTTGATATGTATTCACTCTTCTTTTCCATTCGGAAAACAAGCTTCATTATCGAGTTTAGTTGAGAGCGACGATATCGCCACTCTTATCTAAACATCGTTAATTACTAGAACTACAACCATTTGTTAATAATCGATGAACTTCTGGGACAAGGTCTGTAAGTGAATATTTTTGATCATTTATCACCCAAGTTGTTGCCACTTCATCCATTGTGCCAAAAATCATATTTTTCATGAGCTTGACATTAAGCGTAGACCTGAATTCACCGGTTTCTTTTCCTTCAATAACAATTCGATCGACAAGGTCTAAGTAGCCTTTTAACACATCATTAATCCGATGACGCAATTCTTTATTAGATTGTCTTAATTCTAATTGAGTCACAATCGCTAAGTTCGGGTCTTCTGAAAGGATTTGAAAATGTTTTTGAATCAAGACAAACAATTTATCTACTGCGCTGGATTTTCCTTTAATACCTTCTTGAATCTGTTCAACGAAGTAACCCATTTTTTCCCGGAATAATGAAATCAAAATATCTTCTTTATTCTTAAAATAAAGATAGATTGTCCCATCTGCTACTCCCGCCTGCTTAGCAATCTTTGATACTTGAGCTTGATGGTAACCATTTTGAGCAATAACAATAACGGCTGCATCAATAATTTGCATATACTTTGGCCTACTACTTTTCACTAGTTGTCTCCTTTCAGAAACATGAATGAATAATCATTCATGTTTCTATAATAAAGTGGTATTTTATTACTGTCAATAACATTTTTACAAGATAAAACCATTTATAGGATAACTTGTACAATCCAATCGTAGTTACGGAGCCAGAAATTATCGCTCCGCATAATACGATTATGCTTTCTTTTCATCTTCAGCCCATTTCTTTTTCTCTTCTTCTATGAGCACTCGACGTAAAATCTTCCCAATCGTTGTTTTGGGCAGCTCTTCTCTAAACTCATATAAGCGTGGAACTTTATAGGCGGCTAAATGCTTTCTAGCAAACTCATTAAGCTCCTGTTCTGTGACTGTACGACCAGATTTCAAAACGACATAAGCTTTGACCGTTTCACCACGATATGGATCAGGAATTCCAACGACGATTACTTCCTGCACCGCTTCGTGTTCATATAGAACCTCTTCGATCTCTCTCGGATAAATATTAAAACCACCTGCGATAATGGTATCTTTTTTACGTTCCACAACGTAGAAAAAGCCTTGTTCGTCCATATAGCCTAAATCTCCTGTTAAAAGCCAGCCGTTTTTAAATGTATTTTCCGTATCCTCCGGGCGATTCCAATACCCTTTCATCACTTGGGGACCTTTAATACCAATCTCCCCTATTTCATTCGGCTCTAATGGTTCACCTGTTTCTAACGATAAAATCGCGGCTTCCGTATCCGGCCACGGGACTCCAACACTTCCCTTTACACGCGGTTCATCCCAAATAAAGTTAGCATGCGTGACGGGAGACGTTTCAGAAAGCCCATACCCTTCTACTAATTTTCCGCCTGTGACCCGTTCAAATTGTTCCTGTACTTCTACAGGTAAAGGAGCGGAACCACTTAGGCAGGCTTTAATAGAAGAAAGGTCATACTTCTTCAAATCGGGGTAATTCAAAATCCCAATATAAATAGTCGGTGCTCCGGGAAATATTGTCGGTTTGTGCTTATGAATCGTTTTTAACACCGTTTCTACATCGAACTTCGGTAAAAGAATCATCATATTGCCCTCCAAAACGGACAGCAGCAATACAGTTGTCATGCCATATACATGAAAAAACGGCAAAATACCAAGCACCTTTTCTTTGCCTGGTCTGCTTTTATATAACCACGCCTGACACATTCTCGTATTTGCGATTAAGTTTTTATGAGTCAGCATAACTCCCTTTGGAAATCCTGTTGTACCCCCTGTATATTGTAATAGGGCTACATCACAATCGACATCGCATGAGCTGGACATTTCTTCCGGCACATCTCGCTTCATCACTTCTTTAAATAAATGATGATTGCCAGCATGCTCTACTTTTACGACCGTACCGTATTGTTTCTTTTGAATAGAAGGATATATAAGATTTTTTGGGAAAGGTAGGTAGTCTTTGATAGCGGTTACAATAATATGTTGGATATTCGTTTTCGGAACAGTTTTCGCAACACGAGGAAATAAAATATCCAACGTGACAATTATTTTCGCTCCTGCATCTTTCATTTGATACTCTAACTCTCGTTCCGTATATGTGGGATTAGTCTGTACAACAACGCCTTCAGCCATCAAAATACCGAAATACGAAATAACAGACTGTGGACAGTTGGGCAATAAAATAGCAACACGATCACCTTTTTCAAGGCCTAATTCTTTCAAATAAGCAGCAAACTTTAAAGAAGATTCATACACTTCCTTAAATGTAAGCTCTCTACCCATAAAATGAATAGATGCTTTATAAGGATGTTTTACAGCAGATTCTTTTAAATACGCCTGCACGGGCTTATCATCATAAATCAACGTCGTCGGTATCCCCTCTGGATACATCTGTTGCCAAGGCTTATTGCTCATTCAACCCCTCCCTTAATCTATATTTACTAATCATTACCATTATAATATGATTAACATTTTCTTACAATTAACATTCAAAACAATTTTTAAATCATGCTATTCATCTTTGACCCATTGCAGGAAAAGCCATAAGAAAAGAGAGGGCACTATCATATGCACCTCTCTTTTCTTTATCCGTATTCCTTTACACTTTCATAAATAAATAAACAACACCTAATAAAATAAAAAGTCCACAGCAAACTAATAATATTTTCGCTAGTTTCTCCACAGCTTTCTTCCTTTCCCAAGAGGCATCAGGAAATTCCAGAGCCGATGACAAAAGATAAACCAATTGAAATCATCATCGATAGAAAGCCAACCGCCCGATTATCTTTTTGGATTTCTTCATCTATTTTAAACGCTGGTGTCATAAACTCAAAAATAAAATAACCAATTATAAGAAAAACAAAACCATAGACTCCCCAACCAATCATCGTCAATAAAGAATCATTTTGTAAAATGGATTGGCGAAACACGTTGGAAATTCCCAAAATTTTCCCTCCTGTAGCCATAGCAACAGATAGGTTTCCACGCTTAATTTCTTCCCAATTTTTATACTTTGTTACAAGCTCAAAAACGGTTAAAAAGACAATGATGCATAAAATTACGACACTATAGCGAGCAGCAATGTACACATATTCATTTCCCCAAATCTCATCCATATCCCACTACTCCTACATGGTAACTGACCAAGTTTTTAAGTCTGTTTCCGTTTATTTAAATTCTACAATCGTAACACCATTGCCGCCTTCGCCTGCTTCTCCAAAGCGAATCCGTTTAACCGAGCGATGATTTTTCAAATATTCTTGAACGCCTTGTCTTAGAGCTCCTGTACCTTTTCCATGGATGATGGACACTCTTGGATAGCTCGCTAAAAGTGCATCATCAATATATTTTTCAACCCTTGAAAGTGCGTTTTCATAGCGCTCTCCACGAAGATCCAGCTCAAGACTAACATGATAGTCTTTCCCCTTAATTGTCGTAAGCGGCTTCGTTTGTTTTTCTTTTTGAGCTGACTTAATAAATTCAAGATCTGCTTCTTTTACTTTCATCTTCATAATACCCATTTGTACATGCCATTCATCAGACGATGCTTTTTCAATTAAATAGCCTTTTTGCCCGAAGCTTGTCACTTTCACTTCATCACCAGGCTGCCATACCCGTTTTTGCGATGATACTGCCATTTTCGGTGATTTTTTCAGCTCAGGTGCAGCCTCTTCTAATCGTTTCTTTGCATCGATTAATTCATGCTCCTTGACATCTGCTTGCTTCTCTAAACGAAGCTTGCGTAAATCTCTAATAATCTTTTCTGCTTCTTTTTTTGCATTTTCAACAATAGCAGCCGCTTCCGTTGATGCTTTCTCCATCAGCTTATCACGTTCATTGTAATATTCCGCAATTTGTTGTTGCAAGTCTCGATGCAGTTTTTCCGATTGCTTTAAATAATCCGCCGCTTCTTTCTCTTCTTCCTCTGCCTGACGGCGACTTGCTTCTAGTGAGGCAATCATCGTTTCAACTTGATTCGTCTCCTCACCAATATGGTTTCGTGCCTGATTAATGACTTTCTCGTTTAAGCCAAGACGTTTTGAAATTTCAAATGCATTACTTCGACCAGGTACACCAATCAGTAGCTTATACGTTGGTCTTAATGACTCCACATCAAATTCAACGCTCGCATTAATGACACCCTCACGGTCATAACCGTAGGCCTTTAATTCTGGATAATGAGTCGTCGCAATAACTCGGGCCCCCCGCTTATACACTTCATCTAAAATAGAAATCGCTAGAGCCGCTCCTTCTTGCGGGTCAGTTCCTGCTCCAAGCTCATCAAATAAAACCAAACTTTCATGATCCACATGCTCCAAAATTTCAACAATATTGACCATATGAGAAGAAAATGTACTTAAGCTTTGCTCAATGGACTGTTCATCGCCAATATCAGCATATACTGCTGAAAAAACAGCTACTTCTGAACCATCAAGAGCTGGAATCTGTAATCCAGCTTGTGCCATCAACGTACAAAGTCCAATTGTTTTTAGCGTAACGGTCTTCCCGCCTGTATTCGGACCAGTAATCACGATTGTTGTAAACTCTTCTCCTAAGAAAATATCGTTTGCCACCACAACATCAGCCGGAATAAGCGGGTGCTTCGCTTTAAATAGTTTCACTCGGCCTTCTTGATTCAGCTGTGGTTTAGAACCATTAATCTTTTTCGCGTAACGAGCTTTTGCAAAGACAAAATCGAGCTGAGCCAGTACCGCTACATTATGTAATAATTCAGACGTATACTCACCGACCTTCACAGACAGCTCCGTTAAAATACGTTCAATTTCTAACTGCTCTTTCACCCTTGTTTCTTGCAAAGCATTATTCAGCTGTACAATTGCCTGTGGTTCAATAAATAATGTTTGACCTGAAGAAGATTGATCATGAATAATGCCACCGTAATGACTGCGATATTCTTGTTTAACTGGAATAACGAAACGATCATTTCGAATCGTCACAATGGCATCCGATAACATCTTAGAAGCATTGGAAGAACGAATCATACTTTCTAACTTTTCCCGTACGCGACTTTCATTTGTTCGCAGCTGATTCCGAAGCGTACGCAATTGCTCACTAGCTGAATCAAGCACCTCGCCATGCTCACTAATGGCATACGTAATCGCCTGTTGTAAATCAATCAACGGGTGAAGCGATTCAATATATTCCGTTAACAGCACCGTCTCAATTTCTTGTTCGGCCATCTCTTCAAAAAAGCGGTTTAATACGCGCCCTGCTCGAATCGTACTTGCAATCTCCATCAGTTCAATCGGCGATAACATTCCGCCAATTTGTGCCCGTTTTGCATGAGGACGAATATCGAAAATTCCTCCTAAAGGAACATTTCCTTTCAACCGGAGCACTTTCGCACTTTCATCCGTTTCTTCTTGCCATCTAACAACTTCATCAAAATCAGTAGATGGAGCTAATTGTACTGCCTTGTCTTTCCCAATTGACGATGTACAGTGAGAAACTAATTGTTCTTTAATTTTTGTAAATTCTAATGTGTTCAATGCTTTTTGATGCATGGAGATAAAAAAGCCTCCTTGTCAGGTTAGTTATTTCTATTTAAAAATGTAAGTAATTCATCCACACTCTTAGCATTTAAGACAGATGATTTTTTCAGCCAGCCTTTTTTCGCCGCAGAGACACCAATTTCCATATGTTCAAGCATGTCGATATTATGCGCATCCGTATTAATGATAATCGGTACACCCGCTTCTTGGGCTTTTCGTAAATAGGGTGCTGCTAAATCAAGGCGATGCGGGTTTGCATTTAACTCTAATGCAGTATTCGTTTCACGTGCCAATTCAATAAGCATTTCAATATCTACATCATAGCCTGCTCGTTTGCCAATAATTCTTCCTGTCGGGTGAGCAATAATATCCACATGCGGATTATGAAGTGCTGTTTTCAAACGCTCCATAATGACTTCACGCGGTTGTGAGAAGCTTGAGTGAATCGAAGCAATAACAAAGTCCATCTCCGCTAAAAGTTCATCATCGAAATCGAGCGTTCCATCTGGTAAAATATCCATTTCAATGCCTGATAAAATGGTCATATCGTCATACTGTTCATTTAATTCATGAATAATTTTCTTTTGCTCACGCAAACGCTCAGCCGTTAAACCATTAGCTACCTTTAAATACTGCGAATGGTCAGTAATCGCCATATATCGATAGCCTTTAGCACGGCAAGCTTCAATCATTTCTTCAATTGAATACGCACCATCACTCCATGTCGTATGCATATGAAGATCACCTTGAATATCAGCAAGTGAAATCAACGGCTCATGTCCGTCATATTGATCTACTTCCGTTCCATCCTCTCGTAATTCTGGAGGAATAAACGGCAGACCGAAATGCTGATAAAATTGTTCCTCTGTTTCAAATGTAAGTACGTCACCTGTTTCTATATTCTCTACACCATATTCACTAATTTTCTCTCCACGATCTTTCGCAAGCTGACGCATACGTACATTATGATCCTTTGAACCAGTAAAATGATGCAGCGTTGTAATAAATTCAACATCTTTTACAATACGAAAATCAACAGATACATCGTATTCACCATCCAATACAACCGACACTTTCGTATCGCCCGCGGCAATAACCTGCTTAATACGCGGCAATACTAAAAGCTGTTCTTTCACAATTTCCGGCTCATCACTAGATACAATAAAATCTAAATCCTTAATCGTTTCACGCATACGGCGAATACTTCCTGCCCGTGATGAACGAATAACCGCTTTCATATTTGCTAACGCTCGTTCAATTTCCTCGGCAATAGGCAGCATAAATGATAATGGCAATCGTTCCGGTCGTGCCCCCGCTTCATCAATCGCCGCAAGAATTTTTTCTTCTGTTTTTTTGCCAAAACCCGTTAGTGCACTTACTTTCCCTTCTTCACAGGCCAACTTCAAATCGTTAATATCACGGATATGAAGCTCTTTATGTAGCTTAGCAATTTTTTTCCCGCCAAGACCTTGAAGCTTTAAGAGAGGAATTAACCCTTTTGGCACCTCCTCTTGTAACTCTTCTAAAACTGTCGATTTGCCTTCTTGGATAAATTCATCAATAACAGCCGCTGTTCCCTTACCAATCCCGCTAAGCGCTGTAAAATCATCAATCGCTGACAAGCTGCGATCATCTGCTTCAAGTGCTGCTGCTGCTTTACGGAACGCTGACACCTTGAATGGGTTATCCCCTTTTAACTCCATATATATCGCAATTGTTTCCAATAATTTAATAAGATCTTTTTTATTAATAGACATTTTTTCACCTGCCAAAAATTAATGAAGTTTTCTTTAAAGATACCGTTTCTTTCTATAAAGCACAAGCATTCTTAATACGCTAAAAAGGGCCTCTTCCCCCACAAAAGATAGCAATCTATCATTTCGTTAAGGAAAGGCAGACCCTTAAGAAGGTACATTATAAAACCAGAGCTTCTCTACTTGATTAGATAAAAACGGTGTATCTCTCACAATGGCTTCTGCTAGGAATGAGCCATTTAACGGTTCTTGAACCGCATCCATTGGCACAAGAGCTACAATATATAATATAATAAACAAGATTAAATACACTTCCATAAATCCTAATATACCGCCACCCCAGCGATTCAGTTGTTTTAAAATAGGCAAGTGTGCAATAAAATCAAGCATCGCCCCAATCATATGCCATACAATTTTCGTAATAAAGAAAATAATAGCAAAAGCAATTGCATTATAATAAGCAGTATCTAAACCGACTGTATCAAAAAACATCTGTAATGTGCTTGAATCGCCCATCGTCGGGAATGGAACCCATAAATTCAGTTTTGGAGCCAGTTCATCATAATATACATAGGCCACAATAAACGCGACAATAAAGCCGGTCAAGTGGATGATTTGTAATATAAAGCCACGCCTTAAACCAATTAACAATCCGATGAGAAGGATAGCTAAGATTGCCAAATCAAACATAAACTCAGTCCTTTTCTTTCTGTAATTCCAGTTGAAGCTGGTGCAATTGTTCTTGGATTTTGAGGTAATCATGTATCGTATTGACCGCCGTCAGCACTGCTAGTTTACTCGTATCCAGGCTCGGATTTTTCACACTAATTTCTCTCATTTTCTCGTCAACCATCGAAGCTACTTGGCGAATATGACTTGCGCTTTCGGCACCGACGATTGTATATGGTTGACCATATATATCTACTGTAACTCTATTTCGTGTATCGTCTGACAAAATGATGCCTCCAATCTAAACAATCCTGTACTCCCTATCATATCATGATATTTTTCGTCATGAAAGAGAGAGCCTTGTCAATTTATGGCTAATTTTGTAAAAATAAAATAAAAGGAGACGATTTTGATGTCCCAGGTTGTCCTACTCGTTCATGCATCACAAATATCCAAAATGAAAGAGCATTATAAAGATTCTCTTGTCCATACATTACCGCCAGGCAGCTTATTTAGCGCACGTCCGGCCCATTGTGCCATCACCGCCTATAAATCAGGAAAAGTGTTATTCCAAGGAGCAAATGCCGAAAAAGAAGCGGTGAAATGGAAAGAAAACGCTCAAACAGCCCCAGCAGCCAAAAAAACAACATCTGTAAAAACACATCGTTATTCACCACCGGCTAACATCGGCACCCTATCTGTTGTCGGCTCCGATGAAGTTGGTACCGGTGACTACTTCGGTCCAATGACCGTTGTCGCGGTTTATGCAAAGAAAGAACAGCTACCCCTGTTAAAAGAGCTCGGTGTTCAAGATTCTAAAAATTTGAAAGACCCACAAATTATCGAGATTGCTAAGTTAATTAAGGATGTTGTCCCATTCAGCCTGTTAACCTGTGACAATCCAAAATATAATACGCTTCAAGCAAAAGGCATGTCACAAGGTAAAATCAAGGCATTACTACATAATCAAGCGATTAAACATGTATTAACAAAAATTGAGCCTGAAAAGCCTGATGCTGTCTTAATCGACCAGTTTGCTGAACCCGGTGTATTCTTCAATTATTTAAAAGGACAAGAACTATTTCAGGCAGATGCTACCTATTTAAGTACAAAAGCAGAAGGAGTTCACCTAAGTGTGGCCGCGGCCTCCATTCTGGCTCGCTATGCTTTTATTCGACGCTTCGAACAGCTTAGTGAAAAAGCAGGCTTTACCATTCCAAAAGGCGCTGGTTCTAAAGTCGATGAAGCAGCTGCTCGTTTAATTCATGAAAAAGGAATAGAGGCATTACATGAATTTACGAAAGTTCATTTTGCCAATACGGAAAAAGCGAAGAATTTGTATAAAAAGAAATATTAACGATAAGAAACCCACCATTTCAGAAAATGGTGGGTTTCTTTATCTGCTACATTTGACTGTTTACCAGCCCAATCTGCTAAGTTATCCGCGCAACTCTGCCCCTGCTTGGTCTTTTACCGCCGCAAGTACTTTGTCATGAGCTTTTGTAATGTCTTCATCTGTTAATGTACGTTCTGGATCGAAGTATTTTAACGAGTATGCAATGGATTTTTTGCCTTCTTCCATTTTATCGCCTTCGTATAAATCAAATACTTGCACCTCTTTTAATAAAGCACCGCCTGCTTCAACGATGATACTTTGAATATCGCCTGCTTTTGTCGCTGAGTCCACAACAAGTGCGATATCACGCGTAATCGATGGGAAACGCGGAATCGTTTCATAAGCGATTGGAGCAACCTCTGCTTCTGCCAATGCTTTAAATGATAATTCAAAAACATAAGTTTCTTTAATATCCAATTCCTTTTGAACAGTTGGATGCACTTGACCGATAAAACCAATTACTACACCATTTAATAGCACTTCTGCTGTACGTCCTGGATGAAGATTTTTCACTTCTGCTTGACGATATTCGATTTGGCTTGCTACACCTAACGTATCGAATAAAGCCTCTAAAATTCCTTTTGCAACAAAGAAATCAACTGGCTTCTTTTCACCTTGCCATAAGTGGGATTCCCATAAACCTGTAATAGCAGCAGCTACATGTTCCCTTTCTTCCGGAAGCTGTTCGCCATCTTGTTTTAAGAAAACGGAACCAATTTCATATAACGCAACCGAATCAATTTGACGAGCATTATTGTATTTCACTACTTCTAATAATTGCGGTACAATGCTTAAACGTAATTGACTGCGTTCTTCACTCATCGGCATCGCTAGACGAATCGATTCGCGTGCTTCTAAAGCGAATTGAGCAGCTTTTTCCGCACTTGTTAACGAATACGTAATCGCTTGGAAAAGACCAGCGCCTTCTAATGTGCGACGCGCTTTACGACGTTTTTGTTGATAATCTGATAACGCACCAGGCGTTGTCGTGCCAGTTGGCAGCGTAGACGGAATATTATCGTAGCCATACAAGCGAGCTGCTTCTTCTACTAAATCAGCTTCGATTGTAATATCGCCGCGGCGAGTTGGAATCGTTACCGTGAAGTTTTCTCCTTCTACCGCTACATCAAATTGCAGGCGCGTGAAAATATCTTGTACTTCAGATACACTCATGCTTGTTCCTAGTAAGCCATTAATTTTATTAAGCGTAATTGAGATTACAGCTGGTTCAACCTTCATATCATTGTATTCAACACTGCCTTCAAGAATCGTTCCACCAGCGTATTCTGCCATTAATTGCGCCGCACGCTCTCCTGCTTCACGAACGCGAGCTGGGTCTACTCCTTTTTCAAAACGAGCGCTTGCTTCACTGCGTAAGCCATGATCTTTCGATGCTTTACGAACCGTGCTGCCTTTAAAATAAGCTGCTTCAATGATAACTGTCGTTGTATCACTTTTCACTTCTGAATTCGCTCCACCCATTACACCAGCAATAGCCACAGGCTCTGTACCGTTTGTAATGACAAGATGATCAGGAGTTAATGTACGTTCTGCTTCATCAAGTGTTGTAATTTTTTCAGCATCCTTCGCACGACGAATGACAAGCTCTTTTGATCCAAGACGGTCATAGTCGAACGCATGAAGCGGTTGACCATATTCTAATAATACGAAGTTTGTAATATCCACAACGTTATTATGCGGACGAATACCAGCTGCCATTAAGCGTGTTTGCATCCATAATGGCGATGGTCCAATTTTTACATCCTTCACCACTTTTGCCATATATAATGGATTATCTTCTGTTGCTTCCACTTTTACAGAGATATAATCGGATGCTTTTTCAGAAGCTTCTTCTTTTTCAATCGTTGGCCATTTCACATCACGTCTAAGAATAGCTGCAACCTCGTAGGCAACACCTAACATACTTAACGCATCTGAACGGTTTGGTGTTAAGCTTAGTTCTAAAATTTCATCGTCTAAGCCAAGTGCTTCTAATGCATCTTCACCAACTTGTGCATCTTGTGGGAAATTGAAAATCCCAACAGCATATTCTTTCGCCACAATTTTAGATTCAATTCCAAGCTCTTGAAGCGAACAAATCATTCCGTGTGATTCTTCTCCGCGAAGCTTTGCTTTTTTAATTTTGAAGTTACCTGGTAGAACAGCTCCCACTGTTGCCACGGCTACTTTTTGGCCTTTATCAACGTTTGGAGCTCCACAAATAATTTGGACAGGCTCTTCCGCCCCGATATCGACTAGACATTTATTTAATTTATCGGCATTTGGATGTTGTTCACGCTCTAAAACGTGACCGATAACAACCCCTTTTAAGCCTTCACTTTTCTTTTCTACTCCTTCAACCTCAATGCCGCTTTTCGTAATTTTATCCGCAAGCTCTGCTGCACTGATGCCAGAAAGATCTACATATTCTTGAAGCCATTTATATGAAACAAACATCGTTGGTCCTCCTTTTAATGGATTGATTTGGCGGGATTAATCGCTAATTTGGATAGATTATAAGCAAAATTAGTGAGATTCCGGCCAAATCAGAGAAATTTTTACGCTTCGTGATGGTGGAATTGCTTTAAGAAACGAATATCATTTGTGTAGAAATGGCGAATATCGTCCACACCGTATTTCAACATCGCAATTCGCTCAACACCGATTCCAAAGGCAAATCCTGAGTATTTCTTCGAATCAAATCCAGCCATTTCAAGTACATTCGGATGAACAATTCCACCGCCTAATACTTCAATCCAGCCTGTTTGCTTACATACGTTACAGCCTTTACCACTGCAAATTTTACAAGAAATATCCACTTCTACAGAAGGCTCTGTGAATGGAAAGAAACTTGGACGCAAACGAATTTCACGCTCTTGACCAAATACTTTTTTCAAAAATACTTCAAGCGTTCCTTTCAAATCACTCATTGAAATGTTTTCATCAACAACTAAGCCTTCAATTTGCATAAATTGGTGGGAATGTGTCGCATCATCATTATCACGACGATACACTTTACCTGGACAAATAATTTTAACTGGGCCTTGGCCTTTATGTTTCTCCATCGTTCTTGCCTGAACAGGAGACGTATGTGTACGAACTAAAATTTCATCTGTAATATAGAAAGAATCCTGCATATCACGTGCTGGATGGCTTTTCGGTAAGTTTAAAGCTTCAAAGTTGTAATAATCACTCTCTACTTCTGGACCTTCCGCTACCGTATATCCCATTCCAATAAACACGTCTTCAATCTCTTCGACAATGCGCGTTAATGGATGATGATTCCCTTTGTTCACAGGGCGAGCTGGTAACGTAATATCAATCGTTTCCGCTGCTAATTGAGCATTGACTGCCTCTGCTTCAAGCACCGCTTGTTTTTCTTCGATTGCTGACGTAATCGCTTCACGAACAACATTCACAAGTGCTCCCATTTTTGGACGCTCTTCAGCAGACAATTTACCCATACCACGCAATACTTCTGTAATCGGTCCTTTTTTTCCTAAGTAAGCCACACGAATATCATTTAATTCCTTTAAGTTTGATGCGGCTGACACTTTTTGCAACGCTTCTTCTTGCAGTTCTTGTAAACGTTCCTGCATCATCTATTCCTCCTTTATTTGTCAACATAAATAAACACAAAAAAAACCCCATCCCATAAAAGGGACGAGGTTTATGTATCGCGGTACCACCCTTATTAGCATGGATAAAACACCCACACTCACTTCATTAAAAATAACGGCTCTTCACCGGAACATTTTTCAGATCAATGGATCCTCCCAATGTCGACTCAGGAGGTGAATTCCTTTAAGCAGAGCCATTAAAAATGCTTTCAGTCTCGGCATTTTCTCCCTTAAAATGGATGTCTTAAGCTACTAGTCTCCGTCATCGTCTTTACTTATGAAATTCTGTTTCATTATAGTATATTTAAACTCATTTTCGCAAGTAGTACATCAAAATCCCTGCTGCAATCCCAACATTCAACGATTCACTTTTCCCATAAATCGGAATATACAAGTTCTTCGTCGTTTTCGCTAGCAGTTCTTTTGAAACTCCTTGCCCTTCGTTTCCGACAAGTAAGGCAAAGGTTTCAGATTTCTCAACTTGTTCAAATGGCACGCCGCCTTCTAAAGCCGTTCCATACACAGGCATATGAAGCTGGTCAATAAACTGTGACAAATTAGCTTTCATCACCGGTAAATGAAATAAACTTCCTTGTGTCGCTCGAACGACTTTCGGGTTATATACATCGGCACAGCCTTCTCCTAAAATGACCGCATCAATTCCCGCTGCATCTGCTGTACGAATCATCGTCCCTAAATTACCTGGATCTTGCACCGCATCTAACAATAATAGTTTTCCTAATGGAATATCATCGAAATGGACTGTTTGTTGTTCACAGACTGCCGCAATACCTTGTGGTGTTTCCGTATCACAAATTGCTTTCATCACATCTTCTTTCACATACACCACTTCTGTTTCTTCTATTTTAAACTGAGCTGGCATTTCCATATCTTGATTAACAATGACTTCTAAAACAATTTGTTCCTTTAATGCTTCCTCAACAAGATGAAAACCTTCTATTAAATAGTGACCTGATTTATCACGCTCTTTTTTCGTCGACAGCTTCTTCCATGCTTTTACCTTTGGATTTTTAACAGATTCAATATATTTCAACGTGTAACGCTCCTTTAATTTCACTGATTTTCCTATTATAACGCAATTTCGATACATAATGCATCCCGAATAAGGGCATGCTATCGTTGTTCAACATTATATGACATAGGAGGAAATTATTATGAACTTAAATTTACGTAGTGCCATTATTAGCAATGTAACGGGCAATACACAAGAGCAGCTTGAAGATACAATTGTCGATGCGATTTCAAATGGCGAGGAAAAAATGCTTCCTGGACTTGGTGTACTGTTCGAAGTTATTTGGCAAAATTCCTCACAAAATGAAAAAGAAGAGATGCTTCGTGCGTTAGAAAATGGGTTAAAAAAATAACAGCCAAATCGGCTGTTATTTTTTTATAAAAATTCAGTTTACCGGCCAGTTTGACTCCACAGCCTGCAAAATCTACCTTACTCGTACGTAATCCGGTCCACTGTTTCACGATCGAGTCGTTTAATCACTTCCACGACTAATTTCACGGCATTTTCATAATCATCGCGATGAAGCATTGCCGCATGAGAATGGATATAGCGTGTCGCGATACCAATGGAAAGTGCCGGCACTCCTTTTGCTGTTACATGAATTGAGCCAGCATCTGTTCCACCACCTGGAATGGATTCAAATTGATAAGGAATATTTAGTTCATCCGCTGTATCTGTTACTAAATCACGTAAACCTTTATGTGAAACCATTGATGCATCATATAAAACGATTTGTGGTCCATCGCCCATTTTGCTCATTGCTTCTTTTTCAGAAACTCCCGGCGTGTCACCTGCAATGCCGACATCAACAGCAAAGCCTATATCCGGCTGCACTTGGAATGTTGATGTTTTCGAACCGCGTAAGCCGACCTCTTCTTGAACAGCTCCGATTCCGTATACAACATTTGGATGACTTTGATTTTTCAGCTGCTTTAACACATCGATAGCAATCGCACAGCCAATGCGGTTATCCCAAGCCTTGGCCAACAGCATTTTCTCATTGTTCATCACGGTAAATTCGAAATACGGTACAACCATATCTCCCGGCCGTACACCCCATTCTGCCGCTTCTTCTTTGCTGGATGCACCAATATCAATAAACATATCCTTAATTTCAACCGGTTTTTTTCGAGCTTCAGCTGATAAAATATGAGGTGGTTTTGAACCAATTACACCTGTCACATCACCTTTTCTTGTCACAATCGTTACGCGCTGTGCCAGCATGACTTGATTCCACCAACCACCTACTGGCTGAAACTTTAAAAAGCCTTTACTGTCAATTTGCGTAACCATAAATCCTACTTCATCTAGATGCCCTGTGACCACAATCTTTGGCCCATTTGCATCACCTGTTTTTTTAGCGATTAAACTTCCCAAGCCATCATTCGTAATTTCATCCGCATATGGTTCAATATACTTCTTCATAACTTGTCTTACTTCTGCTTCATTACCGGCAATCCCTCTTGCATCGGTTAAATCTTTAAGCATCGTTAATGTTTCATCTAACTTAGTCATTATGTATCACTCCTTTTCGTAACCATAATTATACAGAAGTCATTTCTTCACGACAATTAATAGCCCTGCTGCTGCCGTTCGTGATTCACTTCATTCTTTGTTATATAAGCTTGTTCTACATCGATTGCTGAAAAACCAAGCATATGTCCAAGTCGAATATATTCAGTAAATACTGTTTGAAACGACTCAAACGTTACTTGTTGCTGAAACAGACTAATCTCTCGATACAATAAAATAAATTGCTCTGTCAGATTACGCTGTTCTAATGTGAACATTTCTGGCACTGTCAATTTAAAACTCTGCTCATTTGCGAGCGACAGCAGAAAATGAATTCCATCAACATATTCACCAAGAATAGTTTCTCGCTCAGAAGGTCCCCTTAAACTCCAAAATTTAAAACAGCGAGTTTCATTAGCAAGTTCGCCTAACTCCACTAAAAGCGCCAAAATTTTTCGTTCCACAAGGTCTTCTGCTTCTAACCCATGCTTCCGTTCAATATGCTGATCAAGCACCGCTTGCATGTCCATTAATTTGGAAATATTCATCTCATCACTACTTTCTACCTTTATCGCTTAAATTATAGCAAATATGTGAAACTTTTAAAAAATTCATTCGTACATAGTATATAACTGAAACATTATGAAAAAGGGGGATATTGTATGGCCTTATTATTCCGTCTTATTTTATTGGTAGTTATTGTCTTTTCACTATATACGGCGATTAAATATATGTTAAGTCCGCGAAGAAAACTGGAATTAGCCCATGAACAAGGAAAGTTCTATTTTCTCGATGACCCAAAAAATATTCGTAAAAATTTCTTATTAACATATAACGGAGTCTTATTTGAGGGCGAAAAATACCTCGGAACGACGGAGCGCTCCTTTGAAGTCGTGTCCATTTTTATTTGGCCAAAAAATACAGCCGATTTAAAAGGGCTAAAGCGGGACGACTTCTTAAAAATTGAAGCTGCTATAAAAAAACACTACCCAGCCTCTTCCATTGACTGGAAAAGCCCTGTGAAGGAATTTTTGAATAGGGATTAAAGAAAGAAGATGTCCTAAATATTTGGATGACTCCTTTTGAAGAATTCAAAAATTTATCATTAAATAAGAAGCCTCCTCTGTTGGAGGCTTCACCTTATTACAAGCATTCCATTGTTTTATAGAGACGCCCCCTATTTTCATTAATAAAAGAAACAGGGGGGCGTTTACTATGAGAAAGGGGCGACGGGAGCGATTAATTCTTTTAGCATTTCGAATCGTCATGGATACATGAAGAGCTAGTTGCGCGATAATAAAGTTATTCCCAAGCATGACGATACAGAAAAAGGAGAGCTAAAAGAACACTGACAAAGACAAAGTTACGTCTTCCCCGTCCTCTTCTTAACTATAAAAATTGTAAACTTTTCTAGTGCAAATTCTTACAAAAACATTTATGATAGAGAAGATCAATCTATAAATGATATTAAATTGATCTAAAAATTATATAAGGAAGTTAGGGACCGCGATGTTAAAAACAACATATCGAATCGAAAAAGACTTTCTAGGTGAAAAAGAAATTCCTGCAAATGTTTACTATGGTATTCAAACACTGCGAGCAGTTGAAAATTTTCCGATTACGGGATATAAAATTCATGAAGAATTGATTCACGCACTAGCAATCGTTAAAAAAGCGGCAGCGATGGCGAATATGGATACAAAGCGCCTTTACGAAGGCATCGGTAATGTAATTGTTCAAGTTGCAGATGAAATCCTATCTGGAAAATGGCACGAATACTTTATCGTTGATCCTATTCAAGGCGGCGCTGGTACTTCAATAAATATGAATGCCAATGAAGTGATTGCCAACCGTGCACTAGAACTAATGGGAAATAATAAAGGTGAATACGGTAAAATAAGTCCGAATAGCCATGTAAATATGTCACAATCGACAAATGATGCATTTCCTACTGCCATTCATATTGCAACACTTAATCTATTAAATAAATTACTAGAAACAATGAATGATATGCATGTCGTATTTAAGAAAAAAGCACAAGAGTTTGATCATATCATTAAAATGGGGCGCACCCATCTCCAAGATGCTGTTCCGATTCGTTTAGGACAGGAATTTGAAGCATATAGTCATGTAATAGCACGAGATATTAAGCGCATTAGTCAAACACGTGAGAACTTATATGAAGTAAATATGGGGGCAACTGCTGTCGGAACAGGTTTAAATGCAGACCCTCGCTATATAGAAAATGTTGTGAAGTATTTAGCTGATATTAGCGGATTACCACTTATTCACGCCGAGCATCTCGTTGATGGAACGCAAAACACCGATTGTTATACAGAAGTATCAGCAGCACTAAAAATTTGTATGACGAACATGTCCAAAATAGCAAATGATTTACGTTTAATGGCATCCGGTCCACGCGCAGGACTTGGTGAAATTAGCTTACCTGCACGTCAACCTGGTTCTTCCATCATGCCTGGTAAAGTGAATCCGGTTATGGCCGAAGTGATTAACCAAATTGCGTTTCAAGTAATCGGAAACGATCATACAATTTCTCTTGCATCAGAAGCAGGACAATTAGAATTAAACGTTATGGAACCTGTTCTCGTATTCAATTTATTACAATCAATTAGTATTATGAATAATGGTTTCAGAACCTTTACTGATCACTGTTTATCAGCTATTGAAGCAAATGAAACGCGCATGAAAGAATATGTAGACAATAGCGTTGGTATTATTACCGCAGTTAATCCACATCTAGGCTATGAGGTCGTATCACGGATTGCACGTGAAGCGATTTTAACAGGAAAACCAATTCGAGAGCTTTGCCTGCAGTATGACGTACTAACAGAGGAAGAACTGGACTTAATTTTAGATCCATTCGAAATGACGAAACCAGGCATTGCTGGAAACTCTCTTTTTGATCGAACATAAACAAGCAGGCTGCCCTAACTTAGGCAGCCTTTTTCTATACTATTATCCTGAAAAAGGTACGTCATGGATTCCCAGAGAAGCTTACCTATTCACCTCAAAATCTTCATCCTTTATCCCTATATCGAAAAAACTCCCTCCAAGGGACCACATTTCGCCTGTCTCTTACTAAATATAAAAGAAACATAATCGCCACTAATATAATGATAAGAGAAGTTGGGCTAAAATTAGCTATCGAATGGCCAAATACTGTGTAGACAAAAGCAAGTGGAATGTTCGTTAAAAACGATACGTAGAGGTAATGTTTAATGCCTTTATTCGATTCCATCAAACAAAATGAGAGAAGATAATAATGAATAAAAGGAAGCAATCTTAGTATAGCAATTTGAGAGCTGTTCGGCTTGTGATTACCGAACAGCTTATCTTTTAAAAGAAACAGCTTATCTCTAGTTTTCGGGAATTTTCCAATAATAAAATAAAAGCAAAGGTTTGACAACGTTAGTCCAATAATAGAATATATTGTACCTAAAACAGGGCCGAATAAAATACCACCTGAAATACACACGACAATAACAGGGATGAATAGAAGTTGCCGGAGTACATGAAAAGCAATAAACATAAAAGGCATAAATACACTACCGGACTGAATATAACTTAAGACAATTGCCAGTTTCTCATCCATGTTCTCCCCCCGTCTATCACACTGCTGTTCTTACAAGCATATACAGGTTATAGCCTGCGTATGACTCAATCTATTCCATACGTTACAAGCAAGCCAAGCTGAATCACCATTAAAACAGGCAACCCCCATTTAAACGAAGTATGCTTTGTCTTATGACGAAATTGCTTCATACCAAGATAGGCGCCCGTTCCTCCACCGATGACAGCTACTGTCCATAACGTTCTTTCACTAATACGATATTCCCCATTGCGTGCTTTTTTCTTATCTATCCCCATTATTGTAAACGCAAGAATATTAATAAAGATCATGTACACCATAATAAACAAAAGCTTCTCCCCCTTTCACAATATGAAAAAAGCCATTCTCTGTTACAGAGAATGACTTATAAAAAATTATTTGTTTAATTGTGCTTTTGCAGCGTCTGCTAATTGAGCGAATGCTTGTGCATCAGCAATAGCAAGGTCAGCAAGCATTTTGCGGTTTACTTCGATACCAGCAAGTTTTAAACCGTGCATTAAACGGCTATAAGAAAGACCGTTGATGCGAGCTGCAGCATTGATACGAGTGATCCATAATTTACGGAAATCACGTTTTTTCTGACGACGGTCACGGAAAGCATAGTTTCCTGACTTCATCACTTGTTGGTTAGCTACTTTATATAAAGTATGTTTAGAACCATAGTAACCTTTAGCTAATTTTATAACTTTTTTACGACGTTTGCGAGTAACAGTACCGCCTTTTACACGTGGCATGTTATTTCCCTCCTATTTGACTCGATAAATCGAACTTATTTAATGTTGTCTAACATATGACGAATACGTTTGAAGTCACCAGTGCTTACAAGACCTGCTTTGCGAAGTTTACGTTTCGCTTTAGTAGATTTGTTAGCAAATAAATGGCTTGTATAAGCTTTTGAACGCTTAAGTTTGCCGGATCCAGTTTTTTTGAAACGTTTAGCAGATCCGCGGTGAGTTTTCATTTTAGGCATAAGGTATTCCTCCTCATTACAATTACTTTTCGTTTTTCGGTGCTAGTACTAAGAACATGCTGCGTCCATCCATTTTTGGATGTGTTTCAATCGTAGCCACTTCTTTACACGCTTCAGAAAATCGATCTAATACGCGTTGTCCGATTTCTTTATGTGTGATTGCACGTCCTTTAAAGCGAATAGAAGCTTTTACTTTATCGCCTTTTTCAAGGAATTTGATAGCATTACGAAGCTTCGTGTTAAAGTCATGCTCTTCAATTGTTGGGCTCAGACGAACCTCTTTCAAATTGATCACTTTTTGATTTTTACGCGCTTCTTTTTCTTTCTTTTGCTGCTCGAAGCGGTGTTTTCCGTAGTCCATAATACGGGCTACAGGAGGCTTTGCATTTGCAGCAACTAAAACTAGATCAAGATTCACACGAGCGGCAATTTCCAATGCTTCAAATTTCGTTTTAATTCCAAGTTGCTCTCCATTTTGGTCAATAAGACGAACTTCGCG
The DNA here is from genome assembly GCF_003570725.1 of Peribacillus asahii. Taxonomy (GTDB): domain Bacteria; phylum Bacillota; class Bacilli; order Bacillales; family DSM-1321; genus Peribacillus; species Peribacillus asahii. The sequence continues at coordinate 69,698 of NZ_QWVS01000015.1, forward strand.
GGCACGGATGCCTTCGTTCACCATCGCGTCTTTACTAATAGTTAGCCACCTCCAAGGTTATTTAGCGAATACGAACGTTAGGGGGTAAAACGGCAACGCTCACAACTCGCTTACATGATTTGCACTTGCATTTATGTTCAATCAATAAAAAAGTGCGGGTACATAATGCACCCACACAGATAGATTCATTTAGAAATTCCAAATAATCAAATCATGACCTGTTAACTACTATAATGCGTCAACCAGGTGAGAAGCGGGTGCCTCTTCTTTCCTCAATTTCGTATTCAATTTACCTTAGAGAATATATCATAAACACAGATGATTTGTCAAATAAATAAATGGTTATTCACAACAAAAATTATCTTATCAAATTTCCTTACGTTTGACAATACATATTTTTTTGAAAGTTATTTTGAATCCTGTTTCGCTTTTTTTCTTTTATCAAATGCATCCCACGAAAAAAAGAGGATCCAAAAAAGCAAAACTGGAACAATCGCGTATTGACGATAATTATCAAGTATTAACAAGATAATGATAGCTAAAAAAGCCGGTCCAAACAAAAAGATAAATTTCTTTTTTTGCTCTTCTTGCATAGTAACAACCCCATTTATAAAAAGATTCTCTCTTCATATTAGAGCATAAAACGACTTGTTTCAATTATCTTGTCATTTATCCCACACTTAACGGACAATAAGCCCCACTGGTGGAAGTTTCACACTATCAGTCCAAAAATTGTATAAATCCACAATATTCATTAACAAAGCTAAAAAAGAAAGGCACATCTGCTGTGCCTTTCTCCTGCATTAACGATTTACTTCTGCTTGAATAAGCGCTGAAAATTCTTCAAATGAAATAGTTTCAGATTTTTGTTCGCCATATTTACGAACATTTACGCTTCCTTCTTTCACTTCATTATCTCCAACAACGAGCATATAAGGAATTTTTTGCATTTGTGCTTCACGAATTTTGTAGCCGATTTTTTCATCACGAGTATCTAAATCAACGCGAAGGCCAGCTGCTTGTAATTTTTCTTGAACTTCTTTTGCATAATCAAGATGAACAGCAGGTGAAACTGGAATAACTTGCGCTTGAACTGGTGCTAACCAAGTTGGGAATGCCCCTTTATATTCCTCAATTAAGAATGCTACGAAACGTTCCATTGTTGATACTACACCACGGTGAATAACGACCGGACGATGTTGTTTTCCATCTTCACCAACATAACCTAAATCAAAGCGTTCCGGTAATAAGAAATCTAATTGAACAGTTGATAATGTTTCATCTTTTCCAAGTGCAGTACGAACTTGAACATCGAGTTTTGGACCGTAGAATGCCGCTTCTCCGTCAGCTTCAAAGTAGTCAAGCTCAAGCTCATCCATCGCTTCTTTTAACATACCTTGTGCTTTTTCCCACATTGCATCATCATCGTAGTATTTCTCAGTATCTGCTGGGTCGCGGTAAGAAAGACGGAATGAATAATCCTTAATATCGAAGTCTTTATATACTTCTAGAATTAAATTAACTACGCGTTTAAATTCGTCTTTAATTTGATCCGGACGAACGAAAATATGCGCATCATTTAATGTCATTCCACGCACACGCTGCAAGCCTGATAATGCGCCTGACATTTCATAACGGTGCATTGTACCAAGCTCCGCAATACGAACTGGAAGCTGACGATAACTATGAATTCCATTTTTGAAAATCATCATATGGTGCGGGCAGTTCATTGGACGAAGAACAAGTTGTTCGTTATCCATTTCCATCACAGGGAACATGCCATCTTGATAATGATCCCAGTGACCAGATGTTTTGTATAACTCTACACTTCCCATAACTGGTGTATACACGTGATCATAACCTAGACGTTGTTCTTTATCGACAATATAACGCTCGATTGTACGGCGAATTGTTGCTCCTTTTGGCAGCCATAACGGAAGACCTTGACCTACTTTTTGCGAACTCATAAATAGGTTTAACTCTTTTCCGATTTTACGATGATCGCGCTCTTTTGCTTCCTCAAGCAAGCGTAAGTGCTCGGCTAACTCTTCTTTTTTAAAGAAAGCTGTTCCATAAATACGTTGCAGCATTTTATTTTTGCTGTCTCCTCTCCAGTAGGCACCAGCAATGCTTAACAGCTTGAATTCTTTAATTTTTCCTGTCGATGAAACATGAACCCCTCGACAAAGGTCGAAAAACTCCCCTTGTTCATAAATTGTTACTTGTTGATCAGCTGGAATTGCGTCAATTAACTCTAATTTATAATTGTCGCCAATTTCTGTAAAACGAGAAATTGCTTCGTCACGGCTTACTTCAATACGATTAATTTCTAGGTTTTCGTTAACGATTTTTTTCATTTCTTTTTCAATTAATGGTAAGTCCTCTGGTGTTAATGATTCTTCAAGGTCGATATCATAGTAGAAACCGCCTTCAATAACTGGGCCAACACCAAACTTTGCATTTTTATATAAACGTTTAATCGCTTGAGCCATTAAATGAGCTGTACTATGACGCATAATTTCTAGGGCATCCATTGTATCTTGTGTCACAATTTCAATTGTTCCATCCGCTAAGATAGGACGTTTTAAATCGTATAATTCTCCATTAAATTTACCAGCAATCGATTTCTTTTTTAAACCAGGACTAATAGATGCTGCAATCTCTTCTGTTGTTGTGCCTTTATTAAACTCCTTCACTGCGCCATCAGGAAAAGAGATTTTTACTAATTCAGACATACAGTTTCACTCCTTCTACATTTTCACTACGTTATAGTAGTGTGCTCAATTTGTCTTATTCCCTTCAGAAAGGTATTTGGACAATATAAAAAGCCCGCCCCTGTCTAAAACAGGGACGAGCTTAGTAAACAAAATTATAACCCGCGGTTCCACCCTCGTTTCATTTTGCCAATAGACAAAATGACACTCGAAGCTTGGTAACGGCAGCTTTCCGTCAACTCATAATCGCTACAATAGCTTTCCGAGCCGAAGTTCAAAGGTGGTAAGTGTTCTAGCCGAATAGGAAGCTTACAGCCAAGGCCTCCCTCTCTAAAAATCGGGGTTAGAATACCCATGTCCTCATCATAACTTTTAAAAACTTAATTGAAGTAGTATGTAGGAAATTATAATCCGTACTACTCGGAAATGCAAGTGATTTTTCTTAATCATTATACATACAAAAAGCATTCAACGGCAATACAACCGAACGTTCTTCGAAAATTCGCTTTACTGTTTGAATCAGCCCTTGTTCCATATCATCCGTATAAATATAAAGCCTCTCTGGAGCGATGGATAAAAGCGGAGCGAGCGTCACGGATTCAATATAAATCGAACTATTCGCCAACAAATGACGATCGACTAACTCATTAATTTCAAGCCGTTCAAGCTTTCGATAAGAAGCATCATAAAAATAAAAAGCGTCTTGATAAACGAGGTGAAGATAGGGCATTTTGGGAGTACGTTTATGCAGGAAATCCCGCAATGTAGCAATAAAGCTCTGATAATCTTGCTCAAGCTTATACTCATCAATTGCGAGCATCGCATATTTTTCTAAAGATTGATGAAAAGACTTTAAACGAAAGGTTATAAAAGAATCAAACGAAAAGGACAACTTCCTTGTTAAGATCGTTTGTAAACCATCCTTAATGATTTGCTTTTCTTCCTCAAACAAAGGCTTTCTAGCCGCATTCCTCTCTCCTTCAAAAATTGAAGCCGCAATTTGTAGAATCCCATCAACTTCATCTCGCTCACGATACAGAAACTTTTGAATGATAATCTGTTCAAGTACTGATTGGAGCTTCTCTTCTACTAGAAAGCTATGAAAAACATCTGTGAGCATCACTAACCACTTTTCAATCGGCTGTTCTTCCAAGTCTAATTTTAAGCCTTGTTCCGGCGTACATATCATATATTGTTGCAGCTCTCCCCCTAGAGAATGGGCAGAGACAAACTGTAATAGTTTTAATGCCTCATTATTATTTTGAAATGAAATAAGAACCAATCTTTGTCCCCCCTAACCCGCACATTTTATGCTTATATATATGGAAGTTAGGACTTGTTTAGAAGTAGAATAGCCAATCAAATAGAAAAAGTGACCTGAAACTAGGTCAGGTCACCACTCATAGTCTTCGATTTTTACCTTCTAACTCAATCGGTTCTGCTAAATATTGAAGACGTTCCATTACTCGCGCCGCTTTCACTTCTTCTCGCTCCCCTCGCTGAGAAAAAGTTAAATGATTTTTTAACTCATCAAAGTTAAAATTCGAAGTAAAGAAAGTCGGCAAATTCTCAAGCATTCTAAATTGCAATATTGGCCCAAGCACTTCATCTCGACCCCAGCTCGTCATTGATTCAGCTCCTATATCATCAATCATTAGTACAGGAGCCGTCTTTACCATTTCAATCTTTTCATTCACTGTATTATCCCCAATCGAACCTTTAAGCTCGCGCAAAAAGTCTGGAAAATATACAATTAACGATGATATTTGTTTCTCGGCTAATTGATTAGCTATCGCTCCTAGTAAATAGGTTTTTCCAACACCAAATTTCCCGTGAATATAGAGCGCTTTTTGCTTTTGACCGGGGATATAATCATTGATAAAACTCATTACCTTGCCTACTATCGCGTATCGTTCATCCGATACATCATTTTGCAAAAAGTCGGCAATATTAGCGGCAAGAATATCGCGCGGTACATATAGACTGCGAATTAACTTCTCGCGTTTTCGTTTGTCATCTTCTACTACTTTCCGTGGACAGACTTCATAATGAAGATCCAAAGCATTCCCTTGAATCACAAGCTTTGGATAATATCCTTGCATCATATTCACACAACCATCTAAACTTGGACACTTATCACATTTTTTGCTTTGTGTCGAAAATTCATACAGTTTCCCGACACTTTTTTCTACCATTTCTTTTGTAATAATGGATCGATTTTCATGTAAAAAATCATGAATATGTTCATCTTCCATCACTTCTTGCTTTAAAGCTTCATAACGCTGCTGAAACTTTGTACCATTCGTCAATTTATTTAAGGCTGAATTAATCTTTTGCATCAGCATGATCACCTCCTACATTTAACTTTTTCACTTGCTCCCATATTGCTTTTTTCTGTTCATCAGAAACGGTTGCTGCTTTCTTTTGTTCAGTCTTCTTCTCTTCTGTTTTATTTAACCAGACCGGAACCATTTCCGTACGCGTTGCTTTTTGACGACTGCCTTTTGCGCTTGATTTGTTGCCATCTGCCCAACCTTGATATTTACGATGCTCTTTTCTCGCTAACTCCATTGCTTCTTTAACAGTGACAACATTCATGCGCGTCCAATGCCCAGCAATCTTTTCAACATAATTCTTTGTGAATTTCTTTTCTGCTTTCAACATTACGTATTCAATTAACACATTCACTACACCAGGATTTAAATTTTGGTTGAGCATAATATCTTCAACGATTTTTAAATCAGCTTCTACAATTTCAGCACCATTCGACAATTGCTTAAGCCGTTGCAATGGAGAGACTGTTTCTAAACGCTGAATATGCTCCTCCTCTTGATTCCTCGGCGGATCCATTTGAGTGCGATAAATGACTGGCTGCACACGACTAACGAGCGAAGGCATATCAGCATGCCGTTCAATTTGATACCAATCACGCGCTGATTTACGTAAGTGCTCTTCATCAATCTCATCATCAATGGATATGGCTCCAAGCACTAACTTCTGCATTTCAAGTGGATTAATGTCATATAAAAAAGCAAGCTTGGCAATCGTTGTTTTAATACGGGGCGTTAGTGCTTTTCTCGGCACTAACGATGATTTCAAACCTGCCATTAATAAATCAAAATCAAATTGATGCTCAAACCCTGTCGGAAGAGTGCCCTCTTGTCGATCGATAAACTGTTGATGAACCAACGGCTCTTTCACACCTTCTGCCTCATCACTTATATATAAAGAATGATCCGAAGCAAAAACTTCAGCAAAAGTTTTTGTTACATTCTCATACTCTCGCACAGGCAATACATCATCCGAAAAGAACTTCTTCAATCGGTTATATGCACCTTTCCCAATCTTTTTAAACAAATAAATATTTAGCATGCCGTCCGTAAAAAATTGCTGCGGCGATAGCGGTGGGTGTAACTCGTACACAAACTCCTTTGTTTCACCGTTTTTCTTCTTATAAACACTCAGCAATCCAATTCCTTCGAGCTGGAGTCTAGCTTCATAAATGTCACGCAAGTTTAGCCCCATCGTATTCATAAGTGAATAATGAGTTGTTGGCTCTGCCCAAATTCGATTCTCTTCAAGCTCACTCCATAAGCTCATATAGAGGCTCAAACAAATAGGACCAATAAGTGGCTGATAAAGGCGGGTAAGTACATTCCGATCATAATTATGCAGCATTCCCGCTGAAGATACCCTATATTGATCTGCGGGAAGCAGTTCTTGCCAATGCATCGACATCTTCATTCAAACCTTTCAAAGAATTCCTTTGTATTCATTACATTTTACAAGATGAGCGAAAAAAGAGCCAAAGGTTTATCTTTAGCTCTACTTTCGTTCTTTATTTAATAGTTCCTTCAATTCATCAATAAAAACGTTAATATCTTTGAATTGACGGTATACGGAGGCAAATCGCACGTAAGCTACCTCATCCACATCCGCTAGCTTATCCATGACCATTTCACCGATATAATCGCTTTTCACTTCAGAAATTCCATTATTACGCAATTCTTTTTCAACATAATTCGTAATTTCCTCTAAGCCTTTTAATGGGACTGGACGCTTTTCACAAGCCCTAATTAAGCCGCGAAGAATTTTGTCACGACTGAATTCCTCTCGTGTACCTTCTTTTTTAACGACAATTAACGGTATTTCCTCTACTTTTTCAAATGTCGTAAATCGAAAACCGCAAGACTCACATTCGCGACGCCTTCTAATGGATTTGCTATCATCCACAGGCCGTGAATCGAGCACTCTTGTTCCATTGTATTGACATGACGGGCACCTCATTATTATCAGCTCCGTTTATGTACTACTCTCTACATCATATACAGTGAGAGAACTCCATTTTTATTATTATCTTAACTAAAAGAAGCTGAGAGTACAAGCAAAATCAACGAGGAGTCTCAATAAAAAGACTCTCGTACACCATATTGTTTATCACACGGTTGAGCGCCAATAATATAAAAAAACCTACTGCAATTTTGCAGTAGGTCCATAAAACTCCATGCTTAAGCCTTACCCAGCATGTACTTGGGAAGTTTCCTCTAATTTAGCTGCTACTAATTTAACAAGATCAACGACACGGTTTGAATAACCCCACTCGTTATCATACCAAGCAAGTACTTTCACTTTTCGATCGCTAATAACCATCGTAGACAAGCCATCGATAATAGCTGAGTGTGGATTTGTTGTAAAGTCAACCGATACAAGCGGTTCTGTTGTATATTCAATAATTCCTTTGAATTCGCTTTCAGAAGCTTCTTTAAAGGCTTCATTAAGTTCATCTACCGTCACGTCACGATTTAAGTCCACAACAAGGTCTACTAAAGAAACGTTTGGTGTTGGAACACGTAACGCCATACCATGTAGTTTTCCTTTTAATTCAGGTAATACTAAAGATAACGCTTTCGCAGCGCCCGTTGTTGTAGGAATGATGCTTCCTGCACAAGCACGAGCACGTCTTAAATCTTTATGTGGGTTATCGATATTATTTTGGTCATTTGTATAAGAGTGAACAGTTGTCATTAAACCATTATCGATACCAAATTTTTCATTTAACACTTTTGCTACAGGGCCTAAACAGTTTGTTGTACAAGAAGCATTTGAAATAACAAAGTGTTTATCAACGTCTAATTGTTCTTCATTTACACCCATAACGATTGTGATATCTTCATTCGTACCAGGTGCTGATAAAATAACTCGTTTTGCTCCTGCATCTAGATGTGCAGCTGCTTTATCACGATGATTGAATTTTCCTGTTGCTTCGACTACAATATCTATGTTTAGTTCTTTCCAAGGCAATTGCTTCGGATCACGATTATTTATTAATTGAACACGACGTCCATTTACAACAAGTGCATCTTCTTCTGTTACAATCTCTCCATCGAATTTGCCATGTGTAGTATCATATCTAAGTAAATGCGCTAAAGTTTCAGCAGGATAACTGGCATTGATTGCTACAATGTCCAAACCTTCATCTAATATGGCTTTACGGAAAACCATTCTACCAATTCTCCCAAATCCGTTAATCGCTACTCTTGCATTCATTTTGTTTGGACCCTCCCGAAATTAATGTTATACTTTTTATAACCTCATATACAATTAGTATAACATATTTACGTCAAAAAGTGCTATAAAAATGTTATAATAAATTAAATTTATTCATCAAAAAAGAAGAAACATTGTTAGTTTCTTCTTTTTCATCAAATTCATTCACTTTTTACTCCATTTGATTAGTTTAGCAAACCCGCAACAAAGATTAAAGCACTTCCTTACGAATAAAAACTATACTTTATCGTATATCCCACTGCTTTAGGATAGCAAGTACTTGCTGCTTCGTTTCCTCTAGTTCTCCATTATTATCAACAACAGCATCTGCCAAAGCTTTCTTCTCAACTAACGGCATCTGGGAATGAATGCGAGCGAGTGCTTCACTTTCCGATAAGTCATTGCGTTTCATTAACCTTTGAAGCTGTACCTCTTCATCCACATAAATGAGCAGAGACTTTTCCACCATATACGTCAGCTTGCTTTCGAATAAAAGAGGAATATCCATAAAGACCGTTTCCGCTCCATCTTGAAAAGCTTTTTCTGTCTGCTCCTTCATTCTCTTCCTCACAGCAGGATGGACAATGCTATTTAAACGCAGCCTTTTGTCTTCATCATGAAAAATAAGCGTACCTAATTTGGCACGATCAATTCCCCCGTCTGGCAACAAAATGTCCTCACCAAACGCTTTAACTATGTCATGATAAGCTTCTTCACTAGGCTCAACTACTTCACGAGCTGCCACATCGGCGTCGACGACAACAAAGCCTAACTCTCTAATATACGTACTTACACTGCTTTTACCACTTGCAATGCCCCCAGTAATTCCAATAACTCGACCCATATCCTTCTCCTTTATAATTTATTCTATAATTTTAAGATTCCGATAATAATGAGTAATGCCCCTGGAAGAAAAGATAAATTTTGCACAAGCGTGCTTTTTGATAGTAATTTGCCGCTTTGAAGCCCACTCCAAATAAAGATAGAGCTCATGACTCCAATTGCAAAAGCAAGCACTAGCGGTGAAACCCCAATCATAGCGGCACCAATTCCCGCACCAAAAGCATCTAATGAAAGAGCCACACCGAGAACAAGAGCTTCGACACCATTAATCGTACCTGATTTATCAAAATCGGCATCTGTCGGTTTTTGTAAAATATTAATTACGACACCGAGCGATTTAATTTCAAAGTTAAAAATAATCTTTTCTTTAGAATGACTTTCTATTATTTCTTTTTCCTTTTTAAAAAACTGATAAACAAGCCAAATGCCTAGCAAAATTAAGATAGCGCCACCTGTTTTTTCAGCTGCACTAGGAGAGACAAGCTGACTAATGAACTCACCAATCAGCATGGCTACACCGAGACTAATACCCGAACAAATCGAAATAACAATAATCGATCGAAATGGAATTTTCACACCGCGCATACCTAATGTGACTCCGACCCCGAACCCATCAATACTTAATGCGATAGAAAGAATAATAAGCTGTAACCACATCGATGATGACTCCCTCCAATTCTGTTGCTAAAACAGTATATGGAAAGAGCCTATCCGATGTGTAAAGAAAAGCGAAGTAGACTCGTTTTCCTTCTTTATGATGGACGCACCTGACACGATGGACAAATATGTGTGCCACGCCCACCGACAACTAGTTTCTCAAGCGGTGCGCCACATCTCTTGCAATTCTCTCCTTTTCGACCATAAACAAATAGCTCTAATTGAAACATACCGATTTGTCCTTGTGAATTGATATAAGAACGAATCGTACTGCCACCCTTTTCAACAGCCTCCGATAATGTCGCAATAATTTCTTGATGAAGCTTTGTAATTTCGGCATCCGTAAGTGATGAAGCGACTCGCTCAGGATGGATACCAGAACGGAAGAGCGACTCATCGACGTAAATATTCCCAATACCAACAACAATATGTTGGTCCAACAAAACGGGTTTAATTTTTCGATTGGTTTTTCGTAATGCTTGGCGTAGGTACTCGACCGTAAAATCTTCTAATAACGGCTCTGGACCTAGATTCAAAAGCGGTTCTTGCTCAGACTCTTCCCCTTTTTTAAATAAATGCATCGTTCCAAATTTACGAACATCACGATACCTAAGCTCACTTCCATCTGTAAAGGAAAAAATGACATGGGTATGTTTATCATATGGCTCCTGTTTCGGATACACTCCATATTTCCCTTCCATTCGTAAATGCGAGACCATTGAATAATCATCTAATGTAAAAATTAAAAACTTTCCACGACGTCCAATTCCATGAATCGTTTGTCCAACAAGTGCATCGCAAAATTGTTCAACCGGCTCTGGTTTTTTAATAATCTTCGGCCATAAAACGGATACTTCTTGAATTTCTTTTCCTAACACTAATTGTTCCAACGTTCTTCTGACTGTTTCTACCTCTGGAAGTTCTGGCATGATGTTCACCTATCTTCATTTATTTTGCATCGAACCACGTGGCTCCAAAATTATAATCCACTTTTAACGGTACATTTAAGCAAATAGCATTTTCCATTTCTTCAGGTACAATTTGCTTCAATATGTCAATTTCCTCTGGTGGAGCTTCAAAAATCAGCTCATCATGTACTTGAAGCAGCATCCGTGCTTTCAAACCTTCTCGCTTTAAACGCTCACTCATGTTAATCATCGCAAGCTTAATAATATCCGCGGCACTCCCTTGAATTGGTGTATTCATTGCTGTTCTCTCCGCAAAGCTTCTTATATTAAAATTACTGCTCGTAATTTCCGGAATATAGCGTCGTCTATGCAACAATGTCGTGCTATAGCCCCTTTGACGTGCTTCCTGAATACTCGCATCCATATAATCTTGAACACCAGGAAAACTTTTAAAGTACTTTGCGATAAACTCACTCGCTTCTTTCCTAGTAATCCCTAGATTTTGAGATAATCCGTAATCACTAATTCCATATACAATACCGAAATTTACAGCCTTCGCTTGACGACGCATATTTGATGTCACTTCATCAGCTGATACATGGAACACATCCATTGCCGTTTTCGTATGAATATCCATCCCCGCCTGAAACGCTTCAACTAAGCCCGAATCATTCGCAATATGTGCTAGTACCCGGAGCTCAATTTGTGAATAATCTGCCGCAAAAATCAACCAATCTTGCTCGGAAGCAATGAAAGCTTGGCGAATTTTTCGTCCTTCTTCTAAGCGAATCGGAATGTTTTGGAGATTCGGATCAGTAGAACTTAATCGACCGGTTTGTGTTAGCGCTTGATTAAAACGAGTATGTACTTTCGCTGTTTTCGGATTAACTACTTTAAGCAAGCCTTCGATATAAGTTGAGTGAAGCTTGCCAAGTTGACGATAATGGAGAATTTCCTTGACAATCTCATGCTTATCCTCTAATTTTTCTAACACTTCTGCTGACGTTGAGTAGCCTGTTTTTGTTTTTTTCATAACAGGCAAGCCTAACTTTTCAAATAAAATAATACCAAGTTGCTTTGGAGAATTAATATTAAAAGCTTCGCCCGCTAAATCAAAAATTTTCGCTTCGATTGCCCGTAAACGTACAGACAATTCTTGCCCCATCGATTGCAAGCGTTCAATATCGACCTTTACACCTTGCCATTCCATATCAGCTAAAATATTAGACAGCGGTAACTCTAAATCCATAAATAAACGATCTTGTTCATGCTCTTCTAATTTTATAAGCATCGCATCCTTTAAAGCTAACAGAGCTTTCGCCTTACGAGCGAGATGTTCACTTAGTTTTGCTTCTTCGGGAACGGCACGCTTCGCCCCTTTTCCATAAAACATCTCATCGCTCACAAGAGGTGGTTGCTGCTGCACTTTTACGATCGCTGCAACATCTTCAACCGATTCTGCTGGATTTAAAATATAGGAAGCTAGAAATACATCAAAGTCAATTCCCTTTAATTCAATGCCGCGATGCCGGAGAGCCACAATAGCTTTTTTCGCATCGTATATCGTTTTGTAATTCGTTTCATCCTCAGCCCATTGTTTGAAAACCGCTGAGCTAAGTGCACTTTCGCCTCTAAAATAAAAATGCCCGTGCTCATTACTTAACGCAATTCCAAGGATGTCTCCATGATGATAATTATCTTCTAAAATTTCAATATATAAGCCATTTTCATCAGCAAATAAATCCGCTGTAATCTCATCTACTATCTGTACGTCAATCTCTTCTTGTTCGATGTCTTGTCCATTTTCCTCATCAAGCTTATCAAGCAAAGTTTGAAAACCTAGCTCTTTATAAAAAGCGATTACTTTATCGCGGTCCATCCCATTATAAGCTGTTTCATCTAAGGCTACTTCAATAGGAGCAGTACGCAAAATCGTTGCTAGCCTCTTACTTAATAACGCTAGCTCCCTATGCTCATTAATCTTTTCTTTCAGCTTTTGGCCGCTTACTTCTTCCACCGATTCAACAAGCTTTTCCACTGTTTCAAATTGATGCAGCAACTTTAATGCTGTTTTCTCCCCTACACCAGGGATGCCGGGAATATTATCTGAAGCATCTCCCATAAGCCCCTTTAAATCAGTAATTTGAATGGGCACAAGCCCGTATTTTTCCTGCACATGCGCCGGCGTATATTCTTCGATATCAGTAATTCCTTTTTTCGTAATCGAAACAGTTGTCTTATCAGACGTTAATTGTGTTAAATCTTTATCTCCTGAAATCACTTTCACTTCGAAGCCTTCTTGTTCTGCTTGTTGTGAGAGCGTTCCAATAATATCATCCGCCTCATAATTCTCTAACTCATAACGTTTAATTCCAAAACAATCTAATAGCTCACGAATAAACGGAAACTGCTCCGACAATTCATTCGGTGTTTTTTGGCGGCCTCCTTTATACTCTTGATACGTCGCATGTCGAAACGTTGTTTTTCCAGCATCAAACGCAACGAGCATATGTGTCGGCTTCTCTTCCTCAATAATACGATTCAGCATCATCGTAAAGCCGTATACAGCATTCGTATATACCCCTTTGTCATTATTTAAAAGGGGAAGAGCAAAAAAAGCCCGGTACGCAATACTATTTCCATCTATTAATACTAACTTTTTATTCAAAAAATATTCCTCCTATATCAAGGGACTAAAAAGCAAAACCCAAAGGCGGCTCGAACGCCCCCACTCATTAATGCCCTAAAACTACACTATGTATTTCTCAACATCAAGGGAAGAACCCACACCCATGCGGAGTTCCGCCCCCCCCATAGTATCAACACCGTTTCCACTCTACATCTTCATGCAAAATAAAGATGAAACTCAAAGACGGCGCCAACGCAGCACTCACTCTTGAAAGCCTTAAGCTGCACTATGTATTTCTCAACATCAAGGGAAGAACTCGCACCCATGCGAAGTTCCGCCCCTTTTCCTTAATAAAAAAACCGTTCATTTTCTTCCTCCATTCTACCACGAGAAGAAGGAGAAAGAAAAATGACGGCTATTGTAATTTACTTCATATTCCCCATCAACAATCTTGCATAAGGAGAGTCAGATGGCAACACAATGACGGTCTGTTCGCCAATTGTTTCTTTATAGGAATCTAGCGTTCTATATAATTGATAGAACTCTGGGTCTTTAGAGAACGATTTATTGTAAATCTTAGCAGCTTCTCCTTCTCCCTCCGCTCGAATCACTTCTGCATCCGCTTCTGCTGTTGATAAAAGCTCTTTCACTTTGCGATCAGTATCCGCAATAATTTGATTCTTCTTTGCATCACCTTTTGATAAATATTCTTGAGCCTTCGATTCTCGTTCAGAAATCATTCTCTTAAACACAGACTCTTCATTTTCAGCAGGTAAATCCGTTCGTTTTATACGAACATCTGTCACGAGAATCCCATAGTTATCTTGAGTAAGCAGTTCATTCACTTTTTCTGTTACTCGATCATTCAAACTTCCCCTTGAAGATTTTTCATCATTAATAATTTCATCATAATTCAATTGACCAAGCTCAGAACGCACAACAGAATAAATAAACTCTTCCATCCTTGCTTCCGCATTTTCAAACGTTCTAGCATTCGTAATCATCTTCTTCGGATCATCAATTCGCCATACTGCATAGTTATCAATAAGCATCCGTTTTTTATCTTTTGTATTAATTTCAGCTTCAGATACATCATAATTCATTTGATATTTTGGTAAAGTTGTCACACTTTGAATAAATGGGATTTTAAATTTCAAGCCAGGACTCTTATCAATCCGGACGACTTCCCCAAATTGGCGTACTACTTTGTATTCCCCTTCTTTTACAATATACACATTCGTTAGCAAAATCAGAAGCAGGACAATCAATATAATAAAAAAGATACCAGTCTTCACATAGCCGCGCCACTGAAAATGATCTTTTCGCTTTCCTTCTAAATCAACAATTTTTGGGCTCATTATTCTGCTCCCCCTTCCTTCGTTGATTTTTGCTCTTTCGTTTCTTCTTCTGTCTGTTCCTTTGTCGCAGCAGCTTTAGAATCAAGTGCACGTAGTGGTAAGTATTTCATCGTGTTTCCATCATCATTCATAATATAAATTTCAGCATTCGGCAGCACTTGTTCCAACGTTTCAAGAATTAAACGAGAACGAGTAATTTCCTTATTACTTGTATATTCAGCATACAGCTTATCAAAAACCGCAACATCTCCACGTGCCGTTTCTATTCGTTTCGTTTTATCTCCTTCTGCAGCTGAAAGGATTGCTGCTTTTTCCCCTTCCGCTTCATTCATACGTTTATTCTCGTATTTGCTTGCTTCGTTAATTTTCGTATTCATCGTTTCACGTGCATCCGTTACAGCGGTAAAAGCACTTCGAACATCATCGTTTGGTAGTTCTACATCTTGAAGCTTCACAGCTAAAACAGAAATACCCACATCATACTTTTCCATTAATTGCGATAATAATTCACGTACGTCAGCTTCAATCTCTGCTTTTCCTGATGTTAAAGCATCATCAATTTTTGTGCTTCCAATGATACTTCGTAAGGCAGCAGAAGTCGTATTATACAAAATTTCTTCAGGGTCGCTCGCATTGAATAAATACTTCGGCGGATCAGTAATTTTCCATTGAACAACAAGATCTGCCAGCACGATATTTTCATCACCTGTAATCATCTTTGTTTCATTTGGATACTCAGAAATTTTTCCGCCTTCCTCCTTATACCCAAATTGCAAACTAAATGTTTCCTTTGAAAGCTTTTCCACCGATTGAATCGGCCATGGCAGTTTAAAATGCAACCCTGGTTCGGCTACAGTCTGTTCTACTTTTCCAAATGTTAAAATCACAGCCTGATCAGATTCATCTACTGTATACCAAGTAGATATACCTACTATTCCAAGAATTACAATCAGCAACGCTAACCCTGTCATCGTATATATTCTTTTTAAACTAGCGATAGTAACCCCTCCCTTTTTTCTCTCTATACTGTATGTACGCCCAAAAATGGATAAAGTTTCATAAAATATTAAAAATGAATCTATCTTATCCAAATTTTTAATAACAATCATTAGATAGGACTCTACAAAAAGATAATACTTAGGGTGTAGTTTTATCCACTCTCCTCCATTATTTAGCGTAGCCATAAAAAAAATGAAGACCTAGTAGTCTTCACCCTTCAAATGTTGCTATGTATGCAGTTTTTTATATAACGTCACGGTAAATGTTGTACCAACACCAACTGTACTTTCAACCTTTACTTTTCCATGATGCACTTCTAGTATATGCTTCACAATAGCCAACCCTAAACCTGTACCTCCAGAATCTCGACTTCTTGCTTTATCCACTCGATAAAAGCGTTCAAAAATTCGAGGAAGCTCTTTTGGTTCAATACCAATTCCATTATCTTGAATCTCAACAATGACTGTATCTTCCTCTTCTTTCACACAAACCATTATGGCTCCGCCCGTTAACGTATAATTAACAGCGTTACTCATTAAGTTGATAAATACTTGTTTAATACGTGACAGATCACCTTCAATGAATGCTTGATTCGGACCAACAATGTCTAATGTTAGCTGCTTCTCTTCTAATCTTGTTGATAACATCATGGAAATGTCTGTTAACATCTGAATTAAATCAACATCTTGGCGATTCAAAACAAATACTTGCTGCTCCATTTTTGAAAGATTCAGTAATTCCTGAATAAGCACTTGCAGGCGGTCACTTTCTTCTAAAATAATGGTTAAGAAGCTGCGTAATGTCTCCTCATCATGAAGAGCTCCATCAAGAAGTGTTTCAGAAAATCCTTTAATTGATGTAATCGGCGTTTTTAACTCATGTGATACATTCGCTACGAAATCCTTTCGAATTTGCTCTAATCGCTTCAATTCGGTAATATCATGGAATATAAGCAAAATCCCGTTCCACTCATCGTGGTTACCAATAATTGGAGCACCGTACACTTCAAAATGCCTCGACTCTGATTCGAGGGGCAGCTTCATTTGACGCTTAATAATTTGTTCTGTTCGAAAGATTTCTTCTATAATCGAAATAATTTCCTCAAATTCAATAACTTCATAATAGGATCGAAACATAAAGTGTATAGGATTTACCTTAAATAAACGTTTATATTCACGGTTAATAAGCGTAATATAGCTTTTACTATCAATAAAAATAACGCCGCTTCCAATGTTTTCAATCAACGTTTCAAGTCGATCTTGATGCATCTCCCTAGAAATCTGTGCTTCTTCAAGATTTCTCGCCAAAATATTCAGAGACGTAATAAGCATTTTCGTTTCTGCAGAATAAGTCTCACTCGTTCGTGCTCGATAATTTCCTTGAGCGAGTTCAATAGCTGTCATCGTTGCTGCTTCAATCGGTCTTGCATATCGTTTCGTAATCATACTTCCAAGCATCAAAATAATGATAAGCGCGGCCCCTAAACTAATCGTTAATATTTGCCACATTTGTTTATTCATTTGTTCAATGATGGAAATTTCACTACTATGTACGATATATCCTTCTATTTCATCATCTGTCTTAATCACTTGCCAATAATAATGAAAGTCCACTTTCCCTTCAGGCACTTCATAACCTTCTTGTCCTTGCGCTTTTACAATTTGTTGCAGTACCTGGGCATGGCGATTCGGATGCTCAATTTTCTCTTCATTCGAATCGTATAACACATCCCCCTCCTCGGTCAAAATCGTAACATTTGAATCAATAAGCGGTTTCAAATCGACGGTATTATTCTGATCTAAAAAAGAATGAATTCCGCCATGTTCTTGAATATAATGAGCAATAAATGTTGTTTCCTTTTGAATTTGCTCATTAAATGCTTGTACATAAGAATTTTTAAATAAGTTCCCTAACAGTATGCCCAGAGCAATTAAAACAACAATGATTAAGGTAATTAACGCAAAAAAAAGCTTTTTACGATACGTCATTATTCCTGTTTAGGCTCCTCTAATTTATATCCATGTCCTCGAATTGTTTTAATATATAAAGGCTTCCTCGTATCCTTTTCGATTTTTTCACGAAGATGACTAATATGCACATCTACAATGCGCGAATCTCCCACAAAATCGTAATTCCAAACAGCACTTAATAACTGATCTCTTGTCAATACTCTCCCTTTATTTCTTGATAAATATACGAGCAACTCAAATTCCTTCGGTGTCAATTCAAGTAGCTCATCATTAAATAAGGCTTCGTATCGATCTGGATAAACTTTTAATTCACCAATAATCAACGATGGCTGCTGATCTTCCTGTACCCCTTGTTCTGCAATTGGGGCTTGCTGCTGGGCACGTCGGAGAATCGCTTTAATACGCGCCACCACTTCCCGCGGACTAAAAGGCTTTGTTAAATAATCATCTGCCCCGAGCTCTAGTCCAAGCACTTTATCAAATTCATCATCTTTAGCTGTTAGCATTAGGATGGGAACATTGACTTTTAACTGACGAAGTTGCTTACACACTTCAATTCCATCCAATTTTGGAAGCATTAAATCTAACACAACAAGATCCGGTTTCTGTTCGACTACTGTTTGAAGTCCTTCTTCTCCATCAGAAGCTGTTATTACGTAGAAACCCGCCTGCTCTAGATTATATTTAAGCAAAGTAACAATTGATTTTTCATCATCCACAACAAGAATTTTCTTAGCCATTTTCTCCTCCTGCAATCCATTCTATTCCTGTGACATTTATTCTCATTTTATTATACACATATTAATTATGGAAGAGGAAAGAAAATGACCTAGAACGAAAGCACAAAACGTTTAGATTCTCTTTAAACATAGAAAAAGGCAATAGTCTGAGCCATTGCCTTTTTTCTCTATTATAAAAAACTTATATTAATACGCTCATTACAGCTTTTACTGCTTCAGCAGATTTATCAAGTGCTGCTTTTTCATCAGCTGTTAAATCAAGCTCGATGATTTGTTCGATACCACCAGCACCAAGGATTGTTGGTACGCCCAGGTAAATACCTTCATAACCGTATTCACCTTCGAGGTAAGCAATCGAAGGAAGGACACGACGTTGATCTTTAAGTACAGCTTCAGTCATTTCTACTAGGGACGCAGCTGGTGCATAATATGCAGATCCGTTTCCAAGAAGTTCAACAATTTCTCCACCGCCGGTACGAGTACGAGCAACGATTGCTTCTAAACGGTCAGCTGGGATTAATTTTTCTAATGGAATTCCGCCAGCGAAAGAATAACGAGTTAATGGTACCATCGTATCTCCATGTCCACCAAGAACGAAACCAGTAATATCTTTAACAGATAGGTTTAATTCTTCTGCTACGAATGTACGGAAACGAGCTGTATCAAGTACACCTGATTGTCCGATTACGCGATTTTTAGGGAAACCAGACTCTTTATATACGGTGTAAGTCATAGCATCAACTGGGTTTGTTAATACGATAATTGTAGAATTTGGAGAATATTTGACGATTTCTTGAGTTACAGCTTTCATCACTTTTTGGTTTGTTTGGACTAAATCGTCACGGCTCATACCTGGTTTACGAGCGATACCAGCAGTGATGATAACTACGTCAGAATCAACAGTATCCGCATAGTTAGAAGTACCAGTGATTTTAGCATCAAAACCTTGAACTGGGCTAGCTTCTAACATATCAAGAGCTTTACCTTTTGTTGGGTTTTCAGCTTGTGGGATGTCAACTAGCACAACATCACCAAGTTCTTTTTGAGCTAATAAAAATGCAGTTGTAGCACCAGTAAATCCGCCACCGATAACTGAGATTTTTTTACGCGACATATTCTTCTCCTCCTTCAATATGTAATAATACAAAATTTTCCCAGATAAAGCAATGCTATATATACGATTGTACATTAAAAAAAGCAGCTATAAATTAGCTGCTTTTTTCATAAGATGTATTTAAATTAAGAATTAAAGATTTTTGATTAATTCGTCAGCGAACTCAGAGCATTTAACTTCTGTAGCGCCTTCCATTAGACGAGCGAAGTCATATGTTACAACTTTAGAAGCAATTGTTTTTTCTACTGAAGCTGTAATGCTTTTCGCTGCTTCATTCCAACCAAGGTGTTCAAGTAAAAGTACACCTGAAAGAAGAACTGAAGATGGGTTAACTTTATCAAGACCAGCGTATTTTGGAGCTGTTCCGTGAGTAGCTTCGAAAATAGCGTGTCCAGTTTCGTAGTTGATGTTAGCTCCTGGAGCGATACCAATACCACCAACTTGTGCAGCTAGTGCATCAGAGATGTAGTCACCGTTAAGGTTCATTGTAGCTACTACATCAAACTCTTTTGGACGAGTTAAGATTTGTTGTAAGAAGATATCAGCGATAGAATCTTTTACGATGATTTTACCTTCAGCTTCAGCAGCAGCTTGTGCTTTGTTTGCAGCGTCAGTGCCTTCAGCTTCTTTAATTTTGTCATATTGGTTCCAAGTGAATACTTTATCAGCGAATTCAGTTTCTGCTACTTCATAACCCCAGTTTTTGAATGCGCCTTCTGTAAATTTCATGATGTTACCTTTATGAACTAAAGTTAAAGATTTACGTCCTTCTTTGATTGCATAGTTAAGTGCAGAGCGAACAAGACGTTTTGTACCTTCTTCAGATACTGGTTTAATACCGATACCAGAAGTTTCTGGGAAACGGATTTTGTTTACACCAAATTCATTTTGTAAGAAAGAAATTAATTTTTTAACTTCTTCAGAACCTTGTGCATATTCAATACCAGCATAGATATCTTCTGTGTTTTCACGGAAGATTACCATGTCAGTGTCTTCAGGACGTTTAACTGGTGAAGGTACACCTTCAAAGTAACGTACTGGACGTAGACATACGAATAAGTCTAATTGTTGACGTAATGCAACGTTCAATGAACGAATTCCGCCACCAATTGGAGTTGTAAGAGGTCCTTTAATAGCGATTAGATACTCGTTGATTACATCAAGAGTTTCTTGTGGAAGCCATTCGCCAGTTTGGTTGAATGCTTTTTCCCCAGCAAGAACTTCTTTCCATTCGATTTTCTTTTCGCCATTGTATGCTTTTTCTACTGCTGCGTCTAATACGCGTACAGCTGCTGCCCAAATATCAGGACCGATTCCGTCACCTTCGATAAATGGTACTACTGGATTGTTTGGTACGTTAAGTACTCCGTTTGTAACTGTGATTTTTTGTCCTTGTGTCATGTCTATACCTCCGGTTCAAATTCAAAGGTTAGTGGCTCTTTCCAAATTGGCGAGCCAGCTAACCTTTTTTTACTCACATGTATTAATTTACTACAAATCAGTCGAAATATTAAACAAATTTTTTAAAAAAATTGTATTTTATTAAAAAATTTTATCGTTCATCAACTGGTACGTATTTTTGCATACCTGGTCCATTGTACTCTGCACGTGGACGAATTAAGCGGTTGTTTGCATATTGCTCAAGGATGTGAGCGATCCAACCAGACGTACGACTTACAGCAAAGATTGGCGTAAATAGGTCATGCTCGATATCTAAGCTGTGGTATACAGATGCAGAATAGAAATCTACGTTTGGTGGTAGATTTTTCTGACCAGTTACTAATTCATGAATTTTAACAGACATTTCGTAGTATTCTGGTTGACCAGTAAGCTCAGTTAATTTTTGTGACATTACTTTAAGGTGTGGCGCACGTGGGTCACCTTTACGGTATACACGGTGTCCAAAGCCCATGATTTTTTCTTTATTTGCTAATTTTGCGTTGATGTAAGGCTCAACATTTTCAACAGAACCGATTTCTGTAAGCATTTTCATAACTTGCTCGTTTGCTCCGCCGTGTAGAGGTCCTTTAAGAGCTCCGATAGCAGATGTGATACCAGAATAGATATCAGAAAGTGTAGCTACACATACACGTGCAGTGAATGTAGAAGCGTTTAATTCATGGTCAGCATGTAAAACTAACGCTTTGTTGAATGCTTCTTCTGCGATTGCAGATGGCTCTTCTCCACTAAGCATGTATAAGAAGTTCGCAGCAAAGCTTAAATCAGAACGTGGAGCAACTGGATCTAAACCTTTACGAACACGTGAGAATGCAGTTACAACTGTTGGGATTTTCGCTTGAATGCGGATTGCTTTACGATAGTTAGCTTCGTCGCTCATTACATCAGCTTCTTCATCATAAAGTGCAAGTAAAGAGATTGCCGTACGAAGAGCTCCCATTGGGTGAACTTTATCGATTGGGTATGATTTGAAGTGGTTAAGAACTTCTGCTGGAACTTCTGCGTTGTCAGCAAGTTGTTGTGTTAACTCTTCTAATTGAGCTTTATTTGGTAATTTTTTATGCCATAATAGGTAGATTACTTCTTCAAATGTTGCATTTTCTGCTAAATCATCGATGTTATAACCTACATAAGTTAATGTATCGTCGATAATTGAACTAACAGATGAAGTTGCTGCTACAATACCTTCTAGACCTTTTGTTGCTGTCATATTAAATCTCTCCTTTTTTAAAAATATTCCCCTATGCCCATTACTTATTGCGTATAAATATAGCGCCTCTAAAAAGGAAGTATATAACCGCCCATATACATTTTAGAAAAACCTCGCCTTCTTATTGAAAGCGTTCACATTAAAGATAGACTATGCTATGTATTCTACCTATCGTTCACTTGCCGTTTTCTAAAAATCAAATATGCGTTTTACTTTTCCTAGCGAGCGCTTGATCAATAACTGCCTGAAACGCTTACAAGTAATCTTCGCATCCATTAAAATAATTCGGACGCTTATTTATCATTTTTCAGCAGTTACATGTTTATTATAAACAATAATCACTTTTTTGGGAATGAAAAGCATTGAAATTGTGAAAAAATTATTATTTTATTAGAAAAGCTCACCCATATTCTGCCTTTCCCGCTTCATAAATTGTTGTTTAAAGCCAGTCAAATGAATGATTCCGTATGCTCCTAAAGTATCCCCATTATTTTTTATTAGTTCATAAAATCAAACAATTTCATGCATATATAAGCGATTCCAGCCCCTATTAACGGGCCCACTGCCACACCTTTGAATAAAGCAACAGCTAGAATTGTACCTAAAACAAGCGCCGTCGTAATATGTGGATCATGCTGTAATAACGTTAATCCGTTTTTAGCGATTAAAGCAACAGCGACTCCAGATATAAGAGCAATCCAAGCATAAGGAGACTTAATGGCTTCTCCTAATTCCTTAAAGCCAATCGCACCGCTTGCAATTGGAACTAATACGGCAATCGTGATGATTGTAACTCCCAGGTTAATTCCCTTTCCCTCTAAATAAGGGAATATTTTTGTGTCCAGCATAAACAATTTCATCAATAACAAAAAGCCTGCCGCAACCATTAGCGATGTATTCTTGCCAAGCCAGCCAATAATTCCAAGCAACAGTAAAAACAAAATCGGACCCATTCACTCTCTCCTTGCTTCCCTTAAATTATTATTTCAACATAACAAAAAAGTGTGTTTTTCAAAAATTCCTTAGATGAAGCAACCGAAAAATCTACTCGCTTCGCCAGTTAAAACTTTCCAATTTTTCTTCCTATCGTTACAATTATATAATACAAATATTTTATAAGGGGGAGAAGCTTTGAATTCCGTCTATCTTTATCGTTTTATTCGATGTTTCTTCGTCATTGCATTAATTAGTTTAGGCTGTACGGCTCTTTTTTATTTATCAACTTATACCTACCCATTCATCATCGCCGTCATATTGGCCTTCTTTATGAATCCGCTCGTTACCCTTCTTGAGAAAAAGGCACGATTGCCAAGAAGCCTTGCTGTATTACTCTCTCTTTTGCTTATCTTTTCTGCCTTAGCTGGACTTCTTACATTACTTATTATTGAAATGGTCTCCGGTACAACTTATTTAGCAAGTGTACTTCCAACACATATTGAAACCTTTGTTACATTCATCGAAAACTTCATCGCTCAAACCATTATTCCTTTTTATAATGAAACCGCCACCTTGTTCAACAGACTAGATGTTGCCCAACAGGATACAATCATGGAAAATGTTCAACAGATTGGCCAATCTATCACTACAGCCGTCAGCGAATTTATTCAATTTATTTTAAAAAATATCCCAGCTATTCTTGGGTGGTTTCCAAATACAATAACAGCACTTATTTTTTCCTTAATGGCTACTTTTTTTATTAGTAAAGATTGGCATCGTCTTGGAGGATTAACGGCTAAATTTCTGCCTTATAAAGTGTCTTCTCGTGCAAAAAGAGTGGTCCATGATCTGAAACGAGCTTTATTTGGCTTTGTCCGCGCTCAATGCACATTGATTTCTTTAACAACGATTACCATTTTAATTGGGTTATTAATTATGCGAGTAAACTATTCTATTACAATTGCCTTAATTTGTGGTTTCATTGACATTATTCCCTATTTAGGAACGGGGACTATCTTTATTCCTTGGATGATTTATGAAGTAATGACTGGAGATGTTAGTTTTGCCATTGGGCTTGCTGTCCTGTATATCATCGTCGTTGTACAACGGCAACTCATTGAACCGAAAGTTCTTTCTTCAAGCATCGGTATTGATCCATTAGCTACACTTATTTCTCTATTTATTGGGTATAAATTAATTGGCTTTTTAGGATTAATTATCGGTCCAATCATCCTTGTGATAATTAACACCTTGCAGCGTGCCAACGTGTTTACTGAAATTTGGACATTTATTATTGGATCAAAAAAAGAGTAAGGGGTTCACTCTACAATAGAGTTACGCCCTTACTTCAATACATACTATTCCTTTGTGAGTAAGGTAATAGACACGACATAGTAGTTCATTCTTCACTACTATAATTAGTAGGCAAGATTACCATTCATCATTATTTATTAGTTGTTTGAAATTGTTCCGCCTCTGTTGAACCAGCAAGTGCTGTTGTAGAAGACGTTCCACCAGATACAACTTGTGCTACTTCATCAAAGTAACCAGTTCCAACTTCACGTTGGTGACGAGTTGCTGTGTAACCGTCTTTTTCACTTGCGAATTCAGCTTGTTGAAGCTCTGAGTAAGCCGCCATTCCGCGCTCTTTGTAACCTAAAGCAAGATTGAACATGCTGTGGTTTAATGAGTGGAAACCAGCAAGTGTAACGAATTGGAATTTGTATCCTAACTTACCGATTTCTTTTTGGTAGTTAGCAATTTCTTCATCGCTAAGTTTAGCTTTCCAGTTGAATGATGGTGAACAGTTATAAGCAAGTAATTTACCAGGGAATTTCTCATGAATTGCCTCAGCAAAGCGACGAGCTTCTTCAAGGTTCGGCTCAGACGTTTCACACCAGATAAGGTCAGCATATGGTGCATAAGCAAGACCACGAGCAATCGCTTGATCAAGACCAGCTTTTGTACGGTAGAATCCTTCTGGTGTACGTTCACCAGTGATGAACGGACGATCAGCTGGATCGATATCATCAGTAATTAAATCTGCAGCGTCAGCATCTGTACGTGCGATTAAGATTGTTGGTGTACCCATTACGTCCGCAGCTAAACGAGCAGAGATTAAGTTACGTACAGCTGTTTGAGTTGGTAGAAGAACTTTCCCACCTAAGTGACCACATTTTTTCTCAGAAGAAAGTTGGTCTTCGAAGTGAACGCCTGAAGCACCTGCTTCAATCATACCTTTCATTAATTCGAATACGTTAAGTGCTCCACCGAAACCAGCTTCTGCATCGGCAACAATTGGTGCGAACCAATCGATGTCTGTATTTCCTTCAGAGTAAGAGATTTGGTCAGCACGTTGTAATGTTTGGTTAATACGCTTTACTACTTGTGGTACAGAGTTTGCTGGGTACAAGCTTTGGTCAGGGTACATTTGACCAGCAAGGTTTGCATCCGCAGCCACTTGCCAACCGCTTAAGTAAATTGCTTTTAAACCAGCTTTTACTTGTTGCATTGCTTGGTTACCTGTAAGTGCACCAAGTGCGTTAATGTAATCTTCTGTATGAAGAAGATTCCATAATTTTTCTGACCCACGACGAGCTAATGTATGTTCAATATCGATTGATCCTCTTAATTTGATAACATCTTCAGCAGAATAAGGGCGAGTAATCCCTTTCCATCTTGCATCGTTTTCCCAGCTTTGTTGTAATTGTTTTGCTCTTTCTTCTCTCATGATTAAATTCCTCCTAATTTTTATATAAAATTATGAAACTATTTAACTACTATGAAAGGTGTTCATATGCCGGATTTGTTAAAAAATCGGCAAAGTCATCAGCTAAACTCAATTCTTCAAACAGCTTGGCGGCTTCGATGAATTTCCCTGTTGCGAATGCTGCTTCCCCTATTTCCGCTTTGATGTTTTCTAATTCTTCTTGTTGGATCGATTTGAATAGCTCACTTGTAATGTCTCGACCATCCTCAAGAATCCCTTTCGGATGATGAATCCATTGCCATACTTGCGCTCTTGAAATTTCTGCTGTCGCGGCATCTTCCATTAAATCGTGAATAGGAACCGCTCCTCGACCGCATAACCAAGAAGCAATATATTGAATACCAACATTAATGTTAGTACGTAAACCACTTTCAGTGATCGTTCCTGTTGGGACTTCTAGTAAGTCCTCTGCTTTTATTTGTATATCCTCACGTTTACGATAGATTTGGTTGGGTTTTTGAACAAGCAAGTCAAATACTTCTTTTACAATACTGACCATGCTAGGGTGGGCTACCCATGTTCCATCATACCCATCTCTCGCTTCACGTTCTTTGTCTGCACGCACTATAGCAAAAGCTTTATCGTTCTTTTCGACATCACCTTTCACTGGAATTTGTGCAGCCATTTCACCGATTGCCGGAGCATTTCGGTTGTGACATGTTTGAATTACGAGCAAGGAATATGCTCTCATATTCGGTACTGTCATCGTAACTTGTGCCCTATCCGGGAAAATACCATGATTATAGTGACGGAATTTTTTCAAGAAGCTGAATATGTAATCCCATCGCCCACTATTCAAGCCAGCTGAATGTTCTTTCAATTCATATAGAATCTCATCCATTTCAAAAGCAGCTAAAATTGTTTCGATTAGTACAGTTGCTTTAATTGTACTTTGTGGGATTTTTAAATCATTTTGTGCATAAACGAACACATCATTCCATAGTCTCGCTTCAAGATGATTCTCCAATTTGGGAAGATAAAAGTATGGTGCTGTCCCTTTTTCCAGCAATGCTTTTGCATTGTGAAAGAAATAGAGTCCAAAATCGAAAAGGCTGGCTGAAATCGGTTGGCCATTTAAAAGCACATGCTTCTCTTCTAAATGCCATCCTCTAGGTCTTACTGTTAAGACAGCTGTTTTTTCGTTTAGTTTACAGAACTTCCCATCTGAATTTTCGAAGGTAATCGTTCGACGAACTGCATCTCGTAAATTGATTTGACCTTCAATGCAATTCGACCATGTAGGCGAATTCGCATCTTCAAAATCAGCTATGAAAAGATTAGCACCTGAGTTCAAAGCATCGATTATCATTTTCCGCTCAACTGGTCCAGTGATTTCTACACGGCGATCTTGAAGATCTTTCGGCAGTGGATCAATCGTCCAGTTATCTTCACGGATATGTTTGGTTTCTTCTAGAAATTGAGGTACTTTACCTTGGTCGATTTCTTCCTGAACTTTCATGCGTCTTTCTAAAAGTTCTTTTCTTCTCGGACCGAAATAGCGTTCAATTTTTTCAATAAATTGTAGTGCTTCCGGTGTAAGAATTTCATCAAAGCCAGGTTTCATCTCCCCAATAATTTCTAGACTCGCTACTTTGGTAACCATATCGCTTTCTCACATCCCTTCGGAGCTCCCCTCATGTTATAATACAGTTTTCCTTTCCCTTGTTTGTATTATATAACACACTCTTGGTATTTGTCACCACTTTTTTCTAAAAATTTATAATAAATTATTTTTATGGAAGAATAGACCGACCAAAACCTTTATATATCAATATTTTGCGACACATTTCGTTTTCTATCTTTCCTAAATATATCGAATTTTCGAATAAATTTAAAGTGTATATCCAAATTTGTAACTTTATGTAATAAAAAATATAAATCCACTTTATTAAACAATTCTGCTTTGTTAAACAATATTGTTCATCAATAGTGTTCTATAACACAGCTACTCATTAAAGAAAGATGTGTCATACGACTAGCCAAAGGGCATATATTGATTCGCAAAAGAAAAGACCTGAGATACTTCCTCTCGGGTCTTTTCCTTTCTAGCAGTCATTCCATCAACAATTCATTCTCATACTTATATTTTGTTGTTCTTCCATGAACCGCTTCAAAGACGACAAAACACTAACCATTTATCTTCAAAAATTCTTCTCCCAAATGAGTTCTACTGACACTTGGCATATGAATACCATTGTCTCTTAAATAATCAATTGTATGTACCATAAATGCAGTATGATTCTCATCAAATGGAACCTCTTTCATCATTACTTCAACAGGATAGTAAGCGATTAAGCTTTTTACCACTTCTGAAGCTATCGTATTGATTTAGATGCCCTCCTAAGACTTTTTTATTTTCATAGCAGCTGTATAAAGATCTTCCAAACGTTTGGTTACATGCTCAAACCCATGGTTTGATTCCACAAACTTCCGGCCCGCTTTCCCAATAGAGTCTGCTTCTTTCTTATTCGATAATAAATAGGAAATAGCATCCGTAAACGCCTCAGGATTCGAATAATCATCGATAACAATTCCATTATGAAGATGGTTAACAATCTCTGTGTTCCCACCGCGATTCGTCGTAATAACCGGTAATCCAGCACCCATTGCTTCATAATGAACACGGGCAAGGGGCTCCTGCCACTGGGAACTACATACAAAAAGATCTCCAATCAAAAAATGAACAGGAATTTCGCTTGGAGGCAAAAAGCCAGTAAAAATGACCTTATTCTCACCTAACGATTCAGCAAGCTGACGCAGCTTTAATCCGTACTCATCAATTGTATCATCACTAAACCATTTACTTCCTACGATTACTAATACAGCATTATGCTGTTTTTTGAAAACTCCCTTCATTGCTTTTAAAAGGATATCAGGACCTTTTACAGGACTTAAGCGACCAACAAATAAAATCACTTGCTTATCCTCTACCCCATACTTCTGACGCATTTCCTTTCGTGAATTTTGTACCTCCTCACTCCAAATTGGTTTATATTTTTTAAAATCAACTCCTGAATAGACAGCCTTCACCTTACTTTTTGCTAATGGGAAGCGAGCGGTAATCGTTGTTCCAATATACTCGCTAATCGTCATAATTTTATCCGTAGCTCTAATAACCAAATTTCCCATTTCTGTAGAGATTTTATTTTCTTTAAACATTTCATTATGAAGACTCAATACAAACCGACTCTTTGACATGGCAGTCTTATAGATAAGAACATCACGAGGACGATTGAATACATGTATAACATCGTAATATTCTTGATTTACTTGTTTTTTTGATAACTCTCGAGCCACATTGAAAACATAATTCTCACGGGAAACTCGAATATACTCTACACCATTTACGATTTCTCGGTCAGGAAGGTCAGGGTCTGTAATACAGAATATCGTCAAATCATGATTTTGACTTAAGTGAGGCGTCACTCCATCGATAAGCACTTGAATCGCTCCCCCTCTTAATGGGGGAACGGTCAGCATTTCCGTACAAATGAATGCAATCTTAATGTCGAACATCTCCTTTCTATAACATGATGATTAGTAAAAAAACAGACTTCATATTAAAATATGTTAATGATTCTTTTATTTGACTGTTAATCTATGACTTTTCCAAAGACTATGCTGTCCGCTTCCTCATATCTGA
The DNA here is from genome assembly GCF_003570725.1 of Peribacillus asahii. GTDB lineage: Bacteria > Bacillota > Bacilli > Bacillales > DSM-1321 > Peribacillus > Peribacillus asahii. The sequence goes on from NZ_QWVS01000015.1 coordinate 99,194, forward strand.
TATACAAAGCGGATATAATCTACTTCTTTAGCCAAACCCTCTTTTAAAGAAATATTTGGGTTATAGCCTAATAGCTTTTGCGCATTAGAAATATCAGCCCATGTATGACGTGGTTCTCCACTAACAGTTTCCGAATAGTGAAACCTTGCTTGTTTTCCTGTCATTTGTTCAATTAGAGCAATTACTTCATTAACAGTCGCTCGTTCCTTTCCACCGATATTAATTGTCTGGCCAATCAATCCTTCCTGGTAAGCAAGAGGAAAAATCCCATCAATACAGTCACTTATATAGGTAAAATCTCTTGATTGGTTTCCATCTCCAAAAATCGTTACTGGTTCTCCTTTAAGAATTTGAGCAATAAATCGATGGAACGCCATATCAGGACGCTGTCTCGGCCCATATACAGTAAAGAACCGGACCGTTACAACAGGAACGTTATAACTTCTCAAATACACATGACATAAATGCTCTCCTGTAAGCTTTGTAATTCCATATGGAGAAAGAGGTGTAAGATAGGCATCTTCTGTTACTTTTCCTACTTTTTCACCATACACAGAGGATGTTGAAGCATAGATAAATTTTTTAAGAGGTAGGTCTTTCGCGGCTTCTAAAAGACGTTGGGTCACTAAAATATTGTTCGTAACATAAGGATCAAAATCTTTTCCCCAACTCGAGCGGACACCTGGCATTCCGGCTAAATGATAAACCACATCAACACCAGAAAGCATGCTCTTTAAATCAACGGTTAATAAATCTGCTTCTGTTAATTGAAATCGCGACTGTTGCAAGAGGTTTTGTACGTTGTATTGTTTTAACTCTCTAGGTGTCGGCCCGATAAATGTATCCACTCCGACCACTTCATTCCCCGGATCTGTTAGTAGCTTTTCGCATAGATGAGAACCAATAAATCCTGCAGCACCCGTAACTAATATTTTCATGAGCGAGCCACTCCAATATATCTTAATCCACATTGCTCGACAGACTCTGGGTCAATACAGTTTCTAGCATCGACTATGCAATGACCGTTCATTAATTTTTTTATTTCCACCCAGTCCAGCTGTTTAAATTCATCCCAGTCAGTAGCGATAATGATGCAGTCCGCTCCGGTAATAGCTTGGGTGATATTTTCATATTGAATTACATTCTCTTTTTTAGCAAACGGAAGGCGAGCTTTCGGATCATACGTATGCACCATAGGGTTCATAGCGCTTAATCTTTCAATCAACTGCACAGCTGGTGAATACCTTGTATCATCTGTCTGCGGCTTAAAAGCAATTCCTAAAACAGCAACCGTCATTTCAGTAAAGCCCGGAATAACTGTTAATAGTTTTTCTATATAGTAGTCCACTTGTGTGTAATTCACCGATTGAACAGCCTGTAAAATAATCGGTGTTACCTTTTTCTTTAATGCACTGTGTTCTAAAGAACGAACATCCTTCGGAAAACATGAGCCGCCATAACCAAGCCCTGATTGTAAAAAATGTGGATTAATTCTCGGATCTAAACCAATCCCTTTTCTCACATCCTCAACATTAACCTCATACTTATCACAAATCCTAGCAATCTCATTTATAAACGAGATTTTTGTAGCTAAAAAAGCATTAGACGCATACTTAATCATTTCCGCCCCGGATAATGTCGTAACAATATATGGAGCATCTATTTTTTGATAAATTTCTTTTATAATATCGAGAGACCTTTGATCATCCTTTTGTTTCCCTACTACAATCTTATCAGCATGTAACATGTCAGCAATTGCTGTACCCTCTCGCAAAAATTCAGGGTTTGAGACAATATTAAATAATTGCGGATTCACACCTTTTTCAATCAACTTATGAAAAATCCCTTCATTTGTCCCAGGGGGTACAGTACTTTTTGTAATAATCGTTTTATAAGAAGTAATAGAATGAGCAATCAAGTCAACAACTGAATTAACGTATGTTAAATCTGTTTGACCATCTGGAGCTGAAGGAGTTCCAACAGCAATAAAAATAACTGGATATTTCCCTATATTTTCTATAACAGAGTTACTAAAAGTTAACCGACTTCTATTATTCGTAATTAATTCTTTTAAACCTGGTTCAAAGATAGGTACCTCTCCTTGATTCAGCAATTGTATCTTCTCTCTATTTGTATCTACACAGCAAACAGAATGGCCACAATCTGCGAGTACAGCAGCCGATGTTAACCCGACATACCCAGCCCCTACTACACATATTTCCATGTCTACTTTCTCCTTTCCGACAACTTCTATGTATCCTATTAACTAAAGAGGTAGCTTGACTATCCATCTGTCTAAAAAGGGCTGAATTTAGACGGTTATACTATCTCGACTAACTATGTTTAGATGCTAATCAAACAATCTCCGGCTCGCTTCATCACCGCTAAAATGAGCTAAAACAAATAAAAATATTGTACTGCGCAAATAATTAAGACAGATGCCTGAATTTACTTAAGGAAGTACCAACTTACAAAACTCGGAATACTATATAGAAATTTAAGACAAGAAGGTCGGTGTACTCATGATTAAAAAGGCCATTATACCCGCTGCCGGTTTTGGTACAAGGAGCCTACCAGTTACAAAGGTAATCCCAAAAGAAATGTTCCCTATCGGAGACAAGCCTTCCATCCAGTATGTCGTAGAAGAAGCCATTTCAGCTGGTATTGAGCAAATCTTAATCATTGTCTCACGCTCCAAAAACTTAATCGTAGACTATTTTGATCATTCGTTAGAATTAGAAATGTTTCTAAAAAAGGCAAATAAAGAGTTCTTATTACCTCAATTAAACATCCCTGATATTCAAATTGTTTACACCCGGCAATCATCTGCAAAAGGACTTGGTGATGCCGTTCGTCTTGGGAAACATTTCGTAGGGAACGATGCGTTTGCCGTACTGCTTCCGGATGATATTATCGTTGGCGGCGGATTAAAAGAGTTAATAGACATATATGAGAAAGAAAATAGTCATGTGATTGGTTTAACAAAAGTAGAGGAGCAATTTTTAAAAAATTATGGGGTCATTGATGGTAAACCTGTAGCTCCAGACCTCTATGAACTTGTAAATATTATAGAAAAACCGCAACAAAATGCCCCATCCAACCTCGCTGTAGTCGGCCGTTATATATTTACCCCCTCCATTATGGAAGCGTTAGAAAATCTAGAGCCAAGCATTGGAGGAGAAATTCAATTAACAGATGCTATTAAAAAGATTCTTCAAGAGGACAAGTGCCACGGAAAAGTCCTGTCAGGCACTAGATATGACATCGGATCAACAGCTGATTATCTCGCTATACAAAATTATGTTTTTAATCAAAAACATGAATGAATTACATTTATCCCCTATAAGTGTTCCTTCTACAAGACAAAAAGCACCTCCAAAGCAGCTTTCCTGCCCCTTATTGTTGTGATAAGGGCAGGATATTTATCGCTGCTTTAGAGATGCGATTTCATCAACTTATATGATTTCTTAAATTATTTATAACGAATAATATTTCTTCCTCGATTCATTCTATTCATAATAAAGCCAATAACAAGCGGTTTAAACAAATTGCGTGTAAATGGCAGCAGTAAGATAATCCCGATAATATCTGATACAAAACCAGGTAAGAGCAGAAAAATACCACCGATTAAAATACAGATGCCGTCGATGATTTCATGCCCTGGCATCGAACCATAGCGCATTTGCTCCTGCGCTTTACGCAATGTTTCTACTCCTTGTCGTTTCGCTAAAAACACACCGAATATGCCCGTAATGATTATCAAAAGAAGCGTTGGCCATATACCAATTAAATGACCACTTAACAATAGGATGGCAATTTCAACGACCGGCAACGCAATGAGTAAAAACAACATATATTTCATGTACATTCCTCCAGCACAATGTATATAACTACATTATACCTCCTATTACTTCAACAAGCGAAAATATCATATTACAAAACCCGTGAGTCTCCATCGTAAATAACGCCTCGGCTAGCATCTACTGTAATGCTTTGACCTTCTGTTAAAATCTTCGTTGCCTCTTCCGCCCCAACAATCACCGGAATACCAAGGTTAACGCCAACAACTGCAGCATGGCTCGTTAAACCGCCCTCTTCTGTAATTAACGCGACACACTTTTCAATCGCTGGCATCATTTCGCGGTCAGAACCAATTGTTACTAATACAGAGCCTTCTGTTACTTTCTCCAAAGCTTCAGCCGCTGTTTTTGCAATGACAACATTTCCTTTCGCTGCTTTCCGTCCGATACCTTGTGCTTTCAATAAAGAATCTCCTAATAAATGAATTTTAATTAAATTCGTTGTACCCTTCTCACCGACTGGCACCCCTGCTGTAATGACAACCAAATCTCCATGAGACACTAAGCCAGAATGTAAGCTTTCGTCAATGGCAATTTGAAGCATTTCATCTGTCGTATTCGCTCTAGGTCCCATTTGCGGATATACACCCCAAACTAATGCTAAACGTCTTACAACATGCTCATGAGCCGTCACCGCAATGATTGGTGCTTTCGGACGATACTTTGAAATCATGCGTGCTGTATGACCACTTTCTGTAGGTGTAATAATCGCGCCGACCTCTAAATTATGAGCAGTATGTGCTACAGATTGGCTAATAGCTTCTGTTACTTGATGTCGGTGAACTTTGCTCCTCTTTGATAAAATGTCACGGTAATTAAGCGCTGTCTCTGTACGAGATGCAATATTATGCATCGTTTGAACAGCTTCAACAGGATACAGTCCAGCTGCTGTTTCCCCAGATAACATAATCGCATCTGTTCCATCAAAAATCGCATTAGCTACATCACTAGCCTCTGCACGTGTAGGACGAGGGTTCCGCTGCATGGAGTCTAACATTTGCGTAGCTGTAATAACAGGCTTTCCAAGTTCGTTACATTTGTGAATCAATTCCTTTTGCACAAGCGGTACTTCTTCTGCTGGAATTTCAACACCCAAATCACCACGCGCAACCATTAAGCCATCTGACACTTCTAAAATTTCATCAATACGGTCGACACCTTCTTGATTTTCAATTTTAGGAATAATATGAATGCGTGTGCCATCATTTTTCTGTAATAGTTCTCGTACTTCAAGTACGTCTGAAGCTCGGCGAACGAAAGAAGCAGCGATAAAATCTACACCTTGTTCAATCCCGAACATAATATCTTGTTCGTCTTTTTCAGTAATACCCGGTAACTTTACAGACACACCTGGGACATTAACCCCTTTTTTATTTTTTAATGTACCGCTATTTAAAACTTTTGTATGTATTTCTTTTTCAACTTCATCAATGCTTATAACTTCAAGACCAATTAAACCATCGTCTAACAAAATTTTTGAACCAACGGATACGTCATGAAGTAATCCTTCATATGTAATTGAGAATTTTTCTGGCGTTCCAAGCACTTCTGTCATTGAAATAGTGATAGTCGAACCAGCCTTTAATTCAATTGCATCATTCTCCATATTATGGGTGCGGATTTCCGGCCCTTTTGTATCTAATAAAATCGCTACATTTTTGCCTGTTTGCTTTTCAGCTTCACGAATATTACGAATTCTGACTGCATGCTCTTCATGATTACCATGGGAAAAGTTAAGCCTTGCTACATTCATTCCCCCTTCAATAAGCTGAATAAGCTTCTCTATACTTTCACTTGCTGGACCAATTGTACATACGATTTTCGTTTTACGCATAATAATGTTACCCCCTTCATAATTCAAACAAGGATTATATCGACAATTCAGCCGATAAATCGTACATTTTTTTATCAATTGTGTGTTTCTTTGCCAATGCTTCCATAATATCATAATCGACTAACTTATTCTTTTCAATTCCAACCGCTTTACCGCCTTGACCTTCCATCAAAAGTTCTACAGCTCGAGCTCCTAATCGACTCGCCAGCACTCGATCACGCGCAGATGGCGAACCACCGCGTTGTACATGTCCTAATACGGTAACACGTGTTTCAAACCCTGCTTTTTCTTGGATTTCTTTTGCAATATCAACACCGCTGCCAACACCTTCTGCAACAATAATAATACTGTGTTTCTTTCCTCGTTCATGACCGCGATGGAGCTTTGCGACAAGCTCTTCCATATCGTAATCATATTCTGGACATAGGATGGTTTCCGCCCCGCCGGCAAGCCCTGCCCATAAAGCAATATCTCCCGCATCTCGTCCCATTACTTCAATCACATATGTACGTTCATGTGAAGTCGCTGTATCCCGAATTTTATCAATTGCATCAATGACCGTGTTTAAGGCGGTATCAAACCCAATCGTAAAATCAGTGCCAGGAATATCATTATCAATTGTTCCTGGTACACCAATACAAGGATATCCTTTCTCTGTCAATGCTTGAGCCCCTCGATAAGACCCGTCTCCACCGATAATAACAATGCCTTCAATCTCTAATTTCTTCAACTGTTCAATGGCTTTTAGCTGGCCTGCTTCTGTTTGAAATTCTTTGCAACGAGCTGTATGTAGAATCGTGCCTCCACGATGAATAATATCACCAACTGATCCTAATTCTAATTTCTTGATATCCCCTTCAATCAATCCTTGATAGCCATGATAAATTCCATATACTTCAAGATTATGATAAATCGCCTTCCGAACAACCGCGCGAACAGCCGCATTCATACCTGGAGAATCTCCTCCGCTTGTTAATACGCCTATCTTCTTCATTCTTCTCACCTCTTCATCATTTAAACGTGTCATTTTCTACTTAATCATTAATCATAATGCTTTAAGCCTACATTACCCTTAGGAGAAATTGAAGTCAAACGAAAAAAGATTTACACGAAATTACAAAAAGCAAAACCGGCTCGTTCAGATCAGGTAAAAACCCCCTCAAGGCGCTTTTTGCCTTTTAAAGACTCTCCTCTTGTTCACAGTGATTTAGCCGGCGAAGCTAGATAACAAAACGTGTTGAGAAGTTTCTTTCTTGTTTCTTTAAACAAGGCTGTATTAAATCAGCTTGTTAATCACACCCAAGCATACACAAATCCTTAAAAAAAGACGTGCCGTCCAAGACGACACGCTCCTATTAATTAGTATATTGTTCTTCAACTTTTGTTTCCGCCACTGACTGTTGTTTCTTTTCAGTAAACGTATATTCACCAATTTTCTTGTATTTAACATACCTCTGATGAATAAGCTCTTCACTATCCAAAGGAAGAAGATCTTTGAATGCGCGCTCTAAAACAGCTTGAATCGCCTCTGCTTGTTCATTCATATTCCGATGAGCGCCGCCTTTAATCTCAGGAATAATTTCATCAATCACACCTAAACGATATAAATCCGGAGCTGTAATTTGCATCGATTCTGCAGCACGTTTTGCTTGAGTAGCATCTTTCCATAGAATAGATGCCGCTCCCTCAGGTGAAATAACCGAATATGTTGAATTCTCCAGCATATAAATACGATCGCCCACACCAAGTGCTAAGGCTCCGCCACTTCCTCCTTCACCGATTACGACACAAATAATAGGTACTTTTAACCCTGCCATTTCAAACAAATTCCGAGCAATTGCCTCACTTTGTCCTCGCTCTTCAGCTGCTTTACCTGGATAAGCTCCTTTTGTGTCAATAAAACAAATAATCGGACGACGGAATTTCTCCGCCTGTTTCATTAAGCGCAATGCTTTACGATAACCTTCTGGGTGTGGCATCCCAAAGTTTCGACGAATATTTTCTTTTGTATCTTTTCCTCGTTGATGACCAATTACCGTCACTGGCTGTCCATTAAACTGTGCAATTCCAGCCACAATGGCCTCATCATCTCCATAGCAACGATCACCATGCAGTTCAATAAAGTTTTCGAAAATCAATGAAATATATTCAAGCGTTGTTGGTCGTGCCGGATGTCTAGCAATTTGAACACGATCCCACGGTTTCATATTTTCATAAACATCATTTTCTAATTTCGCCAGGCGCTCTTCTAATTTCGCAATTTCATTCGATAAATCAACATCGGCGTTTTTCGTTAATTCTTTTAATTCTTCAATTTTACTGCGCAATTGATTGACTGGACGTTCAAATTCTAATTCACCAATCATTGCCACTCACCACCTGGAGTATGGATTTTAAGAATGGTCGTTAAGGTTTCTTTTAATTCCAGTCGCGAAACAACGGCATCCAATTGACCATGCTTTAATAGAAATTCTGCCGTTTGGAAGTCTTCTGGCAACTCCTCGCGAATGGTCTGCTCAATAATTCGTCGTCCAGCAAAACCAATTAACGCTCCTGGTTCGGCTAAATTAATATCGCCAAGTGAAGCAAAGCTTGCCGACACACCACCTGTTGTCGGGTGAGTCATAATCGAAATAATGAGTCCACCTTTATCGCTGAACATTTTTAAAGCCGCACTTGTTTTAGCCATTTGCATTAAACTTAGTACGCCTTCTTGCATTCGGGCACCACCTGAAGCGGTAAAAATAATAAACGGAATATTCCGTTCAGCCGCTCGCTCAATAGCTCTTGTAATTTTTTCACCGACAACAGAACCCATACTCCCCATCCTGAAGTTAGAATCCATAATCGCCGCGGAAATTGTGTGCCCATTAATCGTACCTACTCCTGTCACAACCGCTTCGTTAATATTTGCTTTCTTTCGGTCTTTCTCTACTTTTTCAAGATAGTCCGGAAATTCAAGCGGATTGACAGAAATCATTTCTTGATCATATTCTGTAAAACTTCCCTCGTCAAACAAACTTGCAATTCTCTCAAAAGACGACATAGGATGATGATATTCACAGTACAGACATACTTTCTGATTCTTCACTAATTCTTTCGTATACATGATTTTTTTACAGTTGGGGCATTTGATCATAATCCCAGCCGGAACATCTTGCTGCTCACGGTCAACTGGAATTGTTGCATACTTCTTCTTGGATTTTATAAATAGCTCTTTAAGCAAGCTGGAATCCTCCCTTTACCGCCTAGTCTATGCATCGATCTTGTCCTAATACTGTATCAGAATCGTACTAAAAACTGTGTAACATCTTGTCACTCGCTCTTCGACATATTTCTGATAAGAGATATGTATGTTGCAACAACTTGATTTTCATCACGTTTTCTCACATATTCAAGCAGTGTTTCATATGCTTGCTTACTCACTTTCGTATCAGAAAAGGTCGATGCTTTTGCATAACTATTAACAATTCGCCAAATTCTCTCTAGTAACCGGTTACGATTACACATCGCAACTTTTAAGAAAAAATCTTCATCACTAAAATCGTTTTTTTCAGCCCAACGTATGAGTTGTTCAATCTCATCATCTATGGCATGGGCTATTATTACTCGTAAACAATCGATTTCGATTAGATTCCTCGTCTCTACTAGATCTTCATTTACTTTATTATTTTGTAAAAAAAATGTTCCCAGAAGCTCTACTAATTTATGCTCCTGGAAATCTTTAATAAAAGTCCCTTCTCCGCGTCTTGTTTCGATAAGCCCTAACAGCTCTAATGCACGTAACGCTTCTCGAACCGAAGAACGACCAACAGCGAGCCGCTCTGAAAGTTCACGTTCTGAAGGAATTTTATCTCCTGGAAGTAGGCCATCTGCTTCAATCATAGTGCGCAGATTTTCTACTACATCAAGATAAACCTTGGAAGAGGAATGCTGCTTGCTCACATAAATCAAGCCTCACTTTTTCCAATGAGGGCAAGCTTTCTTGTTTTAGCTTTTACTTCCTCCGGATCGATTTTAATTCTTGCTACACCCGTTTCCATTGCAGCTTTTGCTACCGCAGCCGCTACTTCAGGTGCCACTCGTTCATCGAATGGTCTAGGAATTACATAATCCGGATTAAGCTCATGATCTTCTACTAAACCGGCAATCGCGTGAACAGCTGCTACCTTCATTTTCTCGTTAATATGCGTTGCACGTACATCAAGCGCACCGCGGAAAATTCCTGGGAAAGCAAGCACATTATTTACTTGATTCGGGAAATCTGAGCGTCCCGTCCCAACCACTTTTGCACCTGCTGCTTTAGCGTCAGCCGGTAAAATTTCTGGATCAGGATTTGCCATCGCAAAAATAATCGGATCGACATTCATTGACTCAACCATTTCTTTTGTTAGTGCCCCTGCAGCAGAAACACCTATAAATACATCTGCCCCTTTGATTACATCTTCAAGTGAACCCCTCTTCTTATCACGATTTGTGATAAGTGCCACTTTTTCTTTAATATCATTCATCCCTATTGTTCGGCCTTCGTAAATAGCACCCTTTGTATCGCACATAATAATGTCGCGTACACCATAGCTATAGAGCAACTTAATAATAGCAATGCCCGCTGCCCCTGCACCATTTGCGACAATTTTAATTTCCGTCATTGATTTACCAACAACACGAAGCGCATTAACTAACCCTGCTACCGTCACAATCGCAGTTCCGTGCTGGTCATCATGAAAAATTGGAATATTTGTTTCTTTCTTCAATCTTTCTTCAATCTCAAAGCAATTTGGAGCGGCAATATCCTCTAGATTCACTCCGCCAAATGTAGGTTCAAGTAGTTTTACAGTTTCTATAATTTTATCCACTTCAGTCGTTTTTAAACAAATCGGAAAAGCATCGACTCCGGCAAAGCTTTTAAATAATAAAGCTTTCCCTTCCATAACAGGCATCGCAGCTTCAGGACCAATATTTCCAAGTCCAAGTACAGCCGTTCCATCGGAAACAACCGCTACTGTATTTCCCTTCATCGTATAATCATATACGGTTTCGGGTTTTTCATAAATTTCTTTGCACGGCTCCGCTACACCAGGAGAATATGCCAAACTTAAATCCTCTGCATTTCGAACTGGTACTTTTGAAACCGTCTCTAACTTCCCTTGATTTGTACGATGCATATGCAATGCTTGTTCTCTTAATGTCAATGCTCTCACTCCTTGAACTAATTAGGCAATAATCAAAAAGTACGAACTTAAGTGGTCAGACCACACGGGTCTACTTAATCATTCTAACATAACTATGACCATTGTAAACAGTCAGTCTCTCTTCAGGATGACATTGCCCTTCCCAACAATGTCAATTAACCGATTATGCAAACGGTCATTAGGCTGAACCCAATCCCATAGAGATAGCTGTACATAACGATTTTCCCGTTCGTAGTAAAGCATTACTTTTGTTTTGCCATTATGTTGTAATAAAATTTTTTTAATTTGTAATAAGATATCTTTCGTTTGCTTATCGTTTTCTATTTTTATAAAAAGAGTTCCTGTTTCTTGGCTTGCAAGTTGCTTAGCTTCATCGATTGAATAGATTTGTTGGACATTTAGTTGAAGCTTTCCATCGCGTTCTTCCAATGTACCTTGTAACATGACTATTGCATTTGTTTGAATTGTTTCAGCAAACTGTCGATAACTATTCGGAAAAACAACGGCTTCTAAATCGCCATCTTCGTCGCTAATAGTCAGAAAGGCCATCAACTCTCCTTTTTTCGTTCGAATAGCCTTCACTGCCGAAATATAAACACCAAGCAATGCCTTTGCTTCTTTCTTTCTTGTCGCTTCTTCAATCGATATACAGCCAAAATGCTTAAATAGCTTTTGATAAGTACTCACTGGATGATTAGATAAATAGAGACCTAGTACGTTTTTTTCAAACTGCAGCTTATCTTCTAAACGAATAGGCTCTACTTCAACATACTTAGGTTTCAGTGAAAATTCTCCATCTATCAATAAATCCAGCAAATCTTCATCTGGCTTTACTAACTCTGCATGATGAAGAGCGACATCAAGGCTAGCTAAAAGCGTTGCTCGGTCACGACCAAACTCATCAAAGGCACCTGAATGGATGAGCACCTCCACCACTTTACGTGTGACAATTTTTCCGGAAACACGTAAGCAGAAGTCAAACAAATCACTGAATTTCCCATTGCGACGTGCCGAGAAAATCTCACGTAAAACGGTTCTTCCTATTCCTTTAATAGCTCCAAGACTATATTGAATGCCATCTTGTCGGGCTATAAACGGATAAGTACTACGATTAATAGAAGGCGAGTGAATCATCATCCCTTTTTTCTTAGCCTCTCGAACATACTGAGCAATTTTATCCTCATTTCCGATAGCGGAAGTCATTAATGCCGCCATGAAATGAGCCGGATAATGCGCTTTTAAGTAGGCTAATTGATAAGCAATGACACTATAAGCAACCGCATGACTTCGATTAAAACCATAGTTTGCAAAGCGAACAATTAAATTATATATGCTCGAAGCGATTTTGTCAGAATAATCTTTATTTTTCGCACCGATAACAAAATGATTTCGCTCTTTGTCTAAAATTTCCTTCTTTTTTTTCGAAACTGCTCGACGTAATAAGTCAGCCTCTCCCAGTGAAAATCCTGCAAGTTTAGAAGCAATTTGTATAATTTGCTCTTGATACACGATAACACCATACGTTGACTCAAGAATTTCCTGTAAATCTGGATGATGGTAATCAATTGGAGCTAATCCATGTTTTCTCTCAATAAATTGAGGGATATTTTCCATCGGTCCCGGCCGGTATAAGGCATTGACTGCGACAATATCTTCAAAGTGCGTTGGTTTTAACTTAACAAGCACTTTGCGAATCCCCTCCGATTCAAACTGAAACACACCCGTCGTTTCACCTTTACTAAACAACGTAAAGGTGTCCTGATCATCCATCGGGATTTTCTCTAAATCGATTTTCTCACCTGTACCTTTTTCAATACTTGTTAAAATCTGTTCCATGAGCGTTAAGTTCCGTAAACCGAGGAAATCCATTTTTAACAGACCTATTTCCTCCAGAAGATCCATCGGAAACTGTGTTAAATAGATACCGGCATGTCCCGTTTGAATAGGGATAATGTCCGTAAGCTGTATATCGCTAATAATGACACCCGCTGCATGGGTAGATGTGTGCCTTGGCAATCCTTCCAGCGTCATTGCAATTGAGAAAAGCCTTTGATAACGCTCACTTTCTTGAACAAATGCTTGAAGGCGCTTAGATTCTTGATAAGCTTCCTTTAATGTGATACCTAAGCGATTGGGAATCATTTTAGATAATGTTTCCTGCTCTTTTGGATCTAAGCCGAAAACTCGGCCTGTATCGCGCAACGCTGCTTTGGCTGCCATCGTTCCAAACGTAATAATTTGCGCTACATGGAGTTCACCATATTTTCGGACAACATATTCAATAACTTCTTCACGGCGATGATCTGGAAAATCAATATCAATATCCGGCATCGTCACTCGCTCCGGATTTAAAAATCGCTCAAAAAGAAGCGAGTGCTCAATCGGGTCAACATTGGTAATTTGCAATACATACGCCACCATAGATCCCGCTGCTGACCCCCGCCCCGGTCCTGTTAAAATTTGATTTTCTCTTGCGAACTTCATAAAGTCCCATACAATCAAGAAATAATCGCTGAATTTCATCCGTTTAATCACATCTAATTCATAGCGCAGCCGCTCTTCATACTGTGGAGATGGTTGAGACCTCCTCTTTTTCAACCCCTCAAAACAAATAGCCTCTAACATCTCATCACTAGAAACCCCTTGATTAGTTGGATATTTCGGCAAAAGGGTACGCTGAAATGAGAGATTGACCTGACATTGTGCCGCAATATATTGCGTATTTTGTAACGCCTCTCTTTTATCCGTAAAAAGCTCTAGCATCTCTTCCATGCTTTTCAAATAAAATTGCTGGGAAGGTAATACTTGTCGCTCTTCATCATCCAGCTTATGCCCAGTGCCAACAGCTAGCAGCACTTCTTGAGCCAGTGCATCATCCTTCTCTAAATAATAAACTGGATTCGTTACAACCACTTTTATACCCATGTCTTGAGCTAACTGCTCCACCGCTGTGTTCCGTTGGTCCTCCCCCTGTATTTGAAGACGTTGAATAGAGACATAAAATTGCTGAAGCCCAAACAGGTCGAGAAACTGGTTTGCTTCCTCTTTCGCTTCCTCAACCTTTCCCTCTTCAAGCAAGCTTTCTATTTTCCCTTCTGCTCCCGGCGATATTGCAATTAACCCTTTCGCGTAAGCCTTCAACCAATTTCTAGGCAGTCCTTGCGGTGATTTCGTTTGAATAGCACTGCTAATTTTCAATAAATGATGATATCCTTCTTGATTTATCGCTAATAAAAGAAGCGGATATGCCTTTTCTTCCTGGTCAAGAACATCCGCTAGTAAGCCGATAATTGGTTTTATACCGTACTTTTTACATGCTTTATAAAAATAAAGCGAGCCATACATTACATTTCGATCACATAACGCTAAGCTTTCCATGCCGTCTGCTTTCGCCTTAGTGACGAGCTCATCAATTTTTACTGTTGAATTCAATAAACTATACCCGCTCTGAATATGGAGATGAGTAAACAAATCTTTCTCCCTCCTTTTTTAAAGCTTATTTTCCCTTATTATAGAGGTAATTGTTAGAAAAGAAAATATGTTCTCCTTATCGAACTTGTATCATACTAACGAAAACAATCCCATATAAATAGAGTAAACCACATTATAGACAAAGGATGAGGAAAAAATGAATGAAGCTTTCGTTCCAGCCTTTATTAATAGCTATTTTATTTCACTTGGAGTTTTATTAGGAGGCGCCCTCATCGGTGGACTTTCCGCTTTTTTTACAGGACAAGCTCCAATGACAACCGTATTTCGCTTATCCGATAATTTACGTATTTGGGCGATTGTAGCAGCTATCGGTGGAACCTTCGATATGATGTACAGTTTTGAGCGCGGTATCTTCAACGGGGAAACGAAAGACATTGTCAAACAAGTACTGTTAATTCTATCTGCATTAGGCGGTGCTCAAACCGGCGCACTCATCATCAACTGGTTTACCCAGGAGCATCTTTTATGAGAATTCCTCCTTATCACCGCGATCCAACTTGGCAACGATTCCTTGCTGGAGCAGCACTTGGCTCACTTATAAGCTGGGTGCTATTCTTTTATTTATTCGGTATTCAGCAAGAAAGACAAATTGTCAAAATTCAAGAGCAGGAGGAAACGATTTTAAATTTAAATCAAAAAATCTCCATTTGGGAGGAAGAATATCACAAACTGAATGAACAAACGGAAAAAGGATTAACAATTCAAGACGTCCAAGTGAAGATTATAAACGGGAATTACTATAAATTAGATTCATTAAGCATCGCCGAGACTGAAGAGGCTATTCGTGATGACCTTGCTTCGCTTATTGCGAAAGACGTCAAAACAATCTACAACGGAAGAATACTTTTAAAAAAATCAATTGAGAATAAGATAATCGACATTAATAAAAAAAAATATCGCTTAGAAGTGACAGAACTCATCTTTTATACAGATATGTATATTGAGGTAAAATTAGAGCGATTATAGAAGTACAAGCGCTGAAGCTTGAAACACTTAACGTCCCTCTAAAAATCGCATAACTTCCTAAACAGTGAAAAAGAAGCCTCGACGTCGAGGCTTCTTTTTTCATTACGCCTGTTGATTTAATTCTTCTAAATCAGCAAGTATGCGGTCTACTTCATCCCAAGAATAAATCGAGGCCCCTGATGCTAGCGGGTGTCCACCGCCATTATACTTTTTAGCAATCGTGTTAATAACTGGGCCTTTTGAGCGGAAACGAACGCGAATTTCATTATCCTCTTCAATGAAGAATACCCACGTTTTTACCCCTTTGATTGAACCAAGTGTTCCGACTAACTGTGAAGCTTCTGATGCAGTTGCTCCGAATTGCTTCATAGTCTCTTTCGTAATAATCATTTTACCCGTTCCGTGTGGAAGCACCTCGAAATGTTGCAATACATATCCGTTCAAACGAACAATATTTTCACTTACATCATACATCTCTTGGAACAACTGAGGACGGGAAAAGTTATAATTAATCAGCTCACTTGCATAAGCAAATGTTTTTTCCGTTGTGCTTGGAAACAGAAAACGACCAGTATCCCCAACGATACCAGCAAATAACAACCTTGCTGCCTCATCGCTTAACTTCAACCCCTGTTCTTTACCTGCTAAATAAAATTCATAAATCATTTCTGAACAAGAGCTTGCGCTTGTATCTACCCATAACAGGTCACCATATGGATCCGCATTCGGATGATGATCGATTTTAATTAATTTTGCCCCAGTTTTATAACGTTCATCGCAAATTCTTCCTGTATTAGCTGTATCACATACAATAACAAGTGCTCCTTCGTACATATCATCTGAAATCACATCTAATCTTCGTAAATAGTTTAGCGATGGCTCCTCTTTCCCTACTGTATAGATTTGTTTTGTCGGAAAAGATGCTTTCAAAATTTCTGCCAATCCCCCTTGTGATCCATATGCATCAGGATCTGGACGAACATGACGATGAATAATGATTTTCTCATACTGTTTAATTTCCTCTAAAATAGTCGCTTTCATGATACTCCCCTTTTCATTCTATCTATGTCTATTTAAACAAAAACAAGAAAGAATAAAAAGCTTTAATTGCTTTTCAGTGGAATTCTTTCTATGATTGACGGTACAATACAAAAAAGGATATTATTAACAATTATCCACACCAGCATTATTTCTCTCACATTGGAGGTTGCTCATTCATGCCTATTTTCGTTGTACTCATTATTGTTTCATTAGCCCTCTACGTATTTTTTAAAGTGAAATCATTGCGAACTCGTTTACCAATGGAGAAAAAATGGATTTCTAGTAAATCTTCAATGGCATTAGGCTCTTTTGTAACTTTCTTCGGAATCAATCAACTCTTTTTATTTCAATCTATGGTCACATACATTGTAGCAGGTATATTCATTGTAATTGGTAGTATAAACCTAATCGGCGGGTACAAAATGTACAAATATTACCTCCCCTATGCCATAGACGAAGCAGAAGCGATTGTACAACAAAAAGGATAGTCCAAACGGATTATCCTTTTTGTTATGTTATATGACTTTGTTCACTATTAGATTCAAACACTATTACTAATAAACGAGTACCTTACGCTTTTCCTATGATCGATCAAGCAATTGACAAGTTAACATCGCTTTACCAACCAATTTTCCTTGATTAAATACTTCAACATCGACTTTCCCAAACTTCCGCCCAACATCCAGCACGCGCGGCTGAACATCTAATGTGCTATCAATTTGAACTGGTTTGATGAAGTAAATTGTCATATTTTCAACAACTAGATCTCCGCGCTTATAGTTTTTTAATATACGGTTCGCAGAGTCTGTAACTATTGTCGTAAACACCCCAGTCGAAATCGTTCCTAAATAGTTCGTCATTTGGGGTGTAACACCATAGCTATAAACTTCTTCACCTTTCCCTCGACTTTCAGACATCACAAGCTGCCCTGTAATCGTATCATCAATCGTCTCTCCAACTTGAGGTTGTCGATGACTCATCTGCAACGCTTTCAAAACATCTTGACGACTAACAATCCCTTGTAATACAAGATTATCATTCACAACAGGAAGTAATTCAATCCCTTCCCATACCATCATATGAGCAGAAGAAGCAACGCTCATTTTATCTCCTACTGTCATCGGGTTTTTCGTCATAACTTTTTCAATCAACGTATCTTCTTCTTGTCCCATAATATCTTTCGATGTCACAATACCTTGCACTTTCATATTCTCATCAACAACTGGGAATCGACCATGACCTGTTTCCTGATTTAATTCATGCCATTTTTTCACGCAATCGTTCGAGGCTAAGAAGGAAGTCTCGTTAACTGGGGTTAAAATATCTTCTACCAACAAAATTTCTTTTTTAATTAGTTGATCGTAAATCGCACGGTTAATCATCGTCGCGACTGTAAATGTATCATACGTACTCGAAATGACAGGCATTTCTAATTCATCAGCCAGCTTTTTTACATGCTCTTCTGTATCAAAGCCACCTGTAATTAACACAGCCGCTCCAGCTTTTAATGCGTGCTCATGAGCTTGTGTTCGATTTCCGACGATTAACAAGTTTCCTGCTTCCGTATACCTCATCATCGCATCAAGCTTCATCGCCCCGATGACAAACTTATTTAATGTTTTATGAAGACCTGATTTTCCACCAAGCACTTGTCCGTCTACAATATTTACAACCTCTGCAAAGGTTAGCTTCTCAATGTTTTCTTTTTTCTTTCTCTCAATTCTAATCGTGCCTACACGCTCAATTGAGCTTACATAGCCTTGGTTCTCAGCTTCCTTAATAGCACGGTAAGCTGTACCTTCACTAACATGCAATGCTTTAGCAATCTGTCGGACAGAAATTTTCTCTCCAACCGGCAGCTCATCAATATATTTTAAAATTTGTTCATGCTTAGTAGCCAAGCTCTTCACCCTTTTCACGGTATTCCTATTTTTTTATTATAAGGCGAAGTAGCCAATTTCACAAATCCTAGGAATAATGATGCATTTTTTTGTATTCCTTTTTCTTTATTGGCTTACGCTTGCTTTTCGGTGAATATAATAAAGCTGTTAAATTTCCAGCAATCGTACATAAAGCAAATAGGAGCCAGCTTGCCGCAAATAAACCCTCTGCTCCCCCTGCTTGTAACGACAAACGCGGCACCGCATAATACAGCATCACACCACATAGCAACAAACATAACAATAATCGCTGTTTCATCCTATTCCCCCTTTTTTTACATAAATATGCTTATTTTATAAAAAAAGAAGCAGTCACGTTCATTTAGAACGTGACTGCTTTCTGAATTATAGCTCAATGATATCTCCAACTTCCATAATCCTACCGTTTCCTGCTTCCAACAATTCAAGAAAGCGATTCGGATCTTGTTTAATCGGTGGAAATGTATTGTAATGAATAGGAACAACCGTTTTAGCCTGCAGTAATTTAGCTGCTACAGCTGCATCCTCTGGTCCCATTGTAAAATTATCCCCAATCGGAATAAATGCTAAATCGATAGCATGTTTATCGCCTATTAACTTCATATCAGAATACAATGCCGTATCCCCGACATGGTAAATCGTTTTTCCTTCTGCCGAGAAAACCACTCCCGCAGGCATGCCTAAGTAAATAATTTGCTCATCTACTGTCATATAGCCTGTACTATGAAAAGCTGGCGTTAATGTCACTTTGCCAAAATCAAATTCATAGCTCCCGCCAATATTCATACCGTGAGTACGTACCCCTTGCCAGCCTAGATAAGTCGCAAGTTCAGCAATTCCCACTACAAGTGCATCATGCTTCTTTGCAAGCTCAAGCGTATCACCAACATGATCGCTATGACCATGTGTCAAAATAATAACATCTGGCTTTACATCCTCAACACGTAAATCCGTTAATGAATTCCCCGTAATAAATGGATCAAATAAAATGGTTTTCCCATTTGTTTCAACTTGCACAACAGCATGTCCATGAAAAGATACTTTCATTCTTCCACACTCCTTATCTTTTTGTCCCTCTTACATATTCTTTTTTTATCTTACAAATCCTCTAACATTTACATTCATTTTATCTCTTGATAAGGTAAATCTATACTTTTTTGGAGGGATTTCTATGAATGATAGGATAACCGAATTACAAAGCTGGTTGCAAGTAAATAACCTAGACGCAGCTTTTCTAACAGCACCTGATACGATTTTTTATTGCAGTGGATTTCAAAGCGACCCGCATGAAAGGTTGCTGTCCCTCTTTATTTTTCAAAATCATGAGCCTTTCCTTGTTTGTCCGCAAATGGAGGTCGCAGAGGCAAAACATGCCGGTTGGACCGCTGAAATCATTGGCTATAATGATATTGAAAATCCTTGGGAAAAAATGTCCGAAGCTGTGCGCAAAAGAAAACTAACACTTTCATACTTAGCCATTCAAAAAGAGCATCTGAACGTCGAAAGATTTGAACATCTCACACACTATTTCGCAGCTCCTGCTCTCGTTTCTGTCGAGGAAAAATTACGTCAAATGCGCATGATTAAAACAGAAAGTGAACTCAACAACTTACGCGAAGCCTGTCGTCTGGCCGACATGGCGGTGGACATTGGTGTTCATGAAATAAAAGAAGGCAAAACAGAAATAGAAATCGTTGCGGCCATCGAGTATGAAATGAAAAAAAGCGGCGTTCGTGATTTTTCTTTTTCCACCATGGTTCTCACAGGCACAAATACCGCTTCCCCGCATGGGACACCAGGAATGACAAAAGTAAAGCGGGGTGACCTTGTTCTATTCGATTTAGGCATTGTATATGAAGGATATTGCTCAGATATTACTCGAACAATCGCCTATGGCGATATAAGCGACAAACAAGCGGATATATATGAAACAGTCCGAAGAGCTCAAGAAGCCGCTATTAGTGTAAGTAAACCAGGAGCAACATGCAAAGACCTCGACATCACAGCACGAACAATCATCCATGACAAAGGATATGGTGCATACTTCCCACACCGCCTCGGTCATGGACTTGGCCTCAGCGTTCATGAATACCCATCCTTAACCGAAACAAATGAACTTGTCTTACAACAAGGAATGGTATATACGATTGAACCCGGCATCTATGTACCAAACATAGCGGGAGTTCGTATTGAAGATGATATTTATATCACCGACAAAGGCTGTGAAATATTAACAAAGTATCCGAAAGCGCTACAAATCATTCAATAATTGAATAATGAACCGCTTTCAAAATTCACTAAATTGTTACAAATCACCCATAATTTCTAATGTATAATAAGGGTATAAAAGAGGAGGAGATTATTACTATGAGTACTTATAAAAACATTTTAGTAGCTGTTGACGGCTCACAAGAAGCAGAATGGGCACTACAAAAAGCAGTTACGATTGCAAAAAATGACAATGCTACACTCGTTTTAGCTCACGTAATTGATACAAGAAATTATCCAACAATCGAAGCATATGACACAACAATCCGCGATCGTTCTGAAACATTCGCTAATGATTTAATTAAAAAATATAAAGAGCAAGCGGAAGCAGCTGGCGTAACGAATGTTGTTGGTGATATTGTCCTCGGTTCTCCTAAAGGACAAATCTCAAAAGACTTGCCGAAGAAACATAACATTGATTTAATTGTCTGTGGGGCAACAGGATTAAACGTTGTAGAACGGTTCCTAATTGGCAGTGTATCTGAAAGCGTTGTTCGCCACGCACGTTGTGACGTTATGATTGTCCGTACTGAAGAAGCATAAGCCAAATAAATAATCCTTAAATAAAAAATAAGCCTCTAGAACCCTTTTGGTAGCTTAGAGGCTTATTTTTATTATGCTTGTAAAAGCTTTTCGCCTTTTTCAATTGCAAGTTTTACTTGAGCAAAGCCCGTTCCACCTGCACTGTTACGGCGTTTAACTGCTTCATATGGGTTAAGAGCCACATAAATATCTTCTTCAAATAGTTGTGACGCTTCTTTAAACTGTTCTAATGAAAGATCTGCTAAATAGCATCCTTGTTGTACACAGAACAAGACAAGCTTCCCAACTACTTCATGTGCTTCTCTAAACGGCATCCCCTTCGAAGCTAAGTAGTCCGCTAATTCTGTTGCATTGGAAAAATCATTTTTCGTTGCTTTTTCCATAACATCCGTTCTGACTTTCATCGTAGAAATCATGCCAGCGAAGATTTTTAACGAACCAACAACGGTTTTAACTGTATCAAAAACGCCTTCCTTATCCTCTTGCATATCTTTGTTATACGCAAGTGGCAGACCTTTTAACACTGTTAATAACCCCGTTAAGTTCCCGTATACGCGACCTGTTTTACCGCGAATCAATTCGGCCATATCAGGATTTTTCTTTTGTGGCATAATACTGCTTCCTGTAGAGAAAGCATCATCTAATTCGATGAATTGGAACTCTTGGCTAGACCATAGAATAATCTCTTCACTAAAGCGTGATAGATGCATCATCATCGTTGCACTGTTGCTTAAAAACTCCAGCGCAAAATCACGATCACTAACTGCATCTAAACTGTTTTCATAGATACC
Source organism: Peribacillus asahii (assembly GCF_003570725.1). Classification (GTDB taxonomy): domain Bacteria; phylum Bacillota; class Bacilli; order Bacillales; family DSM-1321; genus Peribacillus; species Peribacillus asahii. The sequence goes on from NZ_QWVS01000015.1 coordinate 121,100, forward strand.
GTCGAACCCTAACAATTCCGCACTTAAATGACGATCGATTGGGAAAGTTGTCCCAGCGAGTGCACCTGCACCAAGCGGTGAAATATTAATTCGTTTTAAACTTTCTGTAAAGCGTTGTTTATCGCGCTCTAACATCCAGAAATACGCCATTAAATGATGGGCAAACGAAATTGGCTGTGCACGTTGTAAATGTGTATAGCCAGGAATCAGTGTTTCTACATTCACTTTCGCCTGTTCTAAAATCGCTTCTTGTAAGTTTTTAATTAACTTTACAACATCGTTCGTTTGATTGCGCAAATACAAGTGAAGATCGGTTGCAACTTGGTCATTACGGCTGCGGCCTGTGTGAAGCTTTCCACCAACTGGACCAATTTCGTTAATTAGCATACTTTCAAGATTAAGATGGATATCTTCCATCTCAACCTTAAAAGTTAATTCACCGTTCTCAGCTTTCGCTTGTAAACCTTTTAGACCGGCAATAATTTTGTTTACATCTTCTTCTGGTAAGATTCCAGTCTGCTTGAGCATCGTAACGTGAGCCAGGCTGCCTTGAATATCTTCAAGAACAAGCTCCTGATCAAATGAAATGGAAGCTCCAAACTCGTCTACCCATTCTTCAGCAGACTTTGTAAATCTTCCTCCCCAAAGTTTGCTGCTCACACTGTCACCTTCTTGTTGTTCACCATGCTGTTTACTGCTGTTGGAAGACCAAAGATTTTAATAAAACCAACCGCTGCATCGTGATCGAACTCATCTTCTTTTGTATATGTTGCTAATTTCTCATCATATAGAGAGTACTCTGATTTTCTTCCTTCTACAATTGCATGACCTTTGAAGAATTTCACACGTACTGTACCTGTTACAGTTTTTTGTGTTTCTGCTAAGAACGCAACTAATGCATCGCGAAGTGGAGAGAACCAAAGACCATCATAAATCAATTCTGAAAGTTTCTTTTCAATAACTGGTTTAAAATGAGCTACATCTTTAACAAGTGTAATATCTTCTAACTCTTTGTGCGCTTTAATTAATGTCATAGCAGCAGGAGCTTCATATACTTCACGTGACTTAATCCCAACTAAACGGTTTTCTACATGATCAATACGTCCAACACCGTGTTTACCAGCAATTCCATTTAATTCAAGGATAAGTTCAGCTAGTTTATAAGATTTTCCGTCTAGTGTAACTGGAACACCTTGTTCAAAGCCAATTTCAACAACATCTGGAGTGTCAGGAGTATTTTCTAAAGCAGTTGTTAATTCATATGCATCTTCAGGTGGTGCTGCCCATGGATCTTCAAGAATTCCACATTCATTTGCTCTTCCCCATAGGTTTTGGTCAATTGAATATGGACTTGCTAAGCCGATTGGAACAGGAATACCATTCTCTTGTGCATATTCAATTTCTTCTTCACGAGACCATTTCCACTCACGAACTGGTGCAAGAACTTCTAAATCTGGATTTAACGCTTTAATAGAAACTTCGAAACGCACTTGGTCATTACCTTTTCCCGTACATCCATGTGCTACTGCAACTGCATTTTCAGCTTCTGCAACTTCCACTAATTTTTTTGCAATAAGTGGGCGAGAAAGAGCTGATACTAGTGGATATTTTTGTTCATATAAAGTGTGTGCTTGAAGAGAAATTAATGCATATTCTTCTGCAAATTCATCTTTCGCATCAATTACATATGAACTAACTGCACCAACTGTAATTGCTTTTTCTTTAATAAAGTCAAGGTCTTTTCCTTCCCCAACATCTAAACAACAAGCTACTACATCGTACCCTTTATTTTGTAACCATTTAATTGCAACGGAAGTATCAAGACCTCCGGAATATGCTAAAACAATCTTTGGATTTGCCATTTTTTCATCGTCCCTTTCGTTGTGAATAAAAATTCATGCGTTGTTATTTTTATTCAATCTCTGATTAAAACTATACTAGCTTTATAAAAGGAATGCAAGGTCTTTTTTTGGAATTTAAATAATAATTTATTAACAATTTTAAACACTTGAATTCATAGTCGTGCAGCCCAAAATATTGTACACTAATACTATAAAAATTCAAGATAGGAGCAGCTTACAATGAGTGAACTATTTGTCTTTGATGAACGCCTCGGAATCGCTCTCCCCTCTCTTAGCCAAGACTGGGATGAATATGAACATGATGTACAACAACAAATTCTTCTGCAATGGGAAAACATTCGCGGCAGCATTCCAGATCGAATACGTGATTTAGAATCCATTATTAATCAAAAACAAGATGCACTTTCGAATGAAAATAACTTTTCCCGTTCCTGCGAACTTAATACAGAAATCGCTGAAATAGCTTCCATCATTAACGATCTCTGGCTCTGGTATCGTACTAATCAACATATAAGTAGTAAAAGACATACTTAAGAAGGCTACCTAAAAAAATTTAGGTAGCCTCTTTATAGTATGAAAAAAGTATATCTAAGGGAACTGAAGGAACAAACAGATCTTCACTAAACATCGCCATTTACTAAAGGAATCCCGCATAAATATTAAACCGACTTAATTAAAATACTTCGCTAAAATATCACCGAGTATATTAATCCCTAAAACAAATGCTCCAACAACTACAGTTAAAACGAGGAATTCAAAAATATCAAATTCAAGCAAGATGCCACCTCATAACATTGTATTTTCCCATTCTTACATCATACATCAAATCGCTAACGGCTCTCTTTCCAAATCACGCTTGAAGGTGTTTCTCATACAAATAGCGATATTGATAAAACTTTTGAGCAAATTCACTAACATTACGGGTCACCTGATAATTCACACCGGCCCCGATTGCCATACTAATGAGTGGGATACCTTGAAACTGCTTTTTGCGAAACATCGAAATCGCTACTGCTTTCAACAACTGTTTTAATGGTTGCTCCATCCAACTTGTATTCGTTAACTCTTCATCCCCAATATAAAAATAATCATCTTCCTTAAGCTTCATTTCCTGAATTAATTCTTCCCAAGCCGCTCCCTGAAGTCGCTTCGGCATCATCCCTGCATGAAACACTTTAAGGGCAAGCATCATTTCTACCGGTGTATTCACCTCATACCCATAGGTCATCGCAATCAACTGAACAATGCGAACATTAATAACCGTCATCGCCGGAATGTCCCCGCCAAGCAGGAGCAGCCCTCCCGAACCACTCGCTCCGCCTTGAGTAAAAGAATAAAGTCGATGCTTCGCAATTTGTTGATCGGCTATGTAATTTAACTGATCAATTGTTAACTGATTCAAATCCGTAATAGTTGTAATCTGTTCATCGAATACACGGGCAGAAGCTAAAATTCTTTCTCTTGCATCGAGCTGAATTTGTGAGCTTTGTACAATGGCATGCAAATGAAACAACCAATTATCTAATTTGTTAAAGAACTGTTCTTTTGTTTTTTCTGGAAGAAGTGAAAACGTCATCTCTAACGATTTATCATATAACACCGCTAAATCTGTTGACTCATACTGCGAAAGTTTCTTTTCCCAAATGCTAAGTTCATTCCAAATTTCCTCTTCACGAACGGTCAATCCCATCGTTGGAACCCTCCTTTTAAACCGAATCCCTTCTACTGCAGCCTTATATCTATCCTCCAACAAAATCACCATTTATTAACTATTGAGCAAATGATTGGACTTTTTTGTAGTATACCATAGTAAAGTTACTAATTTAAAAAATTGTCTATTGTGCAGAATACTTTTAGGAAGTTCTTCATTATTATTTAACCTTTCTAAAACATAAAACGGAATGCATTCATGCAAAAAGCCTCCTTTCCAGAAGAAAAGAAGGCTAAGATTTAAACATTAACTTTTTGTTGAGAAGCAATCGCAGCTGCGTCACGTGCAATCATTACTTCTTCATTTGTTGGAATAATCATAATTTTCACCGGAGAGAAAGATGAATTAATAAATGCTTCTTCACCATGAATCAGATTTAATTCCTCATCCCAGTATACACCCATAAATTCAAGTCCTTCTAGAATTCTAGCACGAATCGTATGGCTATTTTCACCAATTCCTGCCGTGAAGATAATCCCATCTACTCCGCCCATTCTAGCAGCATATGAACCTATATATTTATGAATACGATCTGCAAACACTTCAAGTGCTAGTTCAGCCCGTTCGTCCCCTTCATTAGCTGCATCTTGAATGTCACGTAAATCACTCGAAAAACCAGATAAAGCATGAATTCCACTTTGCTTATTTAGTACATCTAGTACCTCATCCGCTGTTTTCCCGGATTTCTCCATTATATACGGAATAAGAGCTGGATCAATATCACCTGAACGTGTTCCCATTGTTACACCTGCAAGCGGAGTAAAGCCCATAGAGGTATCAATTGACTTTCCACCCTTAATCGCCGTAATACTTGCACCATTTCCAAGATGACATGAAATTAAGCGTAATTCCTCAATAGGTCGTCCCATCATCTCAGCAGCCCGCTGTGATACATATTTATGGGATGTGCCATGGAACCCGTATTTTCTAATTCCATAATTTTCGTAATATTCATACGGCAAACTGTACATATAGGCGCTGCTTGGCATTGTTTGATGAAATGCTGTATCAAACACGGCTACCGCTGGAGTATCTCCTAGAATATGTTGGAACGCTATAATACCAGTGATATTAGCAGGGTTATGAAGAGGAGCTAACTCTGAAAGTCGTTCTAACTCTTCAATTACTTCTTCTGTAATTAACACGGAATCACTAAATACTTCACCACCATGAACTACTCGGTGACCAACTCCATTAATCTCCTCAAATGAGCTGATTACTTGATGTTGAATTAATTTCTCTAGTAATAATTCCACTGCAACCTCATGGTTGGGGATATGTAACGTTTCTGTTACTTTTTGTCCTCGAACTGTTAAATTAAACACAGAATCTTTCAGACCAATCCTTTCAACATATCCCTTTGTAATTACAGTTTCACTCGGCATCTCAAAAAGCTGAAACTTTAAAGAAGAGCTGCCCGCATTAATCGCCATTATTTTAGACATCCAATTCACTCCTTTACTATAATAGCTTGCCTACTGTTACAGTATGTCGTCTCTATTTTTGTAGTATCATGTCTAATTTTATCATGGTAAGCGCATACATCCAAACAATTTTTTTATAAAGCATACCTAAAAAAAGCCAATACCTTGATGGCACTGGCTTTTTAGGTCACAAAAAATTTTTTTCTGTTTCAAACCAAGCATCTATCTGTTGCACAACAGAGTGGGTTGCTTCGAAATTCGACAGCTTTGGCAATTGAACAAGAAGCGCTTTTTTCGGTGCTTCAATTCCCTCTTTTTTCTTCTGTAAAAGTAAGATACTCTTTGCTGCTGCTTCGCTCTTAAACATCGAAAGCGGCAGCTGAACCATTCCTTGAATATGCGTAGAGGATTTTAAATATTGATTCAACTTCGGTGCTTCTTCCGTTACAAAAATATTATTAGGTACTATAAAAAATAAGTAGCCTCCATCCTTCGTATGTCGCACACTTTGCTCAATAAACAAATGATGTGCATAAGAATGACCTTGATCTGCTTTTAATTCATAATCAGCGGCTCTCACATCATTTGGATAATACCCGACTGGTAAATCGCTCACTACGACATCGACAGGATCAATGAATAACGGCTCTAGACTATCTTGATTATAAAATTGAACAGGGTGCTCTTGTAAATTAGCCCCTGAGTAGGCAAGGGCAAGCAGCGTCTCATCAATCTCTACTCCAGAAGCATTAATTTCTTGTTCTGAAAGCTGATTCAATATCGTAAATAACAAGTTTCCTGTCCCAACGGCCGGGTCTAAAACCGTAAAATCCTTTTGATTTTTTGTAAACTTTCCTACTAAATAGCTGACGAACAAGCCAACCGCATCAGGGGTCATCTGGTGATTCGGTTGTACATTCTGCTGCATGCCTTTTAAAATCGCTAGCTGATAAGCCTTGCGAATCGTTTCTTTATTATATTTTTCGGGCGCAAAAGCCTCACAGTGCTTCGTTAATCGCTTCTTCGATAATTCACTTACTTCTTCTTGAATAACTTTTCCGTGGAAAAAGTTTTCACCTGTTTCTCCAAGTGCATCTAAATATGTGCAAGAAAGTTCTTCTTGTAAAATTTGTGTCGTTTCATCGAATGCTTGAAATAATTGTTCAACTGGGGTCATTTTCACTTCATAATTCCTCCTGTTTTCTGCTTTGTCTATTTTATAGCGAAGAACGAATGGCTACAAGCGTAGAGGTTGTTTTAGATGGATTATCAGAATTCTTCATTGCAATGAACAATACGCGAACGCCTTGATTAGTCCCCGAAAGCTGCTTGCACTGGATGCCGAAATGTTTATCTTAAACTCAAAAAAGGCTGTACCAAAGATATCCTTTGGAACAACCTCTTTCCTCACTTACTTATTTTGCGGCTTTTGCTGCTTCAAGAGCTGCTTCATAATTTGGATGATTTGTTCCTTCTGAAACATACTCCGCATAAACGATTTCATCGTTGCTATCAACAACAAAAACCGAACGTGCTAGGAGACGAAGCTCTTTCATGACTACTCCGTATGCTTCTCCGAATGAAAGGTCACGGTGATCAGAAAGTGTTTGAACATTTTCTAAACCACTTGCTGCACACCAACGCTTTTGTGCAAATGGAAGATCTACAGAAATTGTCAACACCTCTACATTCTCTAACGTAGATGCTGCTTCATTAAACTTTCTTGTTTGTTGATCACAAACACCTGTATCAATTGATGGAACAACTGAAATGATACGCACTTTCCCTTTTGAGTCACTTAAAGAAACAGGTGTCAAATTATTAGCCAACACCGTAAAGTTTGGTGCTTTATCTCCTACCTTTACTTCTGTACCAACTAAAGTAACTGGATTATTAATAAATGTAACTGTTGCCATTTTCTATTCCTCCTTTATAGACTTATATGTACAGATTTAATAATAGGGGGTTTACCGTATTTTTGCAATTAATAAGACAGACATGAAGTAAATGGCTAGCAGCGACGCTTTTTTTCTTCTAAGCATCACTATCTTTTAAGAAATACAGTATGGATTTTCTCAAAAAAAGAAGAACCCGGCTTATGCCGAGTCATCATTAAAAATCTAAGTCCTGCTTTGGCGGTGTTGGTTTTGCTTGTTGTGTCTTAGCTTTAGAATCATTCTTTGACATCATTGATTGGATTTTATCTACAACTTGCGGTGCTAAATCTAACATTTTCTCTAGCAAATGTGTTCCCTCATCGAGATGAATCATTTTGACTCCTGAAGAACCAACGATTAGAAAGGCAATAGGAGTAATGGAGACACCGCCCCCGCTACCACCACCAAATGGCTGCTTAGAAGAGCCTTGCTGACCTTGACCGTTATTCTCAAGAGTAAATTCACTACCACCTGCAGCAAAGCCAAAACCAACCTTTGAGACAGTTAAAATAACACTTCCATCCGGAGTTTCCACTGGATCACCAATAATGGTGTTAACATCTACCATCTCTTTCAAATTTTCCATTGCGGCTGTCATTAAGCCTTGAATCGGATGATCTGACATGTAAATTCCTCCATTCTACATCGATTGTTTATTGGAATTGTTCGTTAGCTTCGCCAATGTTTTCGATTTAAACTTCACCTTAGAACCTTTCCAATAGCGAAGCATTTTGATTCCAGTCAGGATAGCTTGCCCGATTCGAAATTGGAATATGCAAGAAATATAGGTTTCTGCTCGATGACTTTGAAAATCCGGTGTAATTGAATAAATAGGCATAACTCGAAAGCGTAAAAAGTTCGTTAATAAACCAATAATGGCACTTTTTAAAGTCCAACATCCTCCCACAAACACTCCCGTATGAGCAGCATCTCCCATTCCAACCACACTGCGCCATTCAAACTGTTTGACTTGAACTTTTCTAAGAAACTTTCGTACAATCTTATGAAAATTAACTACATGCTCAAGTATACTTTTTATATCCTGCAAAAAATGAATAAGTTCTTTCGGCGTAAAGCGCATATTTTCTTCTTGTTTTGTTTCATCACTCGTTCCTTTTTCTTCCTTCAACTTGACCGAAGCGGAGTCCGCATCTACTTGAATAACAGGTACCTTCACCGTATATCGAAGCAACCCAAACCATGCGGATAATTTCAACACCAATTCGTCATTCGTATGAGCATGTTGGTAACGGAATACTACCTTAATCTTCGTAATTATAATCAGTACTAATAGAGTAATTAATAAAAGACCTGCAAACAGTACCCACTTCATCCGCTCAACACCCCTTCAGCCCTCCATTATCCCCTAGAGAAGATGAAAATAAACGTCAGAAAAGCGCACTTCCCTCTCGTTTCCTGAAGTCAGGGCAACCTCACACAAAGAGGTCCAAAAATCGTGTCATCCATCAATTGTTTAATGAAGCTAAAAAAGACTCCAGCACCAAAGTACCAAAGTCCTTCTTCTATTATCGTTTTACTAACACTACACTCGTATCAGCAAAAATATCATGCAATCCTTGCTTCCTTGGCAATAGCCCAACAATAAGATAACCAACAACAGTAAACTTTGAAATAAAACGACCGATGCATTCTCTAAATAAGAGCGTTCCCCACGTCATATGTTCTTCTTTTAAAGCAACCACCTGCAAGCCAAAAATCATCTTACCAAGCGTTTGGCGGAAAAACTTTGTCATCAGCACAAAATATAAATAAAATACAATCGTCGTACAAATTACTTCTCCAGATAAAAAGGAATAACTATCCCCCTGATCCGTTAAGGTGAAAATCGGATGAATCAAGATTCTATTTAAACTACCAATGATGAGTAAATCCGCTAAATACGCCCAAAATCTCATCCAAAACCCCGCAAACTCAAAAGAAACAGGTTCACTTGTTTGAATATCTTCTTGAATCGATGCTGAACCAGCCACTTTTTCATTATCGTTTACTTCTGTGGAATAGAGCATCTCTTCTTGATTTGGATTATTTTGTTCCGTCATCCTAACGCCTCCTATTCCGCATATAAGTACATGAGACGTGGAGAGTTAGAAGATGTGAGGACCTTTGTTAAAACCGCTGTTTCCGCATCTACTCCCATTACTTTTTGAGCACTCATGCTTAAGAATGAACTCAAGTTTGCTTCATCTGTATAACGAATGACTTGTGCATCTTTTAACTTCAAATCTGTTTTGATTCCGGCAATTACGTCATCCAAACGACCGATTTCATCGACTAATGCAACTTGTTTCGCTTGACGTCCATCATAAATGCGGCCATCCGCAAGTTTACGGACTTCTTTCTCTGACATGCCACGACCTTGTGCAATCACTCGAACAAACTCGTTATACATATTGTCTACCATCGATTGCAGAATTTTTCGTTCCTCCGCTGTCATTTCACGTGTTGGACTCATAATATCCTTATACGGTCCACTTTTAATGGTTTCAAATTCTACACCGTACTTTTCTGCCAATTTTTCATAATTATACCCTTGCATAATAACACCAAGTGAACCTGTTAACGTTTCATTACTTGCATAAATTTTATCTGCCGGCGCAGAAATATAATATCCGCCCGAAGCTGCCATCGACCCCATCGATACATAAACAGGTTTCCCCGTTTCCTTAAGCGCTAAAATTTCATCATAGATTTCCGCACTTTCTAACACGCCCCCACCAGGAGAATTCACTCGTAAAATAATCCCTTTAATCGTTTCATCCTCTGCTGCCATATCTAATTTCTTCAGGAACGAACGGTGATTGTATGTACTTCCTGCCCCAAAAATAGAATAGTCCTCTCCTGTATCTAAAATTGTCCCTTCTACATCAAAGATGGCAATTTTATTAAATACATCGTCACCTTCTACTACTTCTTCGTAAAAACTACTCTCTCCCGTAGCAAAAAGATCTTCAAATACACTTTTCGTATCAGCTGAAAAAAAGAATGTAGCAGCACTCACTCCTATAGATACAAAAAAAAGTAAAGCAGCAATCCCTAAAGCTGCCCAACGTTTCCCATTCATTGGCTTTCCTCCCTTTATTATGTACTACCTATTATTATATACGAATCCCTCTAAAAAAAGTTTCAAATCAACATTTATATCCCTTTATGCTCCCATTTTTCCATGCTTTTTCATTTTTGCAGCAGTTGCTTTTCCCCATTTTGTCACAGAAAGCGTATAAATAATGAGCGCAGACCAAATAAATAAAAACGCCAGCATATGCGCTTTCGTAAATGTTTCATGATACACAAACACACCAATCAATAACGATAAGGTTGGAGCAATATATTGAAGAATGCCTAGTAAAGATAACGACACTTTTTGAGCACCCTTTGCAAAATAGAGAAGAGGTAGGGCAGTGACTATTCCGCCGCCAATTAACAAAAGACTTGTTGGTGTAGAATCGAAAAATCGAGACTCTGATTGAATCATTAAATACATCCAGTACCCTAATGCAATCGGTGCCATCATGACTGTTTCAAGAGTCAGTCCAATTGCTGCTTCCGTTTGAATCATTTTTTTAGCTAATCCATATAAACCAAATGTAATGGCTAAAACAAGCGAAACCCATGGAATCGAGCCAAAGTGAATCCCTAAAATCAGAACACCCACGCCCGCAAGCATAAAGGCAAACGTTTGAGCACGACTTAATTGTTCCTTTAATACAAGCACTCCCAATAACATACTAACGAGCGGATTAATATAATATCCAAGACTCGTTTCTAAAATTCTTCCTGCATTTACAGCCCAGATAAATACACCCCAATTAACACTTATTAAAACAGAAGCAATAAATAACGCCCAAAACTTTTTAGGAGCTCGTACAATTTCTTTCGCATACGTAATAAAGGCCTTCCATTTTTTCGTCATGATTAATAAAACCACCATAAACAGAAAAGACCAAAACACTCGTTGCGCTAAAATTTCTCCTGAGGAAACCTCCTGTAATTGTTTCCAATAAATCGTTACAACTCCCCAAATTATATAAGAAAGCGCCGCGTATATAATGCCTTCCTTTTCTTGATCCAGTTTCATTCTAAGCCTTCTTCCTACAACATTAATTTTTAACCTATTTTATTATAGATGATTTTATCATCTATGACTGTCATCACGACTTCAGTCTTTAATCATTCAGCTAGTTCTATTCTATTTCAGTCGATCCGTGTACCTCATGCAATTCCCAGCGGGCGTAAGTGTACACTGCTTTTCACTGGCTATTAGTCTTCCCAACTTCTCTTTGTGGAAACGCCTCACCTAAGCAAACGCTTGCCCTATCCAATAAGATACATGAGGACTGTTTACTACCCCAAAACGAGACTAACCATCAGTAAGGCTTCACTGATGGAAGTTTATCTATATGATTTCAAAAAGAAGCCGCCAATATCAAAATTGGCGGCTTCCAATACCTTATGAGTTAGATTGAGCCAATAACTCCTCTTGTTGACGTAATTCGACACGACGAATTTTTCCAGATGTCGTTTTTGGTAAATCATCAAGGAATTCGATTTTTCGTGGATATTTATAAGGAGCTGTTAACTCTTTTACATGCTCTTGCAAGTCCTTTACTAAATTTGGAGCACTAGAATCAACACCTTCTCTCAACACAACGAAAGCTTTTACGATATGTCCGCGTACTTCATCTGGTGAAGCTACAACCGCACATTCTTTTACAAAAGGATGCTTGATTAGAGCATCTTCTACCTCAAATGGCCCAATTGTATAGCCTGAACTAATGATAATATCATCAGAACGTCCTTCAAACCAATAATAACCTTCTTCGTCCTTCTTCGCACGGTCTCCCGTAATATAATATTCACCACGGAACTGCATAGCTGTACGTTCCGGATCTTTATAGTAATTCTTAAATAGGGCAGGAGTATCCACATGAACAGCAATGTCGCCTACTACTCCAACTGGACACGGATTACCATCTTCATCAATGATTTCTACCGTATTTCCTGGAGTTGGTTTCCCCATTGACCCTGGTTTAATTTCCATTCCTTTTGTAACACCAATCAGCAATGTATTTTCCGTTTGACCATATCCATCACGTACTTCAACATTAAAATGCTGTTTAAATACTTCAAATACTTTTTGGTTTAATGGTTCTCCTGCAGATACAGCGCTGTTCAGCTGGGATAAATTATATTTTTGTAAATTATCGACTTTTGCCATCAATCGATATTCTGTTGGTGTACAGCATAATACATTTACTTTATAGTCTTCTAGAAGTTGCAAATACTTTTCCGGTTCAAATCTACCGTGATACACTAATCCTGTCGCTCCAGAACCAAGTATTGCTAAAAACGGGCTCCAAATCCACTTTTGCCATCCCGGCCCAGCCGTTGCCCATGCTACATCATTTTCATTAATGCCTAACCAATTTGCAGCAGACGTTTTTAGATGAGCATAAGCCCAGCCATGCGTATGTACAACACCTTTTGGATTTCCTGTCGTACCTGATGTATATGATAAAAAGGCCATATCATCAGCCTTCGTATTAGCTAACGCTAGTTCTGACGAAGCTGTCTCAGCTAGTTCTTGTAAAGGTAACCAGCCCTCTTGTTGTTGTCCAACAACAAATTTTAAAATAGAGTCGTTCTCTTCAATTTGATTAAATTGATTTGTATACTCCTCATAGCTAATAATCGCTTTTACTTCTGCATGATTAAGGCGATATTGTAAATCTTTAGCACGGAACATTTCTGAACATGGGATGACAACTAAACCGATTTTCAAAGCCGCGAGATACACTTGGTACGCTTCTACTAAACGAGGAATAATAACAAGTACTGTGTCTCCCTTTTTCAATCCTTGATTTAAGAAAACGTTACCAATTTTATTAGCATTTTCTATCAATTCAGTATAAGTCGTTGTTTTTTTATCACCAGATTCATTTTCCCATAATAGGGCAACTTTTGCCGGATCTGCTGCAAACTTTTCTACTTCACTAACTAAGTTATATTGTTGCGGTGCTAATAAATGCTCGCGTTTCATTCCGTTTCCCCCTCTAATAGCAAACTTATATATGTGTTACTATAACTTAATATTTATACCTGGTCATAATTTTATTATACACTAATTTTCTGTAAATTTTAAAATAATTATTTGCTATTGTATATGAACTTACTTATTTCAATTTGGTTTAGTTTGTTTTCAACACCTCCCTACCTATATACAAATATTTTACCATAAATTACATTTTTTTCAATAACGATTCTGAATTTTCCCAATTAATTGTTTTTATAACAAAATACTACATACAATAGTGTCGAACACTCGAAAGAAGGAAGCGGGTATAATACCCGCTTCCTGCAGCCATATTATTCAATTATTTTGAAAATCCGCCACCTAATTGTTGCTCAGCCATTTGGACAAGACGTTTTGTAATTTCTCCTCCAACTGAACCGTTCGCACGTGATGTTGTATCAGCACCAAGCTGTACACCAAATTCAGAAGCAATTTCATACTTCATTTGCTCAAGAGCTTGTTCTACTCCTGGAACTAATAATTGATTTGAGTTGTTGTTGTTTGCCATGTGTTGTTCACCTCCTTGTGATTATAGAGTGTGTAAAAACACATGGCTTCATTCTTGGTAATTGCTAGATAATCAGAATAATCCTTCCATCTCTTTTTCAATAGTTTGTTGATTTGGAACAACAGTAATGGTTTCTATATTTTGAATTGCCTTTTCAATTAATGGCTCAAACTCAACAAAACTTTCATAATAATTCACTTTTTCCCTCTTTGGTTGCGTTTTTGGACTTGCTGGTGTGAATACTGTACAGCAATCCTCATACGGTAAATTAGAAATTTCAAACGTATCTAGTTGCTGAGCCAAATCAATAATTTCTAGCTTATCCATTGTAATAAGCGGGCGTAAAATTGGCGTATTCGTTACTTCATTAATCGCAAACATACTGCTCATTGTTTGTGAAGCTACTTGTCCTAGGCTTTCCCCTGTAATAATCGCCAGTGCGTGATTCTTTTCACGAATTTGATCAGCTAATCGCAGCATTAAACGTCTTGTCGTGGTCATCGAATAATTAGCTGGTACTTGCTGTTGAATTAATACTTGAATATCCGTAAATGGAACAATGTGCACCTTAAAACTGCCTGTCACTTCTGCTAGTTTTGCTGCCAAATCCAGCACTTTTTGACGCGAGCGTTCACTTGTAAAAGGAGGACTATAAAAATGAATAGCCTCTACCTCTAAACCACGTTTCATCGATAAATACCCTGCTACAGGACTGTCAATTCCACCTGAAAGCATTAACATTGCCTTGCCGCTCGAACCATATGGCAATCCCCCAGCTCCCGGAACAGTTTCACCTGTTAAATAAACTGCTTCACGACGAATTTCAACAAGTAAATTGAAATCAGGATTCTTCACATCAACTTTTAATCCCTCGATATTACGTAAGAGATGTCCGCCTAATAAATGATTGACTTCATTTGTTACATATGGAAACTCTTTGTCTGCTCGTTTTGTCGTAATTTTAAAAGTATGGACTGGATCTGATAGCTGATTCATATAGTAGAGCGCCGCTTCTTTTATCTTCTCAATGTCGCGCTCAACCTTAAGCGCAGGACTCAGCGACTGAATGCCAAACACACCTTGCAAACGTGCAATGACTTCTTTATGGTCGGCATCATGTAAAATAATATACATTCTTTCTCGATTGGCTGTTAGTTCAACATTCGGAATATCCTTTAAGCTCCACAAAATATGCCTTCTCATTTTAGCCACAAATGATTTTCGATTCCGTTTTTTTGTTGAAATTTCTCCGTAACGAATAATGATATGATCAAATTTCATGTTACTACCTCATCACCTTTTCTAGTTTAGCTACAGCGCGTCCTATAGCATCAATAGCTTGCTTAGCCTCTTCTATTTCATTATGAAACGACGTACTAATCCGAATGACACTTTCTGCTCGCTCTTGATTTCGATACATTTCAAGGACTGTTTTACTTGCTGTTCGCTTTTTAGATGAACAGGCGCTTGTCGTTGAGACATAAACACCTTCTGTTTCTAACTCATGAAGTAACACTTCAGATTTAAGACCTGGTACCGAAAAATTAATAATATGAGGAGCTCCGTCTACCGGACTGTTTACTTGTACTCCATCAATTTCCTGTAATCCATGATAAAAAACTGTTCGAATTTCTTTCAATTTATGCGCATATAACACGCAATTATTTAAACTAATTCTCATCGCCTTTGCAAGCGCAACAATACCCGCTACATTTTCTGTACCGCTTCGGAATTGGCCTTCTTGATTCCCACCTGAAAACAGTGGAGCTATCCGCACACCTTGACGAATATACAAAACACCTGTCCCTTTTAACCCGTGTAATTTATGGCCAGATATCGTACAAAGGTCAATTCCTGCATCTATTAATGAAAGATCTACCTTTCCAATCCCTTGTACATGATCCACGTGAAACAATATTTGAGGGTATTGCTTTAACAGCTCTCCAATTTCAGCAATCGGTTGAATCGATCCGACTTCATTATTCACATGCATAATAGAAACTAAAATCGTATCTTCACGTAACGCTTTCTCTAAATCAACAACTGAGACGCGCCCTGTTGCATCAACTGGAAGATATGTTACTGCAAATCCTTGTTCACTTAACACTTGGAAAGCTTCCATAACCGATGGATGCTCTATACTCGTTGTAATAATATGCTTTCCGCGATTTTGGTTAGCTAGTGCTGCCCCTTTAATCGCTAAATTATTGCCTTCTGTACCGCCTGAAGTAAAAAAGACTTCTGCACTCTTCACTTTCAATAAATCAGCAATTTGCTTTCTTGCTGTTGAAAGAAGCTTTTCTGCCTGCGTCCCGATACCATGAAGAGAAGAAGGATTACCAAAATAGTCCGTTGATACTTTTACAAACGACTCGATTACCTCAGGATACGGCTTCGTCGTCGCACTATTATCTAAATAAATCATCATGTCACCTTCTATAATCTATTAACGCCACCCATTCAGATAACGATGAAAGGAAATACTTATACAATTTTTACTCTTGCAACGTCTAATATTAACATAATTAAAACAGAATGAGAATCTTGCTCCTTAAAGTTGTTTATAACCTTATTTTTCAGCACTACTATTTCATACCGCACACATCAAAAAAACTCGCACAAGGCGAGTTTTTAGGATATTACTTCTTCTATATTCGCTTCAAGCCTCTTCATACTGCCCGGTTCAACCTTCTCAATCGCTGCAGCAGCCGTCTCTAATGCAGCTTGATAGTCAAAACTATGAAATCTTTTTTCAGCTTCCTTTAAGCTTTCTGCCATAAAAGCATTTCTGCTGCGATAACGATTTCCATATTGAATGACTTTCTCCGCTAGGTACATATGTTCAATTAAACTTTGAGCACTTTCATGTACTTTGTTTGTATTCGCTACCGCTTGTTCTAAAAATAAATAAACAGCTGCAACATCAAGTGGTTTTTCTTCCAATTTTCTTTGGACATGGTCAATGCTTTCTTTCGCATTCTCAATAATTGTTTTAAATTCCTCCGGCAATCCTGGAATATTGCTTTTAGAAATCATTCGACTTGTCTCAAGCATCTTATGTTTTAAATCCGCTAATGATTCTTTTGCATCTAATTCATCTTTTCTTAACGCCTGCAACTTCCCTGCAAAGACTTGCTGCTCTTCCATTAAAGCTTTTAACTGCTCATCAACTGCTTGCATTTCTTCGCTAATAAGCGAGCTAGCTGTATCATTATCTTGAATTTTTAGTCCAAGCAATTCATATCTCTTTGCAATTTGTTGAATTTGCTTAATCATTTTTGTTTGCGCTTCTAGCTCACTATTCGTTAATTGATAAGATTGCTGCACAATAAACATTTCTTCCTCAAGCTTTTCATGTTCATATTCTACGTTTGCAATTGTTTCTGCTAGCTTTTCATGATTTTTTTGAACATATTGCTTCGACAATACTTCTTTTTCTAGTAAATCGTATAAAATATTTAGGCGGTCACGCAAGTCATTCATCCCTTGCTCGACTACTTCCACTTCCGCATTTTCCAACTGTTTCTTATACGAATCTAACTCTGTTTCTAAGCGCGTTACTTCTTCTGTAAATTCAATATGATTCAGCAAGTAACCTTGGTCAATCATATCTTGATAACCGTCTTTTAGCTCTGCAATTTGGGCAGGGAGCGAAGAACCACTTTCTAATAACAATGCTGGCAGTTTCTCCATTCTTGAAGCTAGTTGATCTAACTTTGCTTTAACCGATAAAACAAGCTCACGTGCATTTAAATAATTCCCATTTGCGGTTTCTTCTTCATAACTTTTAAAAACCGTTGTAACTTCTTCCAACGTCTCTTCTAGCTTACTAACCGCTTTTCCATAATTATGGCGATGCGCAAGTAAAGATTTTTTTAACTGACGATGGGTTTCCTGCATTTCGGCTACCTCAAAACGATTCTTCTCCTCACTTCCAACTAACTCATGTAATTCAGACAGAATCGATTTAATACTTTCCTCAATCTCATTCAACTTTGCTGAAATTTGCCTTTGTACGTCCTTTGAGCGTTTGAAACGATATTTATCAACATATTCCTCTGCATCAAATAACAGCTCTTCTACTTCAGGCATACGGACTGTAATAATGACATCCCATTCACTGCGCCAATTTTCAAACAGTTCCTCCGTTTCACCATTCATATTCAATCTCTTGACCTTAGAAAGCTCTTCCAACACGGGGCGATTCATAATATTAAGCTTCCATGTTTCTAAACGATCAATTTCTTGAAAGTACCTTTTCTTAAAGAAATAGCCCCCAATAATAAACAATAATAGTAAAATTACTATTCCCAGTATGTATTCCATCATAAGCCCCCTGTTCTAGCCTTACCGTCCATCTTGTAAATCTCTATATCAAATAAAATAAGAAAATGTTCAATTTAATGCTTTTATGATACCATGTTAACAATTATTTTTGATGACAAAAATTTATTTTTTGTAGAAAATTACTAAAAAACAGCTATTTATTGGGAGGGAAATGTGATGAAAACGGATAGTCATGTACATTCACCGTTTTGCCCACACGGCTCTAAGGATTCATTCGTTGAGTATATAGAAAGAGGAATTCAACTAGGTCTACAAGAAATCACCTTTACTGAGCATGCTCCTCTGCCAAAGGGATTTATTGACCCCACGCCTGAAAAAGACAGCGGTATGAATGCTGCCCTTTTGTACACCTATTTAGAGGAACTTCAACAGCTAAAACAGCAATATAAAAATCGTATTAGAATTAAATCCGGCCTTGAAATCGATTATATCGAAGGATTTGAACAAGAAACCAAAGCTTTCCTTAATGAAATTGGAACTTTTCTTGATGACAGCATTTTGTCCGTCCATTTTATCGAGCATAATCACAAATGGTATTGTATCGATTATAGCGATGATGAATTTGGAAACATTAGCAAGGAACTCGGTTCTATCGATGCCGTTTACACAAAATACTATGATACACTTCAAAAATCTATCAACGCGGACTTAGGTCTTTATAAGCCAAAACGAATCGGTCATATTACACTGGTCCATAAATTCCAGCATCGGTTCCCCGCAGCTAAAAGCTTCGACGATCGTGTGTATCATATTCTAGAACAAATTCAGCGCCAAAATTATGAATTAGATTACAATGGAGCTGGTGTTGTAAAACCACTTTGTCGCGAGCCGTACCCTCCGGAACGATTTGCTAAGCGGGCTGTTGAATTAGGCATTCCTCTTCGCTATGGTTCTGATGCTCATCAAGCGAAAGACTTAGGACAAGGATATAGTGCCTTGATTACACTCCCGTAAATAATTCAGGACGACTAAATAGTTTTGCCTGATCATGATCAGGATGAAATAATGTTTGTTCAATGAAACGCTTCACCTCATCGGCAAAACGGTTCATATAGTAAGCTTCCTGCGGGAATACATACAGTACTTCTGTTGCATAATTTGGATGCAGGACAGGTGCTGTTAACAAGCTTTTCAACTGCAATAAATAAAGCGGCACAGAAACAGATTGAAACACGCGTGTCTTAATGCCTTCATCTAAAAGATGTTGAAAATAATATTTTTCTTTCATAAAATAAGTCGAATGAATTTCGCGGTTTAAATTGGTATCTAATGCGGATTCACCGTAAATAAAACGCGCAGCTAGGAAATATTCTCTCTGGAATTCCAGTATATCCGTCACTAAATCTACCAAACATTGTTGCGGTCCTTTCTGTTCTAACATGACAACATTTCTCTCTAAGACCGCAATATATTTTTCTAAATAAAACATAAAGCAATATTCTAGTAAGCCTTGTTTATTCTTAAAATAATAAGCGATATTAGCTGGATTCACTTTTGCTTTGTTGGCAATGTCACGAATCGATGTAGCATGATAGCCTTTCAAATGAAAAAGGTAAAGAGCGGCATCCAAAATTTCTTGTTTCGTTGACGTTTGGCGATTCATCGGATTTCCCTCGCTTTCTACATAAAGACAATTGTCTAGAAAGTATTCTAGAGTAATTGACGGGAATCCTTTTAAAAGTTCTCGACAAATTCTTAGCATCCATGCTCATTCAAAATACAGCACGATAAAATTATGATGAAGTTAGGTGAAATAATATGTTTAGTGTCGAAAAACACCCAGGAAATAAACAAGAACAATATACACTTTTGCATAAACAACTCGTAGCACTTATTGAGGATGAAAAAAATCAAATTGCCAATTTAAGCAATGCTTCTGCTTTACTAAACCAGTTTCTTCCTGATATTAATTGGGTTGGTTTTTATTTAGTGGAAGACAATCAATTAATTCTTGGACCATTTCAAGGACTTCCTGCCTGTGTACGCATTCCTTTTGGAAAAGGAGTTTGCGGTACTTCAGCAGCAAATAAAACAACGCTGCGCATCGCCGATGTACATCAATTCCCAGGGCATATCGCATGTGACGCTGCTTCTCAATCAGAAATTGTTATTCCTCTTATAAAAAACGAGGAAATCATCGGCGTTTTAGATATTGATAGTCCTATGACGAATCGTTTTGACGAAGAAGATCAACAAGGTCTTGAAGAATTTGTTACTATTTTGAGTAAGTATTTATAGCAAAATATTTATATAAAACAGACCTATTCGCTAAACGAATAGGTCTGTTTTATCGTTGTATGCAGTAATTAACAATCGCACTGCTGAAGGAGCACTTTATTTTTCCCAGTATTTTTAGCAATGTATAGCGCCTCATCTGCTCGCTTAAATAATTCTTTCACATTGTTACACCGTTCTTTCGACCAGTATGATACACCGCATGAAATCGTTATGTTTGGATTAGTTTGCTCAGCCACTTTATCCTTAATTCGTTCTGCAATCCGCAAACCAATATGCAAATCTACTTTTGGCAAATACACCGCGAGCTCTTCACCGCCCCACCGTGCTCCTATATCCGTATCTCGAATATTACGCTGAATCACTTTAGCTACTTGAATAAGGACCTCATCCCCCACTTGATGGCCATATGTATCATTAACCTTTTTAAAATTATCAATATCAATTAAAATAAACGTTCCTTGATCATCTGCAATCATCGATTCACACATTTGCCGGTCAAGATAGCTTCGAGAATGCAACTGAGTTAAATGATCTGTAATAACCATTTTCTCTAATTCCTCTCGCAGAATGGAGTTCATCATTGCTATACTAGAATGGTGAATCAGCGACTGAAACAGTTTAAACATATCGAATGAGAAGAAGTACGGCTCTTTATGCAAAACGACCACAAACCCTCTAAGAATACTATTTTCCATCATAGGAACGGCCATTAACGAACGATACTCTAAATCCACTTCCTCAATGTAAACCGTTACATCACTAATAAATTGTGATTCTTTTTCTTCTTCTATCTTCCTTTTTAAAAAGGAGAGGTAGACCTGTGCATCCTCTGTTTCAAAAAAGCTTGAACTTTCGGAAAGTAACTGCAATGCTCCATCATCGGATAGTAAAACAAAACCTGATTGATTCGCTTGAAAAGATTGTATAATTTGTCGCTTCATAAATCGAATCGTGTCATTTAAACACGTGTTAGAGTTCAAATAATGTGACGTTTCGTTAATCAGCTGTAAATCCGCGACAAGCCGTTTAGATTGTTGATACAGTTGGGCATTCTCGATTGCACTCCCAGCTGTATTTGCCAACAAGGTAATAAAGTCGAGTTCACTTGGTGGAAATAACAAACTATTAGGGGCGATAATCTGCAAGACTCCATATACCCCCTGCTTTCCTAATAGCGGGGCATATAAAATAGAGTGCCGATCTGTATAATCGTCCTCAAATTGTAACTTTCCAGTCAAGTAAGCTTGCATCGCGGCAACATTCTCACTATTATAATCTAATTCTTTAACAGGCAAATTCCCATGTCCATAGCTATCTTGGGACAGAAATAAATAATAATCAAAAGTTGGATATACATTCTGTAAAGTAGAAATGACCTCTCCTAATACAGCCGTCATATTCATAGAAGAGTGAAACTGCTCCGTTACCCGATACAATTGTTTATATCGCTGTTCCTTATGCTTCGTTTTAGCAATACATAAGACCGTTTCCATAATCGTAGCAAACTCTTTTGAGAATATAAGCCAATCTTCCTGCAGATACGAAAATGCGCTGGAGGTTTTTTCTTTAAATCCAACTAACCCTACCATCTGATGATCAACATGAAGAGAAATAAAAGCTTGAAAACCTTCAATTTCCATAAACAACTGGTCTGGCACAATATATCCTTCATTCTCGCTTCGATTCCATTGTGTGATCAACGTATCAGAAGCGGCTAACACTGACTTTTGAAAAGCTCCAGTCGTAGCTTCCATATAAAACTGTTGCGTCCAATCATCATATTTAAAGTAAGCTACTTCCTCCATACGTAATAACTCTTTCGTTATCAATAATACATCCTGTATAAATGCAGTGGAATACATGTCATTATCCACATTACTTATCCGCTGAAAAAAAAGAACACGTAATTCATTTAATAATTGAGTCATTCTACCACTCATAGTCCATCATCCCTAAGTAACACTTTATTTTTACAGAACCCTATACTAAGAGAGCCTGTCTTCTTGCTAAACCACCTGTACATATCCACCAAATGACTAATATAGGATTTATGAACTATATTAAATCCATAAATCACCTTTATACCCCTCTCAAACAGAGACTTTAGACATAAATGTTATACATTTAATTATAACTAGTTTAAAATAAAATTTCCGCATAAAATGAATAAATCCTAAATATTTCGTGCACCTTCAAGTTTGAATTGCCTTATTTTTTTCACAATCTCTTTTACTAAGAACAAACTAACCTTGACTTAAAATATTTAATATTATACAATACTCTTTGTGTAAAATATTGCAGCCTATGTGATAGCCTTTGTGCTTTCATTTTGTTCCTCTCTATTATAAGAGGTGTATCGTGTAACCCTTAGCTGCTAGGGCGATGGTACATGAAAACAAAATGTCCATGATTGTTTATTCACACGGTTTTTATTTTACCCAAATAAAAACATTTAAAGGAGGAGTCATCTTATGGCTCGTTATACAGGTCCAAGCTGGAAATTATCTCGTCGTTTAGGAATTTCCTTAACAGGTACTGGTAAAGAATTAGAAAAACGCCCTTACGCTCCAGGACAACACGGTCCTAACCAACGTAAAAAAATCTCTGAATACGGTTTACAATTACAAGAAAAACAAAAACTTCGTCATATGTACGGAGTAACTGAGCGTCAATTCCGTAACCTATTCGATAAAGCTGGTAAGCTTCAAGGTAAACACGGTGAAAACTTCATGATTCTTCTTGAATCACGTCTTGACAACGTAGTATACCGTCTTGGTTTAGCTCGTACTCGTCGTGCGGCTCGCCAACTTGTAAACCACGGACACATTCTTGTAGATGGTCAACGCGTTGATATTCCATCTTACAAAGTTCTTCCTGGTCAAACAATTGCTGTTCGTGAAAAATCACGTAATGCAGTTGCTATCAAAGAAGCAGTTGAAGTGAATAACTTCGTACCTGATTTCTTAACGTTTGATGCAGACAAATTAGAAGGTACTTTCACTCGTTTACCAGAGCGTTCTGAATTACCTGCTGAAATTAACGAATCTCTTATCGTTGAGTTCTACTCTCGTTAATAGAAAAAAGTGGTTCCATCCTCAGATGGAGCCGCTTTTTTTATTATTAGGCTTTATCCTACACTTAAAGGGCAGCACCCCCTACTAATAGAAGTTTCACTTTCTTATATTTAACGTATCCTATATTTAGGAAATACTATTTCCCTATTTAAAAAGCCGGCCAAACAAGGCCGGCTTTCTTCTATTATTATTCACTTATTTTACTAACGTATATTTCTTCTTTCCTCGACGAATGAGCATAAACTCTCCTTCGATTTTATCCACTTCTGTCACTACATACGCTAAGTCCGTTATCTTCTCTCCATTAATAGAGATTGCCCCATTTTGAATATCTTCACGTGCCTGACGTTTCGAGGGCGAAATTTTCGCTTCCACAATTAAATCAACAAGGCTAATTTCTTCCTGACTCTCACGCACATAGCTTGGCACATCTTTAAAACCGACTTTAATTTCAGCTGCACTTAAGTTCTTTACCTCTCCGCTAAATAATGCAGCAGAAATTTTAATCGCTTGATCCAACGCTTCTTGGCCATGAATTAAACGTGTCATTTCTTCCGCTAACGCTTTTTGTGCTTTACGTAAATGCGGCTCGGTTTCAACTGCTTGTGCTAATTCTTCAATCGCTTCATGAGATAAGAATGTGAAGTATTTTAAATATTTCACGACATCTGCATCGGCTGTGTTAATCCAAAATTGGTAGAACTCATAAGGGGTTGTTTTTTCCGGGTCTAACCAGATTGCTCCACCTTCTGTTTTACCAAACTTTGTTCCATCTGCTTTTGTTACAAGCGGAATGGTCATTCCAAAAGCTTTAGTCTCTTCATCATGTGCTTTACGAATCATTTCTAAACCTGTTGTAATATTCCCCCATTGGTCGCTGCCGCCAATTTGTAATTTACAATTATAGTTATCATATAAATGATTAAAATCTAGCCCTTGTAAAATCGTGTATGCAAATTCTGTGAATGAAATCCCTGTTTCAAGGCGAGATGCAACTGTATCTTTCGCAAGCATATAATTCACCCCGATATACTTCCCGTAATCGCGAAGGAATGTCACCACATCAATTTTGCCAATCCAGTCATAGTTATTAACCATCACCGCTCCATTTTCTCCTTCAAAGCTGAAGATACTTTGTAATTGGCCTTGTAAACAACGAGCATTATGCAATACTTTTTCTAGTGTTTGCAGCGAACGCTCCTCCTTCTTCCCACTCGGGTCACCAATTAGACCAGTTGCTCCGCCGACTAATACAAGGGGACGATGACCATGTTGTTGAAAGCGACGCAATGTCAAAAACGGTAATAAATGCCCAATATGCATACTATCAGCCGTCGGATCAACTCCACAGTATAAAGAGATTTTCTCGTTCTCTAATAGCTCTTTCATCCCTTCTTCATCTGTTTGTTGGTACATAATTCCTCTCCACTTGAGATCTTGTAATAAATCCATTATTTTTTTCCTCCTTTTTATAAGAAAAACCGTCACCGTTCCTTGGCTTCCCATAAATAATTTTTCAAACATAATATTTATTAGAGTCAAGGAGACACCCGATAGGCATAAGACAAGTCGCTTACCGATAAGCTTTTGCCCTTCCGAAGCGATTGGCTTATGACCCAAAAGTGGCAGGTATAAGGTTAGACATCGAAACGTATCGAAAATTTGATCTTTTAAACAAACAAAAAACGCCCCTTCATATACATGAAGGGACGAATTATATTCGCGGTACCACCCAACTTGAGAACTAAAAAAAATCCTCCGCTTAATGCGAATAACGGTCGCAACCCGATTCCTGCTACTTCAATGTTCACAGCAACTGCTCCAGGGAGTAATTCATCTCACTATATGTACCGATTTACACCAACCACCGGCTCTCTAACACAGGGATAGCTTGACTACTGAATCCTATCATCACTTTAATCATTTATCTAAATGAATTTTTATCATATATTTCATTCGGTGTCAACCTATCATCTCATCATATATTCCCATATTATTGAAGTTGTCTGTTTAACAGTTGATTGTATGCTATAATATTAGGTGATTTTAGGGGGTATGATACGATGAGTAATAATCAAGATGGATGGAAGAGGTTTATATACTTCTTAAAAAATAAAAAAACACAAAAGGCAGCTAGAGTCAGTTATTTAGTAACTTGGAATCTAGTACTCCTTCTCATCATCGTTGGTATTCTTGGATTTTCTTTTGCCGGAGGGGTCGGTGCTGGTTATTTCGCAGCCCTCGTAAAAGATGAACCAGTACGTTCAAAAGAAGATCTACAAAAAGAAATTTACAACTATGAAGAAACATCAGAAGTGTATTTTGCAGACGAAGTCTATCTTGGAAAACTTAAATCTGATTTAGAACGAATTGAAATACCGATTGAAAGCATGTCTGACAATCTAAAAAAAGCAGTGATTGCAACTGAGGATGAATATTTTTATGAGCATCAAGGGGTTGTACCGAAAGCAATTTTACGAGCAATCTATCAAGAGTTTACAAATGCCCCTATTCAATCCGGTGGAAGTACATTAACACAGCAGCTCATTAAAAACCAAGTGTTAACGGATGAGGTATCATTCGATCGAAAAGCAAAAGAAATTCTACTTGCACTTAGAGTCGAGAAATTCTTTGAAAAAGATGAAATTCTAGAAGCCTATTTAAACGTCTCAGCGTTCGGACGCAACTCTTCTGGACGTAATATTGCTGGTGTACAGTCTGCCGCTGAAGGATTGTTCGGAAAAAATGCAAAAGACTTAACACTTTCACAAGCAGCGTTTATTGCTGGTTTACCTCAAAGTCCATTTGGCTATACTCCATATACACAACAAGGAACACTTAAAGAGGACTTAACTCCTGGAGTTTCACGTATGAAAACGGTATTAAAACGAATGCGAGATAACCATTCTATTACACAAGCAGAATATGAAAAAGCTCTAACCTATGATATTACAAAAGACTTTATCGGTAAGAAACCTCTGCCATCTGAAAAGTATCCATGGTTAACGGTCGAAATTGAAAAACGTTCTATCGAAATTCTTACTACGATTTTAGCTAAAGATGATGGATATGAAGAAAGCGACTTGCAAAAAGACGAAGATTTATATCAACAATATGTCACATTAGCTGATCGAAATTTACGCCAAAATGGCTACAAAATTTATACAACAATTGATAAAAAGATTTACGATAGAATGCAAGAAGTAACAAAAAACTATCCAAACTTCGGATACGATAAAACGGAAGAAGTAACGGATTCAGAGACGAAAGAAAAGAAAATCGTCAAAGAGCCAGTAGAAGCTGGTGCAGTATTGATTGAAAATAAATCAGGTAAAATTATCAGCTTTGTCGGCGGGCGCGATTTTAATCGCGAACAAATAAATCATGCGACAGCAGCCGTTCGCTCAAACGGTTCAACGATGAAACCATTAGTAGTCTATGCACCAGGTATTGAGCTTGGTAAGATTTCTCCAGGGAGCGTAGCAGCGAATGTACCTGTTTCAATCAATGGATGGAAACCTGGTAACTATGGCGGCGGCGGTTATAGCGGTGTGGCAACCGCACGCGAAGCACTCGCGAAGTCATATAACGTACCAGCTGCTTTATTTTATAAAAGTATTCTTAATCAAAAACCGGTTAAATATTTGGAGAAAATGGGATTTTCCAGCTTAGCAAAAGCCGATTATGAGAATCCATCTGTATCACTCGGTGCCTTAGAAAAAGGAGTAACCGTTGAAGAGAACGTCAATGCCTATGCAACTTTTGCAAACGGTGGAAAATTTATTGATGCTTATATGATTGATAAAATTGTCAAAAAAGATGGTGAGGTCGTTTATGAACATAAACCAAAGAAAGTCGATGTCTTTTCGCCTCAAACTGCTTATTTAACAATTGATATGATGCGCGATGTCATCTCAAACGGAACAGCGACTTCTGTCCGTAATCGCCTTGCTTTTTCTAGTGATTGGGCAGGTAAAACCGGGACATCTCAAAATTTCCGAGATGCTTGGTTCGTTGCAACGAACCCGAATGTCACATTTGGAACATGGATTGGCTATGACACACCTAAATCATTACAAGGCTTGTATAATGGCCTTGAATATAATAAACGAAACCTATATTATTGGGCAGATCTTATGAATGCTGCTTATCAGGTCAAACCGAAACTTGTTGATCCAGAGAAGAGCTTTAAAATGCCAAGCGGAATTGTCAGTCGTTCATTCTGTGCTGTTTCCGGATTGCTAGCTTCTGAAGCTTGTCAAAAAGCTGGATTTGTTAGAACAGATCTTTTTATTTCTAAACATGTACCAACCAAAATTGATAATAGTTTCACAGATGGCCAATATGTTCAAGCAGGGGCAAAACGCTATGCAGCTCTTCCTCAAACACCAAGTGAATTTAGAAGCGGCGGCATGATGCTAAGCCCAGATCTTCTTGAGAGCGCCGGCTTTAAATATGTAATAGATCGAGGCAGCCTGCTTCCAACTAGCGGACCATCGAATGGAGTCGCTGCAGCAACAGCTAAGTTAAACGATAATGGTAAAACACCAGCTCCGCCTAGCGTCAATGTTCAAGGGAACACTCTCGTATGGAGTCAACATCCTGAGGGAGATGTAATCGGCTATCGAATTTATCGTAACGGTAAAAAAGCGGGCAGTCTTCAAGCCAATGTCTCTATGTCCTTTACGATGTCTGGCGGCGGTTCATATTATGTAACGGCGGTTGATATCGTCGGCAAGGAGTCTGGTGCATCCGCAGCCGTAGGTGTCCAAAGTCAAGGAAAAAAACAACAAACTAAGGAAATGACATCCGAAGAAACTGCATCAAAGCAAGAATCAACGGATTCAACTAAAAATCCGGACCGAAAAGCTGATTCAGAAATTAATCAAGAAACAACGGAGCCTGCAGCTCCAAACCAAACAAAAGAAACACCTGAATCAACTAAACCGACCGATTCACAAACAAAACCTGTAGAACCTGCAGAGTAAAGTATGAAGAAAGAGGCATCCAACTGGATTAGCCTCTTTTTCATGTTCTCCTCAAATTAAATAAAACTGGTCACTTCTGACTTTAATCTTCCATTGACGATAAATCACCTGCTGGCAAATCAAGTTCCCAAGCCTTTAAAACACGACGCATAATTTTTCCACTTCGAGTTTTTGGAAGCTTATCGCGAAATTCAATTTCGCGCGGTGCTGCATGTGAAGCAAGGCCTAACTTAACAAATTGACGAATGTCTTCGATTAATTGCTCAGTAGGTTCATACCCATCGCGAAGAGCAATGAACGCCTTAATGATTTCACCACGAACTGGATCAGGTTTTCCGATTACCCCCGCTTCCGCAACAGCTGGGTGTTCGACTAATTTACTTTCTACCTCAAATGGTCCAACACGTTCACCAGAAGTCATAATGACATCATCGACGCGTCCCTGAAACCAGAAGTAGCCATCCTGATCCATATAAGCAGAATCTCCAGATACATACCAATCCCCTTTTAGAAAATAAGAATCATATTTTTGTTGATTATTCCAAATTGTCGCCATCATAGCTGGCCAACCTTTTTTAATCGCAAGATTCCCCATTCGATATGGTGGCAGCTCTCTTCCTTGATCATCAACAATCGCGGCCTTCACTCCCGGAATTGGTTTCCCCATCGAGCCCGGCTTAATTTCCAAACAAGGATAATTACAAATTAGTTGTGCACCTGTTTCCGTCATCCACCACGTATCATGGATGCGACGCTCGAATACTTTCATCCCCCAACGAATAACTTCCGGATTAAGCGGCTCTCCTACACTAAGTACATGCCTGAGCGAACTTAAATCAAATCGCTTCACTATCTCATCGCCAGCACCCATGAGCATCCTAAACGCTGTTGGAGCACTATACCAAACCGTTACTCCAAACTCTTCAATAATCTTATACCACGACTCTGGTTTAAAACGACCTCCTGCGACTACAATAGAAGTTCCCGTAAGCCACGGTCCGAAAACCCCATAAGCAGTCCCTGTAACCCAGCCTGGATCAGCTGTACACCAATAAACATCTTCCTCCTTCATATCAAGTACCCATTTCACCGTTTGATAATGCTGAATCATTGCATTGTGAACATGGAGAACCCCTTTTGGCTTTCCAGTCGATCCTGACGTATAATGAAGCGTAAGTCCGTCCGTTCTTTCCACCCAAACTATATCAAACTGACGATCCGCTTCTTTCATTCTTTTATTCAAGTCGTAACATTTATCTTTTTCTTCAATATTCTCTCCTACTAAAAAGATATATTGTAAATGTGGAAGATCTTTAACTGGTACACGTGATAATAACTCAGGCGTCGTGACAATTGCCTTTGCTTCACTATCTAACAGACGATCTCGAACAGCTCCCTCCATAAATGCTTCAAATAAGGGACCAACAATTGCCCCAAGCTTAATCGCACCAATTAAAGCAAAATACAATTCCGGAGAGCGAGGCATAAAAATAAATACACGATCCCCCTTCTTTATATCTGCTACATCTTTAAGTACATTCGCTGCTTTATTCGTTTGTTGCTGTACTTCTTTAAATGTATATTTTTCATTTCGCTCATCATCTTTATAATAAAGGGCAACTTTATTCTTCTTAGAAGTGTTAGCATGCCGGTCTATCGCTTCATAAGCCAAATTTAGCTTCCCTGTTTCAAACCAGGAAAAAGCTCGCTCCGCATCTGACCAATCAAACTGCTTGTACACTTCATCATAATTTTGCAAATTAAATTCATCCGCTATTATTGGCAACGTTTTCAATATCATGCAACCTCCCTTTATTAACGTTTCATAATTTCATATATATTACGTTTATCATGATTTATTTCTAAAATTAGAGAAAAAGAAATGAAGCTTCCATCAGCGGGGGTCTTACTGCCCGTTAAGAGTGGGATAAAAACCTTACATGGCTGTTAATTATGAAATAGTTTTATAACGATTGTAAAAAAGTTAAAAAAATAAAAAATAATTGCTAAATTTATAAAATTTACATACTATTTTTCATGTATAATATTTCAAGAATGTAATTTTTAAAAGCTATGTTAATGAATATTATTGATTCCCAAAATTAATAACACCATTTAACAGAGCTTTTTTAAAAGAGGTGAATCAATGAAGCATACAAAAACCTACTATGCGAAGGAGTTAGAAACAACAAATGGTACATTGCTTATCGAAGGACCTATTTCTGCCGAACAACTAAGTTCCCTTCACTTTCATGAAGACCTCGTTGCTTTTCGCCCTCCATTACAACAGCACAAAGCTTTAATAGAAATTGCTAGTTTACCAGAAGGACGCATTATTATCGCGCGTCATGAAAACACAATTGTCGGCTATGTAACCTTCTTATACCCTGACCCGTTAGAACGTTGGTCGGAAATTAAGATGGAGGATTTAATTGAGCTTGGAGCAGTTGAAGTCATTTCTTCATTTCGCGGTGCATCTGTTGCCCAAAATTTGCTACGTGTAGCTATGATGGATGAAGAGATGGAAAATTATATCATCATTACCACAGAATATTATTGGCATTGGGATTTAAAAGGAACTGGATTAAACATATGGGATTACCGGAGAATGATGGAAAAGATGATGAGTGCAGGAGGACTTACCTATTTTGCAACCGATGATCCTGAAATTTGCTCACATCCTGCCAACTGCCTCATGGCAAGAATCGGAAAAAATGTCCCGCCAAAATCTGTTCAAACATTTGATCAGCTACGCTTTATGAACCGCTTTATGTACTAATACGGTGATTTAAGAGGAGGAAGAACAATGATTGTTGAAAAGATGATGACCAAAGATGTTATAACTCTAGCCCCAACAGATACCATTTACAGCGCACTCTTACTTATAAATGAAAAAAAAATCCGCCACATTCCAATTGTCGATCAAAACAATTATTTAATTGGTTTAGTAAGCGACCGCGATCTTAGAGACGCTACTCCATCCATCTTTCGCACCGAAGAATTTAAAGAAGATTTATACAGACCGATTAGTTCGATTATGAAAACAAATATTATTTCAGGACACCCACTCGACTTTGTAGAGGAAATCGGCGCTATTTTTTGTGAAAACAATATTAGCTGCCTTCCGATTGTAAAAGAAAAGAAACTAGTAGGGATTATTACAAGCTCAGACTTATTACAGGCTTTTATCGAATTAACGGGAGTCAATAAACCTGGTTCACAAATTGAAATTAAGGTTCCGCATAAACCAGGCGTCCTCTATGACATTTATGGTATTTTCAAAAAGCGAAATATAAATATACATAGCGTACTCATCTATCCAGAGAAAGCTGATGATACATCTCAAATACTCGTCGTTCGCGCTCAAACGATTAATCCATTTATCGTCGTAGAGGATTTACGAAAAGAAGGCTATGAAGTCCTTTGGCCAACTGTATCGGGGCAATCCCTATGAGTCATGATGCACTATATATCCATTCAGAAGATTTATTAACATATAAATTTCGGGAAGATCATCCATTTAATCAAAAGCGGCTACAGCTAACACTTGATTTGTTACAAAAACATGGAGCGATAAATGATAGACAAATTATTCAACCACGAATGGCCACTATTGAAGAATTAGAGCTCGTCCATGATGCTCAATATGTCCAAGCCGTCCAGCTTGCAGGTCAAGGACAGCTATCAATAGAAATTGCACAAAACTACGGAATCGGTACAGATGATACACCGATTTTCAAAAATATGCATGAAGCAAGCGCACTTATTACAGGAGGTACGTTAACAGCTGTTGATGCTGTTATGACAGGACACGCCCTGCATGCATTCAATCCAGGCGGCGGATTGCATCATGGCTTTCGCGGTAAGGCATCAGGCTTTTGTGTCTACAATGACTGTTCCGTTGCTATTAAATATTTACAACACAAGTATAACGCACGTGTTTTATATGTTGATACCGACGCCCATCATGGGGATGGTGTACAGTGGTCCTTTTATGATGATCCTGATGTATGTACACTATCCATTCATGAAACAGGACGCTACTTATTTCCTGGTACCGGAAACATAAATGAACGAGGTCAAGGAAAGGGCTATGGTTATTCCTTCAATATACCAGTCGATGCCTTCACAGAAGATGAATCATGGCTTGATTGTTATCGCACATCATTGAGGGAAATTATGGACTTCTTTAAACCAGATGTCATCCTCACTCAAAATGGAGCAGATTCTCATTATTATGATCCGTTAACACATCTATCAGGAACAATGAAGATATATAAAGAGATTCCGAAACTTGCACATGAACTTGCTCACAAATATTGCGGAGGACGCTGGATTGCAGTTGGCGGAGGCGGCTACGATATTTATCGTGTTGTCCCTCGCGCCTGGTCGCTCGTCTGGCTTGAAATGACGAATAATTCAAACAATAGCGGTCCTCTTCCAAAAGACTGGATTAATCGTTGGCAACCGGAATCGGAAGAACTACTTCCAAGCGAATGGGACGATATGGACAACATCTATGAGCCGATTCCGCGAAAAGCAGACATTACAGAAAAAAACGCTCAAACATTAGCTAAAGCGCTGCACCCGATTCGTTCATCTCAGAAAACTACGAATCAGTTTTAAACTTGTAACAAATAGAGAAGCACTCGGACGTCCGAGTGCTTTTCACTGACTTTTGATGTATGCGCGATTTCCTAACAGCTTATTTTGTAGATTGTCTCTCTTCAATTCGATGTGGCAGAATAACATTATCTAAGCCATTAACTTCTTCCTTGTTCATCAACTTCGTTAACAATCGCATCGCTACGGCACCAATGTCATAAAGTGGTTGAACGATTGTTGAAATTTGTGGACGCACCATTAAAGTTAATCGTGTGTTATCAAAGCTAATGACTTCAAAATCGTCAGGCACATGCAAACCTTTATCTTGAGCTGCATGGACAATACCAAGCGCCATTTCATCTGCTGCTACAATAATAGCACTCGGCTTATCCGCCACTTCTACAAGCCTTTCAAAACATTCAATACCTGAATTATAGGTATAGTCTCCTTCGACAATAAGTACATCATCAAAAGGAAGGTTTGCTTCTTGTAAACCACGTTTGTAACCTGCTATTTTTTGAATATTAATTGGATCAGTCAGATTACCCGAAACAAAAGCAATGCGTGTGTGCCCTTTCGCAGCAAAAGCTGACACGGCATCAAACGCTGCTGCTTCATAATCAATATTTACCGATGGAATTTCATGTTTCGCCCCTTCTTCAATTGAACCAGCAAGAACAATTGGTACCGGTGAATTTTTAAATTCCTTCACATGCTCATCCGTGATATGACTGCCCATAAACACGATGCCATCAACTTGTTTCCCTAACATCGTATTTAATAAGTGAAATTCCTTATCTCTATTTTCATCCGAATTACTTAAAATAATGTTGTATTTATACATCGTAGCGATATCTTCAATTCCTCGTGCTAACTCAGCAAAGAAAATGCTTGAAATATCAGGAATAATCACACCAACTGTCGTCGTTTTCTTGCTCGCAAGTCCTCTTGCTACCGCATTTGGTCGATATCCTAGGCGTTCAATAACATCTGATACTTTTTTTCTTGTGGCTGGTTTTACGTTTGGATTGCCATTTACTACGCGAGAAACCGTCGCCATGGAAACATTTGCTTCGCGGGCTACATCATAAATGGTTACATTATTCATAATCCCATTCCTCCATTTCAATTATTTTCTCCATTAAAGACTACAATTATTTTGATTTTCGTTTTATCTGTATCTAAACATATTTATTTAGTTCTTAAACTATGTGAATAAATGCACAAACAAAGTTTGCAAATGATTAATCCTATTATGATATTTATCATACGATAGACGTTTCTTTCCTGCAATTACTTTATTCTTTTTAAAGCTCCTATTAGTTGATTTTCGATTTATTCCGTAAGAAACCAAAGTTTGATACCCTAACAATCTACAAAAAGGCCCTTACTGTAAATAGTAAGGACCTTACTAGTTGCTATTTTCTATTAAACCGTCACCCAGTTTAAACGTTTAATTTCATCATAAAATGCATCGAATTGCTTCAAATCCATTTGCTGTGCTGAATCAGATAGAGCAACAGCTGGATCCGGATGCACTTCAGCCATCACGCCATCTGCTCCAATAGCAAGTGCTGCCTTTGCTGCCGGAAGTAAAAGATCACGACGTCCTGTTGAATGCGTTACATCAACCAATACAGGTAAATGCGTTTCTTGTTTTAAAATTGGTACAGCTGTAATATCTAACGTATTTCTTGTCGCTTTCTCATACGTACGGATTCCGCGCTCACAAAGAATGATATTGCTGTTTCCCTGTGCCATAATGTATTCCGCAGCATGAATGTATTCATCGATTGTTTCTGACATACCACGTTTTAAAAGAACAGGCTTCTTCGTTGAACCAGCCGCTTTTAACAAGTCAAAGTTTTGTGCATTACGAGCACCAATTTGAATTACATCGATGTAATCAAGTGCCGTTTCGATATCATCTGTACTTACAATCTCACTAATGACGGCTAATCCATATTCATCTGCAACTCTTTTTAAAATTTGAAGTCCTTCAAGACCAAGTCCTTGGAAGTCATATGGAGATGTACGTGGCTTGTACGCACCACCGCGCATTAATTTTAAGCCTTTTGCCTTAATTGCTGCTGCAACAGCTGCTGTTTGTTCATACGATTCAACCGCACAAGGTCCGAAAATAAAACTTGGAACTCCATTACCAATTAATTCACCATTTAAATTGATAATCGTATCTTCTTGTTTCTGTTTTCTAGACACAAGCAATGCTTTCTTTTTATTTTCATCTTGAATATCTAATCCAAGTTTAAAAATTTCTTTAAAAATATGCTTAATAGACGCAAGATCTAATGGTCCTTCATGTTTCTCCTCAATGAGATCTAGCATTTTTCTTTCACGAACTGGATCGTAACGGTTTACACCTTGCTTTTCTTTTACTCGGCCAATTTCTTGAGCGAGTTCAGCTCGTTGATTAATAAGATGTAATAACTGAAGATTAATCTCGTCTAGTTGATCACGTAGTACGTCAAGCTCCTTGTTGCTCATTACAAATCCATCCTTCCGTTTTTAAATTAGCACTGGACCAATTATTCTTAATCATCATAGGATTTCGAAAATTTCAATTCATTATTAGCCAGCCTTATTTTCTTCATATATTTTGCCATATTTCATGTATAATTGAAATTATTATAAATGATAAGAACCTAAATGTCACTTAATTTTTACTTTATCAATTAAACGCTTTTAAGCATTAAAGAATGATTTTCACAAAAGAAGGTGTCAGCTATATGACAGAAACATTATTTGCCCTCGATATTGGAACAAGATCTGTTGTAGGCATTATATTAGAAAAATTATCAGAAAGCTATAAAATTATTGATATTTTATCACAAGAACATGCAGAACGAGCAATGCTGGACGGACAGATTCATGATGTCACGGCCGTTGCTAAAATCATTCAACAAATTAAAGAGCAACTTGAAGAAAAGCATGGACCTCTAAAGAAAGTGTCTGTTGCGGCAGCGGGACGAGCACTCAAAACAGAAAAAGCGACAATAACTATGAATATTAAAGGAAAGCCTATGCTATCACATGAAGATATTCTTCACCTCGAATTCAGTGCCGTTCAAGAAGCTCAATATCTAGTAGCTCAAAAGAATCAAACCAATTCCACTTATTACGGTGTTGGTTATTCCGTTTTATACTATCGACTAGATGGACAAGAGATTGGAAGCTTAATCGACCAAACTGGTGAAGAAGCATCTGTTGAAATTATTGCAACATTTCTTCCAAAAGTGGTCATTGAATCTTTGCTTGCGGCTTTGAAACGAGCTGGTTTAGAAATGCAAGCTTTAACACTCGAACCCATTGCTGCTATCAATGTATTGATTCCACCATCTATGCGCCGCTTAAATGTAGCATTGGTTGATATTGGCGCTGGAACGTCCGATATTGCTTTAACAGATTCAGGCACAGTCATTGCCTATGGAATGGTACCAATCGCTGGTGACGAGATTACGGAAGCGATTAGCGACCATTTATTACTCGACTTTCCACTTGCAGAAGAAGCGAAACGGAAGCTTATAACGAATGATGTGATTACAGTGACGGATATTCTTGGCTTTCAGGTCGATGTATCCAAAGAAGAAATCCTTCACAATATTCAGCCTGCGCTCAATCGTTTGGCTGATTCTATTAGTCAAGAAATTCTTGAATTAAATAATGGGAAGGCTCCTAAAGCTGTCATGCTTGTGGGCGGAGGCAGTCAGACCCCTGAACTAACAAAACTCATCGCTAAACGACTGGCTTTACCAGAAAATCGCGTCGCTATTCGCGGAATTGAAGCGATACAACATGTACAGTTCTCTGCTCATGTACATACAGGGCCTGAGCTTGTGACGCCGATTGGCATTGCTATTGCAGCGAATAAAAGCCCCATTCAATATATGAGCATTCTCGTAAACGGACAGCCTATCCGTCTATTTGATATGGAACAAACAAACGTTTCTGATTGCTTGCTTACTGCTGGTATTAAGTTGAATAAACTATATGGAAAGCCTGGAATGGCTAAAATCGTGCACTTTAATGGACAGCAAATTACCATACCTGGTGAACATGGAACTCCTCCAAAAATTTTATTAAACGGAGTAGAAATTGCCCTTGATGCAGCAGTCAAAAACGAAGATATCATCGAAGTGACAAAAGGAGAAGATGGCCATACGGCTACATTATGTATTCATGACCTGATTGATCATATACCAAGTAAAAAAGTAACGATAAACGGCGTGACCTATATAATAGAAGCAACCATTGCAAGAAATGGATCGATTGTGACGAGGAAAGAATTCATCGAAGATCATGATGTTATTACATGCTCAATCCCAGAAACCATTGAAGAACTATTGCAGACACTGCAATTACATGAGTTACTGCGCTTAATACAGCCGTTTCAAATTGATTTAAACGAAAAAATACATAAAGCTCCTAGCATTAAAGGATGTATTTATAAAAATAACATAGAAGTAAAAGAAAGAACTAGTTTTGAGGACGGCGATATTATTCAGGTCTTACCCCCAAAGTCATTAACGCTAGTAGAACTAGCCGAAGCTCTAGATATTCAACTTACATACTCCATTCCAATCACGTTTAACGGAAATAAGGTAATCTTAACAAAATCTTTAGCCGAATTTTTCCGCGGGGAAACACGATTATCGCCATCCGACATGATTCAAGTTGGAGAGAACTTAAGCTATGTGCAGCATAAACTGGAACCGTTTATCTTTCAAGATTTGTTCCGACATGTGGATATTGATATGCCGCAACATACTTCCAGCCGGTTTATTTTAATGAAGAATAATCAAGAAGCAACCTTCCATGAAACATTAGCGCCTGGGGATCAATTAAAGATTCTTTGGCCAACAACGATTCAATAAGAAAAGCGGAACCGGCTCGTTCAGATCACGTAGAAAATAGAAAGAGGCCCAAAAAGGAGCTCTTTGCCTTTTGGTGACTCTTTGTAAACGATAAACTAGAATCAACAGTTTTCCTAAAATAGAAATAAACAGATTTCAACAAATAAGATTAAACAGTTCCCCATTACATGATCACTTTTAATAAACTAAATGTAGTCTATTGAAAGTGAGGAATTAGGAGTGAACCGTTTTATGATTTACATCGAGATCCATCGACTATACAAAGAGGGTTTCTCAAAGAGTGCTATTTCTAGAAAACTGAATATATCGAGAAATAGGGTGATAGATTATTTGAATAAGAGTCCGGGGGATTTTGAAGAATTTCTTAGTTCATTAAGGACACGGGAGAAGAAGTTAGACCTGTATCAGCGAGAAATATTAGATTGGCTTAGAGAATATCCAGATCTTACTGGTGCTCAAGTATATGATTGGCTAGAGGAGAAATTGGGAGTTAAAAATGTTAGTGAAAATACTGTGCGTAATTACTTAAATGAGATGAGAGATTTTTATCACATTCCAAAAACAAATGTAAGTCGCACATACTCTTCTGTTCCTGAGCTTCCAATGGGCCAACAAGCACAAGTGGACTTTGGTCAGACTGTTGTGAAGGATAAACAAGGAAATAATAAACGGCTCTACTTTATCGCTTTCGTGCTTTCGCATTCGAGATATAAATATGTTGAGTGGCTGGATCGTCCATTCCGAACCAGCGATGTCATTCGTATGCATGAGAATGCTTTTCACTATTTTGAGGGAATGACGGAAGAAATGGTGTATGATCAGGATGCGCTTTTAGCAGTCAGTGAAAATGCAGGAGACCTTATCATGACCTCTGAATTCACAAAGTATCATCAAGTACGCCAATTCCATATTTATCTTTGTAGAAAGAGTGATCCAGAATCGAAAGGTAAAATTGAACAAGTTGTTAAATTCGTTAAAAACAACTTCAGTAAAAACAGGATATTTGGCAGCCTAGCAGATTGGAACCTTTCTTGTCAGGCATGGTTAAAACGGACAGGAAACTATAAAGTTCATCATAATACAAAAAAGAGACCTTCTGAAGTGCACGCCCTGGAAAAGCAACACTTAAAGAAAGTCTCTGGTACTTACATATTTGAGAATGTTCTCGTACCTAGTATAACAAGAACGATACAAAAGGACAATGTCATTCGATACGAAGGAAACCGATACAGTGTCCCACGAGGGACATACAGACCTGATGCCCCTAATATTGCCTATCTTCAAGTGGATGAAAACGATCTATACATTCGTCTTAAACAGACAGGCTCTATATTGGCGAAGCATCGAATATCACAAGGGAAAGGTCTTGTCATATCAGATCCTTCACATCGTGAAAGGAGTACATCTAAGAGAGAGATGTTAATTCTCCAAATAGAGGAAGTTTTTATAGATAAAGAAAACTTCCAATGGCTGATTGAGCAATTAAAAAGGAGATATCCTCGCCATTTAATCGATCAATTAAAGGTTCTTCAAGGCACTATCAAGAGTTACCCGAATCATATCGAACAAGCACTTATAGAAATGAGAAGGCTCAAGATGACTAGTGCAAATGATTTTAGAGATATTGCACACTCTCTTTTTGTGCAATCCCAAAAAGCATCTCCTTCAGCTATTGAACTGAATCAGAAATATAAAGACCTTGTCGCACCAGAACGTTCTGAAGACATTTATTTAAAAGTCTTGGCTGGAGGTAAAAATGAATGAACCATCCGTTTGAAGAATTACAAGATAAATGCCGCACTCTGCGTCTCGCAGAGACGGCTAAGGAACTACCAACCCTCCTTCGGGAGGCAGAATCTAAAAATTGGACGTATCACGAACTTATTTTTAATCTATTAAACTATGAAATCCATTGTAGAGAGATCAAAAGTATTGAAAGGCTAATGAAATGGGCTGAGTTCCCAGAAAAAATGACCTTTGAGAGCTACGACTTGAAAGAACAATCTGCCGTAGGAGAGAAACAACTCAATGTATTAAAGGAGTTAAATTGGATTGATGAGTACTTTACATTAATCATGATGGGACCAACTGGTGCAGGTAAAACCCATTTATCCATTGCTTTAGGTATCCATGCCGTAGAGAAAGGTTACCAAGTATCCTTTGTCTCCATGAGTCAGCTTATGTATATCCTAAAATCTAGGGAATATATAAGTAAATCTAAGACTCGTTATAAAAGGATTATCACTTCGGATTTAATCATTATTGATGACGTTATGTATATGACGTATGAGGCCGAGGAAGGAAATCTATTCTTTCAGTTTATTTATGACCTATACGACAAGGCAGCTTTCATATTAACCTCTAATAAAGGACCAGGAGAGTGGGGGAAGTTTCTAGGTGACCCCACTCTAACAACAGCCATCCTAGATCGTCTCTTACATCGGAGTGAGATTTTGACCTTCGATAAAGAGGCAGACAGTATTCGAATGAAATATAGAAAAGTATTATTTGATTCTCAAACTGTTGAATCTTAATTGTAGAAAACCGTTGTAACTTATTTTTGGAAAACTGTTTAATTCTACTTGACGGTTACACTCTTATCTTTTTCACCGTGATCTAGCCGGTGGAGCTAGACAATAGGAAAAGCAGATGCCTTGTTTAGCTGACAACTACACACTCATTGATTTAGCTGCTATTCACTAAAACTACTAAAGCAAATGCTGCTTGAAGAACACTTATCTTCTCCACCGTTTCATGAAGTGAAAAGTCAAAACGTCCTATAATAGCGAAACGCAAAAAAGGTTGATTCAAAAGTACTTGAATCAACCTTTTTATGACTTACTTCGGTAAATTTTCCGTTAAAGACTCATTTTTAATTCTCCAATGAGAATCATTCCATGTTGGTTTTCCTTGCTTAAAGAAAATCGCTTGTGGAGATTGGTGCTTAATATCAAATGTTTCAGCAATATAGTTAGAAAGCGGGCGTGCTTCCTGTACAGCTAAGTAGGCTGTCGCTAATTGTGGGTGCTCAGCAATAAAGGTTTGATATTCTTCAAATGCCTCTGCACTTACTGGACACGTTAAGCTATGTTTAAAAAATAATACCGTGTCGTTTTGAAGTAACTCATTAAATTGCTCTTCTGTTTCAATTTTCGTTAATGTCATTGGTGAATGAACCCCTTTCATTTTTCACATTTCATAATAAAGCGGTGAAGTTATCGTACCACTTCACCGCGCTATCTGACAAATGATTCAACTTTTAAGACTGAAGCTCTTTTTCCGTTTCATCAAAGGCTTGCTGTGCTTCATCAAGCTTTATTTGTACCTCTTCTTCAAGTGTACTTGCAATATCCGCCTCACTCGTTGCTGCGGGTTCGCTTTCCCCCGCTTCAACTTCAAGTTCTTCTACCGCTTTCTCTGCCCTTAAGCTCCTCACTTTGCCAACTATGGCTGATGACTTGCTTGTGACAAGTTCAGTTACATTGTTTTTCTTTTCTCTAGCGGTTTCTGTAAGATCTTGACGGAGTTTTCCTGTTTTTTCTGATATTACCCTAGCTTGCTCAGTAATATCGTTTCTTAAGTCTCTCCCTGCTTTAGGAGCAACAAATAGAGCTGTTGCTGCACCAAGCATACCACCTATTAAAGCACCGATAATAAAATCTTTTGAATTGATGGAGTTGCGATCTTCCTCATACGTTTTTTGAACTTCTTTCTGAGTCATAGCCATTCTCCTTTCAATTTTAAAAATTATGATCTTGCTCGTAAAAACCTTCTTTTTGGGGATGCTTCTTTTCCTTCTTGTTCATTCGACGATTCTGGTTGTTGCTTTCTTGCCTTCCACTTATCGCGCATCTCTAAGGCAATATTTCCCCACTGCACGATTTGTGAAATTTTTTCTTGATTGTTGTCGATCTCGGTTATCACTTTATTCGAAACCTTCTGAATAGAAGTATTGAAGCTTTGGATTGACGTACCAACTTCTTTCACAGCAATAACAGCTGTGTTTAAGTTTTCGGATTTCTGCTTTAAATCCTCTGCTAAAGCATTGGTTTTATGTAATAATTCTGTTGTTTCTGTCGTAATTCCCTTCAGTTGACCCTCTAATCCAGTTAATGTATGTGCAACACTGTTTAACGTAATTTGCAGCGATGTTAATGTCTTCGCTACATATATAACAAGCACGAGAAAAGCAATCGCAATAATTGCCGCACTTATATACAAAATAATCTCCATAAGACACCTCCAAAATATCCAATACGCCTATCGAGACATATCATTCTATAGATCATTATTTTAACTCTATCTATTCAATATACTCTATTATATCAATCACAGGAAACTTTTCTAACCGTTTATATGACATTTTAAATAGCATAAATGTTTTTCCTTTTTTTTACATTCTACAACCAATCCAAAATTCCTTTTACATTTTCCAAAATACGTTAAAAAATATTATAAAAGAAAAGATAATCGACTTACCTAGACAACAATTCATCATATTATACATATTCCTTATTATATAGCAGATTTTTAGCCCATTTCATATAAGACCGTAATCTCACGCTTGACCAACAATATTGTTTAACTCGACCTATTAAAAAATGCCTCTAAATTATAAATTTAGAGGCATTTTTTTCTATTACTTCACTTGTAATAATTGCTCATAGGCCACCTGGAACTTTTGAATATCTCCAGCACCCATAAAAAGAATAACGCTATTTTCATGTTGTTGTAAAACAGATGTTTCATCTTCTTTAAGCAACTTAGCACCTGGAATTTTCTCTTGAAGATCTTCAATAGAAAGTTTTCCTTGGTTTTCACGAGCGGATCCAAATATATCACATAAGTACACTTTATCAGCTAAATTTAAACTATCTGCAAATTGAGTAATAAATTTTTGTGTTCTTGTAAACGTATGTGGTTGGAAAACAGCCACAATTTCACGGTTTGGATATTTTTGACGTGCTGAATCAATAGTCGCCGTAATCTCTGTTGGATGATGTGCATAATCATCAATTAAAATTTGACTACCGATTTCTTTTTCCGTAAATCGACGCTTTACCCCACCAAATGTTTTCAAGCGAGCTTTTATTACTTCTGTATCTAAGTGCTCGTATTTACAAAGGGCGATCACACCTAAAGCATTTAGTACACTATGTTTTCCGAATGTTGGAATCGTGAATGTTTCATAAAAGGTATTACGGACATACACATCAAACGTTGTACCTTCTTCTGTAACAGAAATATTTTTTCCTTGAAAGTCATTTTCTTCAGCAAAACCATATAGAATGACAGGTACTTTCGCTTGGATGCTTTGTAATTGTTCATCATCTCCGCATGCAATAATTCCTTTGTTCACTTGTAAAGCCATTGTTTGGAATGCATCAAAAACATCTTCAATGTTTGCATAATAATCAGGATGATCAAAATCAATATTCGTCATAATGGCATAGTCTGGATAATACGAAAGAAAGTGCCGACGATACTCACACGCCTCAAATACGAAATACTCCGATTGCTCAACGCCTTTTCCTGTCCCATCACCAATTAAATAGGAAGTGGGCTTCACTCCACCCATTACATGGGCAAGTAATCCTGTTGTCGATGTTTTCCCATGCGCGCCAGTAACCGCTACACTTGTAAAGTTTTTCAAAAAGTCACCAAGGAAACGATGGTAACGAACAATCGGTAATCCTAATTCTGTAGCCCGCATAATTTCAGGATGGGTATCCGGAAATGCATTCCCCGCAATAACTGTCATGCCTGGCTTAATATTTTCTTCACTAAACGGAAGAATTGTAATTCCTGCTTTTTCTAAAGCTATTTGTGTAAAAAATTGTTTTTCATAATCGGAACCTTGTACTTCCAATTTTAAGTCATGAAGTACTTGTGCTAACGCACTCATCCCCGATCCTTTAATTCCCACAAAATGGTAAACAGTCATATGAAGAACCTCCACCAATCGTCTATCTGTATGACAGTATATGACGTCATTCGTTTATTTGTTTTCTGCACAATTTATCATTTCTTCAATATTTATTAATCAACAAATCAATATTATATCACTTTTTTTTTCATTCAACCATGTCAGCCAGATGGTATTTCAACATGACTTTGGTTTTTCTTGATAATTATCCCTTATTCGATTTCTTATTATATACAATTGAAGCCATATAGGTTCAATGATTTGCTGAATTCGCATCAAGCAAAAATTCTAATTCTTCCTCAGAAATCAATACTTCACGAGGTTTACTTCCTCTTGATTCAGAAATAATTCCTTGCTGCTCCATCATCTCTATTAACCTTGCAGCCCTGTTATATCCTACACGAAAACGCCGTTGAATGCTTGAGGCCGAAGCAGCATGTTGGCTTACAACAAACTCACATGCTTCTAAAAATAATTCATCTGTGTCTTCTGTCACTTGAGCCCGACTTAATAAATCTTCCTGCTCAAATAAATAGTTCGGTTGTTGTTCATTTTTAACATGATTCACAACTTGATCAATTTCATCATCACTGACGAATGTACCTTGCAAGCGCACGGTTTTCGATGATCCATTTTCAGCAAATAACATATCGCCGCGACCAAGCAACTTTTCCGCACCGCCACTGTCAATAATCGTGCGCGAGTCTACTTGTGAAGATACAGAAAAAGCGACCCTAGTTGGAATATTGGCCTTAATTAACCCAGTAATAACATCC
Source organism: Peribacillus asahii (assembly GCF_003570725.1). GTDB lineage: Bacteria > Bacillota > Bacilli > Bacillales > DSM-1321 > Peribacillus > Peribacillus asahii. Next base: position 165,479 of record NZ_QWVS01000015.1, read on the forward strand.
ACTGATGGGCGCTGTGTAGCGACAATTAAATGAATGCCGCAAGCACGCGCTTTTTGAGCAATTCGACAAATTGCTTCCTCCACATCTGCTGGAGACATCATCATAAGGTCAGCTAATTCATCGATAATAATGACGATATATGGCAGCTTGTTCGAATATTGACGGGCAAGTTCAGCTTGTTCATTAAACTTCGTAATATCTCGAACACCTGCGTGTACAAATAATTCATAGCGGCGCTCCATCTCCTCAACCGCCCATTTTAAAGCCGCTGTTGCCGCTTTAACATCCGTAATAACAGGACTAACTAAATGAGGAATTCGATTATAAGGCGCAAGCTCAACCATCTTAGGATCAATTAACATTAATTTTAACTCCTGAGGTGTCGCTTTATATAAAAGACTAACGAGCATCGTATTGATGCATACACTTTTCCCTGATCCTGTTTGCCCTGCAATTAAACCGTGCGGCATTTTACGCAAATCGGTTACAATCGGTTGACCAGCAATATCAAGCCCCATCACAACGGCCAATGGAGACGGGTGATTTTGGAATACATCACTTTCTAATACTTCGCGTAAAAAAACCGCCTTACTTTTTCGATTTGGAATTTCAATCCCGATTGTATGCTTACCTGGAATAGGTGCTTCCATTCGCATATCCTGGGCAGCCAAACTTAATTTAATATCATCCATTAAGTTTGTTACTTTACTCACCTTCACACCAGGCTCTGGATACACCTCAAACTGCGTAACTGCCGGGCCTTGTGTAACATTGACAACTTTCGCACGAACATTGAAGTTTTTCAATGTTTCGTTTAATAAAATCATTTGCTCCTCTAACCATTCGTCATCATTCTCCGTCATTGTTGGAGGTGTAAGCAATTCGATATCAGGAAACATGTAGTATGGATTTTCTCCCACTTCTTCAGGTGAATCTGTTCCGATAGAAGTATTTGCTTGTTCAACCTGTTCTGTTTCGACAATATTTTCCACAATTGGTTCTGCTTCAACGATGTTGTCCGGCACTAGTTGAATAATCGGTGCCTCTTCTTCTCTACTCGCCAACTCTGTTGCTTCCATCTTGGGCTTTTCTTCAATATTTGGCGTTGTGGAAGCCGTTTTCGGGACAGCACTTCTTGTAACTGGCACAACCTTTTTACTTGTTCCTTGATAACTCGGAAAGTTCATACGCTTATGATCTTGCTTTAGCATAACAACATTAAATGGAATATGTTTTTTTCGCGGTTGTTCCTTCTTTGTTTCCCCTACTCTCGTATCTGCGGCTGCAGGCCCTACTTTCTCCTCTGCAGCAACAGCAACAACAGGTTGAACAACCTCATTCGCCTCTTTCTCCATTACCGGCGGGTCTATCGATTCTGCTGCGTCACTCTTTCGATAAACAGCGGGAATTTCCAATTCCTTCTCTAAGTGATTAGAAGATACAGGCTCTACTTTCTCCTCTGCAACAGCAGGTTGGACAACCACAGGCTCCTCTTTTTCTATCACTCGCGGGTCTATCGATTCTTGTACGTTACTCTTTCGATAAACAGCGGGAATTTCTAATTCCTTCTCTAGGTGATTAGAAGATGCAGGCTCTACTTTCTCCTCTGCAACAGCGGGTTGGACAACTACAGGCTCCTCTTCCCCTATTACCGGCAGTTCTATCAATTCTGCTGCGTCGCTCTTTCGATAAACAGTTGGAATTTCCGATTCCTTCTCTAGGTGGTTAGAAGATGCAGGCTTTACTTTCTCCTCTACAACAGCGGGTTGGACAACCACAGGCTCCTCTTTTTCTATCACTCGCAGGTCTATCGATTCTGCTGTGTTGCTCTTTCGATAAACAGTTGGAATTTCCGATTCCTTCTCTAGGTGGTTAGAAGATGCAGGCTTTACTTTCTCCCCTGCAACAGCGGGTTGGGCAACCACGGGCTCCTCTTTTTCTATCACTCGCGGGTCTATCGATTCTGCTGTATTGCTTTTTCGATAAAGTACTGGAATTTCCGACTCCTTCTCTAGTTGATAAGAAGAATCGGGGGTCGTTTCTAATTCGAACTCTACAACTTCCTCTCTCTGCCTTACTTGCTTCTGCGGTCGATGAAACCCATAAATCGGAGAAGGAATTTCTGTCGGGCGAAACGGTTTTTTCGGTGTAACGGATTTTAATTCTGATTCAGGATGAGCTGGCCTTGCTGCTGTAGCAGAAAGCTTTTGATTAACCTTTTCTTGAAGAGGGACTTTCTCTGGTATTCGCGTCTCATCCTTCACGCGATTATTACGTATCTTTCTTTTCGGTAATGGCTCTTCATCGGGAATCAGCGGAAATTTAAATTGTCCTTTTGGATATTGATACAAAACTTTCGTATCCGGGTCATTCATCGATGTACTTTTACGCTGTAAAGTTTGTTTCTCTTGTATATGTTCTCTTGGAAGCTTAACCGCCTCTCGGTTCTTCACTTCATCAAAATCTGGCTCTTCATCTATGACAATTTCTTCTATCTCGACAGTCTCTTCTACTAAAAACCAATTTTTCATTTTTTTGAACCATTTCAAAATTTATCACTCTTTCTAGCTTATTATGAAGTTAATTCTACCAGTAATTTATAAAATATCGAGTAAAATTGTGTAGATTAGGAAATTGTATGTATTTTTTCATAAGAATCTCCATGAAACTATTTCTATTATAGTAGTCCTAATCTATAATACGATATAAATAATAATTATTATACAGTTGAGGAGGTTTTTACCATAAGAGAAAATTATGTAATTTTCACTATCGCTATTGTAGCAGGCTTATCATTCGGCTTTTTTCAAATTCAGCCTCATTACTTCGTCATCGTCTTTATTCCGTTCGTACTTTTAATTGGAATAATAAAGCTCTATCCATCCCTTTTTGCTAATAATATTGATCGAATTGAAAAATTTCTTATTCGTAATAAGAAACAACCTATCTATCAATTGACCTATGCATTGGCGAACCACCTAGATATGGAAGCAAAAGAAGCATACAACAAGATTATCCTAAAATATACCCATCCCACAAAATTAGCACAATTCCAAGTGCTATATGCACTGTACAGAAAAGATATAAAAACGGCTAAAACGGTTTTAAACGATGTAAAATCCCCCGAGCTCAAACTATATTATGAGATACAAATTGCTTTAGAGGAAAATGACCTAGAAAAAAGCCGACTTCTCATTCAAGATGTAAAAAAGATATGGATGAAAAATGCTGTAGAAGCAGACATTCTTCACAAAGAGGGAAATTTAGAACAAGCTAGAACCTATGCCCAACAGTCCATCAAAAGAACAAGAGGCATTCAAAAGTATACGTTAACCAAACACTTTGAATCTCTTTTAAACAAAGCTGCATAAAGTAAAACTTTCATTGAATAAAGAAACAAGACTGCTTTCGCCAATGAGCAGTCTTGTTTCTTCAGTATTATTCACGTTTTTTATTTTTTCCTAAGATAAAGATTGGCTCTAATTCGCCTTCTTCATATAAAAATGAAAGAGCAGTAATCGGTACATGTCCGCTTGCAAAGAAACTCATCGCCATTTGGGCCAAAACATCGTAACCTGTGTCATTTTGCACATCCGCAATAATAATGACATCTTGATGAGGAATAGCCAGTGCCATCGTTCCTTGAATCTTTTCCTTCATCTCACGAAGCCAAACGTCATTCACAATGCGACTTGCGTCGTACCCATCATTTGTATTTAAAAAATAAAACGTATTACCCGCAACCGTATCAGTTTTAACTTCTGTTGAAAGCGAACGTACGTTAAAACGGGCGACTTCACGAATTCTCTCGGCTTGCCACTGTTCACGCTCTAACATGCGTTCATCGATTAGACGATACGTATTACCTAAATCAAGTGCATAGAAAATGCGCGTCTCCGCTGTGTGCTCATCGAATAGAAAAGAATTTCCTTCTTCTGCTTCAGTCGGGAAAGATGTCGAACGAATAACAGGAAATATCGATTTTTCCTGTCCAGCCATTCGATGTTCTTCCCCCATAACCTGCAACGCTTCCTCTACATAATAAGCGACTTCTTCAATAGCCTTCTCTTGTACCAACTCGTAATTCGCAATGACTCTCGGTAATTCAATGGTGATTCCCTTACCTGTTTTCACATTCTCAATTCGTAATGTATCCTGTTGACTATTAAATTGAAACGTGCGATTTTCATCTGCTAATCGTTCTTTTAATAAATTCGTTAATTTCTTGCTGTTCATTTTCATGCTTAAGTCCTCCTTTGCAGAAAAAATGAGAAGGGCCCCCTAACTGAGAAAGGGCCCCTCCATTGATGGAAGTTTCACATTATAAACCTTGAATGAAATCCTCAATTTCTTGTTGTGTTTTACGGTCCTTGCTTACAAAGCGTCCTAATTCTTTTCCATTTTCATAAGCGATAAAACTTGGAATACCAAACACATCGTTTGCAGCGCACACATCAATGAATTGATCACGATCTACATGAATGAACGTAAACTCAGGAAACTTCGCTTCAATTTCAGGTAAGATTGGTTCGATTACACGGCAGTCTCCGCACCAATCTGCTGAAAAAAGAAAAATATGTTTCCCTTCATTTTTTAATGTCTCATATTGTTCTTCTGATTGTAATTGTTGCATGTTGTCATCCTCCACTTTCATAATGTCATAAGTATGATTATATCAAACTGTGCACGCTTCAACCATTGATATACAATCTCTGATGATATTCATATTGTCCAAGCAGCATGCTCATGATATGTTCAAACATTTTCACTCGGGTCATCCGCTCATTTGTAAACACACCAATGGCCCCTTCTTTTTTACGAATATTCGCTTTTTGAGTAAAATCCTCCATCACAGGACCAAGCTCTTCACCCTGTTCTAACCGTTTCGCTACAACATCAGGTAAAACGATGCGCGCTCCACCCGCAACCCAAACTCCACCGTCTCTAGTTGTCATCGCGCCCCAATTACAAAGGAATAAGCCCTGCTTCGTTTGCACAACTCCCCCTTCAAGACCAATGCCAATCTCTGCATCACTATGCTGTAAACAATTTTTCGCGCGATTGACGGCACCTTCAATAGTTTCTTCATCTGAAAATGGTTGAGTAGACACACCGCTTTCTACTGATAAAGAGAGCACCTCTGCTTCCGAAAACACCTTCATCACAGCTTGAACTTTCGCTGGATTCTTACTACCTACAGCTACTCTCATGTTGACACACCATCTTTTCTTATCCGTTATTCTTAATTGTTTCAAATGTTGTTTTATCACATGCACGCACTAATTTTCCAATTAATTCACGTGCGGCTGCATAGTCATCTACATGCATAATTGAAGCATGTGTATGGATATAGCGAGCACAGATGCCGATTACCGAACTTGGAATACCTTCATTGGCAATATGTACTTTACCAGCATCCGTTCCGCCTTGAGATACATAGTATTGATATGGAATATTATGCGTTTCCGCTGTATCCAAAATAAATTCTCTCATTCCTCGATGTGTAACCATCGTTCGATCAAAAATGCGCAATAATGCTCCTTTACCCAGTTGACCAAATTCCTTTTTATTTCCTGAAGCATCATTGGCTGGGCTAGCATCTAATGCAAAGAATATGTCAGGCTTAATAAGTGAGGCTGCTGTTTGCGCTCCTCGTAAGCCAACTTCCTCTTGAACCGTAGCCCCTGAATAAAGAGTATTCGGTAATGTTTCCCCTTGTACATCTTTTAACAATTCAATAGCTAATCCGCAGCCATAGCGATTATCCCACGCTTTAGCAAGAATTTTCTTCTTATTAGCAAGCGGAGTAAATGGACAGATTGGGACAATTTGTTGCCCGGGTTTAATGCCAATTTGTTTAGCATCTTCTTTATCATCCGCGCCAATATCAATTAACATATTTTTAATATCCATTGGTTTAGCACGAAGCGTTTCATTTAATAAATGCGGGGGAACGGAACCAATGACTCCAATTACCGGTCCATTATCCGTAATAATTTGAACGCGTTGTGCCATTAGCACTTGGCTCCACCAACCACCTAATGGCTGAAAACGAATCATACCATTATCCGTAATAGACGTAACCATAAAGCCAACTTCGTCCATATGGCCTGCTACAAGAACAGTTGGACCGTCTGCATTTCCTTTTTTTAAGCCGAAAATACTTCCAAGACGATCTTGAACAATTTCATCTGCATATTTTTCAAGCTCACTACGCATAAAAGCACGAACAGCATGCTCATTACCTGAAGTACCAGGCAATTCTGTTAACGTTTTAAATAGAGATAAAGTTTCATCATTCATTTTGATTTCCCCTTAACTTACGATTTTTCTTTCCTACTCTATATTCTACAGAAACTTTTAGGAAGTTACCATCAGACTCACTTGGAGAAAACTTCAAATTATTAGGCAACCTTTCCATTCTTCTGTATACTAGAAAATAAGAAATAAAAAAGGACATTGGAGGAGACACAATGAATTGGAAAAGCTTTTTATTAGGTGCTGCCGCTGGATTGGCTGCTGGGATCATCACAAAAGAATTACTTGGTCCATCTGGACATGCTTCTCCAGAAAAAGTACTAGCGGATGTTAAAGAAAAATTGAAGAAAAGCGGTCAAATTTACGGTTCATGGATTATGATGAAGCCTGAAACATATGTAAAAAACGAAGTGGAATACGAAGTATATAACGGTGGAATTACACGGAGCACCGATGACAAACGTGAGCAATTTGAATTTGTGGCCGATGCTAAAACCGGAACATTATTGGAATTAAATGTACGAGCCGCTGATTAATGTTGTGTGAAAGGCTGATATTAAATCAGTCTTTTTAATATTTATATACTACAGTACTTTTCGTGCGCAATTCGAGATTCATGCACAAACACTAAACAAGCCATGCACTATATGCACAGCTTGTTCTTTCTCCACATTATGGAGGTTTCACTTCCTTTACTCTCGTATCCGTTTTACTTCAGCAACGATCTCTTTTCCAGTTTGATCCCACTTCAGCGCACGATAATACGCATCATGATAGAAGCTATACCATACGTTATTCGCTAAACCATATTGCATCCATTTTTCTTTAGCTGCAATTGATGTCATTGGATAGTCGTCATATGCCATAACCCAAAGTACATTAGAGTGGGCGTGTGTAGGCATGATGTCAGCCATATGAATAAGCTGTTCTCCTCCATTTTCAATGACAATAATCGAATGCCCATCGCTATGGCCGCCCGTATGAATCATTTTTACACCTTCTGTAATCTCCTGTTCTGTATTAAATGGGCGAACTTGATTAGCAATTGCTTCCCAGTTTTCACGCCAATATGTACTTTTAGAGCGAATATTCGGGTTTCGCATTTCATCCCACTCAATTTGTGAGGTAATAATTTGGGCCTTCTCAAATACAGATACTGGCTGGTCATTCACAAGCTTCGTTAAACCGCATACATGATCAAAATGTAAATGTGTCATTAAAATGTAATCGATTTCACTTGGAACAATGCCAAGCTTGGCCAAATCTTCAACGACCTTAGATTCTTCTGTTATACCATAATTACGCTTTTGTTTATCCGTGAATTTTTCACTGCCAATTCCAGCATCAATCAGCATCTTTAAGCCATTTGCTTGCACAAGAATCGGATCTGTTCTCAGTTCAATTTGATTGTTTTCATTTGATGGATATTTTCTAATCCATAAAGGTTTAGGTACCACGCCAAACATCGCGCCGCCATCTAAATTCGTAACCCCACCATTTAACCAAGTCAAAGTAATTTCGCCAATTTGTAAAGTTTCCATTATACCCCTCCCTACCAACAGTTTAACATTAATATTTCAAAAAAATAACAATTTTCCATAAAAAAAGACATCTTAATAGATGTCTTTTAATAAAGTGAAGCTTCCATCAGTGGGGGTTCCCTCATCCCCACTGATGGTTAGTTGAACCAATCGGACCTTTACTATAAAAGCGAGGCGACTGTTCAGCCCCGACAAGCATAACAGCTTATGACCTCGAGGGGCTAGGAGCCGCAACTAGATGAGGGCAGTTGTCCCCACCTATCTTCTTTGTTTTCTCATAAGCTTGAGGTGGGGATCTTACTGCCCGTTAAGTGTGGGATAAATTATTGAAATCTTGCTTCTAAACGATAAATTCTATCGCCTTTGTTTGAGAATTTCTCTTCATATTCCGTCATAATATTTCCTTCAAAGTCACTGTTATGCAAATCTAGGCTAACAAATGTAAGCAGCATACCGTATTCTGATATACTCATTAACGAAGACTCAAATAATCCTTGATTATCCGTTTTGAAATGAATCTCACCTTGCTTTGGCAAAATATCCTCATAAATACTAAGGAAGGTTTTATATGTTAAACGGCGCTTCGCATGACGTTTTTTCGGCCATGGATCGGAAAAGTTTAAGTAAACACGGTTGACTTCTCCTTTGTCAAAGTAATCCCGTAAATTTACAGCATCTACATTCATCAACTTTAAGTTCGGTAATTCACTTTCAATTAATAAATCTAATGCTGTAACAATAACACTTGTAAAGACTTCAATTCCAATGAAATTGACATTAGGATGAGCTTTTGCCATTTCTGTAATAAAACGGCCTTTTCCTGTTCCTACTTCGATATAAATCGGATTGCTATTTCCAAATACTTCTCGCCATTTTCCTTTATGGCTTTCCGGCTGCTGAATCACATATTGCGGAAAATCTTTTAAACGCTCTTCAGCCCATGGTTTATGTCTTACACGCATGATGACACCCCTATAATTTATAAATTTCATTCATAACATCATATAACTCAACAATTATCCGTACAAGCGGGCAGCTTCTATCTTTTTTGCTCGTATAAAACGTTCGAGAACACGTACTATAAAAGAGAAAGGCCCTATAAAACACATGATTCATTTTAAATTTATTTAAGCTAAGTTCCTACCCTAAGAAACGAAGGTGAATATATGCCATTATCTCACGAACATCAACTTTCATTACTAACAGATATTCTCAGTAACCACAAAACTGATTGCTGCGGGTCCGTTTCTGAATGTGAACAAGTCAAAAGACTTGCCGCAGCTTTACTGGGCAATCAACATATCGATAGTCATGTCAAAACCATATTGACTGATATTTATACCTACAGTCAAAACGGAATAAATACAAACAATTTAGAGGAACATATTACCTCACATCAAGACAGTTTAACTCAATGGGTTGATGGCATTCATCAATTCAGCTAGCTTAACTCGCTAAAATATTAGCGAGTTTTTTAATCAGCCGATCTCTTTCTTCTATTCGACTTTTCGTATCATGCCATTTAATCGACAATAGCGCTTGCGAAGTGGTATGCCATTTCATTCTCATTTCTAAACATGCATCTAACGTTTTTCCATAACGCTCTAGCCACTGCCCCCATTGTGAACGCGGCACATAAGAATACAAAAGCATACCTAAATCAATCGCTGGATCAGCAATAACAGCTTCATCCCAATCAATTAAGAATAATTCATCATTTTCTGTAATTAACCAATTATTATGATTGACATCACAATGACAAACAACCCATTCATCACATTCAATCAATAAAAGATGGTTTTTCAGAAAAAGAATGCCTTCCTCAATAATTGACATTTGCGCTAATTCTGTAGTCAGTTCTGCAGTAATTTGTGTAAGTATACTCTCAGGTCTTAAAGGAGATTTTCCAAGCCGCTTTAGCATGCTTAGTAACGGAGATGACTGATGAATCTTTTGCAGCATCTCCGCTACACGATTATCATTCATTTCCCGTTGAGACAATTCTCTGCCTGGAAGCCACTGCTGAGCCGTAATCACATCTCCATTCTCAAGGCGTCTTGTCCACATTAACTTGGGAACAATCCCCTCAGCTGATAACACAGCAAGAAATGGCGATGAATTACGTTTCAGGAAAAGTTTTTGATCATCTTTAACAGCAATGAACGCTTCTCCTGTAGCTCCTCCAGCAGGAGAGATTTCCCACTCCTGACCTAATAAATGTTCCAACTGGTTCACCTTCAATTTCCTCGCTTAATAGACAAGCATAAGTGCCATTCAGCCACACAAGACTGGGCGCTAGAGCTAAACATCTGTATTCATTATTTCTACGTATATAAACATACATAATGTATGCATTAATCACCAATAAAAAATAGCTATTGAGCAATTTTACAATAGCCATAAAATAAATTTTAGTTGAAACCTTGTTTCCTCGTCAAGTAGTATACACAGATTCCCCTTAGAAAACATACTGATTCATTAAATTACCGACATAACTTACGAAGTTTGATTATCCTCAATCTGCTCGCTATCCTCTACTTGCCATTCCATTCTTTTCGTTGATGTTGTTTGACAATACTCCAATAACACCTGTGCACCTTTTAGTTGCTGATGCTTCAAAGGAGCTGACCCTTTACGAATTTTTTCAAACCAATCTGGAAAACTCCGCTTATCAATAATCTCTGTACCATATGGAGCAAGCGGATAGTCAATGTAACCATTCCGTGAGAGAACGACCTTCTTAATCGGTAGTGTCACTTCATATAGCTGAAAAAGCTGTGATACAATGCTCTCCATTCGATTAGCTGAAATCATTGGATTTAGCACTTTTTTATTTGGATACTTATGGTGCCTGCGTAACCAGAACTTTTCACTAGAGCCAGCAAACGCAGCATCTTCTTCCGCCTCTAAAAACGTAATACACCAAGCATCGGTCGGCGAAATGACAATGATGTCCACCTCGACAGGAGCATTCTTCAATCGAAATACCGGCTTGTACATGACAAGAAATGTATCAGGGAATCTTTGTAAAAAGAAGCGCAGTTTTTCATCTAAAAAGAAGGAAGAATCGACAAATGACTTTTCATGAATCGTTGAGCTGCCCCACTTCATCTGAAAGCGAAGCAATTGATTCAAAAAGGTTTGCTTTAAGTCCGCTAAACTCCCTATATCAGCAGGAATATGTAAGGAGAAAATATTATCTTCTCTTTTTGGAACCTCATTTTCTAGTTTGACTTCTTCCTCCTTATTTCGGCGGAACATTCCTTTTACCTTTTTGAAAATGCCTTTTTTCTCCTCTTCATATGCATTTTCGATCAAGTCCGCTTCATAAGTCGGGCTGAATAATTGCTCTAATTCGCCGTCTTGATACGCGGATTTTAACTTATCCCATTGTTGTTTTTTTAATCTGATAAACTGTGACGGATATCTATAAATATCCTGCTCATAGCGTGATACATAATCTTGCAATTTTATGAGCTGTGCCATCTACATTACCACCAGTCTTATTGTAATTGTACGGAACAAATCGGTTCATACGATGGCGATGCTCCGATATGTGTTTGATACAGTGTAATTGCTGAAGCTAAAAAGCGCTTTGACTCTAATCCTGTTAAAGACGAAGCTTGCTGGAGTGAAAAAGCTTCCTCCCCATTATATTTTCGCGCCAATGTAATATGCGGCTTAAACGGTTTAGGATCAAGAGAAAAACCCGCTTCTAGACAGGCTTGATACACCTTTTTTTGTACATCAAACAACCTTTGTTCAAACTCTACGCCTGCCCATAAAATACGCGGATAATCGTTTCTCCCAAACGTTCCTATCTCATCCAGAATTAACGGAAAAGCTGCTTCCTTTTCTAACGTTTGTTTCACGCGGGCTGCTGCTTCATTTCGCATCGATTCTGAAGCATGTCCCAAAAAAGCCATCGTAATATGATAATCGGCAGGATGGAGCCATTTCTTAAATGGAAATGCCGTTTTAAGTTGTTCTATTCGACCATATAGCTCTTTTTTTAGTTCATCCGGCAACGTTAAAGCAAAGAAAAAATGAGTATTCGCCATGCTGCACGCATCCCTTCTAAAATCTTTTATATTTTAACATACCATCACTAGCTTTTACTTTATCTATCCTATTTATAGGGTTGCTAACTAACTAAAGAAATATTTATTTAGAAATCGACCATATCGATTTAAAACCCAAAAGGCGATGTTTATCAAACTTTTGTACTGCATATGTGTTTTTCCTTTTATGCCCAGAATAAAAAACTCCTGCCGTATTTGGACAAGAGTTTCATTTCATTACGCTTTAAGCCTACCACATTGTCTTTCAATTTCTTCCCGAAAATAGACTTGCAATTGTCTCGTAATTGGACCTGTTTGTCCATCATTAATGATCTTCCCGTCAATGCTGACAATGGGAGTCACTTCCACACCCGTACTTGTGTACAGAACTTCATCTGCTGCCAGCATATCGGCTATAGAAAACGCCTCTTCTACAACTGGGATTCCATTTGCCTGACAAAGCTGCAGCATCACTCGACGAGTAATTCCATTCAAAATCAAATTGTTCGCTGGATGTGTTTTCAGCGTACCATCAACAATAATAGAAACATTGGATGAACTTCCTTCTGTTACTATTCCATCGCGGTGCAGTACTGCCTCTGCACACCCTGCTTCCACAGCTTCTTGCTTAGCCAAAATATTACCGAGTAAATTCAAGCTTTTAATATTGCAGCGTAACCAACGCATGTCATCTGTTAGTAAAGCTTTCACACCAGGCTTCACTTCTCCAGCGTATGGCATTTCCTTCGTATAAGCAATGAAAACAGGCTCCACCTCTTCAGTTGGAAAGGCATGATTTCGCGATGACGCCCCTCTCGTTAATTGCATATACACAATCCCAAATGTCAGACCGTCTTTCACAATCAATGCCTCTAATTTTGCCTTTAACTCCTCTAATGTAAACGGCACTTTTATACGAATAAACTTAGCACTCTCAAACAAACGCTTTAAATGCATCTCACTTGCGAATAATTGACCATTATAAATACGAATTACTTCATACACGCCATCTCCAAATTGATAACCGCGGTCCTCCACATCAATTTTTACAGCAGAACGAGTTATTAACTCGCCATTAAAAATTAAATTCCCCATTTTTGTCTATTCTCCTTATCTTGCTAATTCATAAATCGCGTGCGCATAGATGGCCGCTGCCTTTAACATATCTTCAATTTCAATATATTCATCTTTTTGATGCGCAATATCTTCGCTTCCTGGGAACAACGGCCCAAATGCTACCCCTGCCTTCAGCGAACGAGCATATGTGCCGCCGCCGATGGATAGCAGCTCCGCTTTTTCTCCTGTCTCTTCTTCATATACTTTTTGTAATGTTTGAACTAAGAAACTATCTTGGTCCACATGATGAGGCATAGAGTTTGAAAAAGATTCAACACGCCATTGAAACTTCAACAGTTTTGCTGTTAATGTCTCTTTTCCTTTTTCCCAATCAAATGTAACAGGATAACGCATCGTAAACCCGATGCTGCTATCTTTACCTTTTGAATAAATAAATTTACCGGCATTAATCGTTAAATCACCAGTGATTTCATCATGGTATGCTATACCTAGTTTATTGCCTCGCGAATCTTCAAACAAATAGTCGCGAATGAAGGTAAAATAAGTTTTCGCGTGTTCATCCACTTGTAAATCCGCTAAAAAGGAAGCTAGAAACAGCCCTGCATTCACACCATTTTTGGGCTCCATCCCATGAGCAGACACACCTTCAAGTTCAAATGTAATCTTGTTTTGCTTAATCTCACTCTTCCCTGTTAATGAATGCTTATGTAAAAATAATTCGTAATCCTGTTTCAGTTCGGCCGTTTGCGCCGTCTCAACTGTTGCAATCGCATAATCCGGCACCATATTCATGCGTCTACCTGATGAAAATTCAAGCACGTTGACCGCTGCTTTTTCTACATGTATCGCTGGAGGCTGTACGATTGCAAAATCCCATATGCCTTTTTCGGCATAGATAATAGGAAAATCCGCATCCGGTGCAAAGCCCAGTGTCGGCATTTCTTCTACTTCAAAATAACGGTCCACACAGCGCCAATCAGATTCTTCATCCGTTCCAATAATCATCCGAACCCGTTTATTTAATGGTAAATCCAGCTCTTTAATTACTTTCATTGCATAATAAGCAGCCATCGTCGGTCCCTTATCATCAATGGCACCGCGAGCATATATTTTACCCTCTCTAATTTCCGCTCCATATGGATCAGAGCTCCAGCCATCTCCCTCCGGTACAACATCAACGTGACATAAAATCCCTAACAATTCTTCACCTTGTCCCATTTCAATATGACCAGCAACATGGTCCACTTCTTTCACTGTGAAACCATCTTTTGCTCCTAAATCAAGCATATAATCAAGAGCTGCTTTGACTCCTGTACCCAATGGAGCCGTTTCAGTTGCAGCACTCTCATCTAATACACTTTTAATTTGTAATAACTGTTGAGTATCTGTTAATAAATCTTGCTTACGTATTTCGATTTCGTTTTGCCAATTAATCTTATCCAAAAGTCGACACTCCTTACTTCGATTTCGCTTTTATTTTAGCATAACGCTTCTGTCTCGACTCACTATTCCCTTTTTAAAGAATTATTAAAACAAAAACAATACCGCTCTCTTTTAAACAAGAACAGTATTGTTAAGCTAACACACCTATAAAATAACCAAAACCTATAAAGAAAGAACACCAACTAAACGCACCAACACAAGCAAAAAGGAGGTATTTACGTTGATTCATGCCACTCATCCCAGAACAATAGCTTGCAAGATGGCGTATCCCTGGAATAAAATAAGCAATCAATAATGTCCACGGACCATAACGAAGAAACCAACGTTCCGTCCGCTTTAATCGTGCCGGCGTTAATCGAAGCCATTTTCCATACTTATCTAAAAACGGCCTCCCAATTTTCCTTCCAATACAATAGCTAACGAGCATCCCTGTCATAGAGCCAAGAAAACTAACAAGAAGTGCTCCTTGGAAATTCAATACTGAAATAGAGGATAAGTAACCGACAAATGTCATCATTACTTCATCCGGTATCGGTAGTCCAATAATACCAATTGCCAGTAATCCATAAATTGCAAAATACCCATGTTGAGAGATTAATTGCTGTACTACATCCATTATTTGCCCTCATTCCGTTACAAGACGTGCTTCCATACCATTCTACCTTAAAACCCATTATGAAAAATAGGTAATAATTAGATTTTATATGCAGCAGGACAAAAGAAATATATTTAAAAGGCTCCATGGTACTCAATTTAAACTAAAAAAGACACCTCAATCAAATGAAGTGTCTCTAACATTATTTCACAAATTTAATTTCATCCACGGGCCAGTACACAAAATTTGCTTTACCAACAATTTCGTCAACTGAGACTGTACCAATTTCACGGCTATCTAAGCTATTACGGCGATTGTCCCCCATTAAAAATAGTTTACCTTCAGGTACCGTTGTGCCACCAGTAATCTCTTCAAGAGTAAAATTTTCTGTTAATAGCTCGCCGCCTAATTCCGCCTTATATTCGTCTAAATATGGTTCCTCATAAGCTTTACCGTTAATATACAATGTATCGTCTTTATATTCGATGTGATCTCCTGGTAAACCGATTACACGTTTAATATAATCACGTTCTTCCGTTGCATGGAACACGACGACATCGAACCGATCGATACTTTCAATATCGGTACCAAACTTATTCAAAATAATTCGTTCACGATCTAATAAAGTTGGCATCATCGATTCACCGTCTACAACAATTGGCGCAAAAATATATGTACGGATAACAAAAGCCAAAATAATAGCAATGGCAATTGCTTTAACCCACGAAAATAATTCTTTAGCTTTTCCCAATCTATGTCCCTCTTTCTTCTAAAAAATTCTTTTAGTCATTATACCATACTCTAATATATTTCATGCCACTATGAATACTCCCAAAAATTCCTTTTATTAAAAGAAAATAGTCGTAAGCACTCTCTCTATTTACTTACGACCATTTCAATTGAGTAATCAATACGATGATATATGATCCGTTGCAATTAACAGAAGAATAAGTAAAACATGTAAAAAAGCTACAAACCCATATACAGAGGCTTTAAATTCAGGTATATAAAGCGCTAACGGAAGTAAAATCCACGTTTCTACTCCAAGTGCCATAACTACTGTTCCAATTCTCTTCGCTAATAACTGTTCATTTCGAGGATGATAAAACTCGCCATATCCTGCAATAAACGAGACTTGTTGCTTTTTCCACACATACGTCCCTGTTCCGAATAAAAATAGGCCAACTATGAAGATAAATAATAACTTAAGAGCCATTACCTTCACATCCTTTTTCTTCCATTATAACTAATAGACGAAAAAAAACGAATTTCCACTAGAGGAATTCGTTTTTTCGTGATGCTATTCAATATTACATGAACCATCCGAGCAAGCATTTGCATCAGTCGATTCGTTCACCATTTGAAGCGGATATTCCTCGGTCCATACCTTTTGCAATGTATCCAAAAATACCTCTGTTGGCTGTGCTCCAGAAATACCATATTTCCGATTAATCACAAAGAATGGTACACCTCGCACCCCTAATAAACTTCCTTCTTGCTCATCCGTTCTCACTTCAGCTGTAAATTGATTGCCGGCTAACATCTCTGCTACTTCCGCTTGATCTAACCCAACTTCCGCCGCAAGTGCTGCCAATGTTTGATGATCACCTATATGCTTGCCTTCTGTAAAATAAGCTAAGAACAAACGCTCATTCACTTCTTTTTCCTTACCTTTTGTCGCAGCAAAATGCATGAAACGATGTGCATCAAACGTGTTCGTCAAAATCGTTCTCTCTAAATGATAGTCTAATCCTTCTGCTTTCGCTTGTGCGGTTAAATTGTCATTAGAGTCCTTTACTTGCTGAGCAGTCATATTATATTTTTTCATTAACATCTCATCTTGACTCATTTTCACGTCACGCTCAGCTTGTGGATCTAATTCGAAGCTTTTGAAAACAACTTCTACTTGATCTCGATGAGGAAACTGCGTTAACGCCTTTTCAAATCGACGTTTTCCAATATAACAAAATGGACATTGATAATCCGACCATACTTCTACTTTCATGAGGAGCCCCCTTCATTTAATCTGATACTTTTAAAAGCACATTTTATTCAAAATAAAATGCAATTAGCTTACACTAACTGCAATCATTATAAGCGCATTATATCGATTCCAATCTTGGAAAGCAATTGATTGGCTTTAATTAAAACATTCGTGCTCACTATGACTAAAATCAATATTTTTCATAAACTGCTCTAATGTATATTTCTTTAATTTATTAATCATTTCGAATTCCGCTTCATTTAATAATTCTTCTAAAGCATGATCGAGCTGCTTGCCAATTTCTCCACATTCAGATGTATCAGAACAAATCAAGCATTCCGGTCTAACGGCCTCATATACATCTCCCAACGTCAATTCATCGGCTGGAACCTTCAAACTATAACCGCCATCTCTTCCTTCCTTCGTATCAACGATTCCGGCAGCAGCTAGCTGAGCCAGCACCCGGCGCAAAAACGTAGCATGTGAATTCACTTGTGAAGCAATCTTGGCACTCGTCAATATCCTCCCGCTTTGTGCAAGCCAAACAAGTGAATGAATAGCAATCGCAAAACGAGGCGGTCCAATTTGCTGATTTCGATTTCCAGACATCCGAGCTCCCCCTTATTTCTCAGCCTTCTCTTCCTACCATTATACTGTTTTCATTTTTTCTGAACAAACGCCTCAGCCGTTACACTAAAAAAGACCTTCTCCTTTTTATTTAGAGGGAAGGTCTTTTTCATACATATTTAGCTTCTCTTTCACTGTTGTTTTCAACAGTTCATTCCACAATCTATAAGTACTTTTTCAATCTCACTTTTAAAATAAAAGCATCATTTTTCATTACAAAAAGGCAATCTTACTTAATAGTTCCTCTAGATTCGAAAAGCGCGTGCTGATTTCTGTAAATCTTCAGCCATTGTAGAAAGTGTATTTGTCGCAGACTCGATTTCAACCATTGAAGCAGTTTGTTGTTCAGATGCAGCGGCTACTTCTTGTGTATTACTAGACGCTCCCTCAGAAATCTGTCTAATCGTTTTGATGGAAGCAACCATATTTTCAGAACCATCCTTTATTTGTGTAACGGCCGTAGAAACACTCTGCATTTGCTCCGATACTCTTCTAATAGAATCGGAAATCGTGTTAAACGCATTACCGGCCTGTTGAACCGACACTATTCCATCATTCACGGCCATTTTCCCTTTATCGATTGCTAATATAGAAGCATCAATTTCCGATTGAATATCTCCGATAAGGTTGCTAATTTCTGCTGACGCTTGTCCCGATTGTTTCGCAAGTTTTTTTACTTCATCAGCTACAACAGCAAAACCTTTTCCATGTTCACCGGCCCTCGCTGCTTCAATAGCGGCATTAAGCGCTAATAAATTAGTTTGTTCAGCAATGGCTGTGATGACTGATACAATTGTCTCAATTTCCGTTGACTTATCTCCTAAGTGATTAATTATTCGTGAAGCGGCCTCCGTTGTTTCATCAATTGTTTTCATCTGATTGATAAAACCTTTAATGACTTCATTCCCATTCATAGCATCTCTAACCGTTTGCTCTGTCGTATCGTTCGTTATTTGAATAGTAGATGAAATGTTAGTAATGCCGTTAGAAATATCCGTTACTGTTTGTTCCACATTTTCTATACTTGTTACTTGTAATTCAGTTCCTGATGCAATCGATTGAATAGAAGCGGAGATTTGTTCTGTTGCACGTGTTGTTTCTTTTGCACTTACCGTTAGTTCTTCTGAGGAAGCATTAACTCGGTCAGCAGTCGTAGTAACTGTTTTAATTAATTGCTTCATATTATAGATCATTTCGTTAAAGCTATTACTTAAATCACCAATTTCATCCTTTGATTTAACTGAAACTTGGTCGGCAGTTAAATCACCACTTGCCACGACTTTCATTCCATTAGATACAGATAGAATTGGTTTCGTTATTCTATTTGTAATAAAAAAGGCTAAAATAATAATAAGTATGGAAGTTAAAGTAATGATTAGAATAAACGTCTTCTCAATAGATTGTGAATCAACCAAAACTAATTCCTCAGGTACACTAAAGCTTAGCCCAAACCCTATAGACTCTATCGGTGCGTACGCCACTAAATAAGGTTCATCCAACTGATTGAATGATGCTATTCCAGTTTCATGCAAACTCTTCTTTAACACCGAACTCCATGTACTATCGAAATCTGTCTCATCTATAGCAACACCGATTGCCTCTCCCTTAGGTGACATTTGAATACGCTCCTCGGCATCGACTAAAGTTGTATGCGTAGATAACTCCATACTAGTCGCTATATTGTTCACAGAATCCTTGTCATTAAGAAAGGTATCCAGCAATACTTCAAAATTTGCTGACCCTGCTAATACCCCAATGACCGTTCCCTTATTATCCTTTACTGGTACTGCGACAACGACAATACGATTTCCTGTTGCTTTTGAAATCAACACTTCAGAAAATACAGATTCACCTTTTAAAGCAGCCTGTATATATTCACGATCACTATAATCAGATCCGATACTTTCAGATGTTGTATGAGAAATAACGTCCCCTGCAGTGTCTGTCATAAATACCGTTTCCAATACCTCAGATCTTTCATTTACAAGCGAAATGAACGGATACATACGTTTGTTATCCAAAGATTTTATCATATCTGTTTCAGCGGCCAATTCAAGCTCTGACCTTTGAGTATTAAACCACTCATTCATTGCCTGTGCTTTACTTAAGACAAGGCTATGCATCGCACTTTTTTCTTTTTCTATTAATATGTCACTGCCTATCCTATCCACTATTATTGTGACAATAATTAAAGGAATAAGAGCAATAAGCAAAAACCAGCTAATAAACTTAGTGCGCATACTATTTAACCGTAACCCTTTCTTTTTTCTCATCACATAATTCCTCCTCAACACAAAAAAAGAAAATAGACCTATTATAATAGACCTGTATACATAAAATAAATTCTCTATCCATTTTTCTCCAAAGTGATTAGTCAAATAGTTTAGGCTCATGTGAAAGGGTGATTTCACATGAGCCTAGAATCAACAACATTATTTAAGAAATCCTAAAAATTAAGAAATATTTACTTTTATGTAGGTCTATTTTATCACAATTAAATCCAATTCGAAATTCAGTTTTACAAAAAAACAAAAATTTGTATTGGAGCATCTCTTCGCTCACCTTACATATAATCACGCAATATTTTAGTGATTAAGGACATTACATTAAAATCACCAGAAATATTTACCACTAGACTTTTTTAAAAAAAGTGTATTAAATAAAGGTGAAATAGCATATACTTTTACCAAATAAATGACTAAATATCCAATATTTCGATAATTTCAAACTTTCGAGTAGAAATTATCCAAATATAAGGGTAATATTAAATAAAGGACATCTTATTGTTTCTGGAAGTTTCCGAGGAGTTGTAGGGTGGGTCCCAGCAAGATACATAGAGACAGCCCGAAGCTGTCCGGCATATCGGTTGTTTTCATTTGTTCAACAAAACCAATGAAAAATAATTAAGGAGTGATTGTTTGAAACCTTCAACAAATCGCATGTTAACCCGTATTAAATCCGTTTATATGTTTATCAATGACAACGGTACGGTATCTACTCAAGAGATTGTAGAAGAATTTGGTATCACTCCTCGAACAGTACAGCGCGATTTAAATGTCTTAGCTTACAATGACCTGGTTAAAAGCCCAAGCCGTGGCTTCTGGACAACAACTAATAAGAAGGTAAAGATGTCATCTTAAACAAAAATCGATCCACCCGAAAATCGATGTGTATTATATGGAATGAGGCCGACATATTGTCCGCCTCATTTTTTTGCTATTGACCTCTCTTCAAGCCCTCTAGCTCCTCATCCGTCAATTCCCGATACTCTCCAAGTTCAAGCTCCTCATCTAACTGCAAGCTTCCCATTGACAAGCGTTTTAAATAAATCACTCGCTTATCGACAGCTTCAAACATCCGCTTCACTTGATGAAACTTCCCTTCGGTAATCGTCAGTTCAATGTCAGATGTGGGGCCTGATTTTAAAATAACGAGCTCACCTGGCTTCGTTAAATAGCCATCATCCAGGGTCACACCTGCTCGAAACGCTTCAATATCCCGCTCTGTCACTTCTCCTTCAATTACTGCAAAATACGTCTTCGGTACATGCTTTTTCGGTGATAATAATTGGTGGGCCAACTGACCATCGTTTGTAATCAGCAATAACCCTTCCGTATCTTTATCCAAACGCCCAACCGGAAACGGCTCATAGATGGAATCCTCAAGCCCCAATAAATCAATAACCGTTTCTTGATAATGGTCTTCCGTTGCCGATAATACACCGGGCGGCTTATTCATCATTAAGTACACAAATTCCTTGTACTCTATCTGTTCTCCATGAACGGTTACAATGTCTTCCTCCGGCTTCACATGCAGCTTTGCATCCTTAACGATGGCTTCATTTACTTTTACTGCTCCAGATTTCAGCAATCCCTTTACTTCTTTTCTACTTCCATAGCCAATATTTGCGAGTAATTTATCAATTCTCATATAATCTCTTTTTTCAACTCCATAAATTTCATAATAATATTCTCCATCTAATAGGTCGGTATCAACCTGCCAGTTTATACTTTTCCCTGCTAATTTATGTACTTTATCCGTAAAAAAGCAGAAAAAGCGGAGGAAGCTCCTCCACCTTCTATAATTTTAATCGTTTTTGCAAACGCTCGATCCGACTGCCAAATAATCGGTGAGCCAACTTACTTTTTAAAGCAACGGCTGCGTAAAAAAGACCGCCAAAGCCAACACAAATCGCAACTATGACAATCGCCTGCCATCTGCTTTCTACATCAAGGAACAACTCCAAGCCACTTTCTACACCCCAAACAATTAAAGCCATTCCAGCCGTGAAAGCAATAATAAGCAATGTTCTACGTATAATAAGATTATAGCGATAGCCTGTAAAATAAGAAATGAAAGCTAAATTTAACACAACAGCTGCTAGGAAACCAAGCGTTGTAGCATAAATTGAACCCTTCGTTTCAAACCATTGAATCAATGGAATGTTCAAGCTCAGCTTAACCAAAAATCCAACAAGCAGACTTAATATGGTAAACTTTTGCTCATTAATTCCTTGTAAAATAGCGGCTGTTACTGAAAATAACGCAAAGAGAATGGCTGTTGGCGCATATGCTTGAAGTACCTCTGTACCTAACGGGTTATGACTATAAAAAGCTGAATAAACCGGATCCGCTAACACAGACATCCCCACAACAGCTGGAATCGTCAAAAATAATAAAATCTGAAACGATTGATCGAGCTGATACTTAAACAGGTTGTGATCCCCACTGATATAAGCCTTTGTTACCGATGGCACAAGCGCCATGGAAAAACCAGTTGCAAGTGTCATTGGAATGATGACAAGCTTTTGAGCATACACATTCAAAATCCCTAATGCATCTTCAGAGATATTATCTAAACCAATAGAAACCATTGCTCGGTTAAATGTCAAAGAATCCACTTGCTGAAATAAAGGCATAGCAATCCCTACAAACACAAACGGAATCGATGAGAATAAAATCTCCTTATAAATTTGTACAAGTGAAATATGAACCGTGCCTTTATCTTGTGACAGTAACTGATCTAATTTTGGCTTTCGTTTTTTCCAGTGCCACAAAAGCACAGCCAGACCACCAACAGCCCCAACTGTTGCTGCAAATGTTGCGATACTAATAGCTGTTACCAATTTGCCGTCCATAAGTTTTAGCACAACATATACACCCGCTAAAAGGAAAACAATCCGAATAATCTGCTCTACTACCATAGAAACGGCAGAAGGCTCCATCTCTTCATGTCCTTGCAAAAACCCGCGGATAATGCTCATAAACGGAACGATAATAAGTGCAAAACTAATGGCACGAATGACGGCCGTTGTATCTTCAACCGGCAACGGATTCTCCCCAACCGTAACAAATCCCGCATAGAATGGAGCCATTGAATATAATGTTAAGAATGAAAGAAAACCAGTTATCAACATTAAAAGTAAACTGGATTTAAATAGCTTTCGACCTACAGCATATTCTTCTAACGCATTATATTTAGAAATAAACTTCGAAACAGCAAGGGGCATCCCCGCTGTCGCAAAACTAAGGAAAATAGAATACGGAACATATCCATATTGGTACAATGTAGCCCCTTTGTTGCCAACCATCGCTTCAAACGGGATTAAATAAAACAATCCTAAAACTTTTGATAAAATTGAACCAAGCGTTAATATAAAAGCCCCTTTTAAGAACTTAGACGACATATAATCCCATCCTGCCTGTATCAGTTACATTGAGAAACTCATCAATATCCTAACAAATCTAAACATTTCTGTATACTTGCCGATATAAAGAGTTTGTCTCAAAACAAAAACTACTCTTCAGTTTACCTTTTTCTAACACAATACTCAATCTAATTTATTCGTTATTTTCTACATTTACAAAAATGCTTTATAATAGGAAGAATGAAAATGGAGAAGTGGTGATAACTATTGAAATATGACGTAATTGTAATTGGCGGCGGCCCTTCTGGATTAATGGCAGCTATTGCGGCTGGTGAAAAAGGAGCTCGTGTACTTTTAGTCGATAAAGGCGAAAAGCTCGGTCGCAAGCTTGCCATCTCTGGTGGCGGGCGTTGCAACGTTACCAACCGTTTATCGATTGATGAAATTATTCAGCATATTCCCGGCAATGGACGTTTTCTATACAGCGCCTTCTCGGAATTTAACAATGAAGACATTATTCAATTTTTTGAAAAACTAGGTGTACAACTAAAAGAAGAAGATCATGGACGCATGTTCCCAGTAAACGATAAAGCACAAAGCGTTGTCGATGCACTGTTAACTCGCCTGAATCAACTTAATGTCACTATTTATAAAAATGCTCCTGTTGCCGACGTCCTGTATGAAGAGGGTCATACAGCAGGAATACAGCTAAAAGATGGACAAACATTCGAGGCGAATGCTCTTGTCATTGCCGTCGGAGGTAAATCTGTGCCGCATACAGGTTCTACAGGCGACGGTTACGCTTGGGCTAAAAAAGCAGGACATACTATTACTGAATTATTCCCTACAGAGGTTCCCGTCTTAAGCAACGAGCCGTTTATCAAGGCTAAAACGTTGCAAGGTCTATCGTTACGAGATATCTCTCTTAGCGTGCTTAACCCAAAAGGAAAACCATTAATCACGCACCGTATGGATATGATTTTCACCCACTTTGGCATCTCCGGTCCAGCCGTGCTGCGCTGCAGTCAATTTGTTGTCAAAGCGATGAAAAAGTGGAATCTGCATGAAGTGACCATGCAGTTGGATGTTCTTCCCGACCAAAATAAAGAAGAGGTATTTCAAATGCTCATGAAAGAAATTAAAGCTGAGCCGAAGAAAGCAATTAAAAATACGTTAAAAGGTCTAGTACCTGAACGTTACTTACATTTCTTATTAGAGCGCAGCGGCATCGATCTTCAAGAGCAAGGAGCTATGCTCTCTCACGAAAAAATCCGCCGTTTAGCGGAATTATGTAAGGACTTTCGCTTTACTGTAAATGGGACACAACCGCTTGAAAAAGCTTTCGTTACAGGTGGTGGTGTATCTGTTAAAGAGATTCACCCGAAAGAAATGGCTTCCAAATTGATGGATGGACTTTACTTCTGCGGTGAAATTTTAGACATACACGGCTACACAGGCGGCTACAATATCACATCCGCACTCGTTACCGGCAGACTCGCTGGGATGAACGCAGCTGCTTTCTCTAAAAACAAGTAAGAAGCAAGTGTCTCTGCCTATTTTTATGTGATGTGAATATATTCTTCTCAAATGATGATATTAACAAAGAACGAACCTTATTTGGGAGGAAGCGATTATGGTAAACTCAGAGGATTTTGTAGAAAGAATTCAAGAGCAGCAACAAAAACAAGAAAAAAACAAACAACACCAAGGCAACGGAAATCCTGCCAAGAAAAAGCCGAACAAAACCCATAAATAACGAAAACTCATAAAAGGCTGTTCAATCGAGCAGCCTTTTGTATGCCCCAAATACATCCCTACTGACGGAAACTTTATTTAATTGCCAGCCAAATTTCATTATAAGAATTTGCACAATAGAGATCAGAATCTATATATGCTTCAATTGGCGGAATGTTAGCAGGTTCATAAACGTTAGACGCAAACCATTTTGAATCAATTTGTTTCCACGTATTAATCATAGCGGTCGGAATGGGTCCTCGTACTTCAAAAACGATCCATTTGGATGCAGGTAATTCAAAACTCCATAATTCAGTTGACACTTCACCACTATATTCCGCAGCAATCCAGTAGTCCATCTTATTTGTCTCTTTATTAAAATTTTCTGTAATACCCAATAAACCTTTAATTTGTCCATTATTTAATTGAGACAATTGAGCAACCGTTCCATTTTCATGAGCTTCACTCCAGAACTTTGGAATGTCTGGAATTCCGCCCTCCTCTGCTGTACACAAACATTCTCGCTTCACACCTACTACTTGAAAAGCACCTCTTTCAACAATGTGATATTTCATTAGTTCTGCTCCTTCCAGATTTACTTGTGTCATCTTATACTCGATAAAGATGGAATAAATCATCCCTTAATCCAAAACGGACTCGCAATCAATACTAGGATGATATCGATACTTCGCAAGATCTATTTTATCATTTTGAATTTGGACACCCTCCTGTTCAAGCTTCATTTTTTGAACAAATCTTACCTCTTCATTTTTAATGCTTATTTCCCCTTTCGCATTAATGACACGATGCCAAGGAAGCTCATATTTATGACTGCTTGAATGTAAAATTCGTACAACTTGTCTGGCTCCTCTTGGACTTCCAGCCAGCTTAGCAATTTGCCCATATGTCATAACGTTTCCAGGTGGAATTTGTTGAATCATTTGAATAACTCGCTCTGTAAACTTTTCCATAATTTCCGCTCCTTAAAACGCAGTTATGATTAAGACGTTATATAAAAATACAATAAAGCAGAACAGAGCAACGTCCCCATTAGCGCTTATTGATTCACAATCGAATGTCTTATTTTTGTTGATGATACCTTAGTTTTTTCAAACAGACAACACAAAGAGCTGCCTCCATACTGAGACAGCTCCTTCACTTTTTCTTATAAACAATCATTGCACTAAAGCAGTAAATTTGTTCATCTTCCTCTTCAGCATTCATAGCCACATTATATTTAATATCGACAATTTGACTGTCGCGAATGTTAACGAGAAAAGCGTTCATTTCTTCTTCTAAATCCTTTTCATGCTCCGTATCAAACAACTTCACTTGAATCATCGGCGTCTTCCCTGCCTTTATTTTTTAAAACAGGGTACCCTATTTCAAGACATGTTATACCTTAAATTATTTAAAAACGACTTCCCCTGTCCATTCGAGCATACCGCCAGTCATATTCACAACTTTAAAGCCTTGTTCCTGTAGGTAATGACAAACATTTTCACTTCGACGTCCTGAACGACAAACGAAGATATACTCTTTTTCTTTATCAAATTGATCAAGATTTGCTGGAATTTCATTCATCGGAATATGTTTTGCTTCTCCAATCATTCCCATTTGTACTTCTTCATCTTCACGCACGTCAACAATTTCTAGTTGTTCTCCTGCTTCAAGCTTAGCTTCTAATTCTGCTGGAGTAATAATTTTAATTTCTGACATCCTAGCACCTCATTCATAAGTTTTCTCTATTTCATTATAACTATTGAATATAGTAAGGTAAAATTTCACCTTTGAAATTATTTTTTCTCATACAAGAGCATATACTCCTACTAGAAAAGGAGGGGTCATATTATGGGGATTCGGTTTCTTAAGATTTCCGTTGTGTACTTCATCATCGGTGTTGGTTTAGGTATGTTTATGTCGATTACACATCATTTTGAGTATGCTCCATCCCATGCACATATCAATCTTTTAGGCTGGGCTTCCTTTGCACTTGCAGGCCTTATTTATCACCTCTTCCCAGCTCTAGCCGAAAAGCTTCTCGGTAAGCTTCACTTTTGGCTGACTAATATCGGATTGCCAATCATGATGATTAGCCTTATCGTGCTCGAATCTGGAAACGCTTCCGTTCAGCCCCTCGTAGCTATTGGAGCCAGCATCATGAGTCTCGGTATTCTTTGTTTTGTTCTTAATGTACTTATCAATCTTCATAATACTAACAAATAATCATCCACCTTCTAATACCACCTTTTCAAGCCTCAAAAAATTGGGGCTTTTTTTACTTTTCCTTTTCTCCATTCTTAAGCAAAAATCCAGTCAGGAACTATTCTCAGGATTCAAGTAAGTATAAAGAATATTTCAAAAACTTTTTTACAAACTTATGGACTTATACTATAATTAAGTTTATTTGAGCAGAATATCAAGATAATTTCTAATGATTATAAATAGTTAGAGAAGAGGGTTATCCATGATTAATAACAGAATATCTCCTATAACAAAGAGTATCGTTTTCATTGGGTTTATGGGAGTAGGTAAAACTACGATTGGACAGTTAGTAGCCAAGAAACTATATAGAGATTTTATTGATATAGATCAGGAAATTGAAAAAGAATATAATATGCCTACAACAGAAATATTCAAGCAAATCGGGGAAAAAGCTTTCCGTGAAAAAGAAAAAAGTTTAATTGAACACTTTAGCCAACAACCATTGAAAATTATTTCTGTTGGAGGAGGAGCTTTTTTACAGGAAGAAATCCGAAATATTTGTCTAGATAACTGCATCGTGTTCTTCTTAGATTTGTCGTGGGAATACTGGAAGGACAGAATCAATTTAATTATTGATAGCAGACCAGTATTACAAGGACGCACTCTTGAGGAAATTAAAGAACTTTTTAATAATAGACAGGAGATTTACTCCTACCACCACTCAAAAGTTAAAACAGATGGCCTTGATGTTGAAGAAGTTGCAGATTATATAGTCGAATCGCTGAAAGTCACTTGGGACACTCACGAATAATAAAAAAGATGACTAGAATATAGGGTAAAGGAGTATCTCCTTACCTATAAACTAGTCATCTTTTCTATTCCTCTTTAAAAACTTTGTTAATAAGCCCAAAATCGTTTGTTCACAACACGATTTAACATAACTAAAAAATTATATAACAACAGCCTGCTTCCTAAGCTTATTACGTTAATTGCTTATTGAACCTTCACAGATTGGCAAGATTGTCGAACACTTAATTTCTCTTAATGCTAAGCTCGTTTGAATTCGAGTAATGCCTAGTTTATTTAACTTCCTAATAAAAAGTTCAAGCTCCTTCCTCTCTTTAATAATCACTTTTAATAAATAATCATACTCCCCTGTTAAACAGTGACATTCTAATACTTCAGGCATCGTTTTTAACGCTTTTTCTACTACTTTTATTTGCTCCTCTTGATGGATGTTTGTACTCATAAAAATAAAACATAATAAATCAAATCCCAATTTCTCTTGATTTAAAATGGCCACCTGTTGATTAATAAATCCTTCCTGCTCTAAGCGCTTGATTCTCGCATGAGTTGCAGGCGGAGACAAATTGACACGCTTAGCCATCTCTATATTGCTGATTTGTACTTGTTTTTGTAAAATATCTAAAATTTGAAGATCTATTTTATCTAATACTTTGCTCACGATGGATTCCACGTCTTCTCCCCCTTTATAATTGTTCCAAAAACAATCTCATTCCTGCATAGAAAAGTGAATTTTATTCGGTAAAGAACTTATATACTTTTTAAAATTTCAAATTTATATCATAAAACAAATTAAACCACTACGTATATAACGAAAGTGTTAAAATTATTCACATCAATACTATACGCCATTGTGCACAATGACTTCAATAGCTTTTACAGTCTTTTGAAATAGGAATGGAGCTAACTAACATGCGGTATGTTTACTTCTCATTATTACTATTAACTAGTTCATTATGGGCAGGTAATTTTATTATCAGCAAGTCTCTTGTTGAACACGCCTCCTCGATGACCTTAACAAGCTTGCGCTGGATCATTGCCGTCCTCGTCCTATTACCGATTGTATGGTGGAAAGAAAGAAAAATCCTTCCTTCACGAGATGCCCTTTTCCCTTTATTTTTAATGGGTATTACCGGAGTTACATTATTTAATCTGTTACAATTTGCTGCATTAGAGCATACTTCGGCGACAAATGCAGGCTTAATTTCAACATTCAATATGATTTCAATCGCCCTATTCTCTTTTATCTTTTTAAAGGAAAAAATGAATAAACGGCAAATACTTTCGATTATTTTTTCATTTCTTGGAGTGATGCTTGTTCTTTCTAAAGGAAACATAGACCTATTTCTCTCATTCCAATTTAATTCGGGAGACGGTTATATGTTCGCTGCAGTAGCGATTTGGGGAATTTATTCTGTTTGTAGCAAGTGGGCGCTATCAAAGACTTCGGCAATGATGGCTACTCTCTATTCAGGCATATTCGGACTTCTTGTTCTGCTTCCCTTCAATCTTTCAAGCTTTGCGGTATCCAATATTAATGCTTCATTCATTCAATCGATGCTTTATACAGGTGTCATTTCTACAGTCGTCTGCACCGTACTTTGGAATCTTGGGGTAAAACATGTAGGAGCCACCGTTTCAGGACTTTTCTTAAACTTCAACCCAATCTTCACTGCTATTTTTGCTTTTCTATTTTTAGGCGAACAAATGACAAGCATCCAAGTAATCGGCAGCAGTATCGTTATTGCAGGATGCTATGCATTTTCACATTTTAAAACAAAGAATATTCCAAATAAAGCTGACGTCCGTCATAGTTTGCAAAACTACAAAAACACCGTTTAAACGGTGTTTTTCTCAGAGTGTAGAGAAACCCTTTATTTTTTAATTTTCGTTTGAACTCCATCTTTTTTCTGTTGTTTCCGCACTAAATATTGTGTTATTTCCTGATTCAAAAAACAATATATGGATTTCCTATGAATATAAAAATAAAAGATTACTTATTTATTCTCGGCTTTGCTGGGTTACAATTAGGCATATTTCCTCCCGTAGCCTGAGCCAACTTCGTTAAATAATAGCATTCTTCTCTAAACATATGGTCAGCCATAAGAGGAGCAAAAGTGCCAAGCGCTTGTTCGCTAAGCTCCAATTCTTCAATTTCTTTTAGAAAGCCCATAAATAACTGCATTTCAAGAGTCACATTTTCATTAAACCTAGTTAAAGCAGGAAATATTGATAAATTCGTTCGTAAGTATCCTGTCATTTCAACAGCTTTTAAATAGAAAGCTTCAAAATCTTTTGTAAAACGATTGCTCTGCTCTTTAATTTTCTTTTCTATCCGGTCCATGTTATCTGATATAGCTCCTGCATGACCAGCTGCATCTAACGTCCAAAGTAAATGCTGATGAAGCGCATGGGCGATCGGGGGAATCTTTCCTAATTTTAAATAGCCTAGTAGACGAAGATATTCTTCTAATTCATTCACCATATGATTGATAAATGTAGGCCCTAAATGAATCGTAACTTTTCCTAGTAAGAGCTTTTCAATTAACGTTAATTTAACCATTCGAAATCTCAGCGCTTCTTCCTCCGCTTTTTTACTTAATTGAATCATATTCATCGTTCCGACACTTTCTAGCAGGCGGTCAAATGTATGAATAAAATAGTTAGCTCGATCAATTTCTTCTTTTTCTTTCGGCGCCAGAGAATCATGAATAAAACGAGCATGATCACCTAAAATTTGAAGCCAAAACCCATGTTCAAACTTTGCGGATTGTTCATATTCAGCAGCCACAACATCTCTCCTTCCACTCTTACTCATACATGATATCTGACAAATGCACACTTTATGCCTAGATTGATTGCCTCTCCTCTAAAACAAAAAAACAGCCTCCCCTTAAAGGTTAGCTGCTTCCTGCTTACTTTTCTTCATCCTTCTCCGCAAAGCTAAATTCCCCGTTTCCTTTCCGTAAAATAAAGTCACTTTCTCGTTCATAAAGAAACAGCATTTTCTTCGCAGAACGATGTGTAAGCGTCATTTGAAGGCGTGATGCTTGCCCCATTTTCATATCAATCTGGCTAATATTCATCGGAACGATTAAGCAATGTCCGTAACTCGTATAAACAATCGTTTCTTTTCCCAGTCTCTCAAGACGATTAATATGAGCATTCGCAAGCCATACGCTATCTTTTCTGCGGAACGAGCCACACGGAAAGAAAACAAGTCCTTCCTTTGTATCAATTGCAACCGGAACTGAATATTTCTCCTCTAAAATCTCTCTCGCTCCTAAAATAGCTCCTTCTCGACAAGAACCGTAATACTTCAAAGTCCGATCAATAATGTCATTTGGTGTCATCGCAACGAAAAACATCCGCTCTCCTTCAATCACTCTCGTAAACTCATTACCAAACTCGTCATATTCTGATGATAAACTAACGGTTTCCTTATTTATCATATACACTTTTCGTTTATCCATATAACTCTCCTCCTATTTTCAATTTGTGATAAAAGGAGTTACTAGCTATTAAGCAGGATAGACTCCTAAACGAATCGCTTTTTAGCATGGAAATCGTCCCTTCCACCTACTTGAAGTATACAACTAGTATACTAGCTTTTCGATATTTTTGTATGAGAGAAAAGTTAATCTCGTCTCGTTGGGCCTCCGCAGATCTTCCTGCTGTTGAATAATTGATTCAAAAAAATAGAGCTGACCCAAATAGTCAGCCCATATCGATTTATCTTTTATAAACAACAACTGTCTTAGCAACAAAATCATGCAGTGATTGTTTCTTTTCTGTAAAGGCTGCGATAATGTAGCCAATGTATAAAATACTTGAGAGAATGGTCGCAAAATAACGACCAAGCGCACGTAAAAAAGAAATTCGCTGACCGTTTAAGTCGGTGACTTTAATGCCAACAATCATTTTCCCAAGCGTTCCTTGCCATTTTGAGGCATGCATACCTGCATAATAGAGTATACCAATTACGATAGATAAGACCCAAACCACTACTTGAATAATCAACATCGTAACATCGAATTCAGTCATAGATTGTTCATAATACTCATCGCCGGAGTAACTATCATAAGAACTCTCGAAATTCGAAATTTCCCCTGTAGAAAACAGAGAGAAAACCCCCAACATAAGTGCGATAATAAAAATTGGAATTCCTATAATAATTCCATCAATCATAGAGGCTACTAAGCGAATCCAAAATCCTGCATATTTCGTACGTTCTGTTTCATTCAATATCGTACCGCAGTTTTGACAAAAATCTCCGCCCGTTGCTTCATGCCCACATTTTTGGCAATACATGGTCTTGTCATTCCTCCTTCATTAGTTTTATAGAAAAAAGCATCCAGTTCATCCCTATGCTTCAAACTACCTAAATAGTAGTGTAATATAGTTCGACAAAATATAATAGGTGCCGAAAGCCAGATTTTCCCCTTCAATTCTACTTATATACTTTTTCATTCTGATCAGATGAAAATGACCCCCTCAATCGTTTTATCAACAATATGGTGTAACACAGCCGCTCATTAAAGCTAAAGCCCCCTTCATCCAAAAGGGGGCCTTAGCTTTTTAGTTTGTAATAGTATTAGTCGCTCATGTACAGAGTGGTTTAGCGTTGTTAGAAACTTGTTCAACATCCCAACGCAGCCCGCGAATCATTTTGCAGCTAGTTTATATGACGTTGTAAACTTTCTAACTATTAGACTCACTATAATCGTAACAAGAAAGTTGATTAGCAAAGCAATAATCCCAACATTCAAATCTTTTGCTGCTTGAGGTAAAGGTGGAAACAAGGTGCCAATCGTTGATTCACTAATAGTAATATAAGCTACAGTTGCTATTCCGCAAATAATCCCTGCTGTGGCTCCATACTTATTAACAAAATTGTTCCTCATGAAGCTAAAAAGAAGGGCTGGAAATAATTGTGTCATCAGGCTATACCCCATCAGAATAAGAGTCGCAAGCGTATCTCCGCCATTTAAAGTAAAATAGACAGATATAAGAGCAATTACAGGAACAAGGTACTTAGCCAATTGTCCAATGCTATGTTCAGTAGCTGACGGCACGAACGGCTTATACACATTTTTTGCTAACAAAGTAGCCCCGCTCATCAAAAGCATCGAACCTGGTACTAGGGCAGTCAATAAACCTGCTCCTCCAATTAAACCAATAAACCAAGGATTAAAGGTTTCAATAGAAATACGTAATAAAGCAAGATCTACATCTCCCCCTTCTAACCCTGGTACCTTCAGGATAGCAGCAAATCCAACGAAAAAGACAAATAACAACATAAGTGTATATAAAGGACTGATAATAGCATTTCTACGAAATACCTTGCCACTCTTTGCTGTATAGACAGAACTGAAAACTTGCGGCCACATATAGAAACCTAATACAAGTAAGATGACCGTGGAGATAAACCATGAAACACTAAGCCCTTGTTCAGGAAGTTTTAAAAATCCAGGCTTAGCCGTATGAATCGCCTCAAACATCGGCTGAAGCCCCCCATAATAATGAAGCGGGAGATAAATTCCTAAGAAGCCTATTACGACGACCATCATAATATCCTTAATGACAGCTGTCCAAGCTGAACCACGTATTCCTGATATCATGACATAAATGGTCAAACTAATTGCCCCCATCCAGATTGCAATAGGCATAGAAATAACTCCGTATGATGCTTCAGAAACAATAATACCTAATCCTTTAAGTTGAACAACTATAACAGGAATGATTGCAATAACACCAACTAACGCTACTAATACGCCTAAATATGGGCTCTTATACTTACTGACAAAGAAATCAGATTGTGACATTAGATTATTTTCTTTCGCATATTTCCAAATGACAGGTAATAACCAATAAGACAATACATACGATAAACTAATGTAAATAAGAACATATAAAGCTGGTGCCCCTTTTCCATATGCCCATCCACTTCCTCCAAGGAAAGAAAAAGTCGTATAAATTTCTCCAGCCATTAAAAGAAAGACAAGCATAGAACCAAAACCTCGGCCGCCAACCGTCCATTGCTCCAAGTTCATATCTTTTCCTTTTACAGACATAATTCCAAGAAAAATCGCCAATATCCAAAAAACTAAAATAATCAAAAGCGCACTATTCATCATTCATCCCCTTCCTGATTTCGAGGATCCAGCTTGTACATAATCCCCAAAATAACAGAGGTAAGCACTGTCCACATCGCCATCCAGAATATATTGAAAGGCATTCCTAACACGAAAGGTTCTACTCTATTAACTAAAGGAAGAAAACCTAAAATGCCTATAAAAGGAACGATAGAAAGAATATAGATAATCTTCATTACAAAATCTCTCCATTCCACGATTAGTTAAGAATACAAGTAGCCCCCTTCATCCAAAAAGGGGGCTACATTTATTTTAGTTTGCTACAATATTCACCAATTTACCCGGTACAGCAATCACTTTACGGACCGTTTTCCCATCGATTTGTTCTTTAACCGCATTGTCACCCATTGCGATTTCTTCTAACTTTTCTTTGGTTGTATCTGTTGGCACCATAAGTTTTGCTTTTACTTTACCGTTAATTTGGACAACGATTTCCACTTCATTATCAATTAATTTTGCTTCATCGTAAGCAGGCCATGTTTCATATGTGATGCTTTCTGTATGACCAAGATGTGCCCAAAGCTCTTCAGCAATATGTGGAGCAACTGGTGATAATAATTTAACAAAGCCTTCAATATATTCTTTTGGAAGAGCCTCTGCTTTATAGCAATCGTTAATAAACACCATTAATTGTGAAATCGCTGTGTTGAACTTCAAGTCCTCATAGTTCTCTGTCACTTTTTTCACAGTTTGGTGATATACTTTTTCCAATTTACCTGTAGAATCTCCCTCAACGATTTTATCTGTTAGTTGATTGTTATCATCTACAAGCAATCGCCAAATACGATCTAAGAAACGACGAGCTCCATCGAGACCATTTGTTGACCACGCAATAGATGCATCAAGCGGCCCCATGAACATTTCATACAGACGAAGTGTATCCGCACCATGGCTTTCCACGATGTCATCTGGATTTACGACATTTCCTTTTGATTTACTCATTTTTTCATTGTTTTCTCCGAGGATCATCCCTTGGTTAAACAAGTTTTGGAATGGCTCTTTTGTTGGAACCACACCAAGATCATATAAGAATTTATGCCAGAAGCGAGCGTATAATAAGTGAAGAACCGCATGCTCTGCTCCACCAATATAAATATCGACTGGAAGCCATTCTTTTAATTTTTCAGCGTCTGCCAACGCATCTGCATTGTTTGGGTCAATATAACGTAAGTAGTACCAGCTACTTCCCGCCCACTGCGGCATTGTATTCGTTTCACGACGACCTTTACGCCCATTCTCGTCAGTTACGTTCACCCATTCTGTAATATTCGCAAGTGGGGATTCACCTGTTCCAGAAGGCTTGATGTCTGTTGTCTTCGGTAAAAGCAATGGAAGCTCTTCTTCTTTTAACGCTTCTACGCTGCCATCTTCCCAATGAATAATCGGAATTGGTTCACCCCAATAGCGTTGACGGCTAAATAACCAGTCACGTAAGCGGAACGTTACTTTTTTCGTACCGATTCCTTTTTCCTCTAACCACTGAATCATCGTTTTAATTGCGTCTTCTTTATTTAAACCATCTAAGAAGTCCGAGTTTACGTGCATACCGTCGCCTGTGTAAGCTTCTTTCGTTACATCTCCGCCTGCAACAACTTCAATGATTGGTAATTCAAACTTCACTGCAAATTCATAGTCACGTTCATCATGCGCTGGGACAGCCATAATTGCACCTGTTCCATAGCTGATTAACACATAGTCAGCTATCCAAATTGGCATTTTGGCACCGTTTACTGGATTAATAGCATAAGCACCTGTGAAAACACCTGTTTTATCTTTCGCTAAATCCGTTCTTTCAAGATCGCTTTTATGTTTCACTCGATCTAAATATGCGTCAACTGCTGCTCGTTGCTCAGCTGTTGTAATTTTTTCAACAAACGGATGCTCTGGCGCTAGTACAGCATATGTCGCCCCAAATAATGTATCTGGACGAGTCGTGAACACCGTAAAAGTTTCATCATGTCCATCAATACCAAATGTTACTTCCGCTCCTTCAGAACGGCCAATCCAGTTACGCTGCATATCTTTAATATTTTCTGGCCAATCAACCGTTTCTAAGTCGTCAAGTAAACGATCCGCATACGCTGTAATACGAAGCATCCATTGTTTCATCGGACGGCGCTCTACTGGATGACCTCCACGCTCACTCACTCCATCAATGACTTCCTCATTAGCAAGTACGGTTCCAAGTGCTGGACACCAGTTCACCGGCACTTCATCTACATAAGCAAGGCCTTTTTCATATAACTTTAAGAAAATCCATTGTGTCCATTTATAATAACTTGGATCGGTTGTATTAATTTCACGATCCCAATCATATGAGAAACCAAGTGATTTAATTTGACGACGGAATGTATTAATATTGTGCTCTGTAAATTCAGCTGGATCATTTCCTGTATCAATTGCATATTGTTCTGCAGGAAGACCAAATGCATCCCACCCAATTGGATGTAATACATTATAGCCTTGCATACGTTTCATACGTGCTAAAATATCACTCGCTGTATAGCCTTCTGGATGACCTACATGAAGACCTGCTCCAGATGGGTAAGGAAACATATCCAAAGCATAGAATTTACGCTTTCCACTTTCTTCTCCCGTTTTAAATGTTTTATTCTCTTCCCAATATTGTTGCCATTTCGCTTCAATACTTTTATGATCAAAACTCATGTTCTTTCCTCCTACTTTTCTTCTTTAAGAGCATATAAAAAACCCCTCATCCCAAATAGGGACGAGAGGATTATGTATATCTTCCCGCGGTACCACCCACATTGGCAACTCGCTTATGTCGCCCAGCTCAAACACCCGTAACGTGGATTAAACGTCAGGCATTACTACTAGTTCACACCTGAAACTCCGAGGCGAGTTCACAATCATTCCAGGTTGACTTGCACCATCCGTCAACTCTCTACAACTGGTTCTAACTGCTACTACTCCTCATCATAGCCTTTATAAACATTGTTTAATTATAATTCATTCTAGTCAATTTCTTTCATAATTGCAATAGGGCTCACAAACATTATGAACGAGTTCGCCTATATATATGCATTTCTTCTGAAAATTGTGAGTTATTTCTCATTTTAGTCCACATATGCACTAAAAAGGGCTACCCAATCCAAACTTGGGTAACCCGCTTACTTAATGCCGTAATGTAATCATATCGTGTCTCATTAAATCGAGCTGTCCTTTCATCCGCTGAAGTCGCTCTTTCTGCTCTGGATTTGCACTCGCATAAATTGGTTCCATCTGTCTCATAGCCTCTTCTAAATAAGATTGCGCACTTTGGTAGGTTTCATCATCCCAATGCTCCTGCCTTGATGCCTCTGTATATTCAAAACCTGCAAATCGGAGAGCCCCTTCACATTGCTCTAAAAAATGGTCAATAGATTGTCTTGTTCCCATTCTTATCCTCTCCTTCGCATTCATTTGATGACGAATCATCGAACTTAGTTTAAGGCAAATACACGGAAATTATTCTTGACTAAAATGTTGTATAATTAGGTGGCATAAATCAATTAAACATAGGAGGTTGCTGATTTTGAGTCAGATAAACCCGTTTATATATGCTAGTGACAACAAGCGCTATCACACATGGAATTATCATCTAAAAAATTATTTCGGTCATAAAGTATTTAAAGTCGCGCTCGATGGCGGCTTTGATTGTCCAAACCGCGATGGTACAGTCGCTCATGGAGGGTGTACATTTTGCAGCGCAGCCGGATCTGGCGATTTTGCCGGAAATCGTGCTGAACCACTTGATGTACAATTTAAGAAGATTAGTGAAAAAATGCATTATAAATGGAAAGACGGTCAATACATTGCTTACTTTCAAGCATTTACAAATACGCATGCGCCCGTTGAGGAATTAAGAGAGAAATATGAGCTCGTTCTAAAACAGGAAGGCGTGGTCGGTCTTTCAATTGCAACACGTCCTGACTGCTTACCAGATGATGTCGTTGAATATTTAGCGGAACTAAATGAACGTACCTACTTATGGGTTGAGCTCGGTTTACAGACCGTTCATGAACAAACAGCGACCCTCATTAACCGCGCTCATAATTATGAGTGTTACAAACAAGGTGTCGCCAAATTGCGCAAGCATAACATTCGTGTTTGCTCCCACATTATCAATGGACTGCCGCAAGAGGATTACAGCATGATGATGGAAACGGCGCGTGAAGTTGCTAAATTAGATGTGCAAGGAATTAAAATTCACCTTTTGCATTTATTAAAAGGAACACCTATGGTTAAGCAATATGAAAAGGGCATACTGGAGTTTCTTCAGCGAGATGAATATGTCAAGCTTGTTTGCGACCAGCTTGAAATCATTCCACCCGAAATGATTGTTCACCGTATCACAGGGGATGGACCAATCGACTTAATGATTGGACCGATGTGGAGTGTAAATAAATGGGACGTACTAAATGCTATTGATGGAGAGCTCAAACGTCGCGATAGCTGGCAAGGGAAATTTTACAAAGCGGAGGCAGTAAAAAATGAAGCTTGATCGAATTCTACCTTTTGCAAGAATTTTATTAGAAAAAGCCGTACAACCTGGTGATATCGCAGTCGATGGCACGATGGGAAATGGGTTTGATACTGTTTTCCTTGCAAACCTAACAGGAGAAGCTGGACATGTGTATGCTTTTGATATTCAAAGCGAAGCCATCCAAAACACTACGGCAAAGTTAGAAGCAGAACAACTATCTGAGCGTTGTACTTTATTTCATGCTGGACATGAACAATTGAAAGATTTAATCCCAGAGAAGGAAACACGAAGCTTAACGGGTGCTATTTTTAATCTCGGTTACCTCCCCGGAGGAGATAAAACCATTACCACAAAAGCAAGCACAACAATTTCAGCGATTGAACAACTGCTTGAAAAAATGAAACCGGAAGGCATCATCGTACTTGTCATTTACCATGGACATCCAGAAGGTGCGATTGAACGAGATGAATTGCTAGCTTATGTTAAACACTTACCGCAAGATAAAACACATGTTCTTCAATATGGATTCATAAACCAAGTGAATCATCCACCATTTATTGTAGCTATTGAAAAAAGAGTATAGAACGAAACTCTCATCAGCGGGATCCCGCTGATGATTAGTGCCTGTTTCTACTTGAACGGAACAGGTACTTTTATTTTTAACTCCTGTGTGTGAGCTTAGTCTCACACATCTTTCAACAAAGCTGTATCTTTAAAAATCATCTTCTACCCAGCTATGTGAAAATAAAATTTCCTTCATCGCTCGATATTGACTTGGTGACCAGCCAATTTCTTTTTTAAACGTCGCGCTAAAATAATTAGGCGTATTAAAGCCTAATTCCATCGCAATTTCTTCAATGGTTTGATTCGTTCGTCGCAATAACCAAATCGAGCGTTGTAGTTTAACTAACGTAACATAGGAAACAAAACTGTGCCCCGTTTCTTTTTTAAATAATCGACTAAAATAGGTTGGACTAAAGTTCACCTTCGCTGCTACTTTATTCATCGAAATATTTTCTGCATAATGAGAGCGTATATAATCAATACTTTTTTGAACAGAAACATTTGTTGGAATTTCATCAAAATAACGCAGCCACAATTCATGCTTAGCAACGGCCATTCTTGCAATCTTTGCATTTTCATAAGAATCCTTGAGTTGCATGACCTCTCGACAAATCGACCCCACGCCAAT
Organism: Peribacillus asahii; assembly: GCF_003570725.1. Taxonomy (GTDB): domain Bacteria; phylum Bacillota; class Bacilli; order Bacillales; family DSM-1321; genus Peribacillus; species Peribacillus asahii. The sequence continues at coordinate 205,288 of NZ_QWVS01000015.1, forward strand.
ATATAATTGAATGCCATATTCTTCCCTAAGTGCTTTAATAGCAGAAAACATGACTTGTTCTCCTTCTGCCCAAAAAGACGGCGTTGCTACATCAGATGGAACTTTCAACAATAGCGCAGCATTTTTATGAAATGGAACAAAATAAGCTTCATGCCCAATAGCAGAGAATGCTTTTAAAATAACCTTTTGCACAACAGATGAAGCTTCCCATCCCTCTTTCTTTTCTCGCTCTGGACTAATAAGAAAGCCTTGAATACAGCAAACCAAATTAGGAACCATTGTTGAAGGCAGCAATGTGAGATATTCAGACATCTCTACTTCACTCGTTATATCCCCTTTTAACACCCTTCTCCAAAACATATCACGGTACGATTCACCTTCTACCGTTTCTTCTATAACAGGTACTTCGGTACGAAGAGAAAAAGCTTTTTTAAAGTTCCGATAAAAAGACCTGCTCTTTAAAGGCTTAATCAATAATGAAGAGAGTCCCAACTCAATCGCAATAGGCGATGTTTTAGTCATTGATTGATCCAGAATCGGAATGACGAGAATATCTGGATACTGCTTCTTCACCCTACGTACCTTTACCCAATCAAAAAGAGAAGTAATTTCTACAATTAGAATATCATCCGGAAGAATGGGACCTTCATTTTGAATGATTAAATTTGAAAAACTAGGGTGAGCTAACCATGTCTCTATTTTTTCCTTTTCTTGATCATCCTGTACTACTAATTGAACACGGTACGACATTCGACCCCTCCCTAACGATGCATTATTCTACAAATTATACTACGCTCCGACAACAATAGTGCAAATTTTTGTATTTTTAAGACAAATTTTTGTAAGGTATACCTATTTATAATATAGTACAATTTTAAAAACAGAAAGCTTTACTATAACAGGTGTAAAGATTTTTACAGCTTTCTATATTTCCTAATTCCTATAGTAGATTTAACGGAATAAAGGAAACGCTTACAACGCTAAGTTGTAGAAATTGAGGTTAATTTTTGACAAAGGGGGAGTTTTATATGGCAAATGCAGCCAGAGCATACGTAGACGATAAAGCGAAAACTCCGGAAATCGACTACGATGCATTTGTGGAAATGGATTCGTTTAACAAACTTGTTAAACAAAAAAGGGGATTCTTATTCACAACGACATTCTTGTTTATGATTGCTTATATTTTATTGCCAATTCTAGCGTTCACGGACGCTTTGCAAGCAAAAGCAATTGGAAACATTACTTGGGTCTGGATTTATTCTTTATCTTTATTCTTAATGACTATTATTCTTTGTACGCTTTATGTTAGCCGTGCACAAAAATTCGACAAACAGGCTGAGGCAGTAATCGCTGAGTATCAGCAAAAGAAAGGCGGCAGATGATGAATTTAGTAACTATTGGCTTTTTCGTTGGAATTGTTGGTTTAACATTACTTGTTACTTATATCGCAGCTAAGCGTACGTCTTCTGCGAGTGACTTTTATACAGCAGGCGGCGGCTTGACAGGATGGCAAAATGGTTTGGCTATCGCCGGTGACTATTTATCAGCAGCAGCATTCCTTGGGGTATCCGGTGCGATTGCATTGACTGGTTTTGACGGTTTCTTCTTCTCCGTAGGTTATGTTGTAGCGAACCTTGTTCTTTTATACATCGTCGCAGAGCCAATGCGTAACCTTGGTAAATATACGCTTGCAGATATGTTGACAGCTCGTTTTAACGAAAAGCGCATTCGCGGTATCGCTGCAACATCGACAATCACAATTGTTATTCTATATATGATTGCTCAGCTTGTAGGAGCTGGTGCGTTGATTCAAATGCTATTCGGTATCCCATATTGGACAGCGGTTCTAATCGTTGGTGTCATGATGACAGTATACGTATTATTCGGTGGTATGACGGCTACTTCATGGGTTCAAATTATTAAAGCATGTCTACTTTTATTCGGTACAGCTCTTATCTCATTCCTTGTTTTTTGGAAATTCGATTTCAATATTATGAAAATGTTTGATACAGCTGCAACTGTTACAGAACAAGGGGAAAACTTCTTGATTCCTGGTATCAAATATACAAGCACAATCGACTCAGTATCTATGATGATCGCACTTGTACTTGGTACGGCTGGTCTTCCGCACATTTTAATGCGTTTCTTTACAGTTAAAGATGCAAAAACAGCTCGTAAATCTATCACATGGACAACTTGGATTACAGCGATTTTCTTCTCATTAACAATCTTTCTTGGTTTCGGTGCCGCTGCATTCGTTGGCCAAGCAAAAATCCTAGCTGCTAACCCAGGTGGAAACTTAGCTGCGCCGCTTCTTGCAGAGTTCCTTGGTGGCGACGTACTGCTGTCATTCATTTCAGCAGTTGCCTTCGCAACGATTCTTGCGGTAGTATCTGGTCTTGTATTAACAGGCGCTTCTGCAATTTCGCATGATATTTACGGCGAAATCATGAAAAATGGTAAATTAACTCCTAAGCAACAGCTTGTAGCAGCACGTACAGGATCTATCTCGATTGCAGTTCTTTCTATTCTGCTTGCTCTTGGCGCGCAGACATTGAACGTATCATTCTTGGTATCATTCGCTTTCTGTATTGGAGCATCAGCGAATTTACCAGTTATTCTTTACACAATTTATTGGAAAAAGTTCAACTCCAATGGCGCTATCATCGCGATGGCAACTGGCTTAATTTCTTGTATTATTCTTGGCGCACTGGGCCCGAATGTTTGGAACCCAGAAGCTGGTAAAGCAATCTTCGTTGGTACACCACTTGTTGCTTTATCTAACCCGGCCATCATCAGTGTTCCTCTTGGATTCCTTGCAGGATGGCTTGGCACAATCTTGACACAAAACAAAGCAAGCGAAGCAAAAAATGCAAAAATCTACAACGAAATCCGCGTCAAAGCGAACACAGGAATTTCTGTTTCTGATGTATCACACTGATCTATTCAACACTGTACCCTCTCATGGGTACGGTGTTTTTCTCTTTGAAAACATGTATACACGACGCCAATTAACAACATCATTTAACAAAACGCTTCATATAAAAAAGCAGATGATCGCCATCTGCTTTTTTATCCACGTAGTTTTACTTACATAAAAATAACCTCTTTTGTTGCCCGATATTCACTCGGAGATAATCCGACAACCTTTTTAAAAATTGTACTAAAATAACTAGGTGTGTTAAATCCCTGTTCAAAAGCAATTTGTTCAATTGTTTGATTTGTATTGCGCAAAAACCATACAGCTCTTTGAATGCGTACAAACGTTAAATAGGAAACAAAGCTATGACCAGTTTCTTTTTTAAACAATCGACAAAAGTATGTCGGACTAAAATTTATTTGAGACGCTACTTGTTGAATAGACAAATTTTCTGCGTAATGTTCGGTAATATAATCAATGCTCTCTTGAACGGATATATTGGTTGGAATTTCATCAAAATAACGAAGGGACAGCCCATATTTTGGAGGACTCATTCTAGCCATTCTCGCTTCTTGATACGACTTCTTTAAACCTACTAACTCCCGATGGATGGACCCTACACCAATATATAATTGAATGCCATATTCATGCTTCAGCTTATCGATTAGCTCAACAATCGTCTTTTCTCCTTCCTCCCAATAACACGGAGAGGAAATACCAGAAGGAACTCTCAGAGCTAAGGCTAAATGCTTTCTAAAAGGGAGAAAATACACATCCTGTCCAATGATGGAGAATGCCTTCATAATCTCCTTTTGAATGACACTTGAAGCCTGCCAGCCCTCTCTCTCTTCTCGTGTTGTCGAAAGTACTAAGCCTTGGATAAAATAGACGACATTCGGAACCATGCCCTTTATGAAAGCCGTTTCAATTTTCTCAGCAGATATTCCCTCTTTAAGAATATTTTGTAACAGCAACTCATCAATTGGAGATTCTTCTTGTTCCAACGCAAATTTATTTCTAGAAGAATAGCTCAATGCCTTTTTAATATTCCGATAAAATAAATGTTTCGTAATTGGCTTAATAAATAAAGATAGCAGCTGAAGTTCGATTGCAATAGGTGACGTTTGCAGTATCGAAGGGTCGAGCAGTGGCAATATAAGTAAGTCTTTATGTCTTTTAAGTAACCTTCTCGCTTTTACCCAATCAAATGGCGTATTGATTTCCATTATAAGAATATCATCGTTACAAATTGTATCTATATCCTGAACGACTAATTGTTTAAAAGAACGATGTGTTAACCACGTTTCAATCTTTTGCTTTTCTTCTTGATCATCTACTAATAATTTTACACAATACGCCATTTCTTTCCCCCCTTCTACAAAAAGATTCTATTTCTCTATCTATTATACTATTTTTTTATGGAAAATTAGCAATATTATGTAAAAGTGTAACAATATTTTGTAAGGTATAATCCATATTTTTCAAGTACAATCAAGAAAATGAAAGGTTTACATCCAATTGCTGTAAGCCTTTTCATTAAATGAAAGGAGATGAGAGAATTTGGCTAGTGAGTTTAAAGATGATTACGAATACGTACCAGCGGAAAAAGTCGACATCAAGGATTTACCTCCTCTTGATCCAGAAACTAGCAAGATTATGAAGCAGGAATTTGGGACAGGTTCTAAACTAACTATTTTTTACTACATTTTTATCTTGTCCATCCCAATTTTGAATTGGTACGCACCTGAATTTTTCTTTTCAAGAATTTGGGGAGGCATGACGTACTCATGGTTCTTTACTAGTATTGTTGCCATGGTATTAGCTTTCGGTATCGCTTACATACACACATATCTTTATGAGAAGCGACTTAAAAAGTATGAAGGCGAAAATAACACTGACAGTCAAGAAAGGAGGAACGTTAATTGATCCAAACTTTATTAGAACCAAAATATTTATTAACGATTCTCTTAATGGGGACAATCGTGTATATCACATACTTAACAAAAAGAAATGCAAGTGCCAGTGATTTCTTCGTTGGAGGACGCAGCTTCGGATGGTTTACAAACGGTTCAGCCATCGGTGGCGATTATTTAAGTGCAGCGACTTTCCTTGGACTTGCTGGTTTAACATTCCAGCTAGGGTATGACGGAGCCTATTATACATTCTGTTTCTCTATCGGTTTAACATTGCTTGCTATTTTCGTAGCTGGCCCACTGCGCCGCTTCGGTGCCTATACGGTAGCTGACTTCCTTGCTTACCGCTTCCATAGTCAACGTGCCCGACTAACAGCCGTTGTTGTCGTCTTAGCCATTTCAGGCTTTTATGCAGCTCCTCAATTACTCGGTGCCGCACAAATCTTAAGTATGTTCTTTGGAACAAGTTATGAATTCGGAATTATTTTTACTTGTACGCTTATGGTGTTCTATGTTGGTGTCGGTGGGATGAAAGGAACAACATTAAACCAAGCACTAGAGCTTTGGATTCGCCTTGCAGCCTTCGTTGCGATGACTGTAATAGCTATCTACATCGGACTTCATTATAATCAAATTTTAGCGAACATTAGTGATTTTAAAGGAACTATTGCGAATACCGCTCAATATACAACTGACGGCAAAGATGTTGTAGCTGACGGGGATTCTTGGTCTGGAACAGGTAACTACTTCCCGACGTTCTGGCAAACTATTTCGATGACAATCGGTCTTTCTCTTGGTACGATTGGTCTGCCTCATCTATTGTTACGATTCTATACAAACCCAAGTGCTAAAGCAGCTAGACGTTCTGCCTTAATGGCAATCGGGATTGCCAGCGTATTTTTCTTATTCGCTGTATATCTTGGAGCAGTTGGTCGCGCAATCTTTATCAAAGGAGAAGCTTCTTCACAAGTCATGAGTGACCTGATTACAGGCGGAAACAACATGGTTGTTCCATCTACAGCTCAGGCACTAGGTGGCGATTGGCTGCTAGGACTTGTTATTGCTGGTGCCTTTGCTGCCATCTTCTCAAATCTATCAGGTCTATTCATTGCAAGCTCTGGAGCTCTTGCTCATGATGTATATGCAACGGTTCTAAAGAAAAACATTACTCAAAAACAACGTGTTGTTGCTGGTAAAGTAGCGATTGTTATTCTTGGTGTATTATACGGAGCGCTTGGATTACTTGTTAAAGATGCTTCAATTGGTCACCTTGTTGCCCTTGCCTTTACCGTTGCTGCAAGTACCTTTACCCCAATTTTCATCTTAGGAATTTGGTGGCGCGGCATGACAGAAAAAGGTGCAATCGCCGGACTTCTAATCGGACTTGGTGTGTCGATGTACATGATTTTCTTTAAAGATACACTTCCAACATTCTTACAATTCAATGTCCCAGGAATCATTACGGTTCCAATCGGTTTCCTTTCCGTATACATTGTATCTAAACTAGACAGAAAAGTGCCAGGTGACGTAAATGAATTTATGAAAAAAGTTCACTCGAAGGAATCTGAAATTGCTTAAAAAACCAATGTCCCCCAAATCTTTATGATTTGGGGGATTACTTTTTCCAAGAAACTAGCTTTTCTTCAGCACATTAAAAAAGCTGCCGAACATACATTCATCCAGCAACTTTCCCCCTTAGATTGACTATATATTAAATAGGATTCTATAATAAAAACCTTTAAACGACATATCCTAGTATTTTAAGTCGTGTTTCTACAAAGCCGAGCGCATAGTTAAATACATCTTCTCGCTCTGGTTCATTAAAAATTTCATGATAAAGATTCGGCCATTCTTTAAATTGTTTCTCACTTTGCAAAGTATAATTAAACCACTCACGAACCATTTTTTTATCTACGACTTGATCATCGCCACCCTGCATAACTAATAATGGAACATCTTGCAAATCAGGAATTTCTTCAAATGCATCTTTCATAGATTGCGTAAGCTCACTATACCAACGAACAGAAATCTTTGTAACATATAACGAATCGTTCAAATCGGATTCACGTACTTCAGGATTTCGCGTTACCAATTCTGGTGACAATCCAGAGTCTACCTTATATGTAGGAAAAACGATATTTAACCCGGGAGAAATAGCTTTCATCATTTTTGGTGGTTGTTTTTTTAATCCTAAACAAGGTGAAGATAAAATCACACCAGCAATGTCCCATTCTTCTTCTTGAAGAAGACGAATGGCCACTAATCCCCCCATACTATGTCCAAGCAAAAATACGGGTAATGAGTATTCATAAGCCGCTTCAATCCAAATTTTTACTTCATCTAAATATTCATCAAAGGAATCAATATGACCTCGAGAAGCACGTGATGTTATTCCTTGTCCAGGAAGATCCCCCATCACAACATGGTATCCAGATGATCGCCACATTTGCACAAGCCATTTATAGCGCCCATGATGCTCCATCGCACCATGAATAATGACAATTACTGCTTTTGCAGCACCTTCGGCCTCCCATTTCCACATGTGAATTCCCCCTTCTTATCTTTCTCTAGGTGTAATATAAAAAATGCTGTTAAAAGATAGTGACATTAGTTTTTAATAAAATCCAAGTATTTATCCTTAGTTTAAAATTGTGTGAAAAAACAATAGAACTAATGGACCAGTACACGTATGATTAATGAGTAATATCTTTTTACGGTATATTAAAATAATACCGAAAAATACTAGTTACGGAAAGGAATTGATACAAAATGATTATTTATCCTTTTAAAGGAAAAACTCCTGAAATTGCTGAAAGTGCTTATCTTGCTGAAAATGCTGTTGTAACTGGAGATGTGAAAATTGGTGAAGAAACAACAATCTGGTTTAACTCCGTCATTCGTGGTGATGTAGCTCCAACGATTATAGGGAAAAAAGTAAGTATCCAAGATAATAGTGTACTTCATCAAAGTCCTAATAACCCGCTGATTATTGAAGATGAGGTAACGATCGGTCATCAGGTTATTCTACATAGCTGTAAAATCCGTAAAGGTGCTCTAATCGGAATGGGCTCTATCGTCCTAGACAACGCAGAAATTGGTGAAGGTGCCTTTATCGGAGCCGGTAGTCTTGTTCCTCAAGGCAAGGTGATTCCACCAAATACACTCGCATTTGGTCGTCCAGCAAAAGTCGTACGCGAGCTGAATGATGAAGATCGTAAAGATGTGGAACGCATTATCCGAGAATACGCTGAAAAAGGGCAATTATACAAACACGCAGAGCGAATTAAATAAAGGGACAATTCCATCAGTTAGGGCTTTGCTTCCCCCAACTGATGGTTAGCCACGTTCTACGGTCACTAAGATTTCCGCTTCGCTTTAATCAAGTAACCATACAAACTTGATTATTTCAGCTATATCTCACCAATTGAAGCAGTATGGGCAGACTTCTCCCCCTTCCTTATTATCGCCTCATAATCTGAGATAAGGGTCTTACTGCCCGTGAAGTAGGAATACATGTACATATATAGTGCTTAACTCGTTATAAGTTAGGTATTTTTCCGAAAAGGTTCTATATGTATTATATATGATTCTAGGATCACTTTTAACGATATATATGCTCCATGACTACATAAACAAAAAAGAACTAACCCAAATAAGTTAGTTCTTCTTGTCATATTATGCTTGTGCTTTTAACGCTTCCGCTTTATCTGTACGCTCCCATGGAAGATCCACATCTGTACGGCCAAAATGTCCATAAGCAGCTGTTTGTTTGAAAATAGGACGACGTAAATCAAGCATTTTAATGATACCCGCTGGACGAAGATCGAAATTATTGCGAACAAGCTCCACTAATTTCTCTTCGCTTACTGTGCCTGTTCCAAATGTATCTACAGCAATTGATACAGGTTGAGCAACACCGATTGCATAAGCAAGCTGTACTTCCGCTTTATCAGCAAGACCAGCAGCTACAATATTTTTCGCTACATAACGAGCTGCATATGCCGCTGAACGGTCCACTTTCGTTGCATCTTTACCAGAGAATGCTCCACCACCATGGCGAGCATAGCCGCCATACGTATCAACGATGATTTTACGACCTGTAAGACCTGCATCCCCTTGAGGTCCACCGATTACAAAACGGCCTGTTGGATTAATGAAATACTTTGTTGCTTCATCGATTAATTCAGTTGGTACAACTGCTTTAATGACATGTTCTTTTAAGTCAGCTTGAATTTGTTCAAGCGTTGCTTCTGGGTCATGTTGAGTAGAAATAACAATTGTATCTACGCGAACTGGTTGATTGTTTTCATCGTATTCTACAGTTACTTGTGTTTTCCCATCTGGACGTAAATATTCTAATGTGCCATTTTTACGAACTTCTGTTAAACGACGAGAAAGTTTATGTGCTAAAGAAATTGGAAGCGGCATTAATTCTTGTGTTTCTCGGCAAGCAAAACCAAACATTAACCCTTGGTCTCCTGCACCGATTGCTTCGATTTCCTCATCAGTCATTGTTCCTTCACGAGCCTCAAGCGCTTGATTTACTCCTGCAGCAATATCTGCTGATTGTTCATCAATTGAACTTAGTACAGCACATGTTTCGGCATCGAAACCATATTTCGCACGAGTGTAACCAATTCCAGCAATTGTATCCCGAACGATACGTGGAATATCTACATAAGCAGATGTCGTAATCTCACCTGCAACAAGTACAAGCCCTGTAGTTACACTTGTTTCACAAGCAACACGAGCATTTTTATCTTTTTCTAGAATTGCATCAAGAATTGCATCTGAAATCTGATCGCAAATTTTATCTGGGTGACCCTCTGTCACAGATTCAGAAGTAAATAGACGACGGTTCTTTGACATCTTATTTCCTCCTTGGAAGTTAGTATATTATAAGCAAAAGTCTATCTTTTACGGAGCTCATTCCCTTATTAGCTTCCATCATAGTGACAAATATATTTAGAAAAACACGACTTTTTATCTCTATTAATCGAAATTCATGTTTCCCTTGTATTTTGATTCTTCTTCAAAATACAAAAAAACCTCTCCTAGCTAATGAGGAAAGGTTTATTATCTGTCAACTATCCTTTCACTCTTATCGTTCAAGGGTTGTTTACCTTGCTCAGGTTAGCACCAACACCACGATTCCTTAAAAATGAACAGCCTTATTTTCAGCCTTCATTTCACTTTAAGTTCACACTATGGCAGGTTGCTGGGTTTCATAGGGCCTGTCCCTCCACCAACTCGGGATAAGAGAATCCGTACAATTAAAGATGATACGGATTCTTTTGGACGCTGTCAACACTTTTTTGTACAATGTTTTATATTATCTATATGAAATCACAGTTCCACATACCTTTCAGCTAGTCTAAATGAAGCAAACTAAAAGTGAACAGTATCATTAATATAGTCTTTTTATAACGAACGACTCCCCTTGCACGATTAGGCTAAGAGGATATGACGTTTTTTAGCTACCAAACATTAGATTATAAGTTCCTAATTCAATTACATCGACAAACGATACATAATAAGGGATACTATAACATAGGGTTACGAATAGTATAAAAAACCTTTTAGTACCTTCCAGTTAAAGTCATATTAAACAAATTTCTTTTTTTAATTCTTTCCTATTAAAAGAAATTTGTTAGGCGCCTCTTATACGCTTGCAAAGACACCTACTCTATACGTTGGAAAACGTCGAGTACTATAATGCTTTTTTTAGCAACTGACAAAGTGAATCTGTTTCAGATTACTCATATCAATCTTATTATGTGACATTTTTTTAAAATGTTGTTGACAAGCCTGTTATGCAGCCCTATCATTGCTTTGTTGATAAATTTTTCCTTTTAATCGAATGATAAACTTTGATTAAGGAGACCATATAAAAAAAATCACAAAAAAAAATAATTAGTATAGACTAATTAAATAAATGTGTTATACTAATCGTAATTTAAAAAACTTAAAACAAAGGAAGGTATCTCATATATGAATTCTGTGGATGTTTCTAATGAGTTACACCAATTATTAGCTGGTAAAAACGCTCACATACAACTTTCTGTACCTCAGTTAGTAGAAAAAGTATTAAGCCGTAACGAAGGTGAATTAACAGCAACAGGAGCAATTAAAGCTGAAACAGGTAAATACACTGGCCGTTCACCTAAAGATAAATATATCGTGGAAGAGGCTTCCGTAAAAGATAAAATAGACTGGGACTCTAACCAACCGATTTCTGAAGAGACATTTAATAAATTATACAACAAAGTAACAGAATATTTAAAAGAAAAAGATGAAATTTTTGTGTTTAAAGGTTTTGCAGGTGCTGATCAATCATCTCGCCTTCCAATTCAAGTTGTGAATGAATATGCTTGGCATAATCTTTTTGCACATCAATTATTCATCCGTCCTACAGAAGAGGAATTAGCGAATCATGATTCTCAATTTACAATTCTTTCTGCTCCTAACTTTAAAGCGAATCCAGCTGTTGATGGAACAAAATCAGAAACATTTATCATTATCTCATTCGAACGTCGTACAGTTTTAATCGGTGGAACGGAATATGCTGGAGAAATGAAAAAATCTATCTTCTCTATCATGAACTACTTACTTCCTGAATCAGGTATTTTCTCTATGCACTGTTCAGCAAACGTAGGTCGTGAAGGTGATGTTGCTTTATTCTTCGGACTATCAGGAACAGGTAAAACAACGTTATCTGCAGATGCAAACCGTAAATTAATTGGTGATGACGAGCATGGCTGGTCTTCAAACGGTGTATTCAATATTGAAGGTGGTTGCTATGCAAAAACAATCAACCTTTCTCGTGAAAAAGAACCACAAATCTTTGATGCAATCCGTTTCGGAACAGTATTAGAAAACGTAGTGATTGATCCTGATACTCGTATTCCTGATTATGATGACAAAACATTAACTGAAAATACACGTGCAGCATACCCAATGGATGCTATTGAAAATATCGTATTACCAAGTGTTGCTGGACATCCAAATACAATTATTTTCTTAACAGCTGATGCTTATGGAGTATTACCTCCAATCAGTAAATTATCAAAAGAACAAGCTATGTTCCACTTCTTAAGTGGCTACACTAGTAAATTAGCTGGTACAGAGCGCGGAGTTACATCTCCAGAAGCAACTTTCTCTACATGCTTCGGATCTCCATTCTTACCACTTCCAGCTCAACGTTATGCAGAAATGCTTGGAGAAAAAATCGATGAGCACAATGCAAAAGTTTACCTTGTAAACACTGGCTGGACTGGTGGAGAATACGGAACTGGCAGCCGTATGAAACTTGCTTACACTCGTGCAATGGTTCAAGCAGCTCTTGAAGGTGAATTAACAAACATTGAAACTGTTAAAGATAGCATTTTCGGTTTAGAGATTCCACTTCATGTACCTGGTGTTCCAGACGAAGTTCTTCAACCAAGCAAAACTTGGGAAGATAAAGCAGCATACGAAGCAAAAGCAACGGAACTTGCTGCTAAATTCCGTGAAAATATCCAAAAGTTCAACGTATCAAAAGAAATCGTTGAACAAGGCGGACCAATCGCTTAATTCAAGAATAAAAACCCGACAATTGAGAGTTAATTGTCGGGTTTTTTATACTACGTTTAGTAAAAGCACTTAAACGAGCCATTTCATTAATTTGTCGAGTTCAGTGATATAAGCCGATATGTAATCATTGTCTGCTCATTCTCCCACTCTACTTTCTGAATAATAGCGGTCCCACTTGAATCAGACTCTATCGTCTTCTTCACTTCAACTGGAATATCAATTGGATACAATCGATAACCCGCTTTTGTTAAATGAAAAATATTTTCATCCTCACGTCTTTCATTACCTTTTGTAACAATCATCGTATTCAATTCCATCGGCATCCCCATATCATAACCCCCTCAAAGTATTTACCTTTATAGTATCATTTTTCCACATGCCTTTTCATCCAATCTGTTAAATCTTCAACAACTTTTCGATTTATTGCAGGAGGGAAATAATGAGTAAACTCAGCAAAATACCAGCTTTCCACTTGATTATTCCCTAGCTGTAACGCTTTTTGTAAACGATAAGCATGTTCAACCGACACATTTTTATCCAAGACACCATGAATAATTAACACGGGTAAACAAAGATCTCTCACAGCAGAAAGCGGAGTTCTATATTCGTACCGCTCTGGATATTTCGCAGGTGTCCCGCCAATAACTCGTTTCATCATTCGACGCATATCTATACGTTCCTCATACGTTAAAAACATATCCGATACTCCGCCCCATGTCACAAGCGATGCAGCGGTTCTACATTCAATAGCTGTCCAAAGCGCCATGATCCCACCTCGGGAAAAGCCAAAAATATGTATATGTTCTTTATTCACACGCGGATGCTGCTCTAATAACTTAAATCCACTAATGGCGTCAAAACGATCTTCGCCAGCAAAATCCTCATCTCCTTCTCCACCTTGATTCCCTCGATAAAAAGGAGCAAACACAATAAATCCTTGGGCAGCAAATTGGACAATACGGGCTGGCCGAACTTTACCAACATTTTTAATCCCGCCTCTTAAGTATAAAAACCCATCGTAAACTTCCCCGTCCTTTGGCTCTGCTAACAATCCTTTTACATGCAGACCTTGTGATAGATACGTCACGGAATATAAGTGAATATCGGGATGCGGCGATGGGAACCGCTCTTTCGAAATGATTTTACCGTTTAACACAAATAACTCTCCTTTCCCTTCTAGTTTAAAGCATCTTACCAAAATTATCCCCCCTTTAAGGAACCACCCCTTTCCTCTCTTCATACAATAATTTAGGCACATACCTATTTTTAAGGAGGAAAACAAATGAAAAACATATGGAAGACGGGATCTATACTTGTATTAACTTGTATCTTAATGATTCCTCTAGTAGCCTGTGGAAAAGACGAAGTCACAAAAGTACGCGTAGCAGAAGTAACTCGTTCTCTTTTTTATGCTCCACAATATGTGGCTATTGAAAAAGGTTTTTTTGAGGAAGAAGGCTTGGAGATTGATTTAAAAACAACCGCAGGCGGAGATAAAACAATGACGGCGCTGCTATCTGATGGTACTGATATTGCCCTTGTCGGATCTGAAACCTCAATTTATGTGACAGCACAAGGCACAACCGATCCTATCATCAATTTCGCGCAACTTACACAAACAGATGGCACTTTCCTTGTTTCCCGCGAGCCTATTGAAAACTTCAAATGGGAAATGTTAAAAGACTCTACATTCCTTGGGCAACGCAAAGGTGGCATGCCGCAAATGGCAGGAGAATTTGTGTTAAAAAAACACGGCATTGACCCGCACAAAGATTTAAACCTTATTCAAAATATTGATTTTGCCAATATTGCAACAGCCTTTGCCTCTGGAACCGGGGATTATGTACAGCTATTTGAACCAACTGCCAGCATTTTTGAAAAGGAAGGCAAAGGTCATATCGTTGCTTCGTTCGGCACAGAGTCAGGCCATGTCCCTTATACAGTGTTCATGACAAAAGAGAGCTATTTAACAAAAAACAAAGAAACCATGGAAAAGTTCACTCGTGCCATTTATAAAGCACAAAAGTGGGTGCAAGAAACAGATTCTAGGGAAATTGCTGAATTGATTGCTCCTTACTTTGAAGATACGGATTTAGACATTATGACAACCGTAATAGATCGTTATAAAGAACAAGGCTCTTTTGCAACAGATCCAATTTTAGATGAAGAAGAGTGGGATAATTTACAAAACATCATGAATGAAGCCGGTGAGCTACCAGCACGTATGGAATATGAGGAATTGGTCAACACCGACTTTGCCGAACAAGTGACGGAGTAAGACGATGAGCTTTTTAACTATTAACTCTATTTATCACACGTATTTCACACAAGAAACAGCGACAACTGCTCTAAAGGACATCAGTCTTAATATCGAAAAAGGGGAATTCATCTCATTTCTAGGTCCTAGCGGCTGCGGTAAAACGACACTGCTCTCTATTATCGCCGGGCTATTTCCAGCTACCTCAGGAAGCATTCAACTAGAAGGGAAGCCGTTAAAAGCTGATCAAGATACATCGATTGGCTACATGCTTCAACAAGATTATTTGTTTCCATGGAAGACGATTGAGGAGAATGTAACACTCGGCCTAAAACTCCAAAATATAAAAGATACAGACGGTAAAGCATTGAAACTATTAAAAGATGTCGACTTAGTAGGCGTCGAGAAACAATTTCCAAAGCAATTATCAGGCGGGATGAGACAGCGTGCTGCTCTCGCCCGCACGCTTGCTGTTAATCCTAAAATTTTGCTATTAGATGAGCCTTTTTCTGCTCTTGATTATCAAACAAAACTTAAGCTGGAAGACCTCGTTTTTGAAACATTAAAATCGTTTGGAAAAACAGCCTTGCTTGTAACGCACGATATTGGGGAAGCAATCGCTATGAGCGACCGAATTTATTTATTCTCAGCGAATCCTGGCCAGATTTATCGAATATTTGACATACCTGCCGAATTACGTGCACTTCGTCCTTTTAATGCACGTAATCATCCCCTATATCCATCCCTTTTTCAAACCATTTGGAAGGAGCTTGAAAGTCTTGAACATTAAACAACTTCATCATGATTTCAAAGCCTCCTTAATCAGAGAAAAACGGTTTGTCCGATTGTATCAAATATTGATTTTTCTTATCTTTTTTAGCGCCTGGGAAATTGCTTCACGTCTGCAATGGATTAATCCGCTTATCTTTAGTTCACCAACGAAAGTATGGCGACTATTCGTAATAAAAATTCAGGATGGAACTTTATTATCGCATTTAAGTGTAACCATTTTCGAAACATTGCTTGGATTTATCCTCGGTACACTGCTCGGCGTACTGCTTGCTACAGCTCTCTGGTGGTCACCAATGCTTTCAAAAATTCTTGATCCTTATCTTGTCATTTTAAATGCCATGCCCAAGGTAGCACTCGGTCCAATTCTAATTGTAGCAATGGGACCTGGCTTTTCTTCCATTATTGCAATGGGAGCGATTATTTCCATTATCATCACCGCTATTGTTGTGTACACCGCTTTTCGAGAAGTTGATCCAAACTACTTAAAAGTTTTACAAACCTTCGGAGCAACACGTGCCCAATCATTCAAAGAAGCGATTCTCCCTGCCTCGTTTCCAACAATTATTTCAACATTAAAAGTGAACGTCGGATTATCTTGGGTCGGTGTCATTGTCGGTGAATTTCTTGTTTCATCAAAAGGTCTTGGCTACCTAATCATTTACGGCTTCCAAGTATTTAATTTTACCCTTGTGATGCTCTCACTTATGATCATCGCTGTTATTGCAACTATTATGTATCAGCTTGTGGAATTGCTAGAAAAGAAGTTAATTAAGCAATAACTAGATAGCACCGCTTTTTAGATTAAGCTTTCTTAAGCAGCCTTGTTGATAAAGTGGTATCGGCTCATGTTCGCTCTGAACGCTTAAATGAACCAAAAGTCAACAACATGATGTAACGGAACTACATTAAAAAGTGGTGCTCTTTTTTACTCTTTCGATTTGCTGCAAGCTTAGTGGTACGATTTCGTCTTTCATAATAAAGCTATAATCAGTATCGGTTTTCATATTATTTGGTAACTGAGCACATAGTACAGGTCCATCTGTTTCTAAATATCCTTGTTTCTTCTCTATCGCTGCTAGCTCTGTATAATAAATCGATTTTATAAATGATCGATTCGGTTCATGTACTCGATATTGTCCAAGAAACAGCAACTCACCAACAACTCCTCCTGTTTCTTCATACACCTCTCGAATAGCGGCTTCTTCTATCGTTTCGCTACGCTCTCGTTTTCCCCCTGGAAATTCAAGACCACGTTCTCGATGACGCGTCAACACCCACTTTCCTTGAAACTGACAAAGTACTAATACATGCCAAGCCTCTCCGAACTCCGCTTTTGATGAAAATTCCACTAAAAAACCATGTTCATCCTTAAAAGTCACCATGTTATTCTCTCCCTCTATTACAATAATTCAATTGTACCAAGAATTTCAGATGACTGCAGTCAAGAAACGTACACAGTACCTTATTTTAATCTTAAGCGAAAATCGGCCAAGTCTCTTACGCTGAACGTGCTCCCCCCTAATTCTTTTATAACTTTCTCATATAGAAAAAAGCCTCTTAATACCGGAGGCCGTCATCTGTTCGCTTTACTTGTAAAATTCCCATGCTTTCGATATGTTGCTTTGATTCTTCATCGCCAAGCTTATAAATTAATTGATAAATGTTTTGCAGTGTCAAATCTTGTTCATCATTTTCATGATCATGATGATATTCCTTAAGGGGCACGTGAGCACGATAAAAGTTCTCTTCACCAATCATATAGTTATAATCAAAGTACTCTCGCAATTGCATAATTTCATCATCAGTTGCTTCAATTTTAAAATTCCACGGTGAATCTGTACTACTTTGAGAAATTTGCCCATTCGGTATCCAAATATAATATGTTTTCCGCTGCTCAGCCAAGACTTCTCCCCCTTTCTGAATCATACATTTATTTTTCCACTTCCCTCCCAGTTCATACAAAGGAAAAAATTCACTTTTTTTAAGAAAAAAGAGTGGATAATTTTTGAATTATAGATTAAAGTATCTTTCAAAGGGTAACGCATATAATATATCCAACCATCAAGAATAGCACTGAAAAGTATGACATCTAGAATAATTTTTCATACATATTCCGATGAATTTTAATTAAATTGAGGTGAAGGTTAATGAAATTAATTGAAGAATTATACAACATGTATCGCACAAAGCTAACAGGTGATGAAGAAGATATTGACATGCTGACATTTGCAGTTTTAGAACAATTAGATCGCAAAGAAATCTTAGAGTTATTACACGACATGGATGAACAAGAATTAACCAATTTAATGGGTTTGTACATTATTGAATCGCTAAAAGGTAAATTTGCTCAAAATAGCATAAACGCCAAACCTACATATTTTTCACCTCGTACTTTTCACTAACTCACTGTTCACTTACTAAAGTATAGTAAGCGCTTTCTTTCGAGGTACTTTCTCTCCTAAATTCCTGTATTCAAAAAAGTGAAGCCTTGAATATCAAGGCTTCACTTTTTACTTTTGCAAATACGCATTTAACATCCATACATGCTTATTTAGGCTCTTCTTCATACCAATGAGCAAGTCACCTGTTACTTGGTCATCAGCTTGCTCAGCTAATTCAATCGCTTCAATCAATTCCGTTGAAATCTTTTCAAAATCGTTAGCCACACTACGAACCATATCTTCAGGTGTCTCTTTTCCAGTTGCTTCTTCAATAGAAGCAAGCTCCAAATATTCCTTCAATGTTGCCACTGGTTTTTCACCTAAAGCTAGCAATCGTTCCGCTAACTCATCTAAGTTAGCTGTCGCTTCATTATACAATTCTTCCCACTTTTGATGCAATTCGAAAAAACGCGGTCCACTTACAAACCAATGATAATTATGAAGCTTAGTATACAGAACAGTAAGATTCGCAATTTCCTTATTCACTAATTCCACTAATTTAGCATCTGCCATATGAATTACCTCCCATTTAAGCTATATGTATTATACCCCTATAATTGATATTCAATTACCTTACATTTTATGGTAAAATGAAACAGAATCAACAGACACTACTCACTGCGAGTGTGCTACACGTATCCAATTTACATGAATGATAATTGATTAGAGAAAGGAGTATTCATTTGACAATCATCCTTATTATTTCTATTCTCATCATTCTAATCGTTATTTTTCTATCGGTGCTTACAGTCAATAAAGGCTATGCATACAAACATACCATTGATCCAGCACCAGAATCAGATGAGTATCCAGATGATTCAAAATAATAAGTATCATTGCTAATTAAACCACACAAAAAGGCCCCTGTCAGAATAACCTCCAGGAACCTTTTTGTGTATATTTTATGACAACCTTAACCAAATACTTTATGAAGGTCTTCTTTACTTTGAGTTAGCCAGAAATTCATTAATTTCTTAGCACCTTCTAAATCATGCAATTTTGCTTGACCACATTGCTTCTCGTTAGCTGCTGGAATTTCTGTAATTTGAACGGCATCTTTCATTGTTTCTTCTAATACATCAATAATTTCAGATACAGTTGGCTCACCGCTTACTACTAAGTAGTAACCTGTTTGACAGCCCATAGGTGAAATATCGATAATATCGAAATGATCATATGCCTCTGAATGTTTACGAATATTAAAAGCAAGCAAATGCTCTAATGTATGAATAGCATCTGGCTTCATCGCTTGTTTATTTGGTTGGCAGAAACGGATATCAAATTTATTAACAACACCGTCTGTTCCAACTTTGTGCACTCCACAATGTCTAACATATGGCGCTTTTACAGCGTTATGATCTAATTCAAAGCTTTCAACTGAAGGCATTTTCTTCACTCCTTAAATGTGTATGTTCCTATTCTACCTCTAAATCTAATTTTTTTCATCCTTATTATTTTTGAAGAATGGCCGTATACTCAAACCATTTTAATAAGAATGCAGAAATGTGATATAGTAAAACCACGAATATTTTGAAAGCGAGTACAGATTATGCAAACATTTTTAACAAAACTCATTCGATTTTACCAAATTGCCCTTTCACCATTAAAACCACCATCTTGTCGTTTCTATCCAACCTGCTCTCATTATGGCCTAGAAGCAATTAAAGTACATGGAGCATTAAAAGGAAGCTTGCTCACTATTATTCGCATTCTAAAATGTCATCCGTTTCATCCAGGCGGGTTTGACCCCGTTCCTGAGAAACAAGAAAAGAAGAAACAGCTATAAACTTTTCGCTTGCTTTCTTATTTCTTTTCTTGTATGATACAATAGTTAAATCGGAATCATTTCGCTTAATTACTAGATTTAAATCGGAACAATTACGAGTTAATGCAAAGGAGTGAATTTTTTTTCGTGAAAAAGCAATTAACCACTATTATATTTTTATTAAGCGCCCTTTTCCTATCTGGTTGTGGTAACGCCGAAAAAAATAAAACAGAAACAGCAAACGACAATATGATCGACATTTATACAACCGTTTACCCGTTGCAATATTTAGCTGAAGAAATCGGGGGAAAGTATGTTCATGTTGAAACTGTTTATCCTCCAGGAACAGATGAGCATACATATGAGCCTTCTCAAAAAGATATTGTGAACATGACAAATGCAGAACTCTTTTTTTATATCGGTCATAATTTAGAAGGCTTTGTAACAAAAGCTCAGCCCATTCTTTCTGACGAAGGTGTAAAAACTGTAGCGATTGGTGAAAAAGTAAACCTAGATGATGAGGCACATACTGATAGTGAACAGGAGCATAGTCACAATGATGGTCATGATCATGGAGGAATTGACCCGCATCTTTGGCTAAACCCTTTATATACAGCCCAAATGGCAGCAGCAATTAAAACGGAATTAACGAAGCAGATGCCGGAGCAAGCAGATTATTTTGAAGCGCAATACAAACAATTAGACGAACAGCTGCATGAACTTGATACCCAATTAGCAGCTACAATTAAAAATGGAAAAACAAATGAAATCATCGTTTCTCATGCAGCTTACGGATATTGGGAAGAACGTTATGGACTAAAACAAATTAGTGTCACAGGTTTAACCACTTCTGCTGAACCTTCACAGAAGGAACTAGAAAATATCGTGAAAACAGCACAGGAACATAACTTGAAATACGTTGTATTCGAACAAAATATTAGCTCTAAATTAACTGAAATTATCCAAAAGGAACTCGGAGCTGAGGCGTTACAGCTTCATAATTTAGCCATCTTAACCGATGCCGATCTTGAAGCAAATGCTGATTATATGAGCTTAATGAATAAAAATATAAAAACGTTACAAAAAGCTTTAAATTAAAAATGAGAGGTCGTTTAAAAGATTCACACTTTTAAATGACCTCTTTTCTTGTACATAGATCTTGCTAAACAATAAAATTCTTATAAAAAAATTTATAAAGTTGCATGAAAATGAGAGTTATTATCAATAATATATATAAGGAAAGGTAACCACCCCAATGGTTACCTTTCGAAAATTAAAGTCCTGGTGCAAATGTTTTACAATCTGTTTCTTCACTGTTGGAAGCTTGTTTCCCTTTATTGCTAACAACATAAATAGCATCAGCTTGGCACTTATTGCCAGACCCCCAAAACTTACAGTTGTTTACTTCACAAAGAACATCTTGAGCCATAGTATCACACCTCCTCTTTTTTATTTTGGACAAAAGAGGAAGGTTTGATACTTCTTTTTCGTTTACCAAATTTCTTCCCGTATGCAAGAAAGTTCGCTGAACAAACTAGAAAAGCAAGATTGATTTCTTCAAAAGGAGTGGTCTATATGGCTCAAGATGTTAAATGTTCTGTTGATAGTTGTTCATTTTGGAAACACGGCAACCGTTGTTCCGCTGATGCCATTAGCGTAATGAATTATACCGAAGAACGTGCACGCACTAGTCATGAAACAGGCTGCCGCACGTTCAAACCCAATCATGGGCTATAAGTAAAAGACTCCGTTCCATTACCTCATTTCTATAAAAAATGCCTGCTTGTCCTTCCCCAAGCAGGCGTTTTTACGAGAACATAATAAGAGCGATATAGAAAGAATTGGGCTGCTCCCAACACTTACTCATCTATTACTTTATATGTTTTTCTCGAATTACCTTCATTTTATTCATTAATTCCGCCCCAATAATCGGCTCAAACTTTGGATAAATAACGGTCATTTCGTTCATCCATTGTTTTTTCTCAGCAGGTGAAAGTTTATACATGGAAATGGATGAACTTCTTTCGATTTCAAGCAATGACTGACGATTCATTTCATCTGATTTTGTCCAAAGCCATTCCGTGGTTTCTTGCATAGCTCGTTGGATTTGAACTTGAATATCTGGCGGTAGTTCATCCCAAAATTGTTGATTCATTAATACACCATATCCAAGAAAACCATGATTGCTTATCGTTAAATAATTTTGAAGCCTGTATAATTTTTTCGAATAAATATTAGAAATTGTATTCTCTTGACTATCCGTTTTATGTTGTTCTAGGTTTGTAAATGTCTCATTAAATTGTAACATCAAAGTTGACGCACCAAAATGCTCAAATTGTTCCTTCAACACCTTACTTGGCATAATCCGAAACGTTTTTCCTTCGAAATCTGTTGTCGTGTGAATAGGTGTATTGCTCGTTATTTGCTTAAAATGATTTGTCCACAACGCCATTCCTTTTATATGATTCCGTTCCAAATCGTGAAGAAGCTCCTCTCCCACTTCTCCATATAGCGCTTCTTTAAGGGCATCTCTATTTGGAAAAATATACGGAAGATCTAGCAATAACCACTTCGGTGAAAGATCTGTAAGCGTTGAGGTAGACGGAGCAATCATTTGAACTTTATTCTCGAGTAGCGCCTTAATTTCTTCTTGATCGCCATATAAAGACTGATTCGGAAAAACTTCTACTTTGACACGATGGTTTGTATAGTCATCGACGAGCTTAGCGAAATGAACAGCTGCTAAACCTTTCGGTGTGTTTTCTGCTACAACATGGCTAAATTTAATGATAATCTGGTCTTTCATGCCGACTTGCTCATAATCCTTCCCAACATCCTCTTTTGAAAACAAGGACTGAAAAGCAATAAAAATTGCGAGGATTAAACCGAACGATATTAATGCAAAATAACCCCAAAACGCTCGCAATATGCCATCTCCTTATATATATCTATTTATCCTTGTTATAACATATCTCATCAAAAAAGCGCAAAAGCAAAAAGAGAGAAATTCTCGTTTGATTTTGATACTATAAGCATAGAAGTCATGGAGGAATCACATAAATGGACAAGTCCTTTCATATGCCCATACAAGTAAAAATTACATTGCTATCGTTTGGAATTGTTGCATTTTCCATTTTAATTGGAGGCATTGTTATATTAGGTAATCTTTGGTCTTCTGAGGAAGATGAATTAGGTAAGCGCTCAATGCTTACAGCGCATACAATTGCTGAACTATCAAGCGTTCGAGAGCTTGTGTTACAACCAGAAGGGTGGAAAGAATTAAACCCGCTCATTGAAAACTTACGTATTATTCATGATGCCGATTATATTATTGTCTTAAATGCCAATCACGTTCGTTACTCTCATCCTGTATATAGCCAGCTTGGCACTTTGTCCAAAAGCTCAGATGAGAACGCTGCCTTTGCCGAGCATGAATATTTGTCTAAAGCAGAAGGAGAAATGGGTACAGCTATTCGCGCTTTTGTTCCTATTTTAGATGAGAACAATAAACAAATTGGCGTCGTACTCGTAGGAAATGTTTTACCTACCTTATCAGAAATCATGGGCTATTTCAAAGATGATATCATACTCATCCTGCTTCTTACATTAATCTTTGGCGTATGTGGCTCCTGGTTAATGGCTAAGCATATTAAACAAGAAACATTTGAACTTGAACCACATGAAATATCACATATGCTCATGGAACGAACAGCTGCTTTTAACGCGATGCACGAAGGTGTTATCGCAATTGATAATCATGAAATCATTACAATTTTTAATGAACGGGCAAAACAAATGCTTAATATTACAGGAGATGTTATCGGTAAAAACATTCAAGATGTTATCCATGATACTCGCTTACCCGAAGTATTAACACTAAATGAACCAGTTTATAATCAAGAAATCTCCGTTCAGAAAAAAAATATCGTCAGCAATCGAGTTCGAATTATGCTTGGTGATAAAACAATTGGCGCAGTGGCAATTTTCCAAGATCGAACAGAGGTAACAAAGCTAGCGGAAGAATTAACGAGTGTTAAAGCTTTTGTAGAGGCACTAAGAGCACAAAATCATGAGCATATGAACAAGTTACATACGATTGCTGGTTTAATTCAACTTGGTAATCTAGATGAAGCTTTAAACTATGTGTTCCAGATTACTGAAGAGCGAAGTGAACTAACACGGTTCTTAACTAAGCGTATTCATGATGATAACTTAGTCGGCCTCCTCTTAAGCAAAGTATCAATTGGAAAAGAGTTGGGTATCGAATTACTATTCGACCCAAATCTAAAGCTTGAGCGTTTTCCTCATGATATGGATCATCATGATTTTGTATTAATGCTTGGAAACTTAATTGAAAACTCGTACGCAGCGTTAAAGAATTCAAATGAGGAGAAAAAGCAAGTTTACTTGTCCATCCACCAAGATGAGGAGTATTGTCATATTGTATTAGAAGATAATGGCTGTGGCATACCGGGCTCCATTCAGCAAAGTATTTATGAGTATGGCTTCACAACAAAGGGAGCAGAAGGTTCAGGCATTGGGCTCTATTTAATCGCACAAATTGTGAAAAAGTCCCACGGAGATATTAGTTTCACATCGACTCCTAATGAAGGAACGAGCTTTTTTCTTTCATTTCCGATGAATAACACCAAGGAGGGTTCGTATGAATAAAGAGACGATTCGTGTACTATTAATTGAAGATGATCCAATGGTCCAGCAAGTCAATAAACAATTTATTGAACGAGTAAACCACTTTCAAGTCATCGATATAGCCTCAAACGGTTTGGAGGGGCTGGAGAAAATTAGACACCATCAACCCGATTTAGTCATTCTAGATATCTTCATGCCATCCTTAAATGGCATCGATACACTATATGAAATTCGAAAAGAACAAATCGACATCGATGTCATTATTATATCCGCAGCGAATGATCAAAAAACCGTTCGCAAAATGATGCAAAATGGTGCATTTGACTATTTAATTAAACCTTTTACATTTGAGCGGTTACAGCACACGCTCCGACAATATTATTCGTTTCGGACTGAAGTTCAGCCAGATCATAGTATCTCACAATCTCAATTAGATCGAGTTATTTTTTCAAATGAAGTCTCTACAACACCTAAGACTCCGATAAAGCTATTTAACAAAGACGAGCTCCCAAAAGGCTTAAATGTCGCAACATTACAACAAGTGATGAATTTTATGAGTGAACAACATGCTCCTCAATCAGCTGAAGAAGTTGCCGATGGTGTTGGGATTGCTCGAGTGACAGCTCGACGTTACTTAGATTACTTAAATGAACAAGGACTACTGCACCTCGATGCCCAATACGGTAATATTGGTCGCCCAATCAATAAATATAGTACGATTGAATTCTAATCACGGCTGATGAATGCCTCTATTCGTCAGCTTTGTTATGCTTTTGAAATAGAATTGTGTAAGAAGGCACATTTTCTTTTTAAAAAGACGATTTCATACTCATTCATAGCGGTAATCTCTTTGACAACTGAATCTGGCATTCCCCGTTTTAACAAAATTTCTGCAATAAGATAGGGTTTTTTCATGTTTCTCTCTCCTTGTCTTGTACTTAGGATGCTTCACTTCCTCTATTATACAAAATAATCCAAAAAAGGGGAAATTGACAAATACCTATTTTTCACTATATCTCACCTAAAGAACCCCTTTATATCAACGCTTCAGCCCCTCTAATATGTATATTTTTGAATTTTTTTCATAAAAAAACGCCCATGTGGCGTTTTTAACTGTTTGCTCTTAATTCGGGCTTCCTAAACTTTATTTACATATAGTTGCTTATAAGTAGTAATTGATTCGACATATGCTTGGCGAACCGTAAAGCCAATTCCCGCCGATTTCGGTACTGTAATTTTTCCATTAACAACCTGAAGTTCAGGTTCAATAATATCTTGCTCCCAATATTTCGATGAAGAAGACAAATCCCCTGGAATCGTAAAACCGCTCAGCGAAGCTAAAGCAATGTTATGTGCTCGAGATATGCCAAATTCAATCATTCCCCCACACCAAACAGGAATACTTGCTTCTACACATAAATGATGAATGTTGACCGCTTCTGTCCATCCACCGACACGTGCCATCTTAATATTTAAAATTTTTCCGCTTCCTAGCAGCAGAGCACTTTTTGCATCATGAAATGAACAAATGCTTTCATCCAAACAAATCGGCGTTTTCAACTGTTTTTGCAAAAATGAATGTTCTACAATATCATCATGTCCTAATGGCTGTTCAATCATTTGCAGCATAAATTGATCTAATTTCTGTAAATGTTTGATATCATTAAGCGAATAGGCGGAATTAGCATCTGCCATTAATGGAAGAGTAGGATAGGCAGCACGAATGGTCGATAAAAGCGTAATATCATTGCGAGGAGAAATTTTCACTTTATAGCGTTGATACCCATCTTGTTCAAACTCTTCAATTTGCCGCAATGCCTCATCTACACTGCTTGTTGCAATGACTACTCCCGCTGCTACCTCTGTTCTCTCTCCCCCAAACAATTTGCCAATATAAACGTCCTGTTGCTTCGCATATAAATCCCATATGGCTTGTTCAAGCGCCGATTTTGCCATTCTATTTCTTCTAATGCCACTCCAAACGTACGGCAGTTCTGATGGATGCTTCCATTCTTGTTGAAACGTAAGAGGAATCAAGAAATCTTCTAATAAATGAAAAACCGTTTGTAAGGTTTCTTCAGTATACCAAGGGCTTGAAAACGGTACAGCCTCTCCATACCCGACTAGTCCATCCGCATTGCGTGCTTCAACAACAATCACCTCTCGTTTGGTGACCGTCTCTAAATGAGTTTGAAAAGGACTTTTCAGAGGTGCTTCAATGATCCTCAATGTAATAGAAACTGGCTTCTTCATCCTCTCCCATCCTCTTTCTTTAACTTGCGGCGCAGCAACTTATTCGCTCCATTTCGAGGTAAGTGATCACAAAAGACGATTTCACGCGGCATTTTATAAGAAGCTAGGTGCTCGCGACAATAGGCAAGCAACTGTTGCTCTGTTACTTCTTCCGTCAGCACAACAAATGCAAGGGGCACTTGTCCCCACTTTTCATCAGCTACACCGGTAACACCCGCTTCAAAAACAGCGGGATGTGCACTTAATACGGATTCAATCTCAGCCGGATATACATTTTCTCCTCCCGAAATGATTAAGTCAGAACGGCGATCAAGCACATATAGAAAGCCCTCATCATCTAAATAGCCAATATCCCCAGTATATAGCCATCCTGCTTTAATGGCTTGCTCCGTTGCATCTACTCTATTGAAATAGCCTTTCGTCACATTTGGACCAAAGACGACAATCTCCCCTGCTTCATTCGGTTTTGCTTGCTTGCCATTGGCTTCAATACGTATTTGTGATGGAAATAAAGCCTTCCCTGCTGAACCGATTTTCTCCATGCTATACTCTGGAGTAAGTGTGACAATTTGCGAAGCCGTCTCCGTCATCCCGTATGTTTGAAATACAGGGATATCTTTTTCTTTACATCGCTCTAATAAAGATAAAGGAGCAGGACCGCCTCCAAGCAGCATACAGCGGAATGAAGAGGGATAATTTCTCTCACCTAAATTAAGGAGCATACGATTTAACATAGATGTTACCACCGAAATAATCGTTACACCGTTTTCTCGGAGATGCCAATTGGCTTCTTCTTCATCAAACTTCTCCACTAACACAACTTTCATTCCATAGATCACACTTCTCATTAAAATGGACAAACCACTAATATGAAAAATCGGCACTGCACAATACCAGCTGTCTTTCTCATGTAAGCCAAGATTTAATGCCGAACCAACTGCACTCCACCAATGATTGCCGAATGTTTGCATCACGCCTTTCGGTTTTCCCGTTGTACCTGATGTATACATAATGGTCGCCGTATCCTCTAAATAGAAATCTGCCATAACCTGAGGACAGACTGATTCTACCAATTCTTCTTTTATATACACACTAACTGTAGAAACCTCTCGTTCGATTCCCTTTAATGTATCTGTAAAATAACTCTCTGAAAAAAGAATACTCGCTTGGCTATCTTGTATTTGCCAAGCAAGCTCATTTGCTGTTAATTTATGATTCAGCATGACAATTCGTACACCTATATAAAAAAGAGCGTGAATCATTACAACACTATCCAAGTGGTTACGCACTAGTATCGCACAAGTGTTACCTCGTTCTGCACCTTTAGCAGCAAGCTTTCCTGCCATTTCTTCTACCATATGATTTAACTCTTTAAAGCTATATGTAATACCTTCAAATTCAATAGCAGGTCTAGCAGGCGTAATATCTGCTCTTTTTTTCAACCAATTCGGTAATTGCTCTTCCATGTCATATCCCCTTTCGAATAACCTATTATAAAGAAAACAGCCTGACGCAAGCCGCCAAGCTGTTTTCTCTCAAGCATTCCTTCGAATCAAGGGAAACGAGGGAATTGTCCGAAATCTGGAGTACGTTTTTCTTTGAAAGCGTCGCGTCCTTCTTTTGCTTCGTCCGTTGTATAGTAAAGAAGTGTAGCATCGCCAGCCATTTGTTGAAGACCAGCAAGGCCATCTGTATCCGCATTCATCGCTGCTTTTAAGAAGCGTAATGCTGTTGGGCTCTTCTCAAGCATTTCTTCACACCATTGAATTGTTTCTGCTTCTAATTGCTCTAAAGGAACCACTGTATTAACTAATCCCATATCTAATGCTTGCTGTGCATTGTACTGACGGCATAAGTACCAAATTTCACGTGCTTTCTTATGTCCTATGATGCGCGCTAAGTAACCAGAACCATAACCAGCATCGAAGCTGCCTACTTTTGGTCCAGTTTGTCCGAATACCGCATTATCAGCTGCAATTGTTAAATCACATACGACATGCAGAACGTGGCCGCCACCAATTGCATATCCTGCAACCATCGCTACAACCGGCTTTGGAATCGTACGAATTAAGCGTTGAAGATCTAATACGTTTAAACGTGGAATTTCGTCCTCGCCTACATATCCGCCATGTCCGCGTACCTTCTGATCTCCACCTGAACAAAATGCTTTGCCGCCTTCACCCGTTAAGATAATCACACCGATGCTGGAATCATCACGCGCTCTTGCAAATGCGTCAATCATTTCTGCTACCGTTTTCGGTGTAAACGCATTATGTACATGAGGTCGGTTAATTGAAACCTTCGCAATACCATTGTATCTTGTGAATAAAATTTCATCATACTCACGAATTGTTTCCCATTGAACAGTCATTTTTCTTCCTCCTTAATGTTTCAGTAAAAACTCCCTTATTATTTTACCAAACTTTTCTCCATCTTCCACATGAATCGCATGCCCAACATCATTTATTATTGTCCATTCTCCATGTTTTAGCCGATTTTGCATTCGATTCGCTATTTTACAAAATTTTGAATCTAACTCTCCTGTTATTAAAAGTACAGGCATATCTAGTTTTTCAAGCTCGTTCCACCATGATGGCTGACTTCCTGTTCCCATCCCAAGCAAGCTATTCGCTAAACCGAGGGGAGAATTGGCTAGACGCTGCTTGCGAATCGCTAATTTTTGCTCATTTGGTAAACGCTTTTGACTTTGAAACAACGCAATGTTTTCCCAAGCTTCAACAAACGCTTCTATCCCATCTGCTACAATACGTTCAGCTAACTGTTGATCCTGCTTGCGCCGCTCCAAACGCTCCCGCTCTGTCTCTAAACCAGGTGAAGCACTTTCTAATAGCAAGCTGCGTACATAGTGTGGGTACAACATCGCCAGGCTTAATGCTAGTCGCCCCCCCATTGAATAGCCAAGCACATGGGCAGTCGAAACTTCTAACTTCTCTAAAATAGAAACTAAATCAGCAGCCGCCTGCTCCATTTCATATGCTCGTACTTCTTTTGGAGAGTCCGTTTGCCCATGACCAATAATATCCACCATAATAAGCTGATAGCTTTCTCTCAACATCGGAACAAGAAAGGACCATGTATCCACATTGCCCGTAAAGCCGTGTAACAAAAGCAGCGGCTCTCCTTGGCCCGCTACTTCAACATGATATGTTACATCTCGACAAACAACCTTCATGAGAGAACGTCCTTTATTTCCTGGGAAACAAAATTCCACAATTCTCGATGTTTAACTAAATTGGACTCTCTTTCTGTTGACACTTCAATAATCTTTAAGCCAGGGATTGTAAAGGACTGTGTAAATACTTGCCCGAACTCTTCCCAATTTTTCACTTTATTATATTTTGCTCCGTAAAGAGCGGCCGCATGAGCAAAGTCCAGCCCATGTGGTGTGCCAAAGAGAAGTTCAAAATATTCCTTCTCATTCGCTTGCGGAAGGAAGGAGAAAATACCGCCGCCATCATTATTAATTAATAAAATTGTCATATTTTTCTTTTGTAACTTCGCAGCAAGCAATCCATTCATATCATGATAAAAACTTAAATCCCCAATCGCAAGGACAGTATGTTCCGAAACTGTACTGACACCGAGCGCGGTAGAAACAACGCCATCAATGCCATTTGCTCCACGATTAGCAAGCGTCCGAATTTGTTTCTCATTGTTAAAGAAAAACGTATCTAAGTCCCGAATAGGCATACTGTTGCCAACAAACAACGTTGAATGTGTCGGCATTAACTCATTTAATAATAAAAAGAGCTTGCCCTCACTTAATTCTGCATCATCCCGAAGCGAATAAAGTGCCTCTTTAGTTGCTGTATTCACTGCTTGCCAACGTTGCAGCCAAGTTAAATCACGAATTCCGCTTAATTGATTTAACATATCAGAACAAAACGTACTTATCTCAGAATAGATCATATTCGTTGCTAGTCCTGCGGGTTCACGCCAGCCTGCTCCGTCATCGACGACGAGATGCTTTGCTGAATGGTGTTTTTTCAAAAACAATAGCAAAGCCTTCGATACAGGCATAGCCCCAAAGCGTAACACGAGATCCGGATTAAGCATCTCTTTTGCTACATCATCACGTAAAAAGGTATCATACGTCTCAATAATTTGCTCTTGCTTATGTGTACCACTTCGCAATAAAGATAATGGATCAGCAAGAATTGGGAAAGCTAGCTGCTCTGAAAGCGCTACAATGGCCTCACCCACGGAATCATCCTTTAACTCACCCACAACAATAATGCCTCGCTTTGCTTCAATTAACGTACTTGCAAGCGCTTTAACGTGGGATTGTGCAAGAGTCCGTACACCATCTTCAATTAGCACCGCAGAAGACTCCTGACGATATTCTTTCGCTTTTTTCATATCTGGAACAAGTGGTTCACGAAGAGGGAAATTAAGATGCACAGGGCCCGCTGGAGAAAGGGCTGCTGTTGCAACCGCTCTTGCTCCAACTGTTCTCGCATAATTAGTCATCTCTGCTGTCTGTTCAGGAAGCGCCATCTCAACTGACCATTTTACATGCTTACCGTACAATTCAATTTGGTCAATAGCCTGTGGTGCGCCTACATAACGTAATTCATGCGGGCGGTCAGCTGTCAACACAAGTAGCGGTACCCGCGCATAGTAAGCTTCAACAATCGCCGGATGATAATTCGCTGCTGCTGTTCCGGACGTACAAATCATCGCGACAGGCTCTCCTAACGCCTTTGCCAAACCAAGAGCAAAGAACGCTGCGGAGCGTTCATCGACATTTAGATGCACTTCAATGTCCGGATGCTCCGCAAGCAGCAAAGAAATCGGTGTCGAACGCGACCCTGGGCTTACAACAGCATGTCTTACTTTATTTTGTGCTAATTCATCAACAAAGCTCGCTATATAAGCAGTTAATGCATCTCGGTTAGTCATGAAGATGTCCTCCTAAAGCACTTAACATCGGATTAAACTTAATTCCTGTCTCTTGATATTCACTTTCTGGTAATGAATCCTCTAATACACCACAACCAGCGAATAAAGAAGCCTCATTACCTTGTAAGAGCGCTGAACGAATTCCAACAGCAAATTCCCCATTGCCGTACGAATCGACCCAACCGAGAGGACCTGCGTACAAGCCGCGTTCTAATCCTTCAATCTCTCTAATTCGAACAACCGCCTTCTCTTTTGGCAAACCGCCCATTGCAGGAGTTGGGTGCAATTTTTCAACAAAATCAAAAATGGTCGCATCTCCCCCGCACATCCCCTTCACAGGCGTATATAAATGCTGAATATGTCGAATTTTCATTAACTCCGGCTCATCTGGTACAATAATTTTTTCACAAAGCGTTTGTAAAGCATTCGTAATCATTGACACTACATACTGATGCTCCATTCGATTTTTCGAATCATGCAACAGCTCATCGCCAAGGCGTGTATCCTCTTCCTGGCTTTTTCCTCTCGCAATCGAGCCAGCTAAACAAACTGAAAACACCTCATTGCCCTTTTTCTTAATTAATTGCTCTGGTGTGGCTCCAATGAAGCAATCTCCACCCGCTTCAAAGCTAAAAATATAGCTTGTTGGTTGTTCTACCATTAGTGTCTCTAACACTTTTTCTGAAACAATACGATCTTGAAACACGACGCGTAATTCTCGAGCTAACACAATTTTATCTAAATCACTATGTTTCATTTCATCTACTGCTTTTGCGACCGTTTGTTTCCACTCAGTTGGACGAATCTCTCGTTGTTCCACTAATGCGTTGGTTGGCACTTCTCTATTCTCTAAACGTTCTACTAAAAATTCTTCCCGTTCATTTATCATATGGATGAAAAGTTGTTCTTGGTCTTCTGGCGAACAAAGAATGTTTGTCGTTAAATAAGCTTCTCCTTTTACGATTGATAACATATAAGCAGGTATATAAAATAAATTATCGCCAAATTGGTTCCATAATAAAGAACTGCTTTGTTCATAATCAAAAGAAAAGCCTCCAAATAGTAAAGGGCCGGTCGCATCTACATCACGTACTCCTGATTGAACAGCAGCATTCTGCAATTTGAGCCAGCATTTTTCTACTTGTTTATAACGATTCGCACTTGCTGTCGCCTGAAGTTTCTTTATATTACCTAAACCCGTAATCGTAATTTCCTTTGCAGGGTCCTGCCAAAAGAAGCGCTCTCCTGCATATTGTTCTCTTCCAGCTTGATAAAATGAAAGGGGGTTCTTGTACTCTATTTTCTTTACATGGCTGAATAGGACTGATTCATTTCGTTCCTTTGCTCGTTGCATAGCAAAAGCCAGTCCTTGAAGCTGTTCAGTTTCTTCTGAAATAGCCAAAAAAATCCCCCCACTACCATACATTTTAAATACATACTAAACCTATTTAAAGATACACCTCTATTTAACCTCATGTCAATTAATCGCCTCTTCTACTAAAGATTCAGACAACTTTTTTCCTTATTATATAAACCCATATCCATCCTTGATTTTGGAAATATTTTCGCTTTTAAAATCAATTGACAGTTTCATAACGTTTTCCTACACTTTACTACGTACACTTTGATATAATTTCATATGACTATAAATGATAGAGGAGAAACGAGATGCATACTGATTTTACTAATCATTCAGCTGAACGGACCGTTAAACGCAGCTGGAAAATCTGGTGGGAACTTATTCGCCCCCACACATTAACAGCCGCATTCGTACCCGTTTTATTGGGCACAATTATTGCTCTTTTAGAAGGTAACGTCAATTGGCTGTTGTTTGCAGCTATGATGGTTGCTAGTATTTTAATACAAGCTGCTACTAATTTATTTAATGAATATTATGATTTTAAGCGAGGGTTAGATACGGAAGATTCCATTGGGATTGGCGGTGGAATTGTTCGTCACGGTATGACTCCAAAGCTGATTATGACACTAGCACTCGCAATGTATGCTGTTTCCATTGGAATTGGCTTCTATATTTGTGCCGTATCTTCTTGGTGGCTTGCAGCTGTTGGACTTATTTGTATGCTGGTTGGTTATTTATATACAGGTGGTCCACTACCGATTTCATCCACACCATTTGGCGAACTTTTTTCCGGCTTATTTATGGGGTGTTTTATCATTTTAATCGCTTTCTTTATTCAAACCGGCTATGTATCGACCCTTGCCATTTTAGTATCTGTACCGAGCGGGATTTTAGTCGGCTTGATCAATATGTCCAATAACCTTCGTGACCATGACGGAGATAAAGCGAATGGGCGCAAAACCCTGCCAATTGTTTTAGGACGCAAGAAAGCGATCATATTTATGGCGATTATGTTTGCGGTTTCTTATCTATGGCTAATTGGATTAGTTTTAACAGGAACGGTCAGTGCTTGGATTCTACTCGCCTTTTTAAGCCTACCAAAAGCTATTAAAGCAACAACAGGGTTTATAGGGAAAACAGAACCTATCACAATGATGCCATCAATGAAAGCAACGGCCCAAACGAACACATTCTTTGGATTTCTAATGGCAGTCGGGCTACTAATTAGTTATTTATTTTAATACAACCAGCCGCAATGATTAAATTGCGGCTGGTTTCTTATTATATGCAGCAAACTTGAAAAACTATTAAATTTCACGAACTCACTCTAATCTCTCTGTATTCGCACCAATTAGCAGACACATTAAGATGAAAAATAAAAAAGCAGATTTAAAAGTTTGTATGTAACAATACTTTTAAATCTGCTTTAGCTGTATGACCCCTACGGGATTCGAACCCGTGTTACCGCCGTGAAAGGGCGGTGTCTTAACCGCTTGACCAAGGGGCCAAATGGCGGAGAAGGAGGGATTTGAACCCTCGCGCCGGTTACCCGACCTACACCCTTAGCAGGGGCGCCTCTTCAGCCTCTTGAGTACTTCCCCATACTCCGCAGGTAGGATTCGAACCTACGACCGCTCGGTTAACAGCCGAGTGCTCTACCACTGAGCTACTGCGGAATGGTGGGCCTAAGTGGACTCGAACCACCGACC